>CAJFUN010000051.1 GCA_904420205.1 Candidatus Parachristensenella avicola | reverse complement strand
CTCAGCCCACGGAGCCTTCCGAACCCACGGAGCCCTCTCAGCCCACGGAGCCTTCCGAACCCACGGAGCCCTCTCAGCCCACAGAGCCCTCCGAACCCACGGAGCCCTCTCAGCCTACGGAGCCCTCCGAGCCCACGGAGCCTTCCGAGCCTACAGAACCCTCTCAGCCCATCAAAACCACCGGTGCCTCCGCCACCACAACGTCCACATCCACTACCCTGGACAGTGAAACCACTACCGCCTCTGCAGATAATCCGAAAACCGGTGATACAAAATCGATTACCGTCTGGATTGGTCTTATGGCGGCAACGGGTGCAGTGCTGCTTTATGCGATCTTTGCCAGCCGCAAGCGTCGGGCCGAATAGCCGCTAAACACCCCCTAGCGTCCAGCACGTTTCGCCGCGCCCGAGAGGACGCACAGCCCATCGCTTCGTCCATAAAAAAGCGCCGTCCCTTCGCCTAATACGTGAAGGGACGGCATTTTTTTGTCTATGAACGGGCTATGCGCCGCGCTCCTCAGGGAAAAAGGTGTCGCGGGCAAAAATGATCGCGCCCTCGCCCACCAGAGAAGTCGGCACATTGGGCCGGATAATCTCCACACCCTCGCGATACAGCGGCAGGCATGTCTTATCGAAGGTATCGCGGATCTTCTCAAACATGCCTTCATAGGTGCTGGCGCCGCCCCCCAGCGCAATTACCTTAGGATGGGCCGTCAGGCGTACGGTGGACATGGCCATGCCCACAAAATAGCCTACGCGGTCGATCACCTCCATCGCCTTGGGATCCTTCTCCCGCACTTTTTGGGCCAGCTCCGGTCCTTCCATACCCGCCGCCCTTAAAATGCTGCGCCCTCCGGCAATGCTGTTGAGATGCTTAGGCCCTTCCGGCGTATCAAAGACGATGTAACCCAGATCCATACCGCCATATACCACTTTGCCGCTGGCCTGATCCCAGGTACGGCTGCCGTAGGCCACGCCCGAACCCATCATCACAATGGTTACATTGACGTCGTCAGGATACGGCTCCGCCGCTGCCAGAATCGCCGAGTGCATATCCCCCAGCATCCGGATGGGGATTCCGTCCCGCGTAAAATAGCTGGCCGGCGTATAGCAGGTCATCGGTAGGCTGTCTGTCAGGGTGATAAACGTCCCTTCGGCATTGACGCCGCCGGGAATCGCCATTCCGATCGCACGCGGCTTAAACCCAAGCCGGTCAAGAAAATCATATAGATGATCGCGGATGGGTTCCGAAGTGCAATCAACGCCGGTGGGATAGCGTTCTTCAATCAGCTTACCATCGTGATAGATGATGAAGTGCATTTTGCTGCCGCCCAGGTCTACGCCTAGAATGTCTTCAATCATGGATCTTCTCCTTTTTCTTGATGGGCTTGGGCCCTTCTATGCAAAATAGTGCTCCAGCAGCCGGCGGGTGCGCCCGCTAAGCTGTTTCAACGCTGAACCGGCCTGCTGATCTCCCGCCTGATAGGCCCGCATCAGCCGCCCTTCTTCAAAGCAAAGCTCATCATGGTAGGGGAAATAGTGCTCAAGCAAAAAGCGGGCGTAACTCACCATTCGATAGCTGCCCTGCATGCGCGGCTGCTCTCCCGGGTATTCGTCTATGGGCACCGAATAGCCCTCCATCACCGAGCGGTTGATGTCCTCCAGTTCCAGGGAGGGAGAAAATACCAGGGTTTTCATATGGTTGAATTCTTTGCCGTCAATCACGCCATGGGAGTCGCTGCTGCCCACAACAGGGATCTGCAATCCTTCAGCGCGCAGGTCGCCGTATAAGGCGTACTGCATCATATTCTCCTGAAGGCTCTGGCCGCCGACCAGCTCAAAGGCGTCGAAAATACCTTCCCTCAGCACGGCCCTGGTCATGGCGTCCGGCACATGATAGACGTTGTCCAGCCAATGCGGATGACAGAAGATAGCCATACCGCCGCCTTTCCGGATCTGGTCAATGCACCATAGGCAGGATGCATATTCAAAACGGTTCACGCCCGCGTCCAACGTGGGCAGCCGCCGTTCAATCGCGCGCACTTTTTCATAATAGGCCCCTTCATCAGCCCGAAACAACCCGTTCACAGAAAAGCTGCCGCCGAAGTTGATGATATGAATATGATTTCCAGGCGCGTGAACCTCTTCGCCATGAAAAAGCTGCAAATCGATGGGGATTCCCGCATAGGCATCCATAGCCTCTTGCGAGGGCTCCCACAGGCCATGATCCGTGACCGCCATGAAATCAAATCCCTTTTGACGGTACATCGCCGCCACGAAGGACGGCGCTTCCCGTCCGTCCGAGCAGGTGGTATGCACATGGAAATCGCCCCGGTAGGGGCGGCGCCCGAACAGATCCGGTTTAACCGAATAGACCGACAGCTGGCATTCGCACAAAAAGGGCCGGTCGCGGTCCGTACGGTGTAACCGAATAAAATACTCTTGCTCGCCCTCAAAGGCCCAAAAGAAGGACAATACGCCGTCCCGCGGGTGCACCGCAATCCGCGGATACGCCTGATCCGTCCCTTCCAGGCTGCCGGTGGTGGGCAGGATCTCAATCTCGTAATCCCGATCCTGTTCAAAGGCCAGCGCCGGGCTCATCGGCCGGATATGGATATCGGTGCCCTTGCCCTCCAGCACCACCTTGGGATAGATGTCATAGTCGTACAGCGGCTTTTGCATCGCGTCGCCCTCCTCTTTTCTTTCAAACGGTCATAGCTGGTTAGATCGATCCGCCGCCTTTGCCGGACAAGCGGCGATGCACTTTCCCCACTGTGTCCACCATGGTCGCCGAGCTGAGGCGGCCGCTGGTTCAATGCCGCAGGCATCACCGCTCCCGCCCTGCACTTCCGGCTCCCGGCAGGGCTATTCCCCATCCAGCCGCTGGAGATTGTCGATCATCTGCCTAAAATAGCGGTTCAGCTCGTCCTTCTGGCGCTGAGTGAACCCGCTGAACATCACCTCGTCCATATGGGCGAAAGCTGTATGGCATTCCGAGGATATATGCCTCCCCTTCTCAGTCAGCACAATATGGTTGCAACGGGTATCCCGCGGGTCGGTGGTTCGTGTCAAAAGGCCCGCCTTCTCCATACGCTGCAGGCTTGTCGTAATGGTGGCCGAGCTGATATGCAGCGCCTCGGCCAATTCCTTCTGGGTTGCGTCAGGAATACGTTCCAATGCGAATAAAATCATGGGCTGCCCCATATACAGCCCATATTCGTTGAGCACCCTTTGCAGCCTGGAGCGATGCATACGCTGCATCTCCCGGAACACCAACGGAAGCCCGGCGTCTTCGTCAAGTTTCATTTCTTTCTCCCCCATGATCCGCCCCTTCCACTGCCTGGGCTAGGTAGGCAAAGGCGTCCTGTAATTCTCCGTGGATGACGCCGTCGCAAAGGCGGTCCATCGCTGTCGGCTCCCGATTGATCAGTACAAGGCGGCCTCGGCGCAGCCGCTGCAGAAGGCCGGCCGCCGGATAAACCCGCAAGCTTGTGCCCGCTACCAGCATGAGATCCGCTTCCGCTACGGCCTCCTCCGCCGCCTGCCAGGTATCCGGATCCAGCGGCTCGCCATACAGCACCACGTCCGGTTTCACGATGCCGCCGCAGGCGCAGCGCGGCGGATTGCCGCCTTTCATCACCTGTTCCACACCATAGGCCCGGCCGCAGTTCATGCAGTGGTTGCGCAGGACAGAGCCGTGCAGCTCCAGCACCCGTCGGCTGCCGGCCGCTTGATGAAGCCCATCGATATTCTGGGTGATCACTGCCTGAAGCAGGCCCGCCCGCTCCCATTGAGCCAGTGTTCGATGTACCAAATTGGGCTTTGCCTCGGGGTGCACCATGCTTCTGCGGTAAAAGCTGTAAAATTCCGCCGGATGTTCCATGAAATAGGCGTGACTCAGAATGGTTTCAAAATCTTCGCTGATGCCGCCGGCGCTTCGGAAATCTGGGATGCCGCTCAAAGTAGAAACCCCGGCCCCGCCTAAAAATATCATGCGGCGCGCCTGGCCGATCCAACGCGCAGCCTGCTGCAATGCCGTCATCACAGCGCTAAAAAGGCCTTCATCTCATCGGCGATGCGATTAGCCTCATCCAGCGTACTCATCTCACAGAAGATACGGATGAGCGGCTCGGTCCCCGAAAAGCGGCAGATGATCCAGCCGCCGTTTTTAAAGTACACCTTGCAGCCGTCCAGGTAGCTGACATGATCCACCTCGATGGAGAAGGCGGGCAGCTCCCTGCGTACCATCAAGAGGTCATTAATCTGTTCCTTCCGCTGCTGGGTAAAGCGGTAATCCCGCTCGGCCATCTCAAAGGAGCCGAACTGGTCCGTGATTTCCTGATAAATTTCCGACAACTTGCGGCCCGTAACCGCCAGCATTTCCACGAGAAGCGCCGCGGCATAGATGCCGTCCTTGCCCTGAATATGGCCGCGCACCGTCAGCCCGCCAGAGGATTCGCCGCCGATGACGGCGTTGGTTTCGATCATCTTGGCCGATATATGCTTAAAGCCTACCGGCACCTCATAGCATTTTTCGCCATAGCTCTCCGCAACCTTATCCAGCAGATGCGTGGTGGCGATATTGCGCACGGCCGGTCCGCGCCAGCCCTTGTACCGCACAAGATAATAGTAGAGCAGCACCAGGATTTCATTGGGGTGCAGGAAGTTGGCCTGATCGTCGATGACGCCGATACGGTCGGCGTCGCCGTCGGTGGCTAGGCCGATATCGCAGGCATTCTCCACCACAAAGGTGCGAAGCGCCGACAATGTGTTCACATTGGGCGCAGGCATCCGCCCGCCGAAGAGCGTGTCATGCCGCTCGTGAATCACGTCAACGTCGCACCGGGCCGTCAGAAGGATCGTCGACAGGCTGGTCTTGGATACGCCGTACATGGGATCCAGCACCACATGCAGATTCCGCGCGCGGATGGCATCCATGTTGATGGTGCTGATAATGGAGTCAATGTATTCATTAAACGGGTTGATCTCAAGGATCTTGCCGGCGCGAACGCCCTCTTGGTAATCCATGGCGGGGATCTCTTCCAGGGTGATCGCGTCAATATAGCGCTCAATATCGCCGGTGGTCACCTCATCGGCGTCCCGCCCACCTTTGATAAATACTTTGATACCGTTATAGGTATAGGGATTGTGGCTGGCCGTGACAGCCATGCCGTAATCCATACCATAATTTTTTACGGTGTACATAATGAGCGGCGTAGGCGCCTCTCGGGTGATAATGCTGCAGACAATCCCCTCGGCCGCCATCACCTCAGCCGCCCACATGGCTGACTGCCGGGAGAGGAAGCGCCGGTCAAACCCGATGCAGAAGCCCCGGCCCTCCACCTTTTCATCTTTCATCTTTTGAGCCAGCGCATAGCTCATGCGCTGGACGTTGGCCTTGGTAAAGTCGTCCCCGATGATTGCCCGCCATCCGCCTGTGCCAAAGTGGATCTTGCTCATGCCCGATTGCTCCTTTCTATTCAGCTTGTGCCGCAGTCGTTTGTGTCCCGTCCTCGCTGGGCCAAAGCTCGTCATATAGCCGTTTCCATCCGGCAAGCTGCGTATGGCTCATCCCCAGCTTGCCATAAACCCGAATTGCGTCGGCTGTGCCCGGCGCATATACCTGTGGCTGGTAGTTGTTTTCCTCGCCCTCGCCAGACACCGAGCCCGGGATGGCCATCCATTTTACCTTTACGACTTCGCCCTGCTGGCATTCCAGGATAATCCGGGCCAGCGCAATATCCCAGTCTGTGGGATTGGTGCTCCCGCCATATACCACGTTGCCCAGGCTGTAGAAGATCGGGCGGTTCTGATAGACCTCCATCGTCTGCACCACATGGGCATGGTGGCCCATAATGACGTCCGCCCCCAGGTCAATGGCTTTGCGGGCCAATTCCTGCTGTTCCTGGGAAGGCGTTTCGGCCAGCTCTTCACCCCAATGCAGCGATAGTACAATGAATTTGGCGCCCTGCCGCTTCAGCTCTTCTATAGCATCCGCCAAATTTTCGGTGGTGATAGGATCCTTTAGGGCGGCTATGCCGATGCGAATCCCTTGTTCCGTATCATAGCAGAGCAAATTTTCCCCATCTGCCCACTGGATACCTGCGGTTTCCAGCGCTTCCTTGGTATCCTCATAGCCCCTTTCCCCGTAATCCATGCTGTGGCTATTTTCCAAAGTAACGGCCTCCACAGAACCGGCGACCAGCATATTGGCTGCGTCGGGCCGCCCTTTAAAGGGATAGTCTTGATCCTCCTGGGCGACGGAGCGGTCGGTCAAGGCGCATTCCAAGTTTAGGATGGTCAAATCGTCCCGGGATAGGATGGGCAGCAAGCCGGCAAAGGGATACGTCGACTCATTGCCCGTCACAGCGGCGAAACTGTCGTCCCGGTGGTCGCGGTCAGGTAGGCCGCCCAGCACGGTATCGCCGCCCAAAGTCAGCACCACCTCGTAGGTAGGCTCCGTGGACGCGGGCGTAACGGTCAGCGTGGTTGGGGTTCGCGTGGGGGCCGCTGCAGTTTCCTCCAGGGCTGCGGTAGCAGCCTGGCTCTGACCGGGCTGCGCCGGGCTGCCCCGGGTCAGCATCACGACCAGGGCCATCAGCACCGCCAGCGCGGCGGCCAGCGCCACTGCCAGCGGCCAGTTTTTTCGTACGGCGCCGCGCATATCCGGCGCGGACCAGCCGGACATCTGTTCCGCCCGGCCGCCCAGGCGGGTCCACAATCCCTGCACCATCTGGGGCGTCAGCACTTCCACATTGCGCTCAATGATCTGTTCCACCGTTTCATGCGGGCCCAGCGCGGTGGCTGCGCGGCGAACCAGATCGGCCCGCGCCTCTTTAAGGGAGCGGGCTACGCGGTCTTTCCGTGAGTGCATCACCTGGGCAATGATGGCATCGGGCAGATGCAGCATATCGGCCAGCATCAATACTTGCCGGGCGCGCATGGGCATGGACATCAGCGCAATGTAATCCGCTCCGCTTTCATCCTGCAAAAAGGCGTTGTCCGCTCGGGAACGGCATACGTCCACCACCTGCTGCAGCAAAAGGTTGTCCTGCTCCGCCTCCGAAAGGCCCGCAAGTTTTGTCTTCACCCGGCGGAAGGCTTCCTCTACAGCTTCCAGCGACCTTGAACGCCCCCCTAAAAGCCCCTGGGCCAGATAATACGCGTCATACACCGACCGCGTATATAGTGCCCGGTAGGCATCCTCCCTTTTCAGGGGATGGGAGCCTTCATCCTTCGCATTCTGCCTCGTCATGATATCCTTTCCCGGGGCGGAAATACCCCCCCAACATATAAAACTGGATTCTTAAGTTATAAGTGTACCATATTTTTTTTGTGAATAAAAGAGGCCGGCAGCGTTCCATGCTTGGACGCCTGCCGGCCGGCAAATACTTCTATTCTCCGCCAAAAAGGCCCGTCAGCCATTGCCAGAACCGCTGCCAGCCGTTCAGCTCTTGCGGCTGTGCGGATACCTCCTCCTCAGGTTCAGGCTCAGGTTCGGGGATGGCCTCCGACTGCTGAAGAGGCGTTCGCAGGATAAAGTTGACTTCGCATGTCATATCCTCCGGTTGGCCGGTAAAGCTTGTATAGGACTCGGAAGCTTTCAGCAACGCATCCTTGCGGGCTTGAAAGTCGTCAATTTCCGATGCCGTATCGCCGGCCAGGCGATCAATGGCCTCCTCATTAAAGGTATCCAGGGCGCCGGAAAGCTGGCCGGCTGCCCGCGCAAGGCTCCACGCGCCCGTCGAAAGCTCGCCGACCCCTTCCGTCAGCTGCGCGCCGCCGCTTTTCAGCTGTCCCGCCTGGCTCTCCAGGGCATTTAGCCCGTCGCTGAGCTGGCGTGCGCCTGTTAACAGCGCCTCTAGGCCGGTAACCATCTCCTCCAGCTTCTCCGATGCGCCTTCAAGCTGCGGCAGCTGATCCTGCAGCTTTTTCAGCAGCTCGCTGAGCGCGTCCCGCTGCGCGACCGCTTCGTCACGCAAACGCTTCATTTGGCTGATCTGTTGGCGCAGCGCGTCAATCTGCTCTTGCGGCGCGCCAGCTGCTTCCAGGCTTTCCGCAGCCGCTTCCATGGCCGCGATTCCTGCATCCAGCTGGGCGATGGTTTCGTTGGCGTCGTCCACCATCTGCGCGATTTGCTCCAGCACCTGATTGAGCGCTTCCTGGTTTGAAAGGAGATTGTCCAGCAGCCCGTCCGGTCCGGTTAGCCCCATTTCATCGGTTTGCTCCTTCACCTGCTCCAGGCCGTCGGCCAATTGGCGTCCTCCATCGGCCAGCTGCGGCGCACGGTCGGCCAGCTGGCTCAAGCCCTCCGCCAGCTGGGTTACGCCTTCCGCATAGCGATCCACCCCCCGGGCAAGGCTATAGGCTCCGTCCCGAAGGCTGCCCGCGCCCTCGCTGAGCGCTTCGCCTCCCTCGTCCGTTTCCTCCAGTCCCGCTTTAAGATCGTCCAGGCTCTCTAAGGCTGAAAGGTCGCTTTCCTCAATAAGCTTAGGCGTCACAAGGAAGGTGATTTCCTGCAGGGTGAAGTCGGTTACATCCGCCTCCAGCGTCATCGTGCCCCCACCGATCTCCTCCGGGTCCCGATTCAGGCTTTCCGCCAACCCGGGGAATGCCAGATCCAGTACCATCGTGGCGTCTCCCTGGGTGATCGCCCGGTCCGCATCGGTTTTGACCGAGGTAAAATGGGTCTGGGGCAGCGTAATCACAGTGGCCACGGTAAAAGGCGTATAGATCGTGGCCGGCTCTTCTCCAATGTTCACCGTCTGCTGTGCATGGTTGGTATAGCTAAAGCGCATCACCAGGTGGCCGGATTGACCGACCAGGTCTTCCGGCTCCACGGCCCTACCGTCCAGCTCATATTCAATGGCAATATCCACCGGCATCTTTTGCTGGCTCACGCCTTGGTAGAGCACATCCTCGCCTCGGGCATTCCAGGTGATCTTGCCGGCCTCCACGTTGGGCGGAAGCTCGCCCGCCAACGTTTCCAGCGACTCCAAGTTTGTTACATCCTCTATTGTTTCCAGCCCTTCGGGGTTTGAAAGATATACGCTGACTGTAGTACCCTTCAGGCTGCCGTCGGCGTTGAGTTCGCCATACACGGTTTCTTGCTTATGCGCATGGCCGGCCGCCTCCTGCTGGGCCAATGCGCCCGCTGGCGTCAAGCACATCAGCGCCGCCAGCACGCCGCCGGCCAGCCGCCGCAAACGGTATTGTTTCATTTTGGTCTCCTATTCTATGCTCTTTAAGGATTCCACCATATCGATGGAACGGATCTTCCGGCGCATGGCGGCATTCACCAGCACGGAGAATATGGCGGTTATCGCCGCCGAGTATAGGCAGCTGATAGGCGCCGCCCGCTTGACGAACATCATGATATCAATTTCGCAGGTGGTGATGACGAAGGAATGAAGCACGGCGCCCAAACCAAGGCCTACTACGATCCCGATAGCGGTAATCAGGTAGTTCTCCCGGAAGATATAGCTATACATCTCCTGATCGTTAAAGCCCAGTACGCGTAACGTCGCCAGCTCGCGAGAGCGTTCGGCAATGTTGATATTGGTGAGATTATACAGCACCACAAAGGCCAGGGCGGCCGAGGATACCACCAGCACAATCACCACCGAATCAATGGAGGCCAGGCTATCGGCTACCTGGTCGCGCATATCGGAGAGGAAGGTCACCGCCGCAATGCGCGGGTTTGCATAAAGGGCTGTCGCCACCTGCTCGCGGCCCTCTTCGGTATTATCCTGAAGCGAAGCATAGACGACGGAAAAGGGCATCGTCTCGCCGCTAAGCTTTTCAAACGCATCCTGCGTAAGGTAGATATAATGATAGACATAGTTACGCACAATACCCGTTACCGGAGCCTGACAGGTTTTCCCCGAAAGGGTAAAGGTAATTTCATCGCCCACGCTGATCCCGGCTAACCGCGCCAGCTTTTCTGTAATCACCACGCCCGAATCGTCCATGCTTAAGCGCGCGCCGCCGGGCGCGGTCAGCTCCACCATCTCGTAGAAAGCGTCCTCCTGGCCGCGGCCCACCGCCATCACATAGCAATCCTTTACCGGCTTCAAGTCTGCCCGCGATGGGTTCTCCACATCGCTAAGCTGCTGATAGCCGGTCACCCACTGGCTGAAGCGTTCCTGGGTAATCAGCTGACCGCACATGTCGTTAAAGTCTTCTTCCACCATTCCCTTGGAGAGGTTAATCATGGCGTCCATGTGCCATATTTCGTCAAACTGCCCTTCCACCGAGAGCGTGATGGAATCGCGCAGGCCAAAGCCCGTCATGATCAGCGCACAGCTTCCGGCAATTCCCAGTACGCTCATAAAAAAGCGCTTTTTATACCGGAAAAGGTTGCGGGCCGTCACCTTGCCATGGAAGCTCAGCCGCTTCCACAGCGGGGTAACCCGCTCCAGCAGCACTCGCTTGCCCATAGGCGGCGCTTTAGGCCGCATCAGCACTGCCGGCTCGGCATGCATCGCCGTGCCGCAGGCTGCCCAGGTGCCTCCCACTACACATAGCAGCACTGCCGCCATGGATTGGAACGCCAGGTCGTGATGAAAGGGCGTCAGCAGAGCCGGCAGCGTATACATAATGCCGTATACCGAGGCGATAATGGTGGGAAACAGCCAAAATCCCAGGAACAGCCCTGCTACGCCGCCAATCACGGCAGCGCCCGCCGCATAGGCCAGGTATTTGCCCGCAATGGATCCAACGCCATAGCCCAGGGCCTTATAGGTGCCCATCTGGGTGCGCTGCTCCTCCACCATCCTGGTCATGGTCGTCAGGGAAACCAGGATCGCCACCACAAAAAAGATGATCGGAAAGGCTACGCCGATGGCGGCAACCCGGTCGGCATCCTGCTGATAGCTTTCAATATCAGCGCTAAATCCGCCGCGGTCCAGCACATACCAGCCGTCTTCTCCGGCCCGCTCCTCGCCCAGCGCCTCTAGCCGCTCCATAACGGGCTCTAAATAGGTCTCATATTCGGAAGCAAAACCATTTAGTTCCGCCGCGCCTTCCACCTTAACCCACAGCTGCGTGTAGGTGGTGGTTAAAAGCGTGGCCAACGGCATCCGCGTGGCCAACGAGGCAATATCGTCGCCCATGGTATAGGCGAACCCCTGGCTGGAGCCCGCGCCCACCCGGCTGGAGCCCCGGTCAAGCCCAATATAGTAGGGAGAATCCACCAGGCCGGAAACCACCATCTCACGGCTGCCGGAAGAGGTGGTGCATATTACCCGCGTCCCAACCGCAATTCCCCGTTCGCTGGCGAACCGGTTATCCAGGGCGATTTCGCCTCGTTGTTCAGGCAGGCGCCCTTGGACCACCGTGGGACGGCCCAGCCAATCGGCCTCATCATCATAGCCGTATCGGTCCAGGTTCAAAGCCGCCGGCTTATCCGTCCAAAGGTCCCCTTCTACTTTCAGCGGCATAGAGAGCAGTTTGATATTGGCCTGCGTGGACTCGCCGTAATCCAACATCACGTCCTGCGAAATACCGGCCATAACGGATTCCACGCCCTGTACGTCGGTAATCGCCCGCGCATCCTCGGCCGTAAAGCCTGAAGCCGACAGCATCGAAAGGTCCGCCATGCGGCTCTCATCCAGGTATTGATCCGCGGTCAGCTTCATGTCCGGCGCCGCCGCGCGCACCCCTGCAAAGAATGCCACGGCGATAAAGCTAATGGCGGCTATGGAGAAAAAGCGCGCCGGACTGCGCCGTATCTCCCGAAAAAGCCCCGTCAGCCACAGGTTTTTTCTGCGTTTCGTCATGCTACCATTCAATCTCCTCCACCGGCATGGGATGGGCGTTTAGCTCTATCCGCTCCACCCGGGCGTTTTTTACACGGATGACCCGATCGGCCATGGGGCACAGTGCGGAGTTATGGGTGATGACGATCACCGTCATCCCCTTTTGCCTGCAGGTATCCTGCAGGAGCTTAAGGATCTGCTTACCCGTCTGGTAATCCAATGCGCCGGTAGGTTCGTCGCAAAGCAGCAGCTTAGGATTCTTCGCCAGCGCCCGGGCAATGGCTACCCGCTGCTGCTCGCCTCCCGAAAGTTGAGAAGGGAAATTATTCAGCCGGTGGCCTAAGCCTACCTCCTCCAGCGTTTTTTTCGGATCCTCCGGGCGGGGGCTTACCTGCCCGGCCAGCTCCACGTTTTCCAGCGCCGTCAGGTTCTGGATCAAATTGTAGAACTGGAACACAAAGCCGATGCTGTGCCGGCGATAAAGGATCATTTCCTTATGGCTGAGCCGCGTCACATCCTGCCCATCCACCAGAATCTGTCCTTCGTCGGCGGTATCCATGCCGCCGAGGATGTTAAGCACCGTTGTTTTTCCGGCGCCGCTGGGACCAACCACCACCACAAACTCCCCCTTTTCCACCGAAAAGGACATGCCCGCTAAGGCGGTGATCGTAACTTCGCCCATTTTGTAGAACTTTTTCACATCATTTAGCTCGATATATGCCATAAAGACCTCCTCAGGTCAAAAGGATACAAATCCAGTAGTTATAGCTTGACATGGGCGAGGCCAAAAATCAATCAGCAATTTCCCACCCGTCTGTTCATTATCCTCTTTTATACGGATCGGCGGATGACGCCGCGGGATTGAAAAATCGCTCAGTCCCATGCTACAATAGGGCGGTTATGAAAAAGCGGAGGGGGGAAGCCGGCTATGCGCGCTGTGAACATCAAGCATTCCCTGCTTCTCTTGGTCACAGCCATCATCTGGGGCGTGGCCTTTGTGGCGCAGAGCGTGGGGATGGACTATGTGGGCCCCTTTACCTTTACCTGTGCCCGCTCGCTGATCGCCGGCGCCGTACTGCTGCCTTACCTGGCCCTGCGCCGGCATCGAGGCCGCAGCAAGCCGTCCTCCTGTGCCAGCCGCCGTGATCTTTGGCTTGGCGGGCTTTGCTGCGGACTGTTCCTGGCCCTGGCCAGCTCTTTTCAGCAGCTGGGCATTCAGTTCACCACCGTGGGCAAGGCCGGCTTCATCACCGCCTTCTACATCATCCTGGTGCCGGTCTTGGGTTTATGCTGGGGCCGACGCTGCGGCCTGAATATTTGGATCGGCGTAGCGCTGGCTTTGGCCGGACTATATCTTCTTTGCATCACAGAGGGCTTCTCCATCCAGCGGGGCGATCTGATGGTATTCATCTGTGCCCTGCTCTTTTCTGGGCATATCCTGGTGATCGACCATTTCGCCCAGCGAGCCGACGGCGTGACCATGGCCTGCATCCAATTTTTCACCTGCGGCTTGCTTTGCGCAGTGCCCATGTTGATCTTCGAGCGCCCCGCATTATCGCAGCTATGCGCCGCATGGCTGCCGGTGCTCTATGCCGGCGTGCTCTCCAGCGGCGTAGGCTATACGTTGCAGATCATCGGCCAGCGCGGCATGAACCCTACAGTCGCTTCCCTAATCCTCAGCCTGGAATCCGTGGTATCGGTGCTGGCGGGGCTTGTCTTCCTGGGCCAACGTCTCAGCCTCCGGGAAGGGATCGGCTGCCTATTGATGTTCTGCGCCATTGTTCTGGCCCAATTGCCCAGCCGCCCCGCTGCCTCCGACTTTTAGACGGGTTTTTATCCGCCTCTCTTTCCGATAATTTTTGAATATATTTTTACCATTTTGAGGGCGTGCTGCGGCGCGCCTTTTCCCGTTTGTGGCGCATGCGGCCACTTAATAGCCGCTTTTATCCATCCATTACGTAAAATTCAGGTAAAACCTTGAAGCAAATAGCCGTTCTTTGCGCTTTTTGTGGAGAAAATCAATTTTTTTGCCCATTTTGTCCGTCATAGAGTTGTCATTCAATAGAAATATTTCCTTAACAATTAAAATGCCGTTAGCTGATAAGATGATGCATGTGTAAAAAATTTGTGACAAATTCCCCTAGGGAATACGGAGGAAGACGATGGAGCTATCGGCAATATTTGCGCTGCTCGGCGGATTGGGCCTGTTCCTATATGGCATGCATATGATGGGCGAAGGCCTGGAAAAAGCGGCTGGCGGCAAAATGCGTCGGCTGTTGGAGATTCTCACCCGCAACAAATACCTGGCAGTATTGGTGGGCGCTGCGGTCACCGCGGTCATTCAAAGTTCATCGGCCACGACGGTCATGGTGGTTGGCTTCGTGAACGCCGGCCTTATGGAGCTTACTCAGGCCGTGGGCGTCATCATGGGCGCAAACATTGGTACGACCATCACCGGCCAAATGATCGCTACGCTGAACATGAAAGATCTTGCCCCTATCCTCACCTTTGTGGGCGTTATTATGATTATGATGTTCAAGGGGAAAACAACCCGGGCCATTGGGCAGGTGCTGGCCGGGCTGGGCATCCTCTTTATCGGCATGAACACCATGAGCGCATCGATGAAGCCGCTGCAGGAAAACGAGGGATTCCAGCGGCTTCTGGTCAGCTTCCAGAACCCCTTTATGGGGATCCTCGTGGGCGCGGTCTTTACGGCGATCATCCAAAGTTCATCCGCTTCCACCGGCATCCTCCAGGCCCTGGCCGCGCAGGGGCTGATCGGTCTCGACGGGGCGATGTTTGTGCTTTTCGGTCAAAATATCGGCACCTGCGTCACCGCGCTGCTGGCCTCTGTAGGGACAAGCCGGGCCGCGCGGCGCACGGCGATTATCCACCTGCTATTCAATCTGATCGGCACCGTGGTTTTCGTCGTGATCGCGCTGACGTTGCCGCTGGCCCGGTGGATTGAAGCGATCTCCCCGCTGGGCCCCATGCAGCAAATCGCCAATACCCACACCATTTTCAACGTGGTTACGACCTTGCTGCTGCTTCCGGCCAGCGATCTATTGGTTAAAATGTCATGCCGCCTTGTGCCCGGCAGCGATCCGGTCACCGAACCTATGGCGTTAAAATACCTTAACGACCAGGTGATGGTCACGCCCATGCTGGCCGTGACCGAAGTCGTCAAGGAAGTTGAACGCATGGGCGAGCTTACCCACCGGAACCTGAAAACCGCCATGGACAGCTTCCTTGACGCAGATATGGCGCGCGCCAAGGAGGTTTTAGATCACGAGCAGGTCATCAACTTTCTGAACCATCAAATTACCGCTTACCTGGTGCGGATCAATGCATTGGCGCTGGATGAGCGGGAATCGCGCCTGGTGGGTTCGCTCTACCATGTGGTGAACGACTTGGAGCGTATTGGCGACCATGCCGAAAACATTGTAGAATACACCCGCAATCATGTGGAAAACGGCGTAAGCTATTCTGATGCGGCTCTAGCCGAAATGCGCGAGGTAGCGGAGCGGGTAGATACCATTCTCCATGATGCGCTGTATATCTTTAACCGCCACAGTGCTCTACCCGGCGAGCTGGATCAGCTGACCGAAAAGGAGGAAGAAATCGATCAGCTGACCGATCAGCTGCGCGACCGGCATATCCAGCGGCTGAACGAAGGGCTCTGTTCCCCCGAATCGGGGATGGATTTCGTCGACCTTCTGATCAACCTGGAGCGCGTATCCGACCACGCCACCAACATCGCCTATTCCGTGGCCAATTAACCGGCTTTGCCTTGGTTTTTATCGGCCCGCCGTGGTATACTGAAAAGGGCCGCCAGGCCCGGTAGATCAAAAGGGAGGATGACGGTAATGAACAGCTATTATATCATTGGCCTCAGGGTCAATCACCGCACGGGCAACGCGCTGAAGCTTCAGCAGGCGCTAACCCAGTTTGGCTGCCATATCAAGCTGCGCGTGGGCCTGCATGAAACGGATGAGAACTTCTGCTCCGACGATGGGGTTATTATGCTGCAGGTAAGCGGGGATCTTACGGTCGTACAACAAATGATGGACGCCTTTAACGCCATGGAGGGCGTGAGCGCCAAAATGATGGATCTTAACTAGGCGTACCGTCTGGGACCATCAGCAGGCCGGGAAGATGTTCCCGGCCTGTTTTGGTCAAAGGCAGTCGCCTGCGCATCTCCGGCGTCCCCGGCATGTCGGTCTACATGGAGGAGGAAAACACGGATGAAAATCTACATTGTAGGCCCGGTGGGGAGCGAAAAATCTACCCTTGGCCGGCGTCTGTCCGCTGTTACCGGCATTCCTTGTACCCATTTGGACAGCCTTGTATACCAGGAGGATCCTTCCGACCCGTGGGGGAACACCAAACGCCCTGAAGCGGAACGGGTGGCGCTGTTTCAAGCCGTCTTATCCCAGGACAATTATGTGATGGAGGACACAGGGCGGGCCTGCTTTGAAGCGGGCATGCGCCGTGCCGACCACATACTCCTGCTGGATCCGCCTCCAATCGTCCGGCGAAAACGGATCCTACTGCGCTGGATCAAGCAAAGGCTGGGCATAGAACCATGCGGCTACCGGCCTTGTTTGGCCATATTAAAGGCGATATTCCGCTGTTCCCGGAACTACGACACTGGAGCGGATGGAGCCAAGGACCGCATCGCCCAGTTCCAGGATAAAGTGACCGTACTACGAAACGCCCGGGATATTGAGGCCTATCTTACCGGCCTGCCGGTTCCCGATCATACCCAAAAGCCGGTTATAGGGCGCTAAATCATATACGGTAGCCGATTCATCACCAGCGCCCAGTGGATATCGGTATATCCATCGCCTAACGCGCCCATATCCCGCCTATCTGCCGCCGCCATGGCGGCGATCGGCTGCTTATCCGAAGGGATTTAGCAGTTGGGCTTATCGAAAGGCCCCGTCCGAAGCGTCTGACTGATGGTTTGCCGGTCCGCCTTCAGGGGTAATGGTGCGGCATCGTCATCGCTTCAATCCGGCGCAGCTTGCGCGCCTGCGAAAAGCAGCCCATGCTTCTAAGTTGTCCTTTGTATGGGCAGTATCCCGATAAAGCCAAGCATCTTCATGGACCGCATTGGGCCCTCCGCTTATGCTTAAAATCCTCCGTATGGCAACTGCCATACGGAGGATTGATCTTTTATAAAGCATATCGAATCCGGCCTTCTCCTTATGCAATGCTGCCAGCCTGCAGCATGGCGGCATAGACGCCGCCTGCATCCATAAGCGCTTCGTGGCTGCCGGCCTCCACCACCCGCCCGCCGTCCAGCACCAGAATCGTATCGGCGCGCTGAATGGTGGATAGACGATGCGCTACCACGACAGTGGCCCGGCCAGCCATCAGCCGCTCTAAAGCAGCCTGCACCTCGCGCTCTGATTCCGTATCCAGCGACGAAGTGGCTTCATCCAGCAGCAGCACCGGCGCATCCCGCAGGATCGCCCGGGCAATGGCGATACGCTGCCGTTGCCCTCCGGAGATCCGCGTAGCCCCCTCGCCCATGGGCGTTTCATAGCCCTGGGGGAGAGCCATAATAAAGTCATGGGCATAAGCGGCCTTGGCCGCGGCTACGATTTCATCCCGGGTCGCCCCCAGCCGCCCCAGCCCGATATTATCGGCCACCGTGCCGTCAAAGAGGGGGCTGTCCTGCGGCACATAGGCGAATTGCTTTCGCCAGTCCTCCAGCGGCATCGCCCGGAAAGACTGCCCCTGGAGCCGAATATCGCCGGTGTCAGGCAGATACAGGTTCATCATCAGCCGGAGCAGCGTGCTTTTCCCACTGCCCGATTCGCCCACCAAGGCCAGCGTCTGACCGCGTTCCACCGAAAAACGAACTCCCTGCAGCACCTTCTTGCCGGGCTCATAGCCAAAGCTTATGCCCTCGCCTGCAAGCATGGGGGCGGTTGGATCCGGCCTGGCCTCCGTTGCCTGCGCCCGATGATCCTCCAGGTCTGCGTCGATCAGCTCATAGCTGCGCTGGGCACTGGCCGCGTAGGTTTGCAGGGTTTTCACGCTTCCACTCAGCGAGGTCAGCATCATGGTAATGGAGCCGGACATGCCCGCGGCCATCATGATGTCCTGTATTTCAATCCTACCTTCCAGAGCCAGCCATAGACCGGCCGTCGTCACCCCGCCCATAGCCAGCCATTGGGAAATCCCACCGCCCAGCGCCGACAGCATCCCCAGCCTGAAACGCTTCATCATCGCCTGAGCAATCTCCATCAGGCTGGCCCACAGCCTTTTATCCATAGCGCCTTGCAGGTTCAGCAGCCGCACGGTCAGCCCGCCGGCAATCATATCATCCAGCAGCTCGGTTTTTTTGCCCTGAAGGCGCTGGATCTCATCGCTGGCCTGCCGGTTAGGCCGCACCAGAAGCATTTCGGTTCCAAAGGCGATAAGGCTGGAAGCCATCGCTACCGCCAGCAGCAGCGGATGTACACCCCATACGATGGCGCAGGCGCCAATGCCGCCGATGGGGCCCATCAGGCAATTCCCCAGCTGCATGCCGGCAAGATTCGCAGTGTTGACCATATCGTTCTCCAGCCGTGAAAGCGTATCGCCTGTCGTACCCATCCGGATCAGCGGCATATTGAGCAGCCGGGCATAGCCCTGCCTAAGCAGCTTAATATGCATCTGGGATTGGCCCCTGGCCACCCAATAGACGCCGACGCAGAGCACCGCCATATAGACCACGAAGAACAGGGAAAAGTAAAGCAGTCCCCGCCCCAGCAGGCCCATGGACCTGCCGACAGCCGCCGCCACCACCTGGGCCAAAAGCCAGCTAATCATATAATTCATGATAAGATTCTGGCTGGCGTAGACGACAAGCCCCGGCCAGTGAATCAGCTGCTGTCCGCCCAGCAGGGCTACCGTCCGCCGGATATACCGGGCGGTCTGTTTCAGCATTGCACCCAGAGTAGGGATATCCGCATTCTTTCTGCTCATAGGTCCGCCTCCTGCTGGTGATACAGCTGATAATAAAGCCCTCGCCGCTCCATAAGCGCCTGCGGCGCGCCATCCTCCACAATGCGCCCTTTGTCCAGCACCAGCACCCGGGTAATACCCCGCAGGGCTGAAAGCCGGTGCGTAACCAGCAGCGCGCTCTTTCCCTCCAGCAGCTTTCCCAGCGTTTCCAGCACCTCGCGCTCGGTCTGGTTATCCAGCGCGCTGGTTGCCTCGTCCAGCAGAAAGAGGGGCGCGTCATGGATCATGCAGCGGGCCATGGCGATTCGCTGGCGTTGGCCGCCGGACAGGATGGAACCCATGTCGCCCAGCGGCGTATCCAGCCCCTGGGGCAGCCCCGCCAGCCAGTCTCCCAGTCCGGCGTCTCGCAGCGCGGCGACGATTTCCCCATCGTCAGCCCCCGGCTTGCCATAAGCCACGTTTTCCCGCAGAGTACCCTGGAAAATATGGCTATCCTGCGA
The DNA here is from genome assembly GCA_904420205.1 of Candidatus Parachristensenella avicola. Classification (GTDB taxonomy): domain Bacteria; phylum Bacillota; class Clostridia; order Christensenellales; family UMGS416; genus Parachristensenella; species Parachristensenella avicola. The sequence continues at coordinate 17,254 of CAJFUN010000051.1, read as the reverse complement.
CATGTAGGAAAGGCAGGTGCGCAGCTCGTCAACCCCCATCTGTTCCGCATCTTTTCCATCCACCATGATGCGGCCCGCTTGGGGCGCATAAAGCCCGGCGATCAGCTTCAGCAGCGTGCTTTTCCCGCTGCCGGAAGCGCCGACCACTGCCACCCGTTCCCCGGGCTCAATGGAAAGCGTCAGATCCTCCATCAACGGCTGCTGACCGTCATATCCAAAGCAAATCCCCTCCAGGCGCACCGCATCCCCAGTCTCCCTGGCCGGGTGCAGGCCGCCGCGTTTCTCCTGCGGGGCATCCCACAGCCCAAAGATGCGCTGGCTGCCCGCTGATTGGGTCCGTACATTGGCCATCAGCTGTCCCAGCATCAGCAGGATGGAGTCCACGTTGGTTGTCAGCGATACCATGGCCATCAGCTGCCCTACGCTCACCGTACCGCGGATTGCCAGCGCAATCGCTACGACATACAGCAACATTGAAGGCAAAAAAGCGCATACAAAGCCGCAAGGCACGACAGCGCAATAGACGCGGTTGCTCTTCAGGTCCAGCCGGAAGAAGGCATCCAGCTTGGCGCCCGTCCGCTGCACCATCGTTTCCTCCAGCGAATAGGCTTTAACCGTATCCACCCGGTGCAGGGTGTCAGACGCCAGGCTTTTCGCCTCCGATACAGCGTCCAGCGCCTTCAGCCGCGTCCGCTCAATCGGCTTTGCCACCAGGGTTTGCCCCAGCACTGCCAGGGGAAAGGCTCCGAAATAGGCCAGTGCCAGCCGCCAGTCAACGCTGATGATGAAGTAAGCCGCCATAGCCACCTGGATCACGGCATTGACCGTATCAGGCAGCCAGCCATTGATCAGGTCGGCGGCCATAGTTGTATCGGAGCTGGCCCGCTGGATCAGATCGCCGCTTTTCTGGCGCTGCAGCCAGCCGTATTGTGCTCCGGTAATACATTGGGCCGTCTTGGCTGAAAGCCGGGCCGTGGTCTCGGCCTTATACCGTCCGGACACATAGGCGATGGCCACGGACGCCGCAATGCTGCTGCCGGCCAGCAGGGCAATGATCCCCAGCTGGCTGGTAAAAAATCCGGCATTCCCCGCCAGCGCAGCGTCGCCTGCATAGCCTAACAGCCGGGTAAAGCGGATCCGCAGCGCCGCCGATAGGATCATCAGGGCGATCCATCCCACCAGGTATCCTGTTTCCCTGGTACACTCCCGCAGCAGCCGCGCCGCAACGGCGGGCAGATGCATCCCCTGCGCTGTGTGCTTATCCTTCATTCACCCCTCCTTTTTGCCGTCCCCCCTGATTGGCAACTGCTATACCCTAAAAGACGCGGTGCCCCGTCAAAGGTTGGCCGGTTACCAGAGGGCGATCTCCACTTCGCCGCCATTGGAATCCTCAACTTCTACAAGCGGCCCCCGGGCCGTGACCTGCAGCCTGGCCAGCAGCGTCATCCCAGCCCCAAGCCCCGGTATGGGCCTGCGCCCCATGCATAACCGCACCAACTGCGTCGCTGCCGCTGCCACTGTCCCAAGGATCAGCAGGGGCAGAATCATCAGGGGGATGAAAAAGCCCCGGCCGCCTGCCCCCCTGACCCGCACAATCAGAAAAAGTCCCGGTATCTTAAGGCGGCTTTCTCCTTTTCGCAGCGCCCGGCATGCCTGCTTGTGATTCAGGCGGCCCTGCGCAAGCCGCTCCAGCACCGAAAGGTTATACGCTACGCCGTTTCCCATGCATGTTCCCCTCCGCTATGGGCTTATTCCAAATAGATATGAACCCGGTCGCCGTCGGCCGATTCTACGTTGACGATATCGCCGGTGCCCCCTTCAGCGGCCATTTCGTCTACCAAGCGCATGACCTCTTCCAAATCAATGCCCTTGAGCGCGCCACCGGAGTATTGATTGCCGATGCTGAATCCCAGGTTCAGTCCGCTTTTGATCAATTTAAGCGGCAACGCCACGTTGACTTTATCCCCACCGGCGGAATCCACCTTTACGTAAAGCTTTGCGGCTTTTCTGGACGCCATCCCATTTCCCGCTGAAACCGGTTCCTCATAAGCGCCCATGGCTTCCAGCAGCTGCTGCCCCTCCTGGGCGGTAATCGTGCCGGCCTGTACCATTTCCAGCACCTTGCTAATCTCCTCTTTCATCATGACTCCTCCGCTCCTTTCAGTTTCTCCAGGGCCTCCTGGGTCGATATTTTCCCTTGGCTGAGCGCCTCCAGAACCTGCATTCGCATATCCGGGGCCTTTTCCCCGGCAAAGCCCATCGCCGCCACCAGGTCGTCCAGCCGGTTCCGCGCCGTGGGGTAGGAGATGTTCAGCTCCGCCCCTACTTCCTTCAAGCTGCCCCGGCAGCGGATAAACAGCAGGCAGAAGCTGCGCTGCTCCGGGCTCAGGCGGCTGAAAGGATCCAGCTCAAAGCTTCCCTCCACTACCGTGCCGCATTCCGGGCATTTCAGCTGCGACACCACCATCTCATGCTGGCAGCCCGGGCAGATATTGGGTATCCGTATCGCCATGCGTATTCCTCCTTTGTTAAGGTAAGCGTATCATGATGTTTAAATTTTTTCAAGTTATATTTTAATTTTATTTATTTCTTTTTCATTTTTATTTATTTTAAATCGCAAAACAGATAAAAAAAGACGCCTTCTTCTGAAGGCGCCTCCAATAAGCGGTTTAGAACTTTCCCATAAGCGTGCGGGCTATGCCACCCAGCAGCGGAATCTCGTATTCCGTATATCCATAAGCCTTGATGGCGGCAATAATCGCAAAGACCCAGGCGACGATGCTGACGATGCCCGTTAGCACGGCGAAAACAGCGCCGCCCCCTATGGCCGTGCCCAAACCGACCGCCGAGCCGGTGAGTAGGCTGGTGGCGGACCCGGCTACCACAGCCGTTCCAATTAAGCTGAGGATGAGCCCCAGCAGCATGTAGAGCAGCTCTAGGATAAAGGCCTGCATGGCGTGAAACTTTACGAAGCGGCTGTTTTTCTCCAGGAAGTACAGCACAAGGGGCGCCAGAAAGGCTACGTAGCGGATGCCGGGGATCAACCCGATGACAAAAGCGGCCACATAGCAGAGCAGGGCCATCAGGTTGGCGTCCAGGCCGCCCAGCGAGGATTTGTGCGGTGCGGTTTTAATGGGATCAGACATCTTTCTCTTCTTCTCCTTTTGCTTGGCCTATGCTGCCCGGGCGGTAAACCCTGCGCTTCCCAACGCTTCGCCACGGACGTCACGGTTTCTTTCATCATACCCCATCCGGTCTTACATGGCAAGGAAAAGCCGGCAAATTATCGAAAAATGTCCGACTGCTCCTGTTCCAGGCGGAACTGGGCGTCATAGAGCCGGCGATAAATACCATCTTTCACCGCATACAGCTGCTGATGGGAGCCCTGCTCTACGATGCCCTCCTGGGTCATGACCAGGATCACGTCGGCATTGCGGATCGTGGAAAGCCGGTGGGCAATAACCAGGGTCGTGCGGCCTCGGGACAACGCCTCCAGCGAATGCTGGATGCGAATCTCCGTCTCGTTATCCAGGGCGCTTGTGGCCTCGTCCAGCAGCAGAATGGGCGGGTTCTTCAGAAATACTCGGGCAATGGAGATTCGCTGCTTCTGCCCTCCGGAGAGGCGTACACCTTTTTCACCCACCCAGGTGTCGTATCCATCCGGCAGTGAGGCGATGAAATCATGAATATCCGCCTGCTTAGCCGCTTCAATCATCTCCTCCCGGGTAGCGTCCGGACGCCCATAGAGGATATTTTCGCCGATGGTGCCGGTGAACAGAAATACATCCTGCTGGACGTGCCCGATATTCCCCCGTAACGACCGCAGGGTGAAGTCCTTGATGTTGTGGCCGTCAATGTCGATCTCGCCCTGGGTTATATCGTAAAATCTGGGGATCAGGTGGCACAGCGTGGTCTTACCGCCTCCGGAGGGACCCACCAGCGCCACTGTAGCGCCAGGTTCCACCGTCAGGTTGATGTGCCGCAGCACCGTTTCATTTTCATCGTAGCAGAAGCTGACGTCCTTGAACTCGATCTTTCCCTTTACGTCGCTCATCGTGAGCTGCCCATCGAGAATATCCGGCTGCTGGTTCATAATCTCATGGAAGCGGGAAAAGCCCGACATCCCCTGCTCGAACTGCTGGGTAAAGTTAATCAGCTTATTGATGGGTTGCAGCACCAGGTTAATATAGAGCAAAAAGCCCGTCAGCTCGCCCACGGTAATAATTCCGCGAACCGCAAATATGCCGCCCAGCGTCAATACCGCCAGGTTCAGCATGCTGGTCATAAAGAGCATGCCGGTCATAAAGGTCGCCATGCGGCGGTAGGAAAAATCCTTTGCCTTCCGGAAGCGGCCGTTACCCTCTTCAAAACGGGCCACCTCATACGCCTCGTTGGTATAGCTCTTGGATACACGGATACCCGACAGGCTGTTCTCAATCTGTGCGTTGATATCAGCGGTGGATTGCTGTACCTGCCGGAAGGCCTGGCCCATCTTACGGCGCTGGGAGATGGCGAACACCAGCATGATGGGAATAATGCCCAGATAAATAATCAGCGTCATCAGCCACTGCTTCTGCACCAGCACTATGAAGGAGCCTACGAACATGACCACCGAGATAAACAGATCTTCGGGCCCATGATGGGCCAACTCGGTAATGAGATTGAGATCGTTGACCATGCGGCTCATCAGCTTGCCCGTTCGGTTATTGTCGAAGAATTTGAAAGGCATCTCCTGCAGGTGGCGGAAAAAATCGCTGCGCATATCGGCCTCCATGCGCACGCCCACCAGGTGCCCCCAGTAGTTGATAAAATAGTTCAGCCCCGCCATAACGAGATACAGCCCCAGCAGCAGCGCGCCGGCCCAAAGGATTTGCCGCAGCATCCCCTGCGGAATATAGACGTCGATCATCACCGTGGTCAGCGACGGATAGACAAGCTCGATTCCCGCCAACATCAGGGCGCAGAAGAGGTCTGCAAAGAACAAAAAGGCATACTTTTTGTAATAGCTGGCAAACCGTTTAAGCATCGAAGAGGATTGGGTCATGTCGTTTCTCCTTTTCAAAATGTGCTATGCTTTTATTGTAGCGGGCGCACCGCGCTAATGGCAAGACCGCACGGCAAATTCCCCTACATGCCATCCGCTATCCCTTCGGATACCGATACCAGTTGGGCGTCGTTCTGGTAAAGCCATCATACCAGCCCATCACGTCGCGAGCCTGGTTCTGCATAACCTCGAGCTCCCGTGCGCCAAAGTCCAGCGCCCAGTAAATGGAAGAAAGCGTGTTGCTGCCGATATAGTAGGCTAGGCACTGCCAAAATGCCGCCGGCGGCGGCCCGTCGAAGTAGCCGTCCACCATCCCGCAGGCAAAGGCCGGCGCCGTCTGGGCGCACCAAACAATGCGGTTGAATTCCTCCCAGGGGTCGCCGAAATCATACCGGTCAAAATCGATGATGGCCAGCCCGTCTTGGTCGACCATCATATTGCCGATATGATAATCCCCATGCTGAAAGCACTGGGGACGGTCCCGAAGCAATTCCCGTTGGGTCATAAGATATTCAATGACCCGTCCATCGCCCGAAAAACGGATGCCGGCTTCACGGTATCTGGCTATTTTGCCGTCAGCCTTTCGGGTAAATCTGCTATACCAGGGTTCCTGGTCCTCCGGCGCAGGAATGGTGTGGATCTTTTTTAAGATCCGTCCGGCTTCAAGGCCCATTTCATATTGGGATGTTTCCGGCAGCGCTGGCACCACCGCTTCGGCATCCTGTCCGTCGATCCAGGTATACAGGCCATATACGCCTTCCGGGCAGGCACCTGCCTCCACAAGGCGGCACATGGGAACCCCTAGCTTGGCTACCTGATTAAGTAGGGCAAAGAGCGCGGCGCGGGTTTCGCTCTTTTCAGGAGGTGTAATCCGCAAAAGATAGCGCGTTCCATCGGCTGTAACCGCACAGAATTTCCTGTCGCAGGACCATCCCTTGTCAATAGGCGTCCGGCTGGCGATCTCGTGAAGCAGCATAGCATACCCTCCATCCTCTTTCTTTGGTCGCCCGTCCGATTCGGGCAAGACGGTATCGATTCATTTTATCATATTGGAAACGCCCGCCGCAGCTTATGGGCCGCATTTCGTCGGCGCAGCGAGAAAAAAGCCGCTTTAGCGCATTTCATATTCGCATTTCCCTTCCTAATGGTATATAATGATAGGGATTACAGCGCTTGGAAATATGGATTGCCTCTTGACAAGCAATATAAAATGTTGTAAATTTAATATTGTAATGATTACATTTATATCTGCTTCGCATGCAGATAGGAAAGGAAGGTTATACTATGGATCTGAAGGGGACCCAAACGCTGAAGAATCTCGAGTACGCCTTCGCAGGCGAGTCCAAAGCCCGCAACAAGTATACCTACTATGCCTCAAAGGCCCGCAAGGACGGCTATAACCAGATTGCCGCCATCTTTGAGGAAACTGCCAATAACGAAAAAGAGCACGCCAAGCTCTGGTTTAAGATTCTGAACGGCGGCATTGGCACCACGGCAGAAAACCTGCTGGACGCCGCCAACGGCGAGAACGAAGAGTGGACCGAGATGTATGCCGGCTTTGCCCGGACGGCCCGCGAGGAAGGTTTCGAGCAGCTGGCCACGCTTTTCGAGGGCGTAGCCGCCATTGAAAAGGAGCATGAGGAGCGCTATCGCAAGCTGCTGGCTAACGTGGAGGGCGGCCTCGTCTTTTCCCGCGACGGCGATCGTATCTGGGTATGTCAGAACTGCGGCCATGTTCACGTAGGTAAGGACGCTCCCGAAGTATGCCCCGTCTGCGCCCATCCGAAGGCCTATTTTGCCCTGAAGGCGGAGAACTACTAAATCATTTTAAATAAAAAACTGGAGGAATGAACCATGGCCAAATTTGTTTGCAGTGTCTGCGGTTATGAGTACGACGAAGCGGTCGGCGATCCCGATAACGGCATCGCTCCCGGCACCTTGTTTGCCGATCTTCCCGAGGATTTCGTATGCCCCCTGTGCGGCGTGGGCAAAGATCAGTTTGAAGAAGCCTAAACCCGACCATAAGCGCCCCGGCAGCTGTTCTGCCGGGGCGCTTTGCCTTTCTTTGATGGGAAAACCCGGCGCAGGCCTGCGCCGGGTTTTCCCTTTTTTTATGCGGCGGCTATCCTTCCGTCAGCCACGCATGAACCGTCTTGCGAATTTTTACCTTATGGGGTTCTATATCCGCCCGCCCACCGATGCCGCAAAAATAGAGGCTGCCCGACAGGGGGATGCCCATATGCCCACACCAATGGCGTATGCACTCGACAATATGCTCGCACTCCGCCGGCCGGCTGCCCGTACGCAGCGCGATGGCGTAGCAGCGCTTACCCGAACGGAGCCGGCGGTGTCCGGGATAGGGATTGGTGTCGCCGTACGCCGTACACCGGTCGATAAACACCTTACACTGCCCGGGCACGTCCGCCCAGTAGGAGGGCGCGGCAAAGATGATCCCATCGGCTTGGTCCATCCGCTCCATCAGGTCGTCCATGCCGTCCTGCTGCACACAGCGGCCAGTCTCATAGCAGGCCATGCAGCCCCTGCAATAGTGGATGTCGCAGTCGCCCAGGCAGACCAGCTCGCCCTGGCTGCCCTCCGGGATCGCCTGAAGCACAGTTTCAAGGATCGCCTGGGTGGCGCCGTGGTTATTGGCCCCGGCATTGATCAGCAGGTATTGCGCCATGATATCTCCTCCTTTTTATTCCATCGGGTCCAGCTCGTCAATCCGCTTAAGGAAGGAGCCGACTTTCTGTGAAAGGATGGGGAACTCCGGGCCGTAGGTGCATACATGGGGAGAAGATTCCAGCCACAGCATTTCTTTGTCAAAGCAGTTCACTGCACCGCTAAGGATGATCTCCGGCGCGCGGGCGTCGACCGACTGATCCAGGCGGCTTTGTGCCACCAGCATGGGGCAATGAATACGGTCCAAACCCGCCCGTGCCATACGGGCCAGGGTCATCAGATCGCTCACCTTCCGCACCGGCGTCACTCCATACCCGATATCTTCAGGTTCCGTCCGCTCCCCTGGGCCGCCTAGGGCCTTTGGGGCCAGAGGCGCCAGCACGCGCGCCAGCGGCGCCAGCTTATTGCGCACCCGGATGGCAGCAGCCAGGGAAACCACGCCGTCCACCGGCAGCTCCTCGGCCAACAGCAGCGCCAGCAGCCCGCCCATGGACAGCCCCAGCACCACCAGCTTTTGATGGCCCTGCATCAGCCGCAGCGCCTCAGTCCGGGCTGCAGCCAACCACTGCTGCCACCCGCTTTGCAGCATATCCTCTACCGTAGTTCCATGCCCCGGCAGAAGCATTCCCCGCACCGTATAGCCCTGTTCGCCCAGGTATCCGCCCAGCCGGCGCATCTGGGCGGGCGTAGCCGTAAAGCCATGGATCATCAACACAGCGGTCGATCCGCCGGGCAGGGTAAAATCGCGGGCCTGGGGATATCGGTCGGTCAGCGATGCGGTCATGAGATCCGCGACGGCCTTGTCTGGGCCCCAAATTTGGTCTCCAGCCGGTGGATGCTATCGTTTGTGCCCACCACCGTCACCGTATCGCCCAGTTTGAGCACATCGTTGGGCTCCGGCGAAATATGGGTGATCTTATCCCGCCGGATGGCAATGGCGTTAAGCCCGTACACCGCCCGCATGTTCAGTTCCTTCAGGGTTTTTCCCGACCAAGCCACCGGTACGGCTACCTCCACCAGCGAATAGTCCGGCGAAAGCTCAATAATATCCAAAATATTGCTGGATACCAGGCTGTGCGCAATGCGTACGCCCATATCCTGCTCCGGAAAAATCACCTTATCCACTCCGATTTTCGAGAGCACCTTGGCATGCAGCTCGTTGCGGGCGCGGGCCACCAGGAAGGGCACGCCCATGTCCTTGCACAAAAGCGATACCAGAATAGACGTCTGAATATCGTTGCCAATGGCCACCACTACCACGTCGAAATTGCGCAGCCCCAGGGATTGTAGCACCTCTTCATCGGCCGGGTTGGCCTGAATGGCCTGTGTAACCTCATCCCGTATATCGTCCACAAGTTCAGGGCTGCTATCGATGGCCAGCACTTCCTGATCCATACCATATAATGCCCGAGCTACGGCGCTTCCGAAAGTGCCCAGGCCAATTACTGCAAACTGTTTCATGATCGCTTCTCCTTTTCCCGGGTTATCCGACAATGATCCGGTCCTCGGGATATTCAATATGAACTTTGCTGCTGCGGCTGAGCCGGCGCGACAGCGCCAGCGTAAGCGTCAGCGGCCCTACACGTCCGGCAAACATACCCGCCATCAGCAGCAGCTTGCTGCCCACCGACAGAAGGGGCGTTACGCCGGCCGACAGGCCCACGGTACCCAGGGCCGAGGTTGCCTCAAAGAGCAGGTTCTCCAGCGTAAAGCGCGGCTCCACGCCTACAGGCTCCAAAGCCGTCAGCCCTAAGGTCAGCGCAGCGGCTGCGCACAGGGCGACCGCGAAAATGGCAATGGCCCGCAGCACCAGCCCCATATCCAGCCGGCGCTTGAACAGGCTGACCGAGGTTTTACCTTTTAACGCGGCGATTACCACCAGAATTACGCAGGCAAAGGTGGTCGTTTTCACGCCGCCTCCGGTGGAGGAAGGCGAAGCCCCCAGGAACATAAGGAAAGAGGAAATCACCTTTCCGTCCGGGGTCAGCGCATTCTGATCGAGGGAAGCAAAGCCTGCCGTACGCACCGTAACCGATTGAAACAGCGCGTTCATAAGCTTTTTCGGCCAGCTCATGGCAGGATCCCCCAGCGATTGGGGATTGCCCAGCTCGCTGATCAGGAAGAAGAGAAATCCGCTGCCAAGCAGCAACGCAGTCATGACAAGCACGACTTTGGAGTGCAGTGTCAGCTTGCAGAAGCGGCGCTTTTTGAGAATATCCAGGATTACGGGGAATCCCAGGCCGCCCAGCACAATCAGCGCCATTAACGTGAACATGATCACAGGGTCGCCATTTAAGCTGACAATGGAGTCCCCGTTGCCCAGCACGTCGAAGCCTGCGTTGCAAAAGGCCGATATGGAGTGGAAGATGGAATAAAAGATTCCCCGTCCCAGTCCAAACCGCGGAATCATCCGGGTAGCCAGCAGCACCGCTCCGGCCAGCTCAATGATAAAGACCATGGCGCAGATCTGACGGATGAGCCGTACCAGCCCCTGCAGCCCGTCAGCGTTCAAGGATTCCTGGATAATCATCCGCTCCTTCAGCGTGATCCGCCTACCCAGCGCCATCAATAGCAGCGTGGCCAGCGTCATAAAACCCAGGCCTCCGATCTGGATCAGCGCGATAATCACAATCTGACCGAAGAGGCTGAAATGTTCGCCTGTTTCCACGACGACAAGTCCCGTCACGCACACGCAAGATGTGGCGGTGAAAAAGGCCTCCAGCAGGTTAGGCTGCTTGCCCGGGGCCAAGGAGATTGGCAGCATTAAAAGCGCGGCGCCAACCACGATGACCAGGGCGAAACCCAATACAATAATTTGTGTGGTAGAGGGGCGAAACCCGCCCTTTTGGATTGATGATTGTGTCAATTGTTTACCTCTTGCCCCGATGGGCGATTATAATTGCACCGGCGCCCGGCAAAGGCGTAAATGCCCAGCGCCGCCGCGACCGAAAGGTTCAGCGAATCAATTTGCCCGCTATGGGGAATGACGACGCTCTGCCCCACCTGGGCGAACTCCGGCGGAAGGCCCGCGCCCTCGTTGCCAAAGATCAGGGCATAGGGGAGGCGCCGGGTGGCTGCCGCCTCCTCCAAGGGCACCGCCGCGTCCAGCATAAAGGGATACAGCGCATGGCCGCTGAATTGATTGCGGTATGCCTCAAAGCTGCCGTACCGGGCCAGGCGAACGCGAAACGCTGCTCCCATGGAAGCCCGCAACACATGCGGATCGAAAAAGTCCACAGCCGGCCGTATGATCGCCAGGTCCTGAATGCCGAAGCCCAGGCAAGTTCGGATGACCGTGCCCAAGTTGCCGCCGTCGGATACGTGATGCAGCACCACATGGGGTCCGTCCTCCGATAATTCGTCGTCATATTTATCAAATACAATGGCCGCATAGCAATTCTCCTTGCGGGAAAGGCGGGCCAGCGCCTTGGGCGCATACTCCCAGCGCACCCCGCGCTCCTGGCAGGCGGCCTTGAGTTTCATCACACCTTCATTGGCCTCGCCCTCCGGCGCCAGCAGCAGCCGGCGTGCCCGCTCCGGCCTTGCCGCCATAAGCTCCAGGCAAGGAAACACGCCCAAGCAATAGCTATAATCCAAGTTTTTATCATAATTCTCAAGTTTTGGCATTCGCTTGTTCCTTTCTTTATCCCCCTATATTATAGCGATTCCTCTCCAAAAGAAAAGACCAGTTTTCACGATCCTCTATTCAACGTCAGATCCATCAGGTACAATAATGCAAAGGAGGTGTCCGCCATGCCTGGCTTTGAGTTATACCGACCCCGGTTTCATTTTACGCCTCAGGCCATGTGGATGAACGATCCCAACGGTTTCTTTTTCGATGGAACGCGCTATCACTTATATTACCAGCACAACCCGCTGGACAAAGTTTGGGGGCCCATGCACTGGGGCCATGCCGAAAGCTTTGATTTAATGCGCTGGACCCACCGCGGCATCGTTATGGCGCCCGATGCGCTGGGGGCGATTTTTTCCGGCAGCGCCGTATCCGTACCGCCGGGCGCAATTCCCCTGTTGCCTCAGGGCGGCGTGGCCTACCTTTTTACCCATCATGACCAACAAGGCGTCGAACGCCAAAGTTTGGCGACCAGCGTGGACGGCGGACGGACCTTGGTGAAATACCCGGGTAATCCTGTCATCGAGAACGACGGCTTACGCGATTTCCGGGATCCCAAGGTGTTCTGGTATGCGCCGCTGAGGGCATGGTGCATGGTGGTGGCCGGCGGCCCGGTGCGCATCTACCACTCCCGGGATCTCGTTCACTGGACACTGACCCAGCAGCTGGACGAGATCCAGACCGAATGCCCCGACCTATTCCCCTTACCCTGGCATGGTCGGGCGTTGTGGGTGCTTAGCGCTGGCGGCGTCCAATATTATCTGGGCGAATTCGACGGGCGCTGCTATCGCGTGATGGAAGGGCCGCTGAAGGTAGACGGCGGCGACAGCTTCTATGCCGCCCAAAGCTGCGCCCACGCCCCGGGCCGCCTGCTATGGATCGGCTGGATGAACGGATCCGCCACCGGCCCTACTGACCCCTGGCGCTGCTCCATGAGCCTGCCTCGGGAACTAACCTTGGAGGATACGCCTGAAGGTCCCCGCCTCCATCAAACTCCGGCGCGGGAGTTAGACAGCCTGCGCGGCGCTTCTGTCGCCAGCTGCTTATCCGCCGGCGGCCAGGCCTGTTTGCCGGTGGATAGCCATATGCTGGACGCAGTGCTCGAATTTCTACCTTCCGCCGCCCCACCTCAGGCCGAAATCGAGCTTTTCACCACCCCGAAGGACTCGTGCCGAATCCGCTACGATGGCCGGGCTGTATGTGTCGACCGAAGCGGCGTTATGGCCTCCGACGGCCGGGAAGGCATAAGCCCCTCGTGTTCCTTCCCTCTCCTCTGGCAAAAGGAGGGCCTCCGGCTGCGCATCGTGGCTGATCAGTCCACGTTGGAGGTATTTGGGCCTGGCGGCTGCGTCATCACCTGCGAAGTCTATGCGGGAGAGGGCGAGCATCTTCCTATCCGCTGGGCCCTCCGGACGGGTTCGGCCAAGCTGACCGTCTACGAGCTTCCCATGGTTTGACGGTCGGCACTCCATGATCGATCGACTTTTCTTATGATCTCATGCATGCTCTACTGAATTGCCGCCTGGAACGCAGTTGATATGGCGCGCTGGGCGGCATCAAGGCCGCATGGTCTGAGGGAGGATTACATCTTGTCAAGCTTCTATCAAGTTTTTTTATCGCGTCATATCGATCTGGCCCCCCTTGGCATAATCCGGAGGAGGGAGAAATCTCCTCATCGCTGCACGCCTAAAGGCGCCGTCATTCTAGGCTGGGGCCGCGCAGCGGGCGTTCATTTCTGTCGGATCCGTGGATGGGGCGAAATGATTTTCGCCGTAAATCCGTCCAGGGGGGAGACAAACGCGGTGCGCCCACTAGCTCGGAATTTCCGAGATCTGCTACGCCTGATCCTCTATACTGGCAGCATGGACGCGCTCGAACAGGCATGGCTATGGGATCGCGCGCAGTTGGAGGCCTATTGCCATAGCCATCCGCCGGACAAGGCGCAACGCGCTCTTCTCCGCCGCGTCGCCGTCGAGATGGATCTTACTCCCATGGAGCAGCCTTGGCGCTATATCCGGCAGCTGAATGACGAGTTTGATTCCTTGAAGCCGCCCGCCTTCGGGCAGTCACCAGCGTCCCGGCCGGCCCCATGGCTGGTCTATTTCCAAGGCGGCTTCGGCCCGGGCCTGCGCCATGAACGCGCCAGCCGCGAGATTCCCGTGGAAAGGCGCTTCTGCTGGCATGGAGAGACGTGGTATATCCCCGCGGTCTACGCCTGCGGCGCAGGGCTGTCGATTGATTTTTTGCACCGGATCCCTGCCGGTCAAATACGGGATTTTGTGGCAAAGTGGCGCCTAACCCCCGACAGCGAACTGGACGACTTTACCGTGGACGAGCAACTTCAAATAGAGGCTGAGCAGCCTTTCAACGTCGGTTTTCATCCCCGGTTGCAGGTAAACGACCGTTTTTTGGATGCCTCGCAAGGCTGCGGGGTGTGCTGGAACCCGGTATATCCGGAGGGCAACGAGGCTGACGCGCAACGTGCCCTGCGCCATTACCGGTTGGATCCCCAGGACGGGTGGAGCATCATGCGCTGCCGGTTCCCTTGGAAGGCAGCGTGCAGGCCGAAACTCAAACGGCTGTTTGTCACGCTTTCCGCTGACGAGGTTGCGCTGCCAGGGGCCTGCTTTACCACTGCCGGATCCGGGGACCGGGTATTCTTTACTGACCCTGTCTCCGGCGGGGCGCATACGCTGACTATCCATAGCTATCAGCCTGAGCGCCTCGATGCCGCCTTTCAGCGCAGCGTCCGTCAGCGGATGCCAGGTTGCTTTGTTTCCATGGGATACACGGTCTCTCCGCCCCTGCCCGAAGGCCGCTTGGTCGTGACGGATACCGTTAAGTCCGACCCTCCGCACTTTCTGCCTGGAGATGAGGGGAACGATGCCTGCTGCGCCGTGGGTATCATTGGCGGGGCAGACGGCCCGGTAGCCTTGTTTTTATCCGGAGATCAAAGCGACATGCAGTACGCCGCCTCTGCCCTGCACCATGAACCGGTGGACAGCGTGACCTGGCGCATGGTTTTCTATCGCAAAGCAAAAGAGGATATCACCGTTCCCCTGATATAGCACCTGCACCGCGCCGAGCCGGAGGGCCAGCGTGTCATATTTTGGCATACGATGAAAAGATTAGACCATACTCCTACCGCTCATATATGATAAAATGAGAGCGCAATGCAGGATGATCTCCGGAGGGGTAAATGAAGCTATATGAATCAGGGGATTGGGGCTATGCCCAATTCCGCATTCCCTGCTTGCTGGCGACTTCGGCGGGCGAGTTATTGGCGCTCTGCGAGGCCCGCAGCAATCCCCGGTCCGATTCCGGACGGATCCGCATCCTGCTGCGTGGCAGCCGGGATGGCGGACAGAGCTGGTCGGCGCCCCAAGTGGTCGCGGAAGACGGCGACAATACCGTGGGGAATCCCTGCTTGGTAGAGCATCGCCCCAGCAAAACCCTTCAATTGATCTATAATGGCAACGACGGCTCGGTCACCGAGGCGGATATCTTGGCCGGGCATGGCGCCCGCCGCGTTTACCGTATGGAGAGCCGGGACGGCGGCCGCAGCTGGCGGGGCCCTTGGGACATTACGCAGCAAGCAACCCGCCCTGGATGGACCTGGTACGCATGCGGCCCCTGCCACGGCCTATGTCTGCCCGGCGGCCGGCTT
The DNA here is from genome assembly GCA_904420205.1 of Candidatus Parachristensenella avicola. Taxonomy (GTDB): domain Bacteria; phylum Bacillota; class Clostridia; order Christensenellales; family UMGS416; genus Parachristensenella; species Parachristensenella avicola. Next base: position 2,230 of record CAJFUN010000051.1, on the reverse strand, counting down.
GTCATCCCCTGCAATCATGGGGAGGCTTCGCCCGCGCCTGGGGCGCGCTCACCCTATGCGGGTCATCTGATCCTATCTGACGACGGCGGGGCTACTTGGCGCGTCGGCGCGGTTACCGGGCCCGACGCCAATGAAGCGACGGCCGCTTGCCTGGAGGACGGCAGACTGTATGTCAACCTGCGCTCTTATCGGGGCCATGGCTGCCGGCTGGCCGCCTGGTCCGGCGACGGCGGCGAGCATCTTTCGCCGCTTAGGGAAGATCTCGCCCTGCGCGAGCCGGTATGCCAGGGCTCGGCCCTGTCCTGGGGCGGTGCCCTGCTTTTTCTAAATCCCGACGACGATCGGGCGCGCCGCCGCCTGACCCTGAAATTCAGTTTGAACGGGGGGCTCAGCTGGGCCAAGCACAGCGTAATCCGATCCGGGCCCGCGGCTTACAGCGACATGGCCGTGCTGAACGGGCGCCTTTTTATGCTTTTCGAGGCCGGAGAGGACGATCCCTACAGCTGGATTGAACTCACTTCCTGCCCGCTGACGGCGGAGGGCTTGCAAAAAAAATGGAATTTGGAAAAAAATAGGAATTGACAAGCAGCCCCTTATCATTGAATAATAGGGACGTTTCCTTAATGGAGGAATCAAAGAGCGGCGGGAATTGGCATCCTCCCGCTGCGCACCCCAGCTGGATGCGATAAGACAATTGAATAGCGCACTAAACTTCCAGGAGGATACGCGCATGCGCAACAAGCTGGATTTCGGCATGCTCAAGCCTAGCAAAATGCTCCCCCGGCTCCGGGATGCGATGATCGGCAGCTGGTATTATCCCGGCGACGAGCTCAGCCGCGACCGGATGAGCCTAATCAACTTTGCCTTCGTCAACAACGTGGTGGCGAACTTGGTGGGCGGCAACTACCTCACCGGCCTTCTGTTGCTTATGAACGCCGATGACGGCTTCATCGGCCTTACCGGCATGATTCCCTTTGCCGCCAACATCGTGCAGCTGATCGCGCCGATCATTATGGAGCGTTTTACCAAGCGCAAGACTTTCTTGATCTGGTTTCGCTTTTCAGCGCTGATGGTGAACGCCTTGTTTATCTCTGTGATCCCTTTTCTGCCCATCGCCCAGCAGGCCCAGTTGACGCTGGTGGCGCTGGCGCTGGTGGTGGTTAACTGCACCCATGCTATTTTGAACCCCGGCTTTGCCATGTGGCATATGCAGTTTCTGCCCAACCGGCTGCGGGCCAGCTTTTTCTCCAGCCAGTCCATTGGTGTGGCTGTGTTGGTGGCCGGGGCGACCATGGGCGCTTCCGCGTTGGTGGACGCCTTTAAAGCCCATGGCAGCGAAATTACCGGCATCATGGTGGTCCGCGGCATCGCCGTTGCCCTGGTGTTCCTGGACGCCTACCTGTTATACCGCATGCGGGAATACCCCTATGAATCCTCCGGCCAGAAAATCCGGCTTCGGGACGTATTTACCAAGCCCCTGAAAGATAAGATTTACATGCGCTCGGTCGGCGTCGGCGTATTGTGGAGCTTTGCGGCAAATATTCCAAGTTCCTTTTATACGGTCTACCTTCTCCAGAATATCCAGGTCAGCTATACCTATATCACGGCTCTGTCGCTCCTGAATATTCCTTGTATGATTATCTTTACGCCACTGTGGCGCAAGGCCATCGGCCGAACCGGCAGCTGGTTTCAGATGATCCAGATTGCCATGACCGGTTATCTCATGCATTATGTGGTGCTCTCCTTGGTTACACCGGCCAATTATCAGTTTATGTACCCTTTGGCTATGATGATTGCCTATCCTTTGGGCTCCGGCATTACGCTGGGCTATACCAACGTGCCCTATATCAACGTGCCCGCTCAGGATGGCACCGTCTATAACGCCTTTTACTCCACGGCCTGCAACGTGGCCTCTTTTCTGGGCGTCATGCTCAGCCGTTCCATCATGCAGCATACCGAAGGCGTGGTGCTGAACATCCTGGGCACGCCCATGATCAACAAGCAGTTTTATCTGCTGCTGGTGGCCATCATCATGGCCGCCTCCACCGTCGCCATTTATTTCCTGCGCAGAAACCTGCAGAAGCAAGGCTACGACAGCTAATCGGTATACGAGGCCCAACCTTACAAAGAGAAAACTCTCCCGCTTAGGCAACGTCCCATAAGGAAGTAAAAAGAATTTTGGTAGGAACCGGCGTGTTAGGTCACGCCGGTTCCGATTCATTTAGGGACT
>CAJFUN010000050.1 GCA_904420205.1 Candidatus Parachristensenella avicola | reverse complement strand
CTGATCGGCTCGGAGAAGATCGGATCCGGCCTGGTGAGCGTGATGGTGCGCGGCGACGTAGGCGCGGTGAAGGCGGCGGTGGACGCTGGCGGCGCTGCGGCCAGCCGGCTGGGCGAAGTGATCGCCCTGCACGTGATTCCCCGGCCCCATGGCGACGTGGAGAAGCTGCTGCCCACCCTGAAGTAAAAAACTACCGCGATGGGCCGGATGGCCCTTTGAAACGCCGGCTTGGCCGGAAGATTGTAAAAGCGCGAATAAGACCTTTGCCTGTATGCAGGCAAACGCCGGAGGCGGGCGCGGTATTGAGGGCCGCGCCCGGGCCCTGCGGCGGATGAAGCCCGGTTGGGCAGGCGTACGTCTGCCCTTTGTTTTGAAAGCAATTCCCTTTATATAGATGGAAAAATTGAGGATGAGGTGGAAAATGGATACGGAAAGCTTGACAAGAATGATTATCCAGGCCTTGTCGGAGCAGGGCGTTTCGGTGGAACGGGCCGGCGGAAAAGGGCTGGTCCCGGTAGGCGTATCCAACCGCCATATTCACCTGACGCAGGCTGATGTGGAGACGCTGTTCGGCGCCGGATATCAGCTGACGCCCTTGAAGGACCTATCCCAACCGGGGCAGTATGCCTGCAAGGAAACGTTAACGCTGGTAGGCCCTTCCATGCGGGCAATTGAGCGTGTGCGCGTGCTGGGCCCGGTACGCAGGGCCACCCAGGTGGAGATTTCCCGGACAGATAGCTTTGTGTTGAAGGTGAAGCCGCCGGTGCGCGAATCGGGCGATGTGAAGGGATCGGCCCCCATCACCATTGTAGGGCCCAAAGGCATTGTATCGGTGCAGGAAGGCTGCATCATCGCCAACCGGCATATTCATATGAGCCCGGCCGACGGAGCTGCCTACGGATTGAAAGACGGCGATTACGTGGTGGTCGAGGCAGAGGGCGAGCGGCGTACCCGCTTCTACGATGTGCAGATCCGGGTTTCGGATCAGTTTGTCTTGGAGATGCATGTGGATACCGACGACGCCAATGCGGCGGGCTTGGGCAATGGTGCGCAGGTTCGCATCGTGCAGGAGAAGTGAGGAGAAGAACATGGTAATGGGAAAGGTGATCGGCCATGTGGTTTCCACCCGAAAGAACGAGGCGATTGTAGGCTCGAAGATTCTGGAGATCCAGCTGATCGAGAACGGAAGCCAGACAGATAAATTTCTGGTAGCCATCGATACGGTGGGCGCGGGCATTGGGGAATATGTCCTGGTGACCCAGGGCAGCAGTGCGCGCCTTGCCTTGGTGAACCCCAACACGCCGGTGGACGCCGTGGTGGTGGGGATTATCGATGAATCCCCGGCAAAAGCGTAAAGGAGCAGACATGGGCCAAATAACACTGGCTGAATTAAAGGAAAAGGCGCGCCAGGCCGGCGTGGTTGGCGCCGGCGGCGCAGGATTTCCGGCGGCGGTTAAGCTTGCTCAGGGCGCCGATAGCTACATCATAAACGGCGCGGAATGCGAGCCGCTGATTTTTACCGATTATCATATTTTGCGAACGCACATGGAGGATGTGCTCTATGGCGCTCGCAGGGTTATGGATGCTGCTGGGATCCATAACGGCTACTTGGCGATCAAAGAGCATACTGCGCGCCGCTTTGGCTTTACCCAGGGGCAGCGATTGGCGCATGATATTCAGGTGGCTGTGCTGCCTAACGTTTACCCGATGGGCGACGAGGTGATCCTGATCTATCAGGTTCTGGGCCGCATTGTGCGCCCGGGCGATCTTCCGCTGTCGGTGGGCGTGATTGTGAACAATGTAGAAACCGTGCTGAATCTCGGCAGGGCGCTGGACGGCATCCCGGTAACGGAGAAATGGCTGACGGTGGCGGGCGCGGTGCCGGAGCCGGTCACCGTCAAGGTGAAAGTGGGCACGCCAGTTAAGGATCTGCTGGCAAGCTTGCGTTATGAGGTGCCAGAGGGTCATGTGGTGCTGGACGGGGGGCCGGCTATGGGCAATATCATACGCTGGCAGGAGGCCTCCGTTACCAAAACGACCAAAGGGATTCTGATCCTGCCGGAGGATATTCCTGCCGTAACCGCTAAGCTGGGAGATGCGAAGCGGCAGATCGACAGGGCCAGCTCCGTATGCTGCCAGTGCACGCTATGTACCGAGATGTGCCCTCGTGCGCTGCTGGGCTATGGGTTGGCGCCCCATCGCACCGTGCGCAGCGTAGCCAGCACCGCGCAGGATCATCCGGAGGATTTCCTTTCGGCTTCGGCTTGCTGTGGCTGCGGCGTATGCGACCTTGTGGCCTGTTGCCAGGGAATCCTGCCTCGGAAAGTGATGATGCAGGTGCGCGGCGACGTGGCGGCTAAAAAGATGAAATATCAGCAGCAAGGGCCTATTGAACCCAACCCGGACCGGGATTTCCGCTTACTGCCGAACAAACGCTTTAAGGCTATGAGCGGCGTGGCGCCTTTCGACCGGATGGTGGCCAAGCTAAAAGAGATCAGCCTGACGCCCCGGAAGCTGGTGCTGCCGCTTAAGCAGCATGTCGGCGCCCCGGCCATCTGTCAGGTGCAGGTGGGGGATGAAGTGGCTGCCGGCGCGGTACTGGCAGAGGCCGCCGCCGGCATTTCGGCCCGGATCCATGCGTCGGCCGCTGGCAAAATTACGCGCGTTACGGATCGATATATTGAGCTTGCGCTGGGGCAGGATGCCCAGTAAAGGAATGAAAAGATGATTTATGCAGTAGGCGTAGTGGAACTCAAGAGCATTGCAAAGGGCGTGGAAGCTTGCGACGCGGCCTTAAAAAGCGCAGGTATTCGGCTGGTTTCGGCCCACCCTGCCTGCCCGGGTAAGTATGAAATCGTCTTTACCGGAGCGCTATCCGACGTGCAGGCGGCTTTGGAACAGGTGAAGGCCGGCTTTGAGCGCTATATCGTCGATCAGGCGCTGATGGGCCGTATCGACGAGCAGGTGGTGAAAGCGCTCTTTGGCGCGCAGGAGACGCAGCCGAGGGGATCGTTGGCGGTAGTGGAAACCTTTTCGGCGGCCAGCGCCATCAAGGCGGCGGATATCGCCGTTAAAACCGCTCGGGTGGATATCCTCGATCTGCGGGTTTCCCGTGGCATGGGCGGCAAAGGTATGGTGCTGCTGACGGGCGACGTCAGCGATGTTACAGCCGCCGCCGAGGCCGGAGCGGCCCACGCTAAGGAGCTGGGGCTGCTGACGGGCTATTCCGTTATCGCTGCCCCCCACGAGGAGCTCTGGAAGCAGCTGTAGCCTGCTTGGGGCCCCGGCTGTTTCAAGAGAATTTGATTGGATAATCGATAAGCCGCGCGATTGCGCGGCTTTTTGCTGCTCTCTGGCATGGATTGGCGCTGCGTTGGAAATGCTAGACAGGAACGCAAAAAGCAGCACGCAGGCCAATGGAAAGCCTTTGCTGCATATCCTGAAAGGAGCGTAATCGTAATGAAAAAGCGTTTCCCGATAAGCGGAATCTGCCTGGCGGCCGTGTGGGCGGCGTTGTTGGCGGGCTGCACGGGGCAGCCCGCCACGCCGGGGACAAGCGCCATCACAGAGCAATCCACCCTGCTGAGCACTGTCTCTCCGCAAGCCGCGCAAACGGACGCGGTCAGCCCTACGCCGACACCGCTTCAGCCGCAGCTAACCGAGCTTATAGAGCTGACAGGAAGCAGCGATGACGCGCTGATCGCAGCGCTGGGCCCGGGCGAAGAAGTAAAAAGCGAGAATGCCGAGCAGATCAACGGCCGGGAGTACCGCGTGGGACTCTTTGGCGGCGTTCACGAATTGGTAGCCACCTTGAACGAACAAGGCAGCGTTGTAGAATTGGCCATTACCCTTACAGGCGGGTCCGATTATGAGGCCATCAAAAAGTCCGTTAACGAGGCGGCTGGCCATGAACCGGATCAGCAAACGGAGGACGCCAAGCAGCGTTCCTGCAGCTGGACGATACGGCAGGGGCAGATCGATTTAGTGGAAGCGGGTGGTACAGCGGCGCTTACCTTTTCGGCAGCGGAGACGGCCTGATGCAGGCGGTACAAGCGGCGGACGATGTCCGCCGCTTTTTTCGATAAAGAGGTCTTCATAAGGAAGCTCCCGCCTAAGATAAATTATAAAATTATAATATTATTGTGATTTTTTGTTTCTGCGAGTGATGTTTCGATCAGCGGTGTCCAGGGAAGATGCAAGGAATGAAGGCTTTGAACAAAAAAGACAATTTGTAGCGAAAAAACAGCAAAAATAGACTGCGAATGACATCCATAGGTGAGATAAAGGCAAAATAGATTGAAGATTTCAAGTATTGTTACATTCTGTATAATACGATATAATAAAAATGAATTCCGGGCGTGGGGACGCGCGACCGGTTTTTACAGGCTTTCGGCCTGTATCATCAAAAAGGAGGAAACCATGAAGAAGAGACTGTTAGCCGGCCTGCTGGTGCTGTGCATGGTGCTCGCTCTGGGCCTGACGGCCTGCAGCGGCGGCACCAACGCG
>CAJFUN010000049.1 GCA_904420205.1 Candidatus Parachristensenella avicola | reverse complement strand
TTCGGGAGACTGTCAAGCATCAATCTTTACGGAATTGTGGCGGCTGTCTGTTGCTTTTTGTGTTACTTTATGGCACATGAGCATTGTGCTAGGATTTGACTTCTGTGGGCTTTTTGATCGCATGGCATACGGCTTGCTGGCCCGCTGCCAGCGGACAAAACCGTGATGTTAGCGTTGGCGCTGCTTCCTTTTTCGCTTCTATGCTGATTACCAACGATATAGCTTTAATCACGTTTGTCCCCTTTGCACTTTAGTCCTCCACCTTATCGGCAAAGAGAGCCTGTTGATCCGGACTATCGTGCTTCAAACGATCGTCGCCAACATCGGAAGCATAGCTATGCCCGTGGCCCCCCAAACCTTTTCCTCTTCAGCTATAATCAGCTGCTGGTCAGCGAATTCTTTGGAGCCGTGCTGCGGCAGCCGGGATTAGCCTGCTGGGCCTGTGCGTGGCTTGCTGCTTCCTTCGGAATACGGCGATCCATATTCAGCTGCATGAAAAATTCTTAGCTGCGTCATCCAAGGCATTTCATCGCCTATTTCGCGCTTTCTTCCTTTGCCCTTTATCCGTCCGCTTGCCGCCCGTTGCGCTGCCAGTTGCCGCCGTACTCGTATCGACAATTATCATGAACCACCCAAATCTCTTGCGCCAAGTCGACTATGGATTGCTCCGTACTTTTGTATTCTTTTTCATCTTCGCCAGCAATTTGGGGCGTATAGCGCTGATCCGAAATTTCCTGAGTGCCTGGCTAGACCGCAATGCCCTGCTTAGTTCCGCATTGGCCAGCCAGGGATCATTAGCAATGTCCCTGCCGCTATTCTGCTGGCGGGCTTTACATTCAACTGGCACGGACTGCTTTTAGGCGTCAATATCGGCGGGCTGGGTACGCCTATCGCCTCTTTAGCCAGCCTCATTGCCATGAAGCAAGATATGGGCGCATCCGATGCTCGTACTTTGCCCTATCTGGGCATTTTCCTTTTATGCAGCGTCTTGCTCCTATTGTTGCTATTCTGCCAGCTAATATCGTTAGCCTAAAGCAGACTTTAGGCCGCCGGACGATCCAAAATTTCCCGGCGGCCTATCGATGCACAAAAAAAGCACTTCACAATGTGAAGTGCCCTGGAGGCGCCAACCAGAATCGAACTGGTGTTGGAGATTTTGCAGACCTCTGCCTTACCGCTTGGCTATGGCGCCATATGGAGCGGAAAACGGGGTTCGAACCCGCGACCTTCGCCTTGGCAAGGCGACGCTCTACCAATTGAGCTATTCCCGCATTATGGTGCCTCAGGACAGAATCGAACTGTCGACACAGGGATTTTCAGTCCCTTGCTCTACCGACTGAGCTACCGAGGCGAATGGCGACCTGGATGGGGCTCGAACCCACGACCTCTAGCGTGACAGGCTAGCGTTCTAACCAGCTGAACTACCAGGCCATTTGGTGGGAACAACAGGGCTCGAACCTGTGACCCCTTGCTTGTAAGGCAAGTGCTCTCCCAGCTGAGCTATGCTCCCTCGTGCTTGCTCCGCAAGCACATCAGCGAAATTTATTATAAACGATTCTACGCTCTTTGTCAAAGGTTTTTTACAACTTTTCCCGGTTGTCGTCCCGCTATTTTTTTCGGCGCGCTTCAAGCTCCCGGCAAAGGTCGGTCAAGCTCACGTTTTGCTGCGCCAGAAGCACAAAGAGATGATAAAGCAAATCACAGATTTCATAAGTTAGCTCCTGTGAATTGCCATTCTTGGCCGCCAGAACCACCTCGCAGGCCTCCTCGGCCACCTTTTTGCAAATCTTATCCACGCCTCTCTCCAGCAGCTTGTTGGTATAGGAGCCGCTTTGGGGGTGAGCCTTGCGTTCCAGGATCCCTTCCATCTCTCGGACCAGCTCTCGGTATCCGGCTGGCTCGCCATTGTCCACAATGGGATGGGTAAAACAGCTAAAACTCCCGGTATGGCAGGCAGCACCAATTTGCTCTACACGAGCTAAAATTGTATCGGCATCACAATCATACCATAGGCTATGCACGCGCTGGAAATGGCCCGATGTGGCGCCCTTATGCCATAGTTGCCGGCGGCTGCGGGAATAGTATACCATCTCGCCTCCGGCGAGCGTTTTCTCCAGCGCTTCCTTATTCATATAAGCCAGCATCAGCACCTGGTCGGTCGCCGCATCCTGCGCGATGACCGGCACCAGCCCCCGGTCATCCCAGCGGATCACCGCAGGGTCAAAGTCCGGCGCGTTTCGCTCCATTTCCCTCTGTATGGCCTGTCGTGCCGCTTCCAGGTCATCTGGCGCGTACAGCCCCCCAAGGAAATGCTCCTGCGCCAACCACCGCCAGTCGGCAGTGCCTGCGCAGCACAGCACCAGTCGTACCTTTACCGCATCAGCGATCCGACGCAGTGCCTCCAGGAATTGGCTGTCCAGCCCGTCTGCCGGCTCCAACCATAACTCATCACCCCAACGGCGCTCGCATATCTTCGCCCAGTCCATCACCCGGTCTGATCCCACTGGATTGGCATAAGCATCCGCTAGAGACAGTTCGCCGCTGCGCAGCGTTACCCGTAGCCGCACAGCCAAGCGGTTTCTCCCCAGACCCACGGCCATTTCATGGGCCAGCTCGCCGTCCCTCAGCGCCTGCCCATCCAACAGGATACGGGTTGCGCCCGCTCGTATCCATCCGTCGGCCTGCGCATAGTCTGATGGCACCGCTTCCAGAATCGCCTGCGCCTCGCAGGCCCCTCCTTGAAATTCCGTCAGCGTCATGACGCAGGCATCCGCCTGCTGGCCGCATCGTCCGATCAGCTTCATCATGCTTCCTCCGCTTCCTTCAGCGCCTGGCCAAGGGCCACCGCACCGGTGTAAATCGCCCGTCCCAGGATCACACCTTCCGCGCCGATGCTACGGGAACAGCGGATATCCGCAAGGCTGGCTACACCTCCGGAAACGATCACCTGCGCGCCCGTAGCCTTGATCAGGGCCTGCGTCGCTTCAAAATTGGGCCCTGTCAGCATCCCATCACGGCTGATATCTGTATATATGATGGTTTGAATCCCCAGGGCGACCATTTTCTGCCCCAATTCTACCGGGGACACCGCCGTGGCCTCCGCCCAGCCTCTAACCGCTACTCGGCCATGGGAAGCATCAATCCCCACAGCGATCCGTTCCCCATAGCGTTGCACGGCCTTTTCCACCAGATCGGGTTCCTCAATCGCCGCAGTGCCCAGGATGACCCGCTGCACGCCTACCTGCTGCAGCATCCGGTCGATCTGTTCCATGGTGCGGATCCCGCCCCCCAGCTGCACCGGTATGCCCGCCGCTGCTACGATCGCTCGGATCGCGGGCAGGTTTACCGATTCCCCTGCGAAGGCGCCATCCAGATCCACCACATGGAGCCATCGAGCGCCTTCAGCCACCCAGCGCCGCGCCATCTGTGCCGGATCTTTGCCATAGACCGTCGCATCCTCCATGCGTCCCTGTAAAAGCCGAACGCAGGCGTTATCCTTTAGATCAATTGCAGGATAAATATTCATAGCCGCCTCCTAAAGTACGCCTTTGGTGGAGGGTACGCCCTGTACCCGGGGATCGATGCGGGTTGCCGCGTCCAGGGCACGGGCAAATGCCTTGAAGAATGCCTCGATAATGTGATGGCTGTTAACCCCTGCCATCTGGCGCATGTGTACGGTCATACCGGCGGACATCGCTACCGCCCGGAAAAAATCCTCGGTAGCCTCCGTCTCATAGTTGCCTAGAAGGCCCGGCGTGATCGCCGCATCAAAGGCTAGAAAAGGCCGGCCGCTTACATCCAAGCTTACCATACATAGCGCCTCATCCATGGGCACGGTAAAGGTAGCATACCGGGTCAACGAACGCTTATCGCCCAGCGCCTGGTTCAGCGCCTGCCCCAGCACAATACCTACGTCCTCAATGGTATGATGGCTGCCCGTCGCCAGGTCGCCCCTGCATTCCACCGTCAGATCCAGCATGCCGTGCTTGGCCAGCGCCGCCAGCATATGGTCCAAAAATCCTACGCCCGTTTCAGCTTTGGCTTGTCCCAGGCCATCCAGCTTCAAGGTCAGGGCAATCTGGGTTTCACCGGTAATTCGAGTGATCGATGCGTTTCTCATGCTACTGCTCCTCAAAACGGATTCTTACCGAACGTGCATGAGCGGCCAGTTCCTCAGAATCGGCCAGCGCCGCCACGGTTTGATATACCTTTTCCAGCTCCTCCCGGGAATAAAAGATTACTGAGGAGCGCTTCACAAAATCATCCACCGACAAGGGCGAAAAGAATCGCGCCGTTCCCGACGTAGGCAGCACATGATTAGGACCAGCATAATAATCACCCAAGGGCTCCGGTGCATAGTGGCCCAGGAATACGGCTCCGGCGTTTTCTACCGCGCCCAGCCAAGCAAAGGGCTCCGCCACCGAAAGCTCCAGATGCTCCGGCGCAATGGTATTGGCAATCTCAAGGGCCTGAGCCAGATCCGCTACACGAATCAACGCACCGAAATGGCTCAGCGAATGCTCCGCAATCTCCCTTTTGGGCAGAGCGGCGCATTGCTTTTCCAGTTCCTCCCGAACCGCCGTCAGCAGTGCAGCCGAGGGCGTCACCAGAATTGCCGCTGCCAGCGGATCATGCTCGGCCTGGGATAGCAGATCTGCCGCTACGTATCGTGGCGTGGCGCTTTCGTCAGCCACCACCAGTACCTCCGACGGGCCCGCCACCATATCGATGCCCACATATCCATACAACTCTCGCTTAGCCAGGGTCACGTAAATATTCCCAGGGCCTACAATCTTATCCACCCGCGGGATCGTATCGGTTCCCAGGGCCATCGCCGCCACCGCTTGAGCGCCGCCTGCCTTGAAGATGCGATCTACCCCCACTTCCCGCGCAGCCACCAGCGTCACGGCCGGCGCCTGCCCATCGGGCTGCGGGGGCGTGCACAGAATGATTTCCCGTACGCCGGCTACCTTGGCCGGCAGCACATCCATCAGCACCGTGGAAGGATACAACGCGCGGCCCCCTGGAGCGTATACGCCCACGCGCTTCATGGGAATGACACGGCTGCCCACGACCTTTCCAGGTTCTGCATGCATCCAGCTCTGCTTTTTCTGCCGTTCGTGAAAATCCCGAATGCTGGCAATCGCCTGGCGAAGGCAGGCCAACCAATGATCGCCTACTTGCCGGTAAGCTGCCTGAATCTCTTCTTCCGTTACTTCCAGCGTCCCCGCGGTCAAATCCACCCGATCAAACCGCGCTTCATATTCCAGCAAAGCCTCATCTCCACGGCCGCGTACCGCTTCGATAATCTCGCGCACCCGATCCCGTTCTTCGCGCATATCCAGCTGCGAACGGTGTTTGAGCTGTTCAAAATATTCGCCGCCTTGGCCGGTAACGCAGTCAATCGTCGGTATTCTCATGCCTTTTCGCCCTTTCTCCGGTTTAACTCTTGTCGCATTTTTTCAATCAGCGGGCGTACCCGTTCGCCCTTTGTCTTTAGGCTGACGCGGTTTACCACCAAGCGGGCGGAAACCTCGCAGATCTCCTCTAATACCACCAGCCCATTGGCCCGCAGGGTGCCACCGCTCTCCACAATATCCAAAATCACGTCGCTCAGCCCAATCAGGGGCCCCAATTCCACTGAACCAGACAGCTCGATAATATCGATGTTCTGCCCTTTTGCCCCGTAATAGCTGCGGGCGATGTGGGGATATTTAGTGGCGACCCGCAGATTATAGTCGGTCAGGCGCTTTTCCTGCTTGCCTGGATAACCGGCCACACACAACCGGCATTTTCCATAACCCAGATCCAGCATCTCATACAGGCTGGGGTTTTTTTCCATCAGGGTATCCTTCCCTACCACGCCAATATCGGCTACGCCCCGTTCCACGTAAATCGGTACGTCTGCCGGCTTAACAAGCACAAACCGGTATTCGCCGGCCTCATCGTACAATACGAGCTTACGCTCAGGATGCCGGACCTGCTGGCAATCCAGTCCGCAAGCCTCCAGAAGCTCCACCGCCAGCTCCGCCAAGCGGCCCTTTGCCAATGCAATGGTGATCGGCTGTATGCTCATGGGGCTACCTCCTTTCCTGGCAGCAGGGTGGATACCGCGTCCGGCTGCACCCAATAAACCTTAATTTGGGGGTGGGCCTGTGCGTAAGCCTTCAGCGCCGTCAGGCCGTCAAAGCTTTGCCGCACCCGCAAGCCCTGTCCGCGTAGCTGCGCCATCCAGTCCAGGGCTTGCCGCCGCGCCTCAGGGGCATATCCCACCATGGCGTCCACAGGCCTGCCCGGTTCAATGCGGCCACGACGTTCCAGCGCGGTCAGCAGCGGCTTCACGCCCATAGCAAAGCCGGTAGCCGCCATATCCCGGCCGAATTCGCCCACCAGCCTGTCGTATCGCCCGCCGGTAAGAATTGGATAACCCATCTGCTCGCAGATGCCTCGGAAAATCACACCGGTATAGTAGCCGATGCTCTGTACCATCCCAAAGTCGATGGACAAATAATCCGACAGCCCATATTCCTCCAGAATCGACCATACCTCCCGGATATTTTCTACCGCTTGCCGGCAGCGGGGGTTGGACGAATAATCCCGGGCCGTATCCAGCACTTCCTTGCCCCCATAGAGCATGGGCAGTTGCAAGATCCGCTCACGGGTCGACTCCTCTACTTGGGCCTCCTTCAGCAGCATCTCGATGGAAAGAGAGTTCTTCTGCTCCACGGCCTGCCGCAACTGCTCAATCGCCGCGCCAGACAGGCCCGCATCCTCCGCCAGGCCAATGAAATAATTCACCTGCCCTACATCCACCTGGAAAGAATCGATCCCGATCTCCCGAAGGGCCGTAATCGCCAGCGCAATCACCTCTGCGTCAGCCTGGGGTCCTTCCACGCCCATCAGTTCCACACCCATTTGCGTGAATTCCCGGAGGCCGGCCGTATGATCCTCTCCGGAGAAATGGAAGGCTGGCCCCCGATAGCTTAACCGCAGAATATCCTGATCCCGGAGCCGGGTCGCCGCCAGGCGCGCCGCCGCCGTGGTGATATCGGGCCTGAGCACCAGCAATCGGCCTTCCTGATCGCAGAATTTGAACATCGCTTCCTGGGGAAAAGCGCTGACCTGGTTGGTGAATACTTCCATATGCTCCACCACCGCCGGCGCAACCGGTTCATAGCCCCACTGGGCGAATATCTGCTCTGCCCGCGCTTCCAGTGCCTGGATAGCCCTGCAGGCGTCCGGCAGATCATCCTGTACGCCGGCAGGCGTATATAATAACCGATCCATAAGCTGCCCCTTTCGCTTTATCGTTTTATCGCTTTATCGTTGTAAATCAATATACTACCGATCTCCCTTTCTGTCAAGGGCATGCCTTGACGCATCCATCAAGATTTTGTCGATAGCGCATGCGTATGCTTCGTCCGGCTGCGTTTTTACCACAAATCCATGGCGTCCCTCCGGATCCGATCGAAAGCGGTTACAGCCGCTCTTTTCGTCCACGCTGGCCCATCCGGGCATACGTCGATATCCAGCCGCCGTCTCATCCTGTAGGCAAGCCATATAGGCCAGCATGGGATCCCACGAATACCGTCCCCGAGGCGAACCGTGGTCGCGGAAAATGCGCCCTAACACATCCTGTTCCGGCAGTCCGGCGCCCGTTATCACCGTGCAGCCTACCTCAAAGCCAAGGAACGTAATTTCCGTGGGCCACTGCCGGCACACCAGCGCTGCCGCCTGGCGTGCCCGGGCATTGCGGGCAAAGTTGTTCTCCCGGCCGCCTTCTTCATCCCATTTTCCCGCCATCATCCACAGCTTACGCACCTTCTGCTTCACCAGCTGGCAGCCGTCCAGCGCAGTATAGCCGTCGGGTTTCGACTCCAGCAGCGCCGACAGAATTGAGGAAAATCCAATTTCCACAAGGTCCACCGGTTCTTCCGCCGAAGCTAGCAGCCGCCGGTAGAGCGCCACGCCGTCCTCGCAGTCCTCATTGGCGCGATGCTGTCCGGGCAGCCGCGCCAGGCGCGCTTGATAAGTCAGCTGCCCGCCGAAATCCGTAGCCCTTCGATCCAATCCAATGGGCAGCATAACTAAACCCTCCCGCGCCAGAAAAGCATCCAACGAAGGACCTGAAAGCGGCGAGCAGGCGTTAATGGCGATGCCCAGCAGCCGTATATCGCCTCTTCGATGCGCCCATACCAGGATTCGTAGGGCTGCCGCGTCATCGCAGTCGTCCCACCAATCGGTGCCGACAATCATGTTTCTTATCTTTTTCATCGTGATCTCCTTGAACTGCGCAATACGATAAAAGCCGCTCCGGTATAATCCGAAGCGGCTGCAGCTGACGGAAAAACCGGCCGCCTATTGCTGGTGCGGCGTGGAAGCCGCCGGTTTTTCACATTCATGATGGTAGGTGGGAACGACCTCCTCCAGACAAGCGCGTACATCCCCGTTTTCATCAATGCATTGCCGGAGCTTTTGCAGGATCGACTCTAGCTGCTCCCGCGTTACGTCTTGGGGCTTGGCGGTGAAAATCTTTTTTGACGAAGTCGAGCATGTCCCCTCTTCGGCCAGCATCAACTCCTCATAAAGCTTCTCGCCAGGGCGCAGCCCCACGTATTTAATCTTAATATCGCGATCCGGTTCAAAACCTGAAAGGCGGATCATATCCCGCGCCATATCGGCAATGCGCACCGGCTGGCCCATATCCAGGATAAAAATTTCTCCACCCTTGGCCATAGCCCCAGCCTGCAATACAAGCCGCGCCGCTTCGGGGATCGTCATAAAGAAACGGGTAATATCCGGATGCGTCACGGTAACCGGCCCTCCGTGTTCAATCTGCCGCTTGAACAGCGGCAGCACGCTGCCATTGCTCCCCAATACGTTTCCGAAACGCACGGCCACAAATTCAGTCTGGCTGCCATGGCGCATTCCCTGTACCACCATTTCGGCCAGCCGCTTGGAAGCGCCCATCACGTTAGTCGGGTTCACCGCCTTGTCCGTCGAGATCAGCACAAACCGCCGCACCTTGTACTCCGCGGCCATGCTGGCCACGTTATAGGTACCAAATACATTGTTCTTCAGCGCCTCCAGGGGGCTGCCTTCCATGAGCGGCACATGCTTATGCGCCGCAGCGTGCAGCACCACCTCCGGGCGGTAGCGTTCAAATAGCCGGCGCAGCATTTCCCGGTCGCGCACGGAACCGATGAGCACCTTGACCTTGTCCTCTTTTAATCCATAGTCCATGCCTAGTTCCATCTGCAGGTCATAGGCATTGTTCTCGTAAATGTCAAGAACGAGCAGCAACCGAGGCTGGAAATTTACGATCTGCCGGCACAGCTCCGAACCGATGGATCCGCCGCCGCCGGTAACCAGCACCACTTTATCGTGCAAATATCCCGAAATAGCCTCCGTATCCAACACGACCTCGTCGCGTCCCAACAGGTCGGAGATGTTGACGTCGCGGATCATGGGAAGCAGTCCGTCCGGCTTTTGGAATTTATGGATATAGGGCATAATGCGGGTCTTACAGTTGGTTTTGCGGCATTCGTCCAGGATCCTGTTGAGCTCATTCTGGGCTGCCGAAGGGATCGCAATCACGATCTCTTGGATGCTATACTGCTCCACCAAGGCGGAAATGGCGTCGCTGCCGCCCAATACCGGGATATTATGCAGCCGCATGCCTTGCTTGGCGGGGTTATCGTCCACAAAGCCCACAACCATATGGTCGTTAAGCGAGCGGGAAAACTCCAGCACCAAAGCCGCGCCTGCGTCGCCCGCGCCAACAATCAGCGTGCGTATCCGGCCTCTGGCACTTTTCCGTAGCCGACCACTGCGTAGATAGCGAATAAGCCGCGGCGCCAGCCGGACGCTGGAAATCATGAGAAAAGAGAGAAGCCACGCCAACACCGTCATAGAGAGGAAAAGGCGTGTCGGCTGCATCATGCTGTACAAAAAGCATAGGAACATCGCCAGCATGGTAGCTTCCGCCAGTTGCAATAGGTCGTTGACGCCTGCATATAACCAGATACGCCGGTACAGTCCAAAACAAACGAATACGATGAGATGGATCCCCATAAACGCCCAAATATGCACATCCAAATAAATGTGGATGTGGCTTGGAATCATCCATTCCCATTTTAGCCACGCGGCCAGGTAGAAGGACGCCGCCACCAGCATCATATCGATGAGCATATTGCCCATCACCTTGAGGGTCATTCCCAGCGGGGTATTCCCCCAGCCGGCGCCCTGCTGCGCAGGCGGCTGTATCTGATCTTGTTTCATCGGATCCTCCCGAAGACGATAACATTCTAAATAAACTATCGTTCATTATAGCATTAATACGAAAAATATCAAGATAATGAGCTGTGCCCCGAAAAAGGCCGCTAACGGGTCAGGTTCCGCAGATACGCCATGGAGCCCACGAGATCCTCCGGCGTGCTTGGGTAGCCTGCCTCGATCGAAAGACGGCCCGAATACCCAACCGCCTTCAACGCCTGAAAAAAGGGGCCATAGTTATAGCCGTCCCCTTGCATCGGGTATTTCCGCGTGCCCGGCCGCCCGATATGGCAGTGAATAAGATCCTGCCCTACCTTACATAGATCGTCCATGTTTTCTCCATTTTGGCCCATATGGTAAAGGTCGGCCAAGGCCTTGACATGGGCACTGGCGCACCGTTTTGCCAGATTCCATCCCTCCAGCAGCGTATTGACCGCGTTACATTCCGCATAGCACAGCGGCTCTACGGCAATCCATATGCCCAATTCCCAAGCGGCAGCGCCCGCCGCCTTAAGAAAGCCAGCCAGCTGATCCAGCGCTGCATCCTTTGCCATGCCTTCCGGGATATGGCGAGCCGCTCCGGATCCAAAAACCACCACCTGCACGCCAAGCCGCTGCGCACGTGCCATGCCCCTGTGGACAAAATCCATGACGCCTTCCACGCCACCGGGCATGCATAGCGCATAGTCGCCCGGGATAAATCCGTTCATTGCCTCCACCGTCATCCCCGTTTCAGCTGTTTCCCGGACTAGTTCATCAAATTCTGCCTCCGCCATACGGGTTACGGCAGTGAAGTTCATCTCTACGTAATCGCATCCGGCCTGTTTGGCCAGCGCCAGCCCTTTTCGGTCCGTACATACGCCTAGTTTCATCGCTGTTTTCCTCCCGCTTTCGATAAGGCTATCATAGCATGTCCGGATTGGGCTGGCAACTCTGTCCACACCTTGACCCCAAGCCAAAGGGCATGATAGAATAATAAATTCACGCAGTATAGGGAGGTGGAACCATGCCGCAACATCCAGACTTTGCTCAAGAGGCCCTGCGCGTACGCCAGACCGCCCAGCGCGCCCGGCGCGAGGGGGAGGATGCCCGATCGCAACTGGCCGCCCAGGCTGATAAGGTTACTCAGCTCACAGCCCAATCCGGCGGCGATTTCAGCGTCGATCTCTTGGTTGCAGAGAACATGCTGGCTTATATGCGTCAGCGCAGCCTATATCTCTCCTTGGCGCAGGATAAGCCTTATTTTAGCCGCGTGGATTTCACCGGAGGCGACGGCCAGCGGAACATATACTATATAGGCAAATGGGGTCTGTTAGATCCGAAGACTGACCGGCCCTATGTGGTGGATTGGCGTAGCCCCATTGCCGACCTCTACTATACCGGCCAGGTCGGCCCAGCCAGCTACCGCACGCCCGGCGGGCTTGTGGAGGGTGAAATTAACCTAAAGCGAATCATCGGATGCGAAAAGGGCGAACTTGTCAGCCTAATCGAAGCTGACATCATCTCCCAGGACGAATATCTTAATTCCATTCTTTCCGACCATGCCGACGCCAGGTTGCGGGATATCGTTACCACCATCCAGGCCGAGCAAAATGTGATCCTCCGCCATGACCGTACGCGTCCGGTGATCGTTCAGGGCGTAGCTGGAGCCGGCAAAACTACGGTCGCTCTGCACCGGATTACCTGGCTGCTGTATACGTATCAGGATACCATGGCGCCCCGAAACCTGATGGTCATCGCGCCGAATCCACTTTTTCTTAACTATATCTCGGCTGTGCTGCCGGATCTAGGCGTGGAAGACGTCATCCAGGATACGCTTCACGGGCTCACCGCCCGTCTGTGCCGGCTGAAACTTCCGCCTCTGCAGGATGCTGATACGCTGCTCGCCCTGATCGATCCCGCCGTCGGCAGCGAGCAAAAGGCCGTGCTCAGCCGGGTAGCCCGCTTTAAAGGATCCATGGACTATAAGCGCTGCGTGCTTGCCTATCTGGACTTCCGTGCCCGGCAGATGCTGCCGCCCGGCGATGTCCTATTTGCTTCCGTCCGCATCTACAGCCATCAGGAGTTGGAGAAAGTCTTCTGCGAAGATCTTTCCCCCTTCCCTGTCGAGGCCCGTGAAAAGGAGCTCGCCAAGCACATGAAGGAGCGAGTGGACTCCGCTGCCCGCCGCCTATCCCAGCTTTTGCAGGCGGAGACGGAAAAACGCGCAAATCTGCTGCGCGCCACCATGCCGCAGGATACGCCTGACCGCCAAGCCCGAATGGGGCGTATTTACGCTGCCCGCGACGCCCGGCTTCAGCAGGTGGAAGATCTTCGGAAACGCTTTGTCCGCGAATGGATCAAGGCCCTACCCTCCCTAAAGCTGATGGAGGAATACCGCTGTTTTCTCGATCCATCCGCGCCCTTCGGCCTGCCCGATGGGGTCGATCCAGCGCTGTGGGCGCAGGTGTGTGTCACGACGCTGGACCGTCTGGATGGCCGCCATACCGACAGCGGCGATTTGCCCGCCCTGCTTTTGATGCAAAAGTCGCTTCTGGGGCTACGCGAGCGGTTGGATATCCATCATACGGTCATTGACGAGGCCCAAGATCTTTCCCCTTTTATGTTTGATATGCTCATGGAACTTTGCCATAACGCTTCTTTTACCATCGTCGGCGATTTGAATCAGGGAATTCATAGTTACCGGGGCGTCACTGATTGGACCGCCATGGCAGAGCAGGTATTCGGCACCGGCGGCGCTGATTATTACGAGCTGATCACCAGCTACCGGAACACGGTGGAAATCATGCAGTTCGCCTCGCAGGTCGCGCTCAAGCATCCTTACCCCGGACAGCAGGCGGCCAAACCCGTACTGCGTCACGGCAGCCAGCCCCGGGTTATCTCTGTGCAGGGCAAGCTGCCGGAACATATCGCCGGCGAAATCAGCCGCCTTAAGCAGGAGGGCTGCCATACCATCGCCGTCATCGAAAAATTACCGGAAGACTGCCGTAGGCTGTATCAGCGCCTTAAGCCTTTGGTTGGGGGTGAGCTTCGCCTGCTGCGGGATGAGGATGCGGAATATACCGGCGGCGTCATGATTCTACCGGCGCATCTGTCAAAGGGTCTGGAGTTCGACGCGGTGATCCTGGCTGATGTCAGCCGCAAAAACTGGCCTGACGATGTGCTGCACGGCCGCCTTCTCTTTGTGTGTCTCACCCGGCCGCTGCATCACCTTACCCTCTTTTACCAGGGGGAGCCAAGTGCACTGTTGCCGGAGGTGGCGCAATGAAGCGTATCGTTCTGACGGCGGTCAACTCACGGTATGTCCACACCAATCCCGCGGTTCGGTTGCTGCGGGCCATGGCGCCGTCGCACACGGTGGTGGTCGAGGGGACGATGCAGGACCCGCCGCTACGTCTGGTTCGGGCTATTCTATCCAATCATCCCGACGCGGTGGGCTTTTCCGGCTATATATGGAACCGTCAGCGGATGTTGGAGCTGGCCGGCGTGCTGCGTCAGCTCCAGCCTGATCTGATTCTTTTCCTCGGCGGACCTGAGTTCTCCTACGAAGGTGAGGATTTTCTCGCGGCGCATCCGGAGATCGACTTTATTATCCCTGGCGAAGGTGAGCTAGTGTATCGCGGATGGCTGGATCACTGGGAGCAAACCGGCAATCCGCTGGGCGCCCCCGGCACCTTGTGCCGGGGGACGCCCTTCCATCATGGTCCGGTCATCGACCTGCAGGAATTGCCCTTCGCCTATGCGGAGGAACTTTCCGCGCTGACGCATCGCCCGGTATACTATGAAACCAGCCGAGGGTGCCCGGGGCGCTGCGCTTTTTGCCTTTCCGGTCAGCGCCAGACCGTGCGCTTTATGCCTTTGCCAAAGGTTCGGCAGGAACTGGAAGCTTTGTTCGCTGCCGGCGTCAGCCAAATTAAGCTGGTGGATCGCACCTTTAACTGTCATCCGGACCGGGCCGCGGCGATCCTGGATATGGCTCTCGAGCTGGACGCGCGTTACCACCGATGCGGCGCAACCAACCTGCATATGGAGGTGCGGGGGGATCTACTGTCAGAGGCTTTTCTATCCCGATTGGAAAAGGCGCCGCCCGGCCTTTTCCAGCTAGAAATCGGCGTACAAAGCACATATCCGCCCACACGGGCCGCAATCCACCGGCAGGATGATCTTAGCCGCCTAGCCTCCAACGTCCGGCGGATCCGGGCAATGCGCAATACACACCTGCACCTGGATCTCATCGCAGGTTTGCCTTATGAGGACATGGCATCCTTTGAGCGCTCCTTTAACGAGATTTTGTCATATGGTCCTCATGTGCTGCAGTTGGGCTTTCTCAAGCTGCTAAAAGGAAGCGAGTTGGCGCTCCGGGCCCAAGAACTTGGAATGATCTGCTGCGATTTTCCGCCTTATGAAGTAGTTTCCACTCCCTGGATGTCCTTCGAGGAACTTGCCTTTTTGAAAGATGTGGAAGCCGTACTGGAATGGACTTATAACGCTCAAGCGGCTTGCCATACCTTAGCCGCCGCGACCGACGCGCTAGGCCAGGGTGCCTTTGCCCTGTTTTGCCGTGTGGCCCGCGCGTTTCGGTCCCTTGGGCTTATGGACCGGCCCCTTTCTCTTGAAAACCGGTACGAGGGTCTATATCGCGCGCTGAGCGCCATGCCCGAGCTCCAAGCGATCCCGCTGGAGGGGCTGTTGCGTCATGACTGGATCTGCCATGGCAAGCCCAACCGGTATCCCCATTGCCTACGTCCCACGCCTTCGCCCGAGGCGCATGCCGTTATGGAGCGTTCCATGGCCGTTGGTGGATTGCTCGCCCCTCTGGCAGGCCTATCCGGCGCACACCGGGCCCGGCTGTATCATGTAGAAAACTATGACCCGCCCATCGTCCTACAAGGCCGCCCCGCCCACCAGGTGCTATACCGCTATGCAGATGAAGACCGAGGCCCCGAACGGTGCCAATACCAAGTGCTTGCCTAACGAGATAAAAAAACAGAGCCGGATTTTACCGGCTCTGTTTTTTATCGTTTGGCTCATCCATTCCCCTGGGAGCAGTTAGCCGCGTCGATAGCCAGCACGATCATCAGGGCCAGCAAGCTGTTGCGGGCATCATAAACGTCAATCACATAGGTATCGCTCCAACGCATCAGCTCCTTGGAGACCTGCATGACCAAGCGTCCCTGCCCGTCGGTCACTCGGTAATCCCATCCCAAAAGGTTGCCCTCCACGCTCCAGCCATTCATATCCAGGGTATATACCGGCTTAAACAAGGTAAAGGCCTTTTTCATCTGGCCAATATACCGGTCCCCTTCATACAGGGCAAAGCGCGGCATAAAGGTCAGCACCTCCTCCCGCACCGTGCCCACATGGTGATTTAAGCAGTCGAATATCTCCAGGCAGTGCCCCCAGGCCAGCTTGCCTCTCACCGTAAAAACAACGTTTTCCGCCTCGTCATAAATGTCGTAACTATCGAACCATGAAAACAGCCGTTGCTTAAAAAGCAGACGCACATCCTTCCTCCTTTTTCTTCCGGATCAACTCAGCCACCAAAGCCCCAGCGCTAGCGACGCAGCCAGCGAGGCGCATCCATACACCAACGTCGGCTTCATTTGTCGGCCGGCAATTTTCGCATAAACCAGATAGCTTTCCCCCGCAGAAAGCAAAAGTTGCGCAAGGATCAAGGCCAGCACATAATGGCCCTCGAACAAGCTGGGCAGCAGGAAAACCAGCAGCATGTAGCATATACCGGAGCCCAGCTTGACGGCAAAGATGCCGCGCCGGCCTCGGTCTATTACCGGCATACAGGCTAACAACGTCAGCCCCGCCGCAGCCAGGATCCGCAGCAAAAGCTTCAACCGCCACAGCCCGCTTTGGGTTTGGTGCAATACCCTCGCCTGTCCGGTGGCAGGATCCCACTCGATCACACTTTGATACTGACGCAGCCGTAAAGGTTCCGTACAATAGCTTTTCCCGCTCTCTGGTAGGTAGATCGCCACGCGAATGTTTTCCGGTAGGGCGCGCTCCAGATACCATCCGTCGTCCGATGCCGTCATTTTCCCCTGCGTTCGGCCTCCGTCGTGGACGCGGGTCAGGATTCCGCTCCACCCCTCCGGCGCCGCATCCAAAAGCGGCTCCATGGCCTCGCGGGTAAGTCCTTCTGCCTGCAGCCGCTCGTTGTCTATAGCCCTCCATTTGCCGGCGCCGTCGATTGTCAGCACATCCAAATAGGCCGGTTCCTGCAGCCCGCCCTTGATCTGAACCCGCAAGCTGCGCCACGGCCAGTAGTTCAGCGGATTAAAATCGTTCCACCGGCCCAGGTCCACCGTCTCCGGAATGATCGCCTTAACCGTCGAGGCTGTAGGCTGTGTGCCTGTGGTTTCATCTTCCGGCTCAGCTAACGCCGCCGGCGCAAGGCATAGCAAGAAAGCCAGTATGCACAGCAAGGCCCGCTTTCTCATCGTCCCTTCCTCCCCTTTCTTTCCCCATCCTCTAGCATGAAAACCGCCCGCTAAATCCCATAGGCGCAGATCCTCCTACCTATTTAGACTGGTTAAGCTGCATTCGGTTCCCCCTTGGGCCCAAAAACGAAGGCTGGACCGATGCGCTTGGGATATCCGCTCGTTCCGGATGCACGTTGTCTTTGTCGTAGTCCCGGCACCCCCCTGCTTTGCTTTTCATACCCTATAGTATATCATCCGGATCAATACAAAAGAAAAAGGGAGCGGAATACCATGTGCAATGCAAAAAATTGTGGCTTTACTGTAATAGTGTCCCTGCCTGTCGCGGTTGCGGCCGCCTTACTCTTCTTTTTGGGCTGCTTCCCGCACCTAGCGTTAGCGATCCCCTTTATCTTGCTGTGCTCCGTGCTGGCGCTGGCTATCTTGGCGCTTTTGATCGTCGCAGCCCGCCTATTCTCTCCCGTGCTGTCCGGCGTGTTTTGCTGGGGTCCTTGCTTATCGGCCGCCTGCCTTTTCACGCTCTTCTTTTCCATCGTGGCGCTGTCCAGCGCCTTGCCGCCCGGCAGCGTGCTTGCCGCGCTGCTTATCTTCGCATTATCGTTTAGCTTCCTTATTACTTTAGCCTCGCTGGGACAACTTTTGGTGTGCCTAATCGAAGAGCTGTCGCAGAGGCGGTAAACGGATGCCCTTTTGCCCAGCGCTACCGCTTTACGGCCGGAAGTTCTCCGTGATATACTGAAGGAAAATATGCGGCTCATAGCCGCATGCATGAGGAGGGCTGATCCCATGGCAACGCTTTCTTTGTTGGAAATAGACCCGAACCTGCGCCAAACGCTGAATATTCCCGAAGATACAAGGTTTTACGATGCCTTTTCCGCGCCCTTTACTTGCCATGGGCTGCCGGACGACGTCAGCATGCCCCCGTGCCGCCTGCCGGCCGCGGCCTTCCATGAGGCCTCTCCCCAGCTGCAGGCGCTCAGTTATCATACGGCCGGCGTCCGGATCCGCTTTGCCACCGATGCGCAGGCGATCCATCTGGCGGTAGAGCTTTATGAAAAATGTCTTTTCCCCCATATGCCTTTAACGGGCAGCTCCGGGATCGACGTCTTTGCGGACGGGGACTACCGCGCCACCTTGCGCCCTGGATTTGATTCTGACGGAAGCCCTGCCTTACGGTATATGGGCACCGTTTTGCTGCCTGGGCCATCCCTTAAGCAGGTGACGCTTTATTTGCCGCTATATAACGGCCTTCGTTCGCTGGCGGTAGGCCTGCCCGATGGCGCCCTCCTCCAGCCCGGTGCGCCGTATCGGATCCGTAAGCCGGTGCTTTTCTATGGCTCCTCCATTACCCAGGGCGGCTGCTCCTGCCGCACTTCCACCTGCTATACGGCCTTAGTCAGCCGCTGGCTGGACGTGGATCATATCAACCTAGGCTTTTCCGGCAATGCGCTGGGCGAGCCTTTCATGGCCCGCTATATTGCTTCCCTACCGCTGGCCGCCCTCGTTCTGGACTATGATCACAACGCCCCTGACGCCGCTCATCTTGCTCGCACCCACGGCCCCTTTTTCGATATCATCCGCGCCAGCCAGCCCCAGCTTCCGGTTCTTATGATGACCCGGCCTGATTTTGTCGCCGGAGATCCGGAAATGGAGGCGCGCCGGGCGGCGGTACGCATGACCTATGAACGCGCACGGGCCGGCGGCGACCGCCAGGTGTGGTTTCTCGACGGTGAGACCTTGTTGGAAGGGCACGACCGCTCCAGCTGTACCGTCGACGGCTGTCATCCCAACGACTTAGGTTTTATGCGCATGGCCCAAAGGGTCGAGCCCATTCTTCGCGAAATGCTGGGCCTGTAAAGCGCCAGCCCCACGCCGCCCCCACGCCGCCCTTCCTGGCTGGTGATAATCGGCCCACGTGGGACGTAATTTGACCCGCAAGATTCAATTCTTTGCTGTCCTGGGCCTCCTTTCTATTTTTCCCTTGTTCTTCAATTTTTTCCCTATATCCAAGCCTCTATCGCAGGGTTGCCGCCGGTAATTGACCGGCGGCCCTTTTTTGTGAGAATTCTGTCATAAAATGTTGACAAGCGCGCATATCGTTATTATAATATCGATATTGGAATATGGATACATCGGCGTATACGGTATCCCCTTTCCAATCTGACTTTTGATTCCCAGGCCAAAGGCCTACTCGAAAAAATGTGAATGGAGAAGGTTTATCATGACGAACAAAATCACGATCATCGGCGCCGGAAGCGTAGGCTCCACCATCGGATACACCTTGGCGGTCAACGGCATTGCCTCCGAGGTTGTCTTGATCGACGTCAACACCCAGAAAGCGCTGGGCGAGGCTATGGATATCCGCCAGGCGACGCCCTTCACCTCTCAGACGCAGATCTATGCCGGCAGCTATACCGATGCGGAGAACTCCAACATCGTCATTGTTACCTCCGGCATCGCCCGTAAGCCCGGCCAATCCCGCATTGACCTAACCCAGACGAACGTGGACATCATCAAGAGCATCGTGCCTCAGGTCGTCAAGCATGCGCCCAATGCCATTTACATTCTGGTCAGCAACCCGGTGGATATCCTCACCTATGTCTTTGCTAAGGTATCGGGCCTGCCCTCCAACCACATCATGGGTTCCGGCACCATCTTGGATACCGCCCGGCTGCGTACGCGTTTGGCCGAATACTTTTCGATCAGCCAGAAGAACGTCCATGCCTATGTTCTGGGCGAGCATGGCGACAGCTCCTTTATCCCCTGGTCCATGGCGACCATTTCCAGCATCCCGCTGGAGGATTACCGCAACAGCCTCAATAAGACCACTGAACTTCTGCCGGATCTCGATTACGAGGAGGTTGAAAAGTACGTGCGTACCTCTGGCGGCAAGATCATCGGCCGCAAGGGCGCAACCTACTACGCCATCGCCGCCTCGGTGTGCCATATCTGCAAATGTATTTTCAGCAGCACCGATACCGTGCTGACGGTTTCCTCCATGATGAACGGTGAATTCGGTCTGCATGACGTGTGCCTAAGCATCATGTCCGTGGTTGGCTCCACCGGCATCAAGGGCAATATCGCCCCCGCGCTGACCGATGAAGAACTGCACAAGCTCTATCACAGCGCCGACGTACTCAAAGACGTAATTAAGCAAATCAACATTTAACACGGAAAGGGAAAAATCGGGAGGATCGATATGCAGTACCGTACAGAACGCGATTCCATGGGCGAGATGCAGGTGCCTGCCGACCGCTATTGGGCGGCGCAGACCCAGCGCAGCTATCAAAACTTCAAAATCGGCGGCGAGCTGATGCCCCGCGAGATTACGCACGCCTTCGGTATTCTGAAAAAGGCGGCGGCGCGGGCCAACCATGAGCTGGGCAAGCTGGACGAAGAAAAGCTTGCGGCCATTGAGCAGGCCTGCGACGAAGTAATCGACGGCAAGCTTTACGACCATTTCCCCCTGGTCGTTTGGCAGACCGGCAGCGGCACCCAGTCCAACATGAACGCCAACGAGGTCATTGCCAATCGCGGCAACGAGATCGCCGGCAAGAAGCTGCTGCATCCCAACGATCATATCAATATGTCGCAAAGCTCCAACGACACCTTCCCCACCGCCATGCACATTGCAGCGGTGATTGGCATTGAGGATAAGCTTTTCCCTGCCATGGATAAGCTCATCGCCACCTTCAAGCGCTTGGAGCAGGAAAACGAGGATATCGTCAAGAGCGGACGCACCCATCTGCAGGATGCCACGCCAATCCGCTTCTCTCAGGAGATCAGCGGCTGGCGTAACATGCTGGAAAAGACCCGCCAGATGTTGGAAGCCGCTCTACCCGGCCTGAAAGAGCTGGCCTTAGGCGGCACCGCCGTGGGCACGGGGCTCAACGCGCCCAAGGGGTTTGCCGAGGCAGTGGCCCGTCAGGTATCCGATCTCACGGGGAAACAGTTCGTAACCGCGGCTAACAAGTTCCATGCGCTGACCAGCAAGGACGACCTCGTCTTCGCTCATGGCGCGCTGAAGGCGCTGGCCGCCAACCTCATGAAAATCGCCAACGACGTGCGCTGGCTGGCCAGCGGACCTCGCTGCGGGCTGGGAGAAATCTTTATCCCCGAAAACGAGCCCGGCAGCTCCATTATGCCCGGCAAGGTCAATCCCACGCAGTGCGAGTCCATGACCATGGTCGCCGTTCAGGTCATCGCCAATGATGTAGCGGTGGGCATGGCTGCCTCCCAGGGTAATTTTGAACTGAACGTGTTCATGCCCGTCTTGATTTATAATTTCCTGCAGTCGGTGCGCTTGCTGTCCGACGGCATCATATCCTTTAACGATAACTGTGTGGCCGGCATCACCGCCAACCGTGAAAAGATGCGCCATAACCTGCACAATTCCCTGATGCTGGTAACGGCGCTGAACCCCTATATCGGCTATGATAACGCCGCCAAAACGGCGAAAAAGGCCTATAAGGAAAATATTTCCCTTAAGGAAGCCTGCGTGGCGCTGGGCTTCCTGACCGCCGAACGATTCGATGAGGTTTTCCACCCTGAAGAGATGGCATAAGGACAATTTGCGAGGAAATACGATATGATTTACAGCTATTATCCGGGATGTACCCTGAAAACCAAGGCCAAAGAGCTGGACCGGTATGCGCGCAGCTCGGCCCAGGCGTTGGGGATCGAGCTTGCCGAGCTGCCCGAGTGGCAGTGCTGCGGCGCCGTGTATCCCATGGCCCGGGACGAAATCGCCACGCGCCTCTCTTCGGTCCGCGCCCTGGCCTCGGCGCGCGACTTGGGCCAGGATCTCGTTACGCTCTGCTCGGCCTGCCATCATGTCATTAAGCGTGTGAATCACGATATGGCCAGCGACGAAGATATCCGCGCCAAGGTAAACAATTACCTCGACTTACCTGAGCCCTATGCCGGCGAAACCCGCGTGATTCACTATTTGGAGCTTTTGCGGGACGTGGTCGGATTTGATGAGCTGAAAAAGAAGGTCGTCAATCCCCTGAAGGGACGCAAGATCGCTGCCTATTACGGCTGCCTGTTGCTGCGCCCCAGCAAGGAGCTCGGCTTCGATAATCCGGAGAACCCCTCCATCATGGAGGATTTCATTCGGGCTCTGGGGGCCGAACCGGCGATCTACGCCTACCGCAATGAGTGCTGCGGCGGTTATGTCACCTTGGAGAACAATGGCTTGGCCCAGAAAAAATGCAACGCCATCATGGCGTCGGCTAAGGATGCCGGAGCGGAAGCCGTTATCACCGCCTGTCCGCTTTGTATGTATAATCTTGACGCCAACGCCACGGAAGAGAAGCTGCCGGTCCATTACTTCACCGAGCTTCTGGCCGAGGCCCTAGGCGTGAAATAGGAAAGGAGGATTTGCTGTGCACGGAACCGATCAAGAGCTGGCTGAAACCATCCGCCGGATCAGCGGAGTCAATACCCGCAAATGCATGAAGTGCGGCAAGTGCTCCGGCGCCTGCCCTGCCTTCGATGAAATGGATATCCATCCCCACAAATTCGTCTCCATGGTAGAAAAGGGCGATATTGAGGCGCTGATGGCATCCAAAAGCCTGTGGAACTGCCTTTCCTGCTTCGCCTGTGTGGAGCGCTGCCCCCGCAGTGTGGAGCCGGCCCGCCTTATCGAGGCGGTGCGCGTGGCGGTTATCCGCCAGCAGGGCGCCAGCCATATGAAACCTGACGCCGTTCCCGGCCTACTTAACGACAAGCTCCCCCAGCAGGCGATTACCAGCGCGCTGCGCAAGTACCAGAAATAATGCCAAGAAGGATGGAAGTGAAATAAGTGCAGAAAATCGGAGTCTTTGTTTGCTGGTGCGGCAGCAATATTGCGGCGACCGTGGATGTGGCCGCCGTAGCCGAGGCCGTCAAGAGCGAGCCTGGCGTCGTTTATGCCACTGATTATCAATACATGTGCTCGGAAGGCGGCCAATCCCGCATCCGCAATGCCATTAAGGAATACGGCCTGACCGGCGTGGTGGTGTGCTCTTGCTCGCCCCGCATGCATGAGGCCACCTTCCGCAAAACTGCGCAGGCCGCGGGGCTTAACCCCTATATGGTGGAGATCGCCAACATCCGCGAGCACTGCTCTTGGATCCATAAGGATAAGGCGGAGGCCACGGAAAAGGCCATTATCCTGGCCCGGACCGCCATTGCCAAGCTGAACCTGAACCAACCTCTGATCGCCGGGGAGAGCCGCGTAGTTAAGCGCGCCCTGGTCATCGGCGGCGGTATCGCCGGCATCCAGTCGGCCCTGGATATTGCCGATGCCGGATACGAGGTGGATATTGTGGAGAAATCCCCCACCATCGGCGGTAAAATGGCCCAGCTCGATAAGACGTTCCCCACTTTGGACTGTGCCGCCTGCATTTTAACGCCCAAGATGGTGGATGCTGCTGCGCACGAGAAGATCCACCTGTATACCTATAGCGAGGTCGAGTCTGTCTCCGGCTTTGTAGGCAACTTTACCGTCAACATTCGCAAAAAGGCTCGCAGCGTCAATGCGGATCTTTGCACCGGCTGCGGTGATTGCACCAAGAAGTGTCCTTCCCGCAAGGCCAAAGACGAGTTCAACATGGGCCTTAATAACCGCGGAGCCATCTATATCCCCTTCGCTCAGGCGATTCCCAATGTGCCGGTCATCGATCGAGAGCAGTGCATCAAGTTCCGTACCGGCAAATGCGGCCTGTGCGAAAAGACCTGCTCGGCCAAGGCCATCGATTTCACGCAAAAGGATGAAATCGTAGAGGAGCGCTACGGCGCGATCGTGGTCGCTACAGGCTTTAAGCCCATCTCTTTGGAGAATTTCAACGAATTCGCCTATGCGCAGAGCCCCGACGTGGTCACCAGCTTGGAGTTTGAGCGAATCATGAACGCTGCGGGCCCCACCAAGGGACAGCTGCTGCGCCCCTCTGATAATACCCATCCTCATGAGATTGTATTCGTGCAGTGCGTCGGCTCCCGCGATACCTCCGGCTGCGGCAAGCCCTACTGCTCGAAAATCTGCTGCAT
This sequence comes from Candidatus Parachristensenella avicola, assembly GCA_904420205.1. Taxonomy (GTDB): domain Bacteria; phylum Bacillota; class Clostridia; order Christensenellales; family UMGS416; genus Parachristensenella; species Parachristensenella avicola. Next base: position 11,804 of record CAJFUN010000049.1, on the reverse strand, counting down.
GTACACGGCCAAGCACGCCATGCTGGTGCGGGAAAAGTATCCTGACGTCAACGTACACGTCTTCTATATCGATGTGCGCACGCCTGGTAAGAATTTTGACGAATTCTATCGCCGCGCGGTAGAGGAATACAACGTCGACTATATTAAGGGCATGGTCGGTAAGGTATCCCCCCAGGGCGGTAAACTTCGCGTGCAGGGTTCCGACCTGTTGGCCGACCGCCAGATCGTCATCGACGCTGACATGGTGGTGCTGGCAACCGCTATCGAACCTGATCCCACGGCGAAAGGGTTGGCGACCATGCTGACCGCCAGCATCGACACCAATAACTTCTTTACGGAAGCCCATCCGAAGCTGCGCCCAGTAGAAAGCCCCACCGCCGGCGTTTTCCTCTCCGGCGTGTGCCAGGGACCCAAAGATATTCCCGAAACGGTGGCCCAGGCTTCCGCCGCCGCCAGCAAGGTGATCGGCCTTTTGTCCAAGGATAAGCTTCTGTCCAACCCCTGCGTGGCCGGCTCCGACGAGATGCTGTGCAATGGCTGCTCCGCCTGCGAGAAGGTATGCCCCTATGGCGCGATCAGCTACGTAGAAAAAGAATACCGCATTGCCGGCAAGACGCAGGTGCGGCGTGTGGCGCAAGTCAATTCAGCGATTTGCCAGGGCTGCGGCGCCTGCACGGTGGCCTGCCCCTCCGGAGCAATGGACCTGAAAGGCTTCTCGACCAAACAGATCATGGCGGAGGTGGACGCGATATGTCGCTAGAAACGCAGAAAAAAGAATTTAAGCCCTTGATCGTCGCCTTTTGCTGCAACTGGTGCAGCTATGCGGGCGCGGATCTGGCCGGCACCAGCCGCCTGTCCTACCCGGCCACGGTAAAGGTGATCCGCGTGCCTTGCTCCTGCCGGGTGAATCCGCTCTTTGTGCTGCGCGCTTTCCAGCGGGGAGCTGACGGCGTCATTATCGCCGGCTGCCACCCGGGCGACTGCCACTATACCACCGGCAACTACTATGCCCGCCGCCGGATGACGCTTTTGTTCAGCATGCTGGACTATCTGGGCATAGAGCGGGAGCGTACCCGCGTAGAGTGGATTTCCGCCGCGGAAGGCGTTAAATTCTCCACGACAATGAATGAATTCGCCCAAACCATACAGGCCCTCGGCGAAAATAAGAGGCTGGAGGATCTCAGATGCAAAGAATCTTTGGAATAATCAGCGAGAAGGCCAAGCAGCTTTTATCCGACGGCACCTGTGACCGGATGATCGGTTGGAAGCGCGGTGAGTTCTTCTACGACCCCACGCCGGCTGTTTTTAGCGGTGCCGGCGATCTGGAGGATTTTGTCTATGACGGCTTCTGCGGAAGCAATCTGAGCAAATATCTCATCCAGCAATCTGCTAAGGAAGGTAAAATCCTGGCGCTTTTAAAGCCCTGCGACACCTATAGCCTGAACCAGCTGGTAAAGGAGCACCGTGTGCGCCGGGAGAACGTCTATGTGTTGGGCGTAGAGTGCCGCGGTATGCTGGATATCGATAAGATCCGCGCGTTGGGTGTCAAGGGGATCCAATCCATTGAAGAGAATGGCGATCAGCTGACCGTTCATACCCTTTATGGTGATAAGACGATCGAACGCAGCGAGGTGCTGCTGGAAAAATGCCGCTGCTGCAAGAGCAAGGAGTTTGCCACCCAAGATGATTTGGCCGTCACTGGCGAACCCATGCCCGAAGCCCCTGCCGACCGCTTCGATATGGTCAAGAAGCTGGAGGCGATGACGCCCGACGAGCGCTTCGCGTTCTGGCGAAGTGAGCTTTCCAAGTGCATCCGCTGCAATGCTTGCCGCAACGTATGCCCGGCTTGCTCCTGCGTCAAGTGCGTCTTCGATAACGATGCTTCCGGCGTGGCCAGCAAAGCCAATACCGATACCTTTGAGGAAAATATGTTCCACATTATCCGGGCTTTCCACGTAGCGGGGCGCTGCACGGATTGCGGCGAATGCTCCAGGGTATGTCCGCAGCATATTCCCCTGCACCTTTTGAATCGCAAGTTCATCAAAGATATTAATGAATTTTATGGGGAATATCAGGCGGGAGCTGATACCGAATCCCGTGGCCCGCTAACCGATTATACCACCGACGATGTCGAGCCTAGCGTCGTCATGCAGAGGGGAGGCGGAAAATAATGCTTAAGCTTGCCATTGACCGGCTGCCGGAGCTTTTTGCCGGCCTCGCCGAAAACCGTGCGCTCTATCTTCCCACGGAGCAAGCCGGGCAGGTAGAATATGGCCCCTGGACGCCTGAAGCTAAGGTTCGCCTTGATGCGCTCAATACGGTGAAATCCGCCAAGGATCTCTTCTTCCCTCAGAGCGAGAACTTGATGGCTTTTAAGACCCAGGGCAAGAACATCTCGATTCTGGACACCCGGAAAGAGCCGCAGCCCTTCGTCATCTTTGGCGTGCGTGCCTGCGATGCTGCCAGTTTCGATATCCTGGATCGGGTTTTTCTGGCCGAACCGGTGGACAGCTATTATGCAGCCCGCCGCGAGCAAGGGACAGTCATTACCCGCGCTTGCTTCGAGCCGGAGGAAAGCTGTTTCTGCGGCGTATTTGGTATCGACGCCCTTCACCCTGCGGGCGACATTGCCACCTGGGAGACCGGCGGCTTCCTCTACTGGGACAGCCTGACCGACAAGGGTGCAGCCCTGACAGAGTCGGTTTCCGGCCTTTTTGACCCTGCCGATAGCAACGAGCTAGCGGCGGCTATCGATCGCGCTAAGGCCATCTTCGAGAAGCTGCCTTTGCACGATCTAAGCCTGAACGGCTTTGACGGCGACGCTACGGCGCGCCTGTTTGACTCGCCCAAGTGGCAGGAGCTCTCTCAGAGCTGCATCGGCTGCGGCACCTGCACCTTTGTATGCCCCACCTGCCAGTGCTATGATATCCGCGATTACGACACCGGTCATGGGATCCAGCGCTTCCGCTGCTGGGACAGCTGCATGTACTCGGACTTCACCAAGATGGCCCATGGCAACCCGCGCACCACGCAGCTGGAGCGCTTCCGCCAGCGGTTCATGCATAAGCTCGTCTATTTCCCTGCCAACAACGACGGCGCTTATTCCTGCGTAGGCTGCGGCCGCTGCCTGACTAAGTGCCCCATTTCCATGAACATCGTCAAAGTAATCAAGACCTTGGGGGTGAAAGAAGATGTATAGCGCGCAGAATGAAACGCTGATCCCAAAGCTGGGCGTGGTAACCGACGTCCGTGTGGATACGCCGGACGTCAAGACCTTCCGGGTCAACGCGCTGGAGGGCGGCGTATGCTTCAAACACATCCCCGGCCAGTGTGCCATGCTGTCCATCCCCGGTGTGGGCGAGGCTATGTTCTCCATCACCTCTTCCCCCACCGATACGGAATACATGGAGTTCAGCATTAAAAAATGCGGCTGTCTGACGGATTGGCTCCACCAAATGGATGTGGGGCAACAAATCACCATCCGCGGTCCCTATGGCAATGGCTTCCCAGTGGAAACCGACCTAAAGGGTAAGGATCTGCTTTTTATTGCCGGCGGTATCGGCTTGGCTCCTTTGCGCTCGGTCATCCGCTATGTGCTCCACAACCGCGATAACTATGGTAAAGTGGACATCGTCTATGGCGCCCGTTCGGCCGATGATCTCGTCGATATTGAGGAGATCCGTAAGGAGTGGGCCACGGCCCGGGATGTGAACGTCTATCTAACCATTGACCGCGAGCAAGAGGGTTGGGATGGCCACGTAGGCTTTGTCCCCAGCTATGTCAAGGAGCTGTGCTTTGCGGTAGATAAGACGGTGCTGCTTTGCGGCCCGCCCATTATGATTAAGTTCACCCTGGCCTCCCTGCAGGAGCTGGGCTTCGATAAGACCCAGGTGTTTACCACCATGGAGCTAAAGATGAAGTGCGGCGTGGGTAAATGCGGCCGGTGCAACATTGGCTCTAAGTATGTCTGCAAGGATGGGCCCGTCTTCCGCTGTGACGAACTCGACGAGCTGCCCAACGAATATTGATCTTAAGAGAGGATCTGAAGATGGAAAATATGGTGAATGTCTTTCTGATGGGCAAGAAATACTCCGTCCCGTCGAACCTGACGATCATGGGCGCCATGGAATATGCCGGCTATCAGCTGATCCGCGGCTGCGGATGCCGGAACGGCTTCTGCGGTGCCTGCGCCACGATTTACCGCATTAAAGGCGACCGGGAGCTGAAAGCTTGCCTTGCCTGCCAAACCAAGGTAGAAGATAATATGTACGTCGCGACGCTCCCCTTCTTCCCGCTGGTCAAGCAGGTGTATGACATGGAGAAGGTCGCTCCCACCGAGCAGATTATGATGCAGCTCTATCCGGAAATTTACAGCTGCATCGGTTGCAACGCCTGCACCAAGGTCTGCCCCCAAGGGCTGAACGTCATGCAGTATATCGCCTATGCACAGCGCGGCGAATATGAAAAATGCGCCGAGGCTTCCTTTGACTGCGTCATGTGCGGCATCTGCTCCTCCCGGTGTCCCGCCGGCATCTCGCATCCCCAGGTCGCCATGCTTGCACGCCGCCTGAACGGCAAATATCTGGCCCCCAAGAGCCAGCATCTGGCCGACCGCGTGCAGGAGATCCACGACGGCACCTTTACCGAGCTTCTGGAATCCTTGATGGGCAAGCCGGTCGAAGAGATGCAGGAGCTTTATAACCACCGCGATATTGAGAAATAAGGAGGCCTTCTATGTATTCCGAAAAATTCACCGAGTCCCTCCGCAAGGTGGAGGCGGCCCGCGAGGCGAACATTGCCTATGAGCCGGCCCGCATGACGGCAAAGGAAAAGGAAGACCTGCTTGCCGCCTATCATCCCGACTATAAGAAAGAAGAGTTTGAAGCCCTGCAGGTCGGCCCCAACCAGGGCGAGCAGGTTCCCCATGAGCTGGCGGAAATGCTTCAGGCCCACAGCCGAATCAATCCCGATGAGATCGACCTTGCCCATCCGGATTATGACGTCGACGTGCTGGTCATCGGTGGCGGCGGCGCGGGTTCCTCCGCAGCTATTGAGGCGGATAACGCCGGCGCAAACGTCATGATCGTGACCAAACTGCGCATTGGCGATGCCAACACCATGATGGCGGAAGGCGGTATTCAGGCAGCCGATAAGCCCAACGACTCCCCGGCGATTCACTTCCTCGACGCCTTTGGCGGCGGCCATTTCGCGGCCAAGCGCGAGCTGCTCTACAAACTCGTTACGGAAGCGCCCGAGGCCATCCAGTGGCTGAATGATTTGGGCGTCGAGTTCGATAAAAGCGCCGACGGTACCATGGTTACCACCCATGGCGGCGGCACTTCCCGCAAGCGCATGCACGCGGCCAAGGATTACTCCGGGGCCGAGATCATGCGCACGCTGCGGGATGAAGTGCTGAACCGTGGGATCCCGGTGGTCGATTTTACCGCTGCCATTGAGCTCATTCTCGATGAGAATGGCCATGCGTCCGGCGCCGTGCTGATGAATATGGAAACCCGCGAGTTGCTAGTAGCGCGGGCTAAGACCGTCATCATTGCCACCGGCGGCGCTGGCCGGATGCATTACCAAGGATTCCCCACTTCCAATCACTATGGCGCTACGGCCGACGGCCTTGTGCTGGGCTATCGCGTAGGCGCTAAGCTGCTCTATGCCGATACGCTCCAGTACCATCCCACAGGGGCAGCCTATCCGGAGCAGATCTTCGGCGCGCTGGTTACGGAGAAGGTCCGTTCCCTGGGCGCAAAGCTGGTGAATGCCGACGGTGAAGTTTTCATGCATCCGCTGGAGACCCGCGACGTTGCTGCCGCTTCGATCATCCGTGAATGCACCAGCCGCAGCAAGGGGCTGAATACCGGCAGCGGCTGCGCTGTGTGGCTCGATACGCCGATGATCGAAAAGATCGGCGGCGAGGGTACGATCATGGCCCGTATTCCGGCTATGCACCGTATGTTCGCCAAGTATGGCATTGATATTCGCTATGAGCCGATCCTGGTCTATCCCACCCTTCACTATCAAAACGGCGGTCTCGATATCACGCCGGACTGCATGACAACTGCGGTGGAGAACCTCTTTGTCGCGGGCGAGGCTGTCGGCGGTATTCACGGTCGAAACCGCCTGATGGGCAATTCTCTGCTGGACATCATCGTCTTTGGCCGCAACGCCGGTAAGAACGCCGCCGCCAAGTCCAAGGATGTCGCCGTGGGCAAGCTTACGCTGGATCATGTGCGGCGCTTCCACCAAGAGCTGGATGCCGCCGGTATTCATAACGACGCCATTTCGCCTAAGCTTCTGCCCAATTATACCCGTCACGGTGATACCATCTAAACCAAATCCCATTTAGATCAGTAGAAAGAAGGAGGATGCGGCCTTGCGGACTTCACGCCCGCGCCGCGTTGGATTATGGAATTAGCTAGCATTCTGGAAACCCTGATGATCATCAGCTTTGGTGTGTCCTGGCCCCTGTCCATCGTTAAATCGGTTCGTTCCAAGTCAACCCAGGGTAAGAGCTTGCCCTTTATGCTCTTCATCTTCTTTGGCTATCTCTGCGGTATTGGTTCCAAATTCATGTCCCATACCTTTAACCTGGCTTTCTGGTTCTATTTCCCCAATGTTATTATGGTCGCCGCCGATATCTGCCTGTATTTCCGCAATAAGAAGTATGAAGCCCAGCAGGCTGCTGTGAAATAGGTGTAACCCATGAAACTCCAATCCATTTCGACGCAGACTTTGCATCGCATCCCGCTATATTTGAACTACCTGCGTTCTTTGCCCAAGGACGGTGCCGAAAACATTTCGGCCACCGCCATTGCCGAGGCGCTGGGGTTAAACGACGTTCAGGTACGCAAGGATCTGGCTCAGGTCAGTTCCGGCGGCCGCCCCAAGATTGGCTATATAACCAAGCGCCTGATTGCCGATATCGAAAAATTCATGGGCTATAACGATACCCGCAGCGCGATTGTCGCCGGTGCGGGGAACTTGGGACGCGCGCTGTTTTCATACGGCGGTTTTTCGGAATACGGATTGGAGCTGGTCGCCGCCTTTGATGTGGACGAGGCCCTCATCGGCACAAGCATCGCGGGCAAGCCTGTGCTGTCCTTCGATAAGATGAAAGATCTATGCCAGCGGATGAATATTCGGATCGGTATCATTACCGTTCCATCCGAGGCTGCCCAGCAGGTGTGCGATCAAATGGTGGAAAGCGGGATCCTAGCGATCTGGAACTTTGCCCCGGTTCATCTCAGCGTACCGGAGGACGTGCTGGTTCGTTATGAAAACATTGCCTGCTCCCTGGCCGTACTGGCCAAGCGTCTGAACGATAAACTCATGGAAAATTGATTGCATACGCAATCGTGGAAGAGGTCACCAAAATGAAAGTAACCGTATGTATTGGCAGCTCCTGCCACCTGAGAGGTTCCCAGAAAATTGTTGAACGGCTGCAGGCCCTTATCGCCGAGCATCAGCTCGCGGATCGTGTCGACCTGGCCGCTACCTTCTGTACCGGTCACTGCCAGGAAGGCGTGTGCACCACCGTAGACGGGGAGCTGCATTCCCTTACCCCTGAAAAGGCCGATGAATTCTTCGAGCAGGAAATTTTAGCGCGTTTGGGGTAATACGGGCAAACAAAAAGGCTGCTTCAATCATGCCGATTGGAGCAGCCCTTCTTTTTTGTAATAGAACCGCTTGGCTTGCAGCGGTGCGCATAGAAAAGTTTCAGCTATTTCAGCGCCGTCAGCACGCGCATGGCTGCAAGCTTGCCATGCTCATAGGTAAGCGCACCCTGCATGTAGCCCACATAGGGAGGCTTAATGGGGCCGTCGGCTGAAAGCTCAATGGACGCCCCCTGCACGAAGGTCCCCGCCGCCATGATAACGTCGTGCTGGTAACCGGGCATCGGCCAGGGCTCGGGTACTACGTGGCCGTCTACCGGCGAAGCCGCCTGAATAGCCCGGCAAAAGGCCTCCAGATTCTCCCGGGAACCCAGCCGTACCGCTTGAATGATGTCGTACCGCGGCTCATCCCAGGCCGGGATCGTATCGTATCCCCGCGCTTTTAGCACATAAGCCATTAGCGCCGCTGTCTTAAGGCTTTGCAGCACTACATGGGGGGCCAGGAAGAATCCCTGGAAAAGGTACTGATATCCTCCGGCATATGAACCTGCTTCCGCCCCAATGCCCGGCGTCGTCAGGCGGCAAGCTACCTTAGCGATAAGCGCCGCATCGCCGGCCACATAGCCGCCAGTTGGCGCCAGGCCTCCGCCCGGATTTTTGATCAGCGAACCCGCCATAAGGTCGGCCCCTACATCGGTAGGTTCCCTATCCTCCACGAATTCGCCGTAGCAATTGTCCACCATCACAAGCGCCCGAGGCTGGATTTGGTGCACAAGCTCCGTCACCTGCGCAAGTTGATCCATGCTCATCGTCGGCCGCCAATCGTATCCCTTTGAGCGCTGCAGATAGACCATGCGCACCTCGCCGGCCTCCAAACGCATTGCCAGCTTCTCCAAGTCAATGGAGCCGGAGGCAGTCAGCTCCAGCTGCTCATATCGGACGCCGAAATCCTTCAGGGAACCCTGATCCGGGTCGCCCGCCAGGCCGATCACTTCCTCCAGGGTATCATAGGGCTTACCTGTCACGCTTAACAGCACATCGCCTGGCCGCAACACGCCATAAAGAGCCAGGGCCAGGGCATGGGTGCCGTTGATCATCTGCGGGCGCACCAGCGCCGCCTCAGCGCCAAAGGCCTGGGCATAAACGCGATCCAAGGTGTCCCTTCCAATATCGTCATAACCATAACCGGTGCTGGAAGCAAAATGGCGCGCTTCCACCCGGTTCTCCTGTAGCGCCTCCATCACCTTCATCTGGTTTTTCAAGGCGACCTCCTCCATACGGGCAAATACGCCCGCCTGGATCAAAGCCTGTTCGGCCTGAGCCACCGCAGATATTGCTTCGGGGGCGATACCCGCCCATCCATTTGTCATCCTCATTTTCATCGTTCCTATCTCATAAAAGCCCGCCGAAGTGATTTGCCTCCGGCGGATTATCCTTATGTGGTACGTTCAGTTTCTTTCGGTCGAAGGCTCTAGGCGGAAACTCAGCGCGTCATAAGCCTTACCCTTTACCCTTCGCACGCCCATTTCCCGGTGGCACTCGCGAAATCCCAGCCGCTCCGCCAGCCGGATCATCGGCATATTGCCTGACCAGGTCTGCGTGTAGATTTCTCCCTCTCCAGCATCCTGCAGATACCGGATAAAAAGCGAAAGCGCTTCGCGGGCATACCCCTTGCCTCTGGCCCACCGCTCCGGCAGGTCGATGCCCACGGCGCAATGGCGGCCGTCCCGGGCAAAGTGGAAAGCCTCGTCTATCCGATAGGCGCTGCACCAGCCAATATATTCGCGTTCCTTCGTATTCAGACAGATCTGAAACCCCATGCGCCGTTCGTTTTCCGGCGGGGGCTGCTGAGCCCAGCGCCTCATATTCTCCTCATACCGCTTCAGATCCGCTTGCTTTTCCTCAGCTGTAAGGCCGTCATATTCCCATGGCGCGTCCCAGCTCTGCCATTCGGTCTCCACTGTTTCCCACTCAATCCGCTTTGGAATATCCTCTGGCAAAAAATCCCGCAAGATTACTTTATCTCCGATGATCGTCATGGGCCTGATGCTCCCTCTCTTCTTCCCACAAGGCCAGCGCCTGCGATACCAGCCCTTGAGGATCCTGCGAGGCGTCCAGCCATCGAATCAGCTTCTCCCGCTTGAACCAGCTCATCTGCCGCTTGGCAAATTGGCGCGTTTCAATTTTGATTCGCTCCACCGCCTGGGGCAACGTGGCATTCCCGGTAAAATACGGGGCAAATTGTTTGTATCCAATCCCTTGCATAGCGGTGTGCGTCTCCGGTCGCAGCCCCTGCGCCCACAACCGCTGTGCTTCCTGCGCCAAGCCTGCCTCCATCATAGCCTCTACCCGGTCGTCGATTCGGCGGACCAATTCCTCCCGGGGAAGATGCAGCCCCAGCCACAGCAGCGGCCGGTAGAGGGGTTCCGGCTCCTCAAAGGCGCCTTCATCAAAGCTGCTCATCGGCTGACCGGTCAGCGCATACACTTCCAGCGCCCGAATGACCCGTTTGACATTATTGGGGTGAATGCGCGCTGCGCTAACCGGATCCACCGCCTGCAGCCGCTGATGCAGGGATTCGGGCCCTCTTTCCTGCGCCTCCCGGGCCAGGTCCGCGCGCAGCGCCTTATCCTCTCCCGCAGCCGTAAACGCCATGGGGAATAGTACGCTATGCACAAAAAGCCCGGTACCCCCGCAGAGAATCGGTACCTTGCCCCGTTCGGCTACCTCCCCGATGCTGCGGCGCGCGTAGTCCTGGAAATAGAACGCGCTATAGCGCTCCTGTGGCTCCAGCAAATCAATCCCGTGGTGTGGAATTCCCTCCATCTCCTGGGTTGTAATCTTGGCCGTACCAATGTCCATGCCGCGATATACCTGCATGGAATCCGCCGAAATTACTTCCCCATCCAGCGCATGGGCCAGCGCCACGGCCAGCGCGCTTTTACCGGAGGCTGTAGGGCCCACGATGCAGATCAAGGCCGTCCCCATTATACGATCCTCTTAAACTGCTTTTCCAATTCCCGCCGGCTCAGCTTCATGCAGATGGGCCGACCGTGCGGGCAGGAAAGGGGCGTATCCTCCCGGCGAAGGACTTCCAGAAGCCGATCCATCTCCGGTTGGGAAAGGGGCTCGCCTCCCTTCACCGCGCCCTTACAGGACATCTGCATGATCGCGCGCTGCCGTTCATCGCGGGTGTTGCCCGTCTGGCTGTGAAGCATATCCAGCACCTCCAGAAAGAACCCGCTCTGCTGGGCCTGGCCCAAAAAATGCGGGACGGCGCGGATCTGATAGCTATTGCGTCCAAAGGGCTCCAGTTCAAAACCCAGCTGGGCAAATAGCTCCATATTCTCCTCGATGGCCGCTTTCTGATAATACGTGACCTCCAACATTTGGGGTACCAACAGCTGCTGGGAAAAATTTTGCCCGGTTTCCAGGGCGCGCGTATATTGATCGTACAAAAGGCGCTCATGGGCCGCATGTTGATCCACAAAATATAGCTCGTCCCCTGCTTCGATGATGGCATAGGTATGAAATACCACGCCCCGGAGCGTGCCTTCCGGTAGCCGCAGGCTCTCCACCTGGGTTTGCTCCTGCTGGGCCTCTTTCCAGGGCAGCGCCTGCTCGCTGGCCAGCGAGGGCTTGGGCTCGGCCTTTTGCAGCAACCGGCTATAGGCGAAGGCCTCTTGATTCTCGCCGATCACCTGGGAACGGTATTCGCGCACCGCTTGCTGCATGGACTTAGGCGGTGGGACCGGTTGCGCCGGAGAAGCGGCGTCTTTCAAAGGCTGCGGCACGGGTTTCATCCCTTCGTCCGGCGGATGACCGTCCAGAGGCTCATGCTGCGGCCTTACCGGCGTCTGTTGTGCGTCAGAGGCGCTCTGCGCTGCCGGATGCCGTGGGGCCTCCTTGTCCTGCTCTGGCTCAGGCAGCATGACCGGCGCCTTAAACTGCATCACCGTAGGCTTTTGTTCTACGCCGCTCAGCGCCCGCCGCACACAGGACTGCACAGCATAGAACACCTGTTGATCCTGGGCAAAGCGCACCTGCAGCTTGTTGGGATGCACGTTTACATCCACCCACTCATAGGGCATGGACAGGTTCAGGACAAATACGGGGAATTTCTGCGACATCAACGTGGTGCCATATGCATTCTCCACTGCCTTGGACACCATGGGATGG
>CAJFUN010000048.1 GCA_904420205.1 Candidatus Parachristensenella avicola | reverse complement strand
CGTATACAGCTGCCAACGAAGGTCGTCCTCACTGGGGCAGCGGTAGCGGAAGTGCCCCACCGACAGCAGCGTCGTCCACAGCGGGATGCCCAGCTCCATGGCGGCCTGTGAAAAAACCTTTAGGTTGGTAAAATACTGCTCCACGCCTGCATCTCCGGGGTTCATCTGATAATAGCAGTCGTAACACAGCAGCTTCGCGCCGCCCTCCCGGGAAAAATCTACCAAAAACTGGCGGTAATCCTCCTTGGCTCCTACCCATGCCTCAATCATGGCGTTATAGGGATTCTGATTCAGAAAGCTGATATGGTTCGGATCTTCTTCATTGGCAATCCTCAAAGCGGTTACCGCATCATCTTTGGTATACCGGTTCGGTTCGTCGCCAATATGAAAACCAAATACCGCCGGATGGCTTCCCAGGTCCTGCAAGGCGGCCCGGAAACGCGCCCGATAGCCTTCGGGGTCGGCCGCTGCTCCCTTCCATCCGGTGCGGCTGTCGCGAAGGATGATACGGATATTCCGCCGGTGGGCTTCATCCAATAGCGCGATAAACTGTTCCCTGTCGCTCTCGCCCTCGTGATAGCCCGGGCTCATGGTTAGGGTCATCCCGCAGTCGTCCCAGTCGGCAACCGCTGTCGCGTCTTGATCCGCCGCGTTCACATAGTTCCAGAATCCGAGGGGAAATCGTTCCATTACCCTGTCCTCCTTGTCGTTGGATCCATATCCGAATCCACTATGGATATCCCCGCCGGCAACAGCCGCCCGGGAATGATCGCCGTCTCAATTCCTTCCGCATCGGAACCAGCCTGTATCGCTTCTGCTATGGTTTTGTCTTCTACATGCTTTAATTAAAGTGAGTGTAGCATAGCCGGCTACACCATACCATGGAAAATCTTTACGCACCCCTATGGATTTTGCCGCCGCGCACTTGACATTTTCTTTATTTAACTGTACTATGTGATATAGAACAGTTAGTACAGGAGGAGGGCTCATTTGTTCAGCATCGATTATAAGAGCCGGCTGCCCTTCTATGAGCAGCTGGTTGAGAACGTCAAGTCCATGGTGCTGTCCGGGGTGCTATCCGGAGACGATCCACTTCCTTCGGTCCGCCAGCTTTCCAGCGACCTGGGGATCAATCCCAATACAGTACAGAAGGCTTATGCTGCGCTGGAGCAGCAGGGGATCGTCTATACCATACCGGGCAAAGGGAATTTCATCCGGCCCGATACCGAAGCGCTGCGGGCTGAACAGGCGCAGGCGCTGCTCCGGCAGCTTTCTGATCTGGCGTTAAAGCTCAAAGCGCTGGGGATTACGTTGAGGCAGGCGCAGGACGGCCTAGCCGCCGCCTTCAAGGAGGACGAAGGATGATTCGGTTACGCAATATCAAGAAAAATTTCGACGGCCTATGGGCGCTCCGAGATGTCTCTTTCGAGGTTGCCGACGGCAGCGTATTCGGCCTGATCGGCACCAACGGCGCCGGTAAATCCACGCTGCTGCGGATTATGGCCGGCATCTACCAGCCTGATGAAGGCGAAGTTCTGCTGGACGATTCGCCCGTCTTTGAACAAAACGCGGTAAAGTCCCGACTATTTTATATTTCCGACGATCCATTTTATTTTAACGGCGCTACGCTGGACGAAATGCGCCGGTACTATTGCACGCTCTATCCGGATTTCTCTCAGGATATATATCTGCGCATCACGTCCAACCTGCAGCTGGATCCCACGCGGAAGCTGTCCACTTATTCCAAAGGTATGCTGCGGCAGGCCATGATCATTCTCGCTTTTGCTTCGCAAGCGCGCTATGTGTTCTTCGACGAAACCTTCGACGGCCTGGATCCGGTGATGCGCCAGGCGGTAAAGGGGCTGATCGCCTCCGCAGTTGCCGAAGGGCGGCTCGTGCCTATCATCGCTTCCCATAACCTGCGGGAGCTGGAAGATATCTGCGACCATGTGGGTGTGCTGCATCAGGGGAAGGTTGTCCTCAATATGCGTCTGGAGCAGATTCAAGATGATATCCACAAAGTGCAGTGCGCCTTCCAGGAGCGACCCCAGCGTGAATGGTTCGACCACTTGCAGCCGCTGGAATTCAAAGCCCAGGGCCGGTTCTGCACGCTTATCGCCAAGGCACCTCAGGAAAAGGTACTGGAAGCGGTCCGCGCCCACCAGCCCCTCTTTCTGGAAACTATGCCGCTGACGCTGGAGGAAATTTTCATTGCCCAGATGGGAGGTATCGGATATGAAGTCCAAAGCATCCTGGTTTAACGGGCGGCTTTTTGTCAATACGCTGTCCCGCTATGGCTTTCTCGCTGTCATCAACGGCATTGTTTTCTTCTTCGCACTGCCGCTGGCTATGCTTGTTATGCTGCGCAATGATCCTACCAATCAGCTGGAGGCGGTCGTTCGCAGCTTCTATGGCGGCGATTTCCGTTTCTCCCATCTTTTCGGTGCGTTGGCCATGATCATGGGCTTTGCCGGCGGGCTCACGCTTTTTGCCTACCTGCATCAGCCCAGGCAGGTGAATTTTTACCATGCTCAGCCGGTCTCCCGCTCGCTGCTGCTTACCCACCGGCTGCTGACGGGCGTACTGACCCTGGTGATCCCCTACCTGGTCAACGTTATGCTCAGCCTCATCGTCGTAGCGCTGTATGGCGGTCTTTCTCTGGTTCCCTGGCTGCAGCTTATGGCCAGCTTCGGCTATATCCTGCTGGGATATCTATGCCTGCTGGCCGTTTCCGCTCTGGCAGCCCAGCTAACGGGCACCCTCTTCGCCCAAGCTGAAGTTACCCTCTATATCCTGCTTTTCCCTCTGCTGATTAGCCTAGCCGTGCAAGTGCTGATGACCCGGTATCTCGATAGCTATGCGCCAGGTCCCCTCGAAAATCTCCTCATGGATCTCTCTCCCTTGACCCATTATTTTGAAATCAGCGCCTATCTTACGCGTTATCCCGACAGCGGCTGGCTTTTTTACTGCGTCATACTTACGCTGTGCATCATCGCCGCCTGTTATCTGCTTTACCATCAACGGCCGCTGGAGCGGGCCGGGCAGGCTGTCGCTTACCGGTGTGTGGGATCCTTCCTCCGGCTATCCGGCGCGGTGCTGGCGGGCATCTTTCTGGGGCAGGTCTTTGCCCTGCTTACCGGCTATGACGATTATATTCTGCTGGCGGTAGGCACTGTGCTGGGTGTAGCGCTGTGGAACATGCTCTGCCAGGTGCAGATCTTCCATTCCTCCCGCGCCGCATTCCGGGGGCTAAGGAGCCTTTCTGCCGCCTTGGCCGTATGCGCGGCCATTGTGATTATCATGGTGACCGGGTGCTTTGGCTATGACAACTATCTGCCGGCTGCGGATTCACTTACCCGGATTGCGATCGACGTAAACTGTCCTGGGATGGAGCAGGCCTCCTCGCCGGCCCTTACGCAGCCGGAGAATATCGAGCTTGTCACCCGGCTGGTGGCGCAAGCCCAGCAGGGTAAGGCTGAGCAGCTTCAGCGCATGCGGGCTGAAGCAGAATCCGCCGATACAGCGGCAGAAGACCGGCGCTTTCTTACCATCGAGGTGACCTATTATCCCCGGCTCGGATTGCCCTTTACCCGCAAGTACCGCTCCGTTCCCTTCTCAGCGGTGGAAGATCCGCTGGCCCGGCTGCTGCAGGCGCCGGAATACCTCTCGCATCACATCATTCTCGATTCCTCGCTGCAACCGTCAGACTATTCCTGGTCGGTCGAGCAGTCCTCCTGCTCCGAAACCCGCCCTTTATCTCCTGCCTCTGGCGAAGCGCTGCTGGCTGCCTACCGTCAGGATCTTAGCGAAGGCGGCATTCCGCTGGATGAACCGGTTTATACCCATATCGTCCTGCGCTCCAGCGATATGGCCTCCAGCTTTTATCACCTGCCGGTCTATGGCAGCTATACCCGAAGCTTGGCGCTATTGGAAGATGCCGGCCTATACCAACCCCTGACCGATGAGGGGCTGGCGCAGTATGTCAAGGCCATCGAGGTTACGCACAACGGCGAGGCGGTCGGCGTTGTTACCGATCCCGACCAAATTGCGCAGGCGTTGGCGGCCAGCGTCTGCCAGAACGATTACTCCCTGCTGGAAACGGCGGGCCTGGACGACGGCTATCAGCTGCGGGTAATCAGCGAGGATATTCCGGAAAACCCGCTGCGTCCCCTATCCTACTATGAGGAAAAGGTAGACGATGAATCTGCCAGTCTGGTATGCTATCTCTCGCCCATCCGCGGCCGCCTTCCCGATTTTCTCGCCCAGCTCGCTGCTTCGCATACCTGATTGCCATCTTAGCTGAAAGCGCGGCGCGCCCTTTTGCTTTCGGGGTACGCCGCGCTTTTTCTTTGCCTGATTCCATCGTCCACGGAGAAATGAAAAAGGCATGGCTTTTGCCATGCCTTTTTCATTTTTCGCTGCGCCCAAGGGCGCTTTATGGAGTTTATAGGAAATACTTCACGCCGCTTTCAAAAATTTGGCTGTCATAATTGCCCGGTACGTTCTTGTAGGCCAGGTAGGTGGATCGCTCGTTATGCCCCATTTTGCCCAGCACCCGTCCGTCGGGCGAAGTAATGCCCTCCACCGCATGGAAGGAACCGTTGGGGTTAAAGTCAATGTTCCAGGTTGGATCACCCTTCTCATCCACATACTGGGTAGCGATCTGTCCGTTTTCCAACAGCGTCTTGAATTCATCCTCGCTGCAGACAAAGCGACCTTCGCCATGGGAAATGGCCACAGAAATCACGTCGCCCGCATCCACCCCAGCCATCCAGGGCGATAATGTTGAAACCACTTTGGTGCGTACGATCCGGCTTTGATGCCGGCCAATTTTATTGAAAGTCAGCGTGGGAGCGCTGTCCGTCATATCCTGAATGCGGCCATAAGGCACAAGCCCCAGCTTGATAAGCGCCTGGAAGCCGTTGCAGATGCCCAGCATCAATCCGTCGCGGACATTCAGCAGCTCGTGAATTGCGTCCATAATCCGGGGATTGCGCAAGGTGGTGGCGATAAACTTGCCGGAACCGTCAGGCTCGTCGCCTCCCGAGAATCCGCCGGGCAGCATGACAATCTGGGCCTGGCGCACTGCAGCCTCCAGCGCTTCCACCGTTTCGGGAATATCGCTGGGCGCCGTATTGCGCACCACGACCACCTGGCACTGAGCCCCCGCCCGTTCAAAGGCGCGCACAGTGTCATATTCGCAGTTGGTACCGGGGAATACCGGAATCAGCACCCGCGGTCTGGCGATCTTTGTTGCCGGCCGCCGTCCGTTACGCCCGGTGTATAGGCGGCTTTCAATCGTTTCCTGTTCCTCTCCCTTGCGGATGGGGAACACCCCTTCAAAGACGCCTTCAAAAGTCTCCAGCGCTTCCTGCAGCTCAAGGCGCACACCGGCCGCCTCCAGGACGCGTTCCTCCGTTACCCTACCGATGATCTCGGCGCCTTCCAGCTCCGCGCCCGCCTTCAGCTCCGCCACAATGCAGCCGGGCTGGTAAGCAAACAGCTCATCAGCGGATACGTCCAGCTTCGCGCCTAGCATATTGCCGAAGGCCATCCGGGCCACGGTTTCCGCCAGCCCGCCGGCCGCTACGGTATGGGCCGCCACGACACGCCCCTCAGCGATCGCTTGGGTCAGCGCTTCGCAATTGGCCAGGAACCGGTCGAAGTCTGGCAGCTCCTCTTCATCCCGAGGCAGCCGCAGCATCACGAGCCGGTCGCCCGCCGCCTTCAGCTCGCCGGAGATCACGTTCGTCATATCCGCCGGAGCCAGCGCAAAGGAGACCAACGTGGGCGGCACATCCATATCCTCAAAGCTGCCGCTCATGGAATCCTTGCCGCCGATGGACGGCGCGCCCAGCTTATCCTGGGCATAGTAAGCGCCCAGCAGGGCAGCCAGCGGCTTACCCCAGCGCTCCGGCGCTTGGTTTAGCCGCTCAAAATATTCCTGGAAAGTCAGCCGCACGCGGTGCACGTCGCCGCCGGCGCAGGCGATCCGAGCCATGGACTCCACCACCGCGTACACCGCGCCATGGAATGGGCTCCAGCTGGACAGATAGGGATCGAAACCGAAGGTCATCAGCGTACCCGCCGTCGTCTGGCCCTTCAGCACCGGCAGCTTGGCCGCCATCGCCTGGGTGGGGGTATGCTGGTACTTTCCGGCAAAGGGCATCAGTACGGTGCCTGCGCCGATGGAGGCGTCAAAACGCTCGGCCAGCCCCCGCTGAGAGGAGCCGTTGAGGCTTCCAAGCGTCTCCAGCCACTTGGCCCGCACATCGGCCACCGGCTTTACGCTAAAGTAGTCTCCCTTGGGCGCGGTCACCCGGGCACTGGCCACTTGGGTAACGCCGTTGGTATCCAGGAACGCACGCTCCAGATCTACCAACACTTTGCCCCGCCAGGTCATGCGCATCCGTGCGCGGTCGGTGACCGTCGCCACCACCGTGGCCTCCAAATTTTCTTGAGCCGCCAGCTGCATGAAGGCTTCAACATCCTTGGGATCCAGCACCACAGCCATACGCTCCTGCGATTCGGATATGGCAAGCTCCGTGCCGTCCAGGCCTTCGTATTTGCGGGGCACCTTATCCAGGTCGATATCCAACCCAGGCGCCAGCTCGCCCACTGCAACGCACACGCCGCCCGCGCCAAAGTCGTTGCAGCGCTTAATGCGCCGTGAAGCCTCGGGATTGCGGAAGAGCCGCTGAAGCTTGCGCTCGGTCAGCGGATTACCCTTTTGCACTTCTGCGCCGCAGGTATCAATAGAAGAAGCGGTATGCGCTTTCGATGAACCCGTCGCCCCGCCGCAGCCGTCACGGCCGGTTCGCCCGCCCAGGAGCACCACCACGTCGCCGGGCGCAGGCGTCTCCCGCACCACATTGCCCGCTGGGGCGGCGCCCACTACCGCGCCGATCTCCAGGCGCTTGGCTGCGTAACCGGGATGATAGATCTCCACAACCTGCCCGGTAGCCAGGCCGATCTGGTTTCCGTAGGAGCTATAGCCCGCCGCCGCACCCTGGGTGATCTTGCGCTGGGGCAGCTTGCCCGGCAGCGTATCCTTTAGGTGCGCCCGGGGGTCGGCGCTGCCGGTGACGCGCATAGCTTGGTACACATAGCTGCGGCCCGAAAGCGGATCGCGAATCGCGCCGCCCAGGCAGGTGGCCGCGCCGCCGAAAGGCTCGATTTCGGTGGGATGGTTATGGGTCTCATTTTTGAACATGATGAGCCAGGGCTCTTTTTTCCCATCCACCTCAATCTCACAGCGGATCGAACAAGCGTTGATCTCCTCGGACTCGTCCAGATCGTCCAGCAGCCCCCGCCGCTTAAGCACCTTGGCCCCAATGGTAGCCAAATCCATCAGGCACAGGTATTTCTCGTCCATGCGCCCGGCATACAGCGCCTCGCGGGCTTGGTTGTAGCTCTGCCATACGCCTTTGACGCGGTGCAAATACGGGGAATCCTCAAAATCCACATCCTCCAGGCGGGTCAAGAAGGTCGTATGCCGGCAGTGGTCGCTCCAGTAGGTATCGATCACCCGGATCTCCGTCAGGAAAGGATCGCGGCCCTGGCCGGCAAAATACGCCGCTACAAACAGCGCGTCGTCCAGCGACATGGCCAGGCCCATTTCCTCCCGAAGCTTGGCCATCTCCTGGCGGGAGAGCTTGGTAAAGCCCTCCATCACCTTCACGTCCTCCGGGGCGTCCAGCACCATATCTAGCGTATCGAACTTATCCATGGGGCCTTGGCAGGAATCCACCGGATTGATCAGATATCCCTTGACCGCCTCCAGCTGCTCGCCGGTGAGCTCACCGATCAGGCCGTATACGGTGGCTACCCGCACCTGGGGACGTGCGCCTTGGGTCAAGAGCTGCACGCACTGGGCGGCAGAGTCGGCTCGCTGATCATACTGGCCGGGCAGATATTCCCGGGCAAAAGCCTGGCCCATGCCCTCGGGCAGATCCTCATAGAAAATCCGGTCCACCATCGGCTCGGAAAAGATGGAGACGCAGGCTTTCGCATAGTCGTCATCCGCCATGCCTGCCACGTCATAGCGCACCAGGATCCGCACGGCGGTCAAGCCCTTTAAGCCCAGCTGGTGGCGCAGGTCCTTGCACAATGCCTGAGCCTCGCCGTCAAAGCCCGGTTTTTTCTCTACATAAAGCCGCCGAACCTGGCTCATGATTTACCCCCCTTCACCTTCGCGCCGATATCCCGGCGGTAGAAGGCGTCCTTAAAATGAATTTGCGATACGGCTGCGTAAGCCGTGTCCAGCGCTGCATCCAGGGTATCGCCCTGGGCCGATACGCCCAGCACCCGGCCGCCATTGGTCACAATCTGGCCATCCTGCAGCGCCGTACCCGCGTGGTACACTTTAGCCTGCCGCACTGTGTCCAGTCCGGTGATGGGGTTACCCTTTTCATAGCTGCCCGGATATCCGCCGGCCGCCATGACGATCAAGGCCGAGGCGCCTTTCTTCCAGCGGATTGGGCACTGATCCAATCGTCCTTCGCGTACAGCCATAAAGATTTCCATCAAATCGCCCTCCAGCAGCGGGAGCACCGCCTGCGTTTCCGGGTCGCCGAAGCGCGCGTTATACTCGAGTACCTTCGGGCCCTTTTCCGTCAGCATCAGGCCCGCATAGAGCACGCCCTTAAAGGGCCTTCCCTCAGCCTCCATGGCCTGCACGGTGGGCAGCAAGATCGTCTCCATTACCTCGCCCGCCAGCTGCTCGGTCATATTCGGCGTGGGCGCAATGACGCCCATACCGCCGGTATTGGGGCCTTCGTCGTGATCATAGGCCCGCTTATGATCCTGGCTGGGGACCATCGGCACGATGGTTTTGCCATCGGTAAAGCACATCATGGATACCTCTGGGCCCTGGAGGCATTCCTCCACCAGCACCCGGGCGCCGGCTGCGCCAAAGCGCCCCTCCACCATGATGGCGTCCACCGCCTCCAGCGCCTCCTCCAGGGTGGAGGCCACAAAAACCCCCTTCCCCAAAGCCAGCCCATCGGCCTTGACCACGATCGGCGCGCCCTTTTCCCGGATATAAGCGCGTGCTGGTTCCGCCTCGCTGAACACGGCATATTCGGCGGTGGGGATGTGATATTTACGCATCAGGTCCTTACAAAAGACCTTGCTAGCCTCGATCTGCGCCGCGGCCTGGCTGGGGCCGAAGGCGGCGATCCCTGCAGCCTCCATGGCGTCCACCATACCCGCTGCCAGCGGATCGTCCGGCGTTACACATACAAAGTCGATGCCCTCCCGCCGGGCAAAATCCACCATGGCCGCCACGTCAGTGGCCTTAATATCCACGCATTGAGCCAATTGGGCAATGCCGCCGTTGCCTGGCGCGGCATAGAGCTTGTCCACCAGGGGCGATTGCGCAAGTTTGGAGGCTACGGCATGCTCGCGGCCGCCGCCGCCGATTATCAATACCTTCATGTCCGCCCCCTAGGAATGCTTGAAGTGGCGCATACCGGTAAAGACCATCGCAATGCCCGCCTCGTTGCAGGCCTTGATGGAGTCCTCATCCCGCACGGATCCGCCGGGCTGGATGATGCAGGTAATGCCCGCTGCAATGGCCGCCTTGGCGCAGTCATCAAAGGGGAAGAACGCGTCGGATGCCATAGCCGCACCCTTTACCTTGTCACCCGAACGTTCCAGTGCCTGCTCGGTCGCCCAAATGCGGTTCACCTGGCCGGGCCCAATGCCCAGGGACTGTCCGTCCTTCGCCACGGCAATGCCGTTGGACTTGGTGTGCTTGACGATTTTCCAAGCAAAGATGGCGTCCTCCATCTCCTTCTCCGTGGGGGCGCGGTCGGTGACCACCTTGAGCTCGTCACCCAGGAGCTGATCGTCCCGCTCCTGCACCAGCAGGCCGCCGGCCACCCGTTTCATGTCCCAGGCATCCTTCGGCAGGGGCTGGGAGATGGTGGGCAGCTTCAACAGGCGAATGTTTTTCTTTTTGGAGAGAATCTTCAGCGCTTCAGGCTCATAGTCCGGCGCTACTACGATTTCGATGAAGATCTTGGCGATCTTCTGGGCGGTGGGCACGTCCATCACCTGGTTGGTTACTACAATACCGCCGAAGATGGACACCGGGTCGGCTTCATAGGCCTTATCCCAAGCCGCTTCCAGCGTATCGGCAACACCCACGCCGCAGGGATTGGCATGCTTCACCCCCACCACGCAGGGCTTGTCGGTGAACTCCCGCAGCACATCCAGGGCGCCGTTGGTATCGCCGATGTTGTTGTAGGAGAGCTCCTTGCCGTGCAGCTGCTCAGCCGCAGCCAAGGTTCCCGATACGTCGCCCAGCTCCCGGTAGAAGCGGGCGTTCTGATGGGGATTTTCGCCATAGCGCAGCTCCTGCTGCTTTTCAAAGGTCATGGTCAGCGTGTCGGGGAATCCGATCCCTACCTGCTTGCGCAGATAGTCGGCTACCAGGGCGTCATAGCTGGCGGTGTGCTCGAATACCTTATAGGCCAGCCGCAGATGGGTGGCCTCATCCACCGCGCCGTTGGTCTTCAGCTGCGCCAGCACGTCCTCATAGTCGGCAGGATCCACCATCACCACCACATCCTGCCAGTTCTTCGCCGCGGCACGGATCATCGTGGGGCCGCCAATATCGATATTTTCAATGGCTTCCTCTCGGGTTACGCCCGGCTTGGCAATCGTCTGGCGGAAAGGATACAGGTTAATCACCACAAGGTCAATGGGTTCAATTCCCAGCTCCTTAATCTGCCGCATATGCTCCGGATTGCTTCGCATGGCCAGCAAGCCGCCATGGATGGCTGGATGCAGCGTCTTCACCCGGCCGTCCAGGCACTCGGGGAAACCGGTCACATCGCTGACCGAGGTCACGGCCACGCCGGCGTTCTCCAGGGTTTTCGCCGTGCCGCCGGTGGAAAGGATCTCATAGCCCAGAGCGGAAATTTCCTTTGCAAGTTCCACGATACCGGTTTTATCCGAAACAGAAATCAATGCGCGTTTCATGCTATTCTCCTTTGATTGTCACTTTGCGCCCCTCAACCTTCAGGCGTCCGGCGCACAGATAGCCTACAGCCCGGGGCAGCAGCTTATGCTCTACCGGCAGGATGCGGGCGGCCAGGGTATCGGCCGTGTCATCATCCATGACAGGGACAGCTTCTTGTAGCACAATGGGCCCGCCGTCGGTCTCTTCATTGACAAGGTGAACGGTGCAGCCGGAGACCTTTGCCCCATAATCCAGCACCGCCTGATGAACATGATGGCCCCAGTACCCCATGCCGCAAAAGGACGGAATCAGGGCAGGGTGCGTGTTTAAAATGCGGTTCTCATAAGCAGAAATGGTTTCATGCCCCAAGATGGAAAGGTATCCGGCAAGCACCACCACATCGATGGCCTCCTGCTGAAACAGCGCCAGCATGGCGCGGTCCATCGCTTCGGGCGACTCAAATTGCGTCTTGTTCAGGTAGCGGGTTTTGATTCCGGCTGCCTTCGCCCGTTCGCGGGCATAAGCGGCCTTGCGATTTACCACAACCAGCGCCACCTGACCGTCGATTTCGCCCCGGCTGCAGGCATCCATCACCGCCTGCAGATTGGTTCCGCCGCCGGAAGCCAGCACCGCGATGCGCTTCATCGCAGCTCAACCTCCCGGCCGCCTTCAACAACCTCGCCGATGACAAAGGCTGGCTGGCCCAAATCCCTGGCCGCAGCTGCCACCGCGTCCGCCTCCTGCGCCGGCACCGCCAGCACCATGCCGATGCCCATGTTGAAAGTATTATAGGCCGAACGGGTATCCAGCCCGCCCAGGCTGGTCAGCATGGGGAATACCGGCGGCATATCCCAGGATCCCAACTGTATGGCGGCGCTGCAGCCCTCCGGCAGCATGCGGGGGATATTCTCAATAAATCCGCCGCCGGTAATATGGGCCATGCCTTTAATGGAATGCTGCTTGAGCAGCTCCAGCACAGTCTTCACATAGATCCTCGTGGGCGTCAGCAGCGCTTCACCCAGGCTGCCGCCCAGCTCGTCGCTGTGGGCTGAGAGCTTGGCATAGTCCTCGCCCACCAGGCGGCGCACCAGGGAAAAGCCGTTGCTATGCACGCCGGTGGAGGAAAGGCCTACCAGCGCGTCCCCCGGCTGAATTCCGCGGCCATCCACAATTTTCGGCCGGTCCACCAGGCCCACGGCAAAACCAGCCAGGTCATACTCCCCTTCGGGATAGAAACCGGGCATCTCGGCGGTTTCCCCGCCGATAAGGGCGCACCCCGCTTGGCGGCAGCCGTCGGCCACGCCCTTCACGATCTGCGCCGCCTTCTCGGGCACCAGCTTTCCTGTAGCCAGGTAGTCCAAGAAGATCAGCGGCGCTGCGCCCTGGCAAACAATGTCGTTCACGCACATCGCCACGCAATCGATACCCACCGTATCGTGAATATCCATCACAAAGGCCAGTTTCAGCTTGGTGCCCACGCCGTCGGTGCCGGCCACCATCACCGGGTCCTGCCCGCCCAGGCCGGCTACCGAAAAGAAGCCGCCAAAGGAGCCCAGGTCGCCCAGCACCCGGTCGCTGAAGGTTGACCGGGTATGCTCCTTCATCAGTTTTACCGCCGCATAACCGGCTTCTACGTCAACACCGGCAGCTTTGTAGTCAATCATATCGATTCTCCTTCTTGTGAAGTCAAGGGGCAATATTGCCGCGCCTGCTCAACATCCATGGGATAGCGCCCATCAAAGCAGCCATGGCAGAAGCCGCAGCCCGAGCCCTCCACCGTACGCATCAGATCCCGCAGGCTCAGATAGGCCAGTGAATCGGCCCCAATGGCCGCGCGGATCCCCTCCACATCGTGGCTTGCGCCAATAAGTTGGGAGCTCTCGGCGATATCAATGCCAAAGAAGCATGGATGGGTCACCGGCGGCGACGAGATGCGCATATGCACCTCACGCGCCCCTGCCGAGCGCAGCATTTCCACGATTTTGCGGGAGGTTGTCCCTCGCACAATGGAATCATCCACCATGACAACCCGCTTGCCCTGTACGTTTCTGCGCAAAGCGTTCAGCTTAATTTTAACGCTTTCCTCCCGCATGCTTTGTTTCGGCTGGATAAAGGTGCGGCCCACATAGCGGTTCTTTGCCAGGCCCTCACCGTAAGGAATGCCCGATTCCTTGGCGTATCCGATGGCTGCCGGAAGGGCTGAATCCGGTACGCCGATGACAAGGTCAGCCTCTACCGGATATGCCATGGCCAGGCGTCGCCCAGCCGCCTCCCGGGCAGCATATACGCTGATTCCGTCCATCTGCGTGTCCGGCCGGGCAAAATAGACGAATTCAAAGATGCATAGATCGCTGTGCAGCGGCACTTGTGTCCGAACCGAGTGCAGGCCGTCCCGATCGATCGTCAAGATCTCGCCCGGGTGCAGGTCGCGGATCATTTCACCGCCCATGCAGTCAAAGGCACAGCTCTCCGATGCAATCACATAGGCGCCGTCCACCCGCCCCAGTGCCAGCGGCCGGATGCCCAGCGGATCGCGCATGGCAATGATCCGGTCCGCCACCAGCACCACCAGGGCATAGGAGCCGCGGATATCCCGGCTGGTGGCCTCGATGGCCTTAACCAGGGGCATGTCGCCCCGCCGGGCAATCAGGTTGGCGATCACTTCCGTATCCACATCGGTCTGATGGATTACGCCCAACTGCTCGAGGCTGGAACGAATCTTCTCCGCATTCACAAGATTCCCATTATGCGCCAGCGCCAGCTCGCCGCCTTTATAATGCACCACAAGGGGCTGAGCATTGACCACCCGCTTATCCCCGGCAGTGGAATAGCGCACATGGCCGATGCCTAAATGGCCTTCGCCCATCTGCTCTACCCAGTCCTCGCGGTCAAAGCATTCGGTCACCAGTCCCTTATCCTTGTGGTAATGGATGGCCTTGCCATCGGATACCGCAATACCCGCCGATTCCTGCCCGCGGTGCTGCAAGGCATACAAGCCATAGTATAAAAGATCGTTCACCGGCTTGCCCGTCGGGTCAAAGGCGGCGATTACACCGCACTCCTCCGGCATTCGGTCGCCGCGGGGCTTCATCAGCTCAAAGGGCGGCTGCCCATAGGTCATGCCTTTTCTCCCATCAGCCGCCGCATCATCTCCTGGTAAGCATCCTCTGCGCCGCCCATATCCCGGCGGAAGCGATCCTTATCCAGCTTCTCATGGGTGGTCGCATCCCAGAAGCGGCAGGTATCCGGGGAAATCTCATCCGCCAGAATAATCTGCCCGTCGAACCGGCCGAATTCCAGCTTAAAATCTACAAGGATCACGTTGCAGCCGCGCAGGATATCCTGCAGCACTTCGTTCACCTTCAGCGCGTAGCGGGCAATGGTATCCATCTCCTCCTTGGTCGCAATCCCAATGGCGGCGATGTGATAATCGTTGATCATGGGGTCGCCCAGCGCATCGTCCTTATAGCAATATTCCAGTACCGTGCTTTTTAGCTCCGTACCCTCCTCCAGGCCTAAGCGCTTGGCCAAAGAGCCGGCGGCAATGTTGCGCACAATGACCTCCACCGGCACGATGGAAACCTTCTTCACCAGGGTGCGGCGGTCGGACAGCTCCTCCACATAGTGGGTGGGGACGCCCGCCTTCTCCAGCAGCCGGAACATATGGTTACTCATACGGTTATTCACTACGCCCTTGCCCAGGATGGTGCCCCGTTTGAGGCCATTGAGGGCGGTCGCGTCGTCCTTATAGTCCACAATCACCAATTTGGGATCGTCCGTGGCAAATACCTTTTTGGCCTTGCCCTCGTAAAGCTGTTCTCTCTCTACTGCCATCGTTACAGTTCCTCCTTCATCCGCCGGTCGGCTTCCAGCACATCCTGGGCCATCTTTTCCCGGTACTTGTCAAGCTTTTCAGCCAAATATTGATCCTCCACCGAGAGGATAGAAATCGCAAGCAGGGCAGCGTTGTCGCTGCCGTTCACGGCCACCGTGGCCACCGGGATGCCGGATGGCATCTGCACCATGGAAAGGAGCGAATTCAAGCCATCCATGAAGGATCCTTGGATCGGCAGGCCGATAACGGGCAGCGTGGTGCAGGCCGCCACCGCACCCGGCAGGGCCGCCGCCTTGCCCGCGGCGGCAATCAGCACGCCAAAACCCGCCTCCCGCGCGCCGCGTGCAAAGGCTGCCGTCTGCTCCGGCGTGCGATGGGCCGACAGCACCCGCACCTGGACCGGCACACCGAACTCCTTCAGGCGCTGAATCGCCTTTTCCACAATGGGCATATCCGATTGGCTGCCCATAACAATGCCGACTTTTTTCAAACTGAAATCCCCCTTCGTCAATATGGACTTATTTTACCAAACCCTTACGGGGAGGGCAAGCCTTACAAATAACAATCGCCCCACGAATTAGCAGAATGTTCGCATTATTATCCGAACGTTTCTGCTTTCACCATTGAATATTTCCCAAATAAATCCGATTATCCGGGCATTTTGTCCAAGGCGCCGATTTCTCCATATCCCGGTCCGTTACCGGCGCTTTTCCCCGTTGTAGGGCGAGCGTCCGTATTTTTCCCGCAGCATCGCCGCCCCGTCGGCCCGTCCGGTGTGCTCCAGCCGGTCCAGATATGTATCAAAGGCATTCCAGATGTGATAGGGACCGCCTTCGTTCATCACGGACCACAGGGGATCCCCACCGTCGGGGTTACGCAGCATCGCCTCGTCATGCCACTGAAGATAAAGCCGAACCGCATGGTCGCAAATCTCGGGCATATCCGCCGCCAAATCGTGCTGCTCATGGGGATCCTCTGCCAAGTTGTAAAGCATTTCCTTGGGGAAAAGGTGGAAGCCGTCATGATAGGTGCGCATATAAAGCCAGTCGCCGAAGCGCACCGAGCGCTGGCATACGTGGGCCATTTGGGAAAGCACCAAGTAGGGACGCCCGGCTGAGGATTCCCCCATCAGCGACGGCGCATAGCTGACGCCGTCCCAGCGGTCGCACTTTTCTACCTGCAGCAGCTCGGCTACCGTTGGGCATAAATCTAGGCTGTAATGGAGCGCCCGATCCACCGCGCCCCGCTGGGCGCCTTGCCATTTTACGATCATGGGGATGTGGCAAGTAGGATGATCGGCCGTAGCGTGTTCGCTGTATAGCCCAAGCTCGCCTAAGTTCTCCCCGTGATCCGAGGTAACGATGATATTCACCTCGTCATAAATCCCCTGCGCCCGCAGCAGCGCAAAAACGCGGCCCAACTGCGCGTCTGCATAGGCGATGCCGGTATCATAGCCGTCGATCACCCTGCGCAGGCCCTGCATATCGTGAGCGCTGCCCGGATGCCGGGGAAAAGCCGGATTTTCTTGATCGGTAAACATATTGATTTCGCTGATGCTATGAGGACCCGTATGATGAATATGGGCCTGTAACACCTCCGGGGTGATCCAGTCTGGCAACGGATCCTGCGCAAAGGGATCACCAAAGTCCAGCGGCGCTCGATAGGGCGTGTGCGGATCCCAGAGGTGCAGGTGCATATACCAGTCTGACCGGTTGCGGTTGCGTTCCAACCAATCCAGCGCCATGGGAACTACCTCGTCGGCGCATTCATTGCCGCATTTTCCCACGTTGTACACCTCATGGAAGCCGGCCTGGAACCAATAGGAGCTGTGCCGTTCGGCAAAGGTGCTGAAAGAGACGGTATGCAGCCCCGCTCTCCGGAAAACATGCGTGAGGTTCTGCAGATCCGCCTCGTCCTGAAAATCACGGTCTGCGCCGGTCAGCCGACGGTCGGCCGCCGTGCCGCCATGGCCTACGGCCCCATTGCGTATGCCGAACATGCCGCTAATCAGCGCGGCCCGGGAGGGCAGACAGGGTGCGTCCGAGCAGTAATAGTTCTCAAAGCGCACCCCTTCCCTAGCCACCTCGTCCAGGTTCGGCGTCGTGTTCCGTCCATAGCCATAGCATCCCATATGATCAGGCCGTAGGGTATCAATGTCGATCAATAGAATCCGCATGCGCCCACCTCCTTTTAGGATATCTTTAGTATAGCAGACCTAAGCCGCTTTGCCCATGATTCCAGCGCAAAAGAAAAATCCGGATTTCTCCGGCTCAAAGAAGCCCGCTTTAATAAATGCTTCCGTATACGCCCATCAGCAGGCTGAAGCTGGCGCAATAAGCCAGCACGCTGATTACAATGCCTGTAATAAAGCCAATCAGCGCCCACTTGCCGCAGGCCTTAGCCTTACGGGGCGATTCATTATTCCACACAAGGAATAAGATAAGGCCCACCAGCGGGATAAAGAAGCTCAGCACCTTCCAGCCGGCTCCGGCTTCCTCCTGGCCAGCGCTGGGTGCAGCATGATAGGCCGGATAGGCCTCCTGCGCATTGGGATTGGCTCCGCCGTCCAACTTCGCCCCACATCCCGGGCAAAAGCGCGCGTTCTCTTCCACCTGGGCACCACATTGCGGACAATAGCTCATCGTCTTCTCCCCCTAAAAAGCATTTTTCTTCCCATGCATATTGTACCGTATCCCCGGGCGTTTGTCACGCATTTTTCCCGGCAAACTTCGGGGCTCCCTCCTTTTGGGGAATCTCTCCTGCCTTGGTCAAGAAAATCTTGGTGAGCACCGGCCCCACCAGCTCATAGATCAAAGTCCCGCAGAGAATCACTGCGCGAATCGACGGCCCATACTCTGGCAGCTCCGTCATGGCCAACTGGGCCATGCCGATCGCTACGCCGGCCTGCGGTAGCAGCGTAACGCCCAGGTACTTGCGCACCGCGGGCGCTGCATGGGTCAGGGCCGAGCCGATATAGGCGCCCATATACTTGCCCAGCGAGCGGAACACCAGATAGAGCACGCCCAGCAGGCCCACCGAGGGCACCACGCCCAGATCCAGCTCCGCGCCGGATATGACAAAAAAGATCATAAAGAGCGGAGGCGTCCAGCGGTCGCAGCCCTCCATCACCGCTTCCGCCTCGGCGGACAAGTTAACCATAGCCGCGCCGATCATCATGCATACCAGCAAGCTGCTCAAGCCCCAAAGGTCTGCTAAGGCGGTGCCCAGAAACACGCTGGCCACCATAAGCGACAGCCGGTTAGCTCGGGATTTGAAAAAACGCAGGCATACGGTGAGCACAAAACCAATGGCAAAGCCCACCGCCAACGACTCGACGATCTCCAATACCGGTTGAAGGAACATGGACCACACAGTCATTCCCTGCCCGGCCACCAGCGTGCGGGCAATGGCCGAGCAGATCGCATAGGCCATGAGGCAGACGGCGTCATCCATCGCCACCACAGGAAGCAGCGTGGATGTCACCGGGCCCTTTGCTTTATACTGCCGCACCACCATAAGGGTCGCCGCCGGTGCGGTGGCCGCGGCAATGGCTGCCAGCGTGAGGGCTAAGGGCAGCGGGAACCGGAAAAGGATCAGCGCTGCACCCACCAGCACCACTGCCGTCAGCGCCTCAAAGCAGGTAATGACAATGGCCCGGCTTCCAATCTGCCGGATATGGGACAGCTTGAACTCGCCGCCAATGGAAAACGCGATGAACCCCAGGGCCACCGAGGTAATGATGGACAGCGATTCAAAGGAGTCGGATCCCACCCAGTTAAGGCAGTAGGGGCCCACAAGAAGACCGGCGATCAGATAGCCGGTCACATTGGGAAGATGTATTTTTTTCACCACGCGGGTCATGGCCAAACCCACAGCCATAGCCGCAGCCAAGGACAGCAGAATCTTCATGGCTACTTAACCGTCACCCCTTCCACATAGCTTAACGGCATGGTAAAGAGAATACCGGTATTCGGCTGGCCCAGGCTTCCGACTACCTGGCCTACAATGGCCCGCACGCTGGCTACCTGCTGCTGGTTTAATACGACCAGCACCATTTTACTGGACTCTCTTTCCGGATTTAAAAACTGGCGCAGCGAGCCAAAGATCGGCGGCGCTTCCACATCGTCCTTGCCCAGCACCGTCAGCATGCCCTGCGAATCGACGATTGTAGCCCCGCTAATCCCGGCCTCCATCATATGCGCCAGGATCTCGCCCAAGCACTCCACCTTGTTTAGAATCAGCACCAGAAGTTCCACAGGAATTCCCCCATTTTGTTCAAATTTGCTCTTTCTAACCATAACGCCCTTCGGCGCCGATCGTCAACGTACAAATCCGCTAAAAATCATGATCCGCCTTCATGCCCGGCAGCAGAGACGATAAAAAAGCCCCCGCGCAGGGACGATGCGCAGGGGCTTCGCTTGGAATCAGCTTAAAAAGCGATCCGCGTTTTTATTCGGTTACGATGTCGGTGAAGTAACCGGCTTCCTGGTAGCGCTTGAGGTTCTCCACATAGCGCTCCGTCATCTTGGCTTCCACCGCCTCCAAGCCGTTGGCGGTCATGTACGCCTGGAAGTCGTTCCAAGCCTGCTCGCAGGCGGCTTCCGACTCGGCGGTTACCATCGCGGCCACAGCCTTGGTCCATTCGTCGGTGATCTTCGTGTACATGGGCATCTCATCATCGTCGCTCTCCACGCGGGCGAAGCTCATGGCCGGGTTCTTGTCGTTGTAGCAGGCAGCCTTCTTGATTTTCCGATCAGCTAGACGCTGCTCAGCTTCATACTTGGACCATTCGTCCACTGCATTCACAACCTGCGCGGTCGCATTCAAACCTTCGGAACGATCAGAACCCTGGAAATACCATGGGCCGATGCCGGTATAAGTTTGTTCACGTTCCTCATCCGGGCGAGCTAGGAACTCTTCAGTCTGCTTCGGCACGCCATCCACTAAGGTATAATGGACACCCTCAATACCGAATTGGGTCAGCTGATCGCCCTGCGGGCTCTTCAGGAACTCCATGTAGCAGATCGCGCGGCCGGGATTCTCACAGTTCGAGGAGATGAAGCAGCTGGACCAACCGGTGCCGTAGTCATAGGAGACTTCCTGCAGGCCGTCAACACCTTTATAGGTCAGACCGCCCACAATCAAATCAGCTACAGGCTTGCTCAGATCTTCTATCTTTCCACCGATCCCATTATCACGCCATTTCTGGTTGGTATCGCCAGGGATGCCCCAGTTGTAGCTCCAGGCAAAGACCTGCTGGGACTCGTTGCGGGAGAAGAAATCCTCGGGACGCACGCCCAGGTAATCGGGAGCCAAGATGCCGTCGCGGTACCACTTGTTCAGCAGCTTGTAGTACTCCAGCCACTTCTCGTCGCGG
The DNA here is from genome assembly GCA_904420205.1 of Candidatus Parachristensenella avicola. Lineage (GTDB taxonomy): Bacteria > Bacillota > Clostridia > Christensenellales > UMGS416 > Parachristensenella > Parachristensenella avicola. The sequence goes on along the minus strand of CAJFUN010000048.1, from coordinate 797 downwards.
AAACGCAGCTTGATGGATTTGCTCTCTTCATCCCAAACCGCATTGTTCTGGGGGCAGCCCATCCAGTAGGACAGAATCTCGGCCCAGGAAGGATGCATATTAAATACAATCGAAATACCTAGATCATCCGCATTCTCTTTTACCGTGTAGAAAGCCTCTTCCAATCCCTCAACCGTGGTGAAGGGGGTGGTGATGCCCAGCTTATTGGTAATATCAGCACGATAAGCAATCGCTGCGTTGGTGAAGTTACCGATCGCGTTCTCATCGGCGTAGTCAGCCTCATCCTTGTAGTGGGTCTTGAAGGTGTATACATGGCCGTCCGCAGCCGTGTTGTTGATGACCTCCAGGGGATCCACCAGATCAAAGAACTCGGGGCAGTATTCCTCGGCCAGCTCGTCCCAACGGTAGCAGACGTCGGGATCCTCAAAGCGCTGGGGCAGGTTGTCGGTGAACACGATGTCGCTCAGCTCCTGCGCCGCCAGCTGCACACTCAGCACCTGACGGTCGGCGCTCTTGGTCACGTCCAGGGATACGCCCGTCAGGCGGGTGATCTCTTTGGAAACCTCGTCATTACCCCAAGTATCTACGACATACCAGTCATAGTCGATGAAAGCGGAGAAGGTCACCGGAGAGGTGTCCTTTTCCCAGGAGAGGTTCTCCCACGTGGCGGGCGCAGACTCGCCCGCAGTGGTGGCGTCGCCTTCCGCAGCCGTGGTGGTTTCGCCGTCGCCCTCGGCGGCCGTGGTGGTCGTCGTGGCGTCGTCATCCGCCGCGGCGGTAGTGGTGGTGGTCGCGTT
>CAJFUN010000047.1 GCA_904420205.1 Candidatus Parachristensenella avicola | reverse complement strand
GCTCAGCGGCTTGATTTTGTATTGCATTTTTTCGCCTCCCTAAAAATCTGAAATTTCTACTTGACTTTTATTAGCAGGTCTTTTATTAGATATGGCATAGACCAAGGCATTGGACGGGCATGATAGAACCAAAGGTTCCCCGGAAAGGCAAACTCATCCAATCACAGGGGGAAGCAGGGGCATGGCGATGGCAAGGTACCTGCCGTCCCCAGGGAAAAAGCAGGCATGAAGCAGCTTATCCGCCCATAGGGTATTCGGGAGGGGTACGCTGATGGAAACAACTGCAGTCGCGCTGGCCGCGCTGATGGGAATGCTGGGCACGGGTATAGGGGGGCTGATAAGCCCCAAGAAGGGGCGGTGGCAGGGCATGTTGGGCTTGGCCACGGCCGGGATGATGCTGACCATTGCGGCGGTAGAGCTGCTGCCGGAGGCCATGGAGCTATCCGGCCAGTGGGTGGGCTTTCTGTGCTTTGCGATAGGCGTTGCCTTTGTGGTGCTGCTGACGGCGCTGCTGCCCCATGGAGAGCAGAGCGCAGGATGGCTGCTGCTGGTATCGTTGGCTTTTCACAATCTGCCGGAGGGAATGTCCATCGGCGCAGGCTTTTCCGCTGCGCCGGAGTTGGGCATGAAGACGGCGTTGGTCGTGGGGCTTCACGTTATCCCGGAGGGGATGGCCCTGGGATCCATGCTGCGGCGTCAAGGAAGGCCGCGCTGGCAGATTGCCTTGCTGTGCGCATTGACTGGATCGCCGATGGCGCTGGGCGCTCTGGTGGGGCAGCAGATGGCCGTGACGGCGCTGGGCGTAGGTGGGTGCCTTGCCTTGGCGGCCGGCGCCATGGTCTTTGTCGTAGCAGAAGAGGTGCTCCCGGAGGGATATGATGACGGTTCCCGGCCGCGGCTTCCAGGGTTATGGGTTGCGTTGGGCTTCGTGCTGGCATTGGCGGGCCTGATCCTAATGTAAATATCGAAGGCATAGAGAAAGCGGGCCGGCTATGGCCCGCTTTCTTTGAGATGTCCCTCTACAGCATCATACTTTTCTAGCCAATTCATTTTGCGCGGCAATGCCGGAGAATCGCCGGACTTTAAGCGCACCTAATGGAGAGCAACCTTTTCTGCTGTGGATAATTGCTTCGTATAGCGGACGATCATGTATACGGCATAGATTGCTACAAGCAATTCTGTTAGAGGCATGGCAAACCAAATTGAATTCGCGCCTGCCACCACAGGAAGCAATAGAATCAGGATACCGCTGACGATCAATCCCCGCGATATGGATACCGTGAAAGCGGCCTGCGGCTTCATCATAGCCTGGAAATAATAGGTAGAAAAGATATTCAGCGGTAATAGAAGAAAAGAGAGGCCATAGCTTCGTATAATCGCCGGGGCGATGCGCAGCACTTCTTCTGTAGGCGTCATAAAAAGTTGGATAAAGCGGTTGGGAATCGCTAAGCAAAGCACCATCCAGACAATGCCGAAAAAGCTTGTCGTTCCGATCGCATACCGTAGCGTCTCCCGAATGCGATCCCCCTTTCCTGCGCCGTAATTGGTGGAGAAAATTGGCTGAGACGCTTGGCCGACACTATAGGCGCAGCACTGAACAAAAGTACTGATGTTAACAATAACCCCGTAGACGGAAAGCGCGTTCGTGCCCAAATAGGCCATGATTTGCCGGTTAAACAGTATGGTCAGTATACCCATGGCGATATCAATGAAGAATGTTGAAAAACCGGTGACTGAAATCGCCTTGAATTTGTGAAGCAGCTTGGTTGGGCGGACCATGCGGAGCGTATTTTTCTTCGTAACAAAATGGGATAGCATGACAAGGATGGAAATAACCGTGCCGATTGCTGTGGCCAGGCCTGCGCCGAACGCCCCCATATCGCAGGTGAATACAAAGAAATAATCGCCGAATACGTTAAAGATACCACCCGCTAAAACGGCCGCGGTCGCTAAAGTTGGGTTTTTATCGTTGCGCAGGTAAGCAGCAAGCGTTTGCGTAAATAGGAAGCAAGGAATTACATATTTAATCGGCAGGACATATTCCCTGGCCAAGGTAAGGGTTGCTCCCTCCGCACCGAAAAATACCAAAAGTTGGCGGTCAAAAAAGGCGATAATTATCCATGCGGCTATGGATAGGATAACCGATCCAATGATGGAAACGGTAAAATATTCGTTGGATTGACGGGTCTCTCCCTCTTCCATACCGCGAATTGTGCTGAAAAGGACAGATCCCCCGATGCCCATTAAAAGCCCCAGGCTATAGATAATATTCCAAATCGGGGCGACAACCGCCAAAGCCGCTGTGCCTTCAGGGCCATGATATTTTCCCACCATGGCCATATCCACAATGGAATAAATGGAAGTAATCAGGGCACTGCCGAAAGCGGAAGCCAGATACTTGAAATAGAGCGTTTTGATTTTTCCGTTCAGAAAGTCCATTTTTTGCTACCTCCTTACAAAAAAAAGCTGGATAAGGACAGACGTTTCAGCCTGTGCCTTTATCCAGCTCATCATTTCTACCGAATGATTCGCCCTCCGGGCAAGTATTGCTTATCTTAACACACCTCATCCCACGTGTCAAGCGATAATTTAGGCTTACTTTTTGCAGGGATTTTGGCCCGCCGTGGAACCGCTGCAATGGAAGAAAAGCAGGTTTAGAGCGGGCAGGATCCGGCGTTAGATCCCAAAGCCCAGCGAAAGATCATACCTGACCGGGTGGGTTCCAAACAAAAAGCCCGGCTTGACGCAGCCGGGCAATGGATAAGATTCACCGAAAGATGAACGCCATAAGCAGCACAACGGCGGCCATCACGCCGATGAAGATAAGAATGTAAGGAAGCACAACGGAAAAAAAGGCAATGATCATGGCCAATAAATCGCCCTTTTCCAGGCGGGTGGCGTTTTCATGGGCTATTTGCTGCTTCTTTTCTTCTTCCTTTTGCTTTTCTGGAGGGAGATTAGCCAGCCGGATACGCTCCAAATCTTCCTCTACGCGCCTGCGGGAGAATAACATGGGCTCACCTACCTAAAATTTGCCGCAAGCCTTGTGGCACATAACAAAGTGCCCGGGCTTGATCTCGGTATTCTCCGGGACAACCTGCTTGCACAGCTCCGTAGCGTAGGGGCAGCGGGTATGGAAACGGCAGCCGGAAGGCGGATTGGCCGGGGATGGAATATCACCCTGCAAAATGATGCGCTTTTTGTTCTGCCGGGCCTCCGGATCAAAGGAAGGGGCGGCAGATAACAGCGCCTCCGTATAAGGATGCAGAGGGTGGTTGAAGATTTCCTGCTTGGAGCTGAGCTCCACCAGCTGGCCTAAATACATCACACCCACGTCATCGCTGATAAACTTGACAACCGACAGGTCATGCGAAATGAACAAATAGGTAATGCCAAGCTCATCCTGCATATCCTTGAGCAGATTAATAATTTGGGACTGGATGGATACGTCCAGGGCAGATACCGTCTCATCACAGACCACGAAATCTGGATTAACGGCGAGCGCGCGGGCAATACAGATCCGCTGGCGCTGGCCGCCGGAGAACTGGTGGGGATACCGGTAGGCCTGCTCGGGGAAGAGCCCGCATTTACCGATGATGTCCACAACCCGTTCCATCATTTCCTTTTTATTGGCTACAATTTTGTGCTGCAGCATGGCTTCGCCAACGATCTCATAGACGGGGAGGCGTGGATTCAGGGAACTGTATGGATCCTGAAAGACGATCTGCATCTTGGTGCGCAGGTGTTGCAGCTCATGCTTTTTAAGTGAAAAGACGTCCTTCCCCTCGAAGAGGACCTTCCCTTCGGTCGGTTCCAGCAGCTTGAGAATGGTGCGGCCGACCGTGCTTTTGCCGCAGCCGGATTCCCCGACGATTCCCAGCACTTTGCCGCGAGACAGCGAGAAGGAGACGTTGTCGACGGCGCGGACGTGGCCGACGGTACGCCTCACCAAGCCGCCCTTAATGGGGAAATACTTTTTCAGATTCTGAACCTGGAGCAAGGCTTCACTCATGGACGGTTCCCTCCTTTTCGTAGAGCCAGCAGGCTACGCAGTGATCGCCTCCTACATCGAAGAAGGGAGGGAACGATTCCTTGCACCGGTCCGTCGCACGGTCGCATCGGGGGTGGAAGGGGCAGCCGCTGGGGCGATTGTTGAGGTTGGGGACGTTGCCGGGGATGACGTGGAGCCGATCGGCGGTCGTGTTCATATCCGGTTTGGAGGAGATCAAGCCCACGGTATACGGATGTTTCGGATCTTTAAAAATATCCCGTACAGAGGCGACCTCGGCAACTTTACCGGCATACATAACCATGACCCGGTCGCTCATTTCCGCGATGACGCCCAGATCGTGGGTGATGAAGATGATCGACGCGTTGATCTTTTCTTTCAGTTCGTTCATCAGATCCAGCACCTGGGCCTGGATGGTCACATCCAGCGCTGTGGTGGGTTCGTCGGCAATGAGCAGCTTGGGCTCGCAGGCCAAGGCCATGGCGATCATGACGCGCTGGCGCATACCGCCGGAAAGGGCAAAGGGGTATTCATCCACCACGCGGCTTGCGTTTGGAATTTTCACCATCTCCAACAGCCGCACGCTTTCCAGCCGAGCCGACTTTTTATCCATCCCCCGGTGCAGCATAAGCGCCTCCGAGATCTGATCGCCGATGCGAAAGATTGGATTCAGGCTGGTCATGGGCTCCTGGAAGATCACCGAAATATCATTGCCACGGATCTTGCGCAGCTCAGCGTCGGATATTTTCAGCATATCCTTGCCGTCAAAGAGAATCTCGCCGCCTTCATATTTGCCGGGCGGAGTTTCTACCAGGCGGATGATGGACATGCAGGTAATGCTCTTACCGCAGCCGGACTCGCCCACGATGCCTAAGGTTTCACCCTCCTTCACAAAGAAGCTTACATCGTCGGCAGCCTTTACCGTGCCGGAATCTGAATAGAAATAGGTTTTGAGGTGCTTGACCTCCAAGATTTTTCGATCCGTTTTCATATGACACCTACCTCTTCAGTTTAGGATCGATGGCATCCCGCAGACCGTCGCCCAACAGGTTGAAGCACATCACCGAGCTAAAGATGGCAAGCCCTGGCGGGATCCAGTACCACCACTTTTGTTGGATCACGAGGATGTTCTTGGCTTCCTGAATCATATTGCCCCAGGTAGGCGTGGGCGGCGATACGCCCAGGCCCAGGAAGGATAGGCTGGTTTCCGTTAGGATTACGCTAGCCATGCCCAGCGTTGCATATACGATAACATACGCCAGTACATTGGGCAGTAGGTGGCGGAAAATCCGCTTTATATCGCTGATGCCCAGCGCTTCGCAGGCCTCCATATACTCGAGCTCACGCAGCGAGAGGATCTGCCCGCGCACAATGCGGGCAATCGAAGGCCAGCTTAAAACGGCTAGAACGAGGATCAGCGTCATCGGGCTGCTGCCAAAGACGGCCACGATGGTGATACAGATAATAAGAAAGGGGAAGCTCATAAAGATTTCCGATACGCGCATGACAATCGCGTCGATTATGCCGCCATAGAAGCCGGCGACGCTGCCCAGCACCACGCCAATGACGCACTCCAAAGCCGTCACAGCTAGCGCCACGCCCAGCGAGATGCGCCCCGCATAGAACAGGCGGGTGAATAAATCTCGCCCGATGTTGTCGGTGCCAAGCCAGTGCTGCGCCGAGGGCGCAGCAGACTGTGCCATGGAATCGGTCTGCTCAATCCCATAGGGGGATAGGATGGGGATCAGGATACAGGCCAGCACAATAACGACAAGAAAGATCAGGCTGAACATGGCCAAACGGTTTTTCTTTAGACGATGGAATACGCCACCCCAATAGGAATGCTCATCAGCCTTTTTCTTCATGGTCAGCCTCCTTAATCATATTTAATGCGGGGGTCGGCCACTGCGTACAGGATGTCAGCGACCAAAGCGCCGATTAGGGTGAGCATGGCCAGCATGGCGTTAATCCCCAAAATCAGCGGGTAATTACGGGCGTTTACAGCCTCAACGGAAATTTTGCCCAGGCCGGGAAGCGCGAAGATGGTTTCCGTCATCAGGGCGCCGGAAATCAGCGAAGGCAGCCATAGGCCCAGCAGCGTGATGATAGGGATCATCGCGTTGCGGAAGGCATGCTTATAGATCACGACCTTCTCCCGCAAGCCTTTGGCTCTGGCAGTGCGGATATAATCCTGGCGGATGACCTCCAGCATGGAGGAGCGGGTATACCGCATGAAGGTGGCCGCCGAGCCCATACCCAGCACCAGCGTGGGCAGGAAAAGATGGTAGGCATAGTCGGCCAGCTTGGTAAAGAAATTGGGGTTCATCAGCAAGGGATCCTGCAGGCCGAAAAGGGGGAAGATTTTAATGTCTACCGCAAAGAATTTTAACAGCAGTAGCCCGAAAAAGAAGGATGGAATACTAATGCCGATAAGCGATACCACCGTCAGAATATTGTCCACGCGGGAGTACTGCCTTGTGGCCGATACGATACCGCATGGCACGCCGATTAGAAGCGCTACGATGAGCGAACATAGCGCCAGCGCGAAGGTCGGACCGATATAGTCGCCGATGACTTCGGTAACCGGCTTTTTATGGGTGATCGAATAGCCGAAATTCCCCTGGATAGCTTCGCCGACCCAGTTGACAAACTTCTCATAAAAGGGGATGTCGGGATCCAACTTTGCGGCCAATTCAGCCCGCTGCTCCGGCGTCATTTTGGGATCCATCAGATTGGAGGCAGGTCCTCCGGGCGTCTTATCCAGCAAAAAGAACAGGATAAAGAGGATGCCCAGAAATACCGGAATCATCTGCAGAAGCCGCCGGATGATATAGTTTCTCACTTGCCCACTTCCTTTCAGTTGCTATTTCAAAAAATGCCCGACCTTTAACCGATCGGGCATCCTTTTACGCTTCGCGCACGGATTTAGCTCAATGTAATATCACGCAGGCAGGCAGTCCAATCCTTATAGGTATCCAGATCCATGCCGGAAACGCGCTTGTTAACACCCCAGATCTCGTTGCGGTAGGCAAGAATTACGTGAGGGAGTTCCTGGTTCATGAGCACAGCGAATTCCTCATAAATATCCTTGCGCTTTTCGGTATCGAACTCGGCGCGGCCCTCTTTGATAAGCTCCTGGGCGCGCTCATTGCGGTAACCGGAGGCATTGAAACCGCCGGCTACGTAGGCGTCGGCATCAAAGAGCGCTCCGGTAGGATCGGGATCCACCGAGAGGGTAAAGCCCATGGTATAGATATCGAAATCTTTATCAGCCGGCGCGGGTTCGGTGGTGCGGGAGGCGACGGTATCAAAGTCCATCAGCTGAATATCGAGCTCCACACCCAGCTGCTTCCAGCTATCGGCGGCCATGGAGGAGATGGTCTGGGTCCAGGTTGAGTCGGTATATACCAGCCAATTGACCGCAAACTTCTGGCCATCCTTGTAGCGGTAACCGTCTTCGCCCATGATCCATCCGGCCTCATCCATCAGCTGTCCGGCCTTCTCCAAATCGAAGTCGTAAGCGTTCAGCACGCTGGGATCATCAGGATACGCCCACGAGGTGGGAGAGATGGGCGCCATACCAACCTGAGCCAGATCTTCGCCATATTCGGCCTTAATGAAGCTTTTGCGGTCCAGCGCATAGATCAGGGCCTGGCGGACGCGGACATCGGACAGCGTGTCACGGGTGGTATTAAAGCACATATAGGTATAGCCATTGCCCAGATAATTTTCAATGTTGATGTTGTCCATCCCTTCCAGGGCCTTGAGATTTTCGGCCGAGGCGGAGGGCATACCAAAGTCGATCTCGCCGTTCTGCAGGGCCTGCAGCATGGATGTATCGGGCACCTCGCTCATCAGCACGCCGTCAATCTTAGCGGCCCGGTCGGGATCCCAATAGTTGGTATTCTTCATAAGCTTGATGTACTGCTTGGGCGCCCAGCTATCGAAAACCATAATGCCGGAGCCCATGGGCTTCTCGTTCTTGGCTACGAGCTCTTCCCAGGTGGTATGGGCGTAATAATCCTTGGAGAGGATGCCATACTGGAAGTTCTCGGCGTTGGAAGGCGCAGCCTGCCCATCGGCGATGGTGAACTTAATGGTCTTCTCATCGATAACTTCGATACCGGGGAATTCTTCCGTTGCACCGGAATGGAACTCCTCATAGCCCTTCAACGAGGAAACGGCATAAGCGCGGGGCCCCTGGTAATAGGGCGCGGCCATCGTCCGGTAGGTGAAGGCTACGTCTTCGGTAGTTAGCGCAGTGCCGTCGGAGAACTTAATGCCGTCCTTCAGCGTGAAGGTATAAGTCAAATGATCGTCAGACAGCTCAAAGGTAGCCAGATCACCGACCACCTCGCCGTCTTCGTCAATCTTGACAAGCCCCTCAAAGATGGTAGCGCATACATAGGAATCGTAAAGATTGTCGGCAATAATAGGATTAAAGACGCCCGAATAGCCGGATAGGCCCATCTTCAGGATATTCGTGCTGTTGGACGAGCTGCACCCAGCGAATATCATCGCCATCATCGCTACACACAGCACGAGCGCCCATAGCTTCTTTGCGTTCATGTTCTTCCTCCTCAACTTTTCTTCAATGGGAAGTTGCAAGATTTATGCAAACCCATTGCAGCTATTCTACTGCCCATATGCATAAATGTCAATGTTATGATGATATCAATCTATAATGCGATCGCATTTCACCATTAAAAATGAGCGAATACGTTCATATGTAAGTTGATCGATCGGAAAAAATCATGAGTGGCCATTCTCAGGGTAAAAATCCCCAAAATGATATAGGAGCAAGCGATTAACTCAACAGAACGATTCGGATAATGAACGAATTTGTTCATTTCTGTGTTTTCTATTTTTATTTTGTTTGCACTAAATCGATATTCTGAGAACGAATAAAATAGCAAAAAATAATATTCAGATATGAATAATGTGCACCTTCGGCACGCAAGAACGTCAAAAGGGCCGGGTGCATGCACCCGGCCCTTTTGACGCCGCAGGAAAGAATAGGGATTTAGGAAAAGAATCGATGGAGGGAGAAGCCGAGGGTAAGATAGGTCACGCCTTGGCTGATGAGAAGAACGCCTACGATCAAACTGATGGCGATGGAGGCGACGAGGGGATGGAACAAAGAAATAGCGCCCAGCACAAGGGTTATAATGGATAATAATAGCAGCCATATCCAGCCGGATCGGCCCAGAGACCGCAGCTCAAAGGCCACGCCCATGCGGGCAACGGCGGAGAACAGCACCCACATGGAAAAGATGACGGGCAGCGCTGTCTGAACAATCCAGCGGCTGCTGAGCATAAGCATGGCGACGATGATAGTCATCAGCCCGTCGGCCAGCAAGGTGCCGGCGCCAAAGGCGACTTTATGCAGCCGAAAGTACAGTACAAGGTCGATCACCCCACAGATCAGCAGCGATAGCCCCAGCATAACGGAGAGGCTTGTTACGGTGGCGGCGGGGTTAAAAATAGCGACCACGCCGACGACGATGAGCAGCACGCCCATGATAAAGGATAGGAATTTCATGATGTTTTCGCCTTCTTTCACCGTCTAGTATAGGCATTTCCCACTCCGGCGCACGGCAAAATGGCTCAACTGTCGGAAAGGTTGAATCATGTAATACATTTGGGCAGATCAAGCTATGCCCGAGCGGAAGGGAAAAGGATATACTATGTTCAACAAAGTGAGGAGATGAAGACGTGGAACAGAAAGAAATGATCGCACGGATTGCCCGGGCGCTGGCAGAAACAGCCGAGGGGCCCTATGCGCTGGCGCTGTCCGGTTCATTCGCAAAGGGACGATGGGACGCAGGCAGCGACATCGATATGCATTTATATTACAGCCAGCCGAAGGACTATCTTGCGCGCCGCGCGGCGATCGCAGCCATAGCCGATCCAGGTACTGATTTTTATGTGGCGGAGAACGTGACGCAATTCCCTTGGGGAGAAAGCACTGACTTTATCTATCAGGGCATGCCGGTAGAGGTTACGGTGCGGACGATGGAGCAGGCGGAAACCGTGCTCCGTCAATGCTTAGAGGGGCAGTTCCAGGTTTACCCGGCGGCATGGACAACCAACGGATACTATAACTATATCTATTTGGCAGAGTTTGGATTCCTACGCCCGCTGGATGACAGCACGGGTTTCCTTGACCGGTGTCGGGCGAAGTGCGACCCTTATCCGGCAAAGCTCCGATCGGCCGTCGTGCGGCATTTCCTGGCTCATGGTTCTATGTGGCTGGGCAATTTCCATTATGATAGCGCCATACGCCGTGGGGATATCCTTTTCACTGCGGGGTTGGTGCAGCATATGGTCTATGATCTTGCGCAGGCGATTCTGGCGCTGAGCGGCGTTTTTTTCACCGGTGATAAACATCTAAAGGAGCAGTTGGCGGCTGCGGATAGCTGTCCGCCGGTGTTTCTGGAGAACCTGACGCTGCTGCTTTGCGCCCAGGAGGATGAAAAGCACCTGCTTAAGCAGAAGCAGGTGCTGGAGGAAACGGTGAGAAGCCTTCGGGAAAGGGAAAAAGAACTGCGCGCGCACGGCGTGCTGCTATAAGCCGCCTGGCCCGTGAAAAAAGCCGAAAACTTCGTGGCTAGGGTCGCGCAGACCAAGCCCGGAGACGTTTAATCCGTCGAGATTGCCTTCGGCGGTTTCCCATTTATTCTGACTTGGGCCAAGGAAGACGCCCATGTGGTCGGCCGGTGACTGAAGGTTGAGAATGACAATATCTCCGGGATGAGGCTGGCCGCTGGTGCGCAGCAGGCCGTGAATTCGGGCGTATTCTACCCAGGCAGCTACGCAGGAGAAACGGAGGCTGACGCCGGGGGCGCGGATGGGCAGCGGCCGGTTGCAGGTCATGCACAGATGATAGACGAAAGCGGCGCCCCACTGGCCGATCAGCCTCTGGGGTGCTTCGGGTTCCGGCCAGTATCGGATCATTTCCACGAAGCGTGCATCAGCCATATCGCCACGGATAGGCAAAAGCGCCTGATGGCGGGCTGCCGGCGCCAGCGGCAGGGCGGCCGGGGCAGCGGAGGATAGGGTCGTCTTGGCAACTGGGTCAAAGGTCAGGCCCAACTGCTGCATCATGGACCGAATCCGATGTAGCTTGGGCGTGGAGAAGGGATGAGCAGGGTTGGCCAGCAGGCGTGCAAGAATATCGGCGTCTTTAAGCAGCTCCTCATAAGGACCGTCGATTTGGTCCTTGTTGCTGTGGTGCATAATGGCACGGCAGACAGCTTGAGCCTCCGATTCGCTGCACCAGCCATGCCGTTCTATGATGACGCGGGCACATTCTGCTCCGCTAACGTCGTGCATCAGGCGGATGCCGGTGGCATAGCTGTATACGTCGTGTAGCCAACCGGCCAACGCAGCCAGCTTAGGGTCAAGCCCCCGGGCGCCAGCCAGCAGCACGGCGGACTGGGCTACTCCGCTGAGATGGGAAACAGCCTCCGCTCGTTTGCTTTCCGGAAGATGAGCCAAGTAAGGCAGGATAGCATGCAGCATCTGTTCCGGGCCGGTCAACGCATATACCCTCCTTCCATGGGTGATACGGCGTGCTCAGCGAAAAGCTTCAGTACGCCATGGTCATATTTCGGCGGACGAGGCTTCCAGGCGGCGGCGCGGCTCGCCAGGAGGGCCTCGGCCTCGGACGCCGTTAGCGCGCGGCCGGAAGCGCCTACGAGGTTCAGGCTGCGGGCGGGGATGTCGATCTCAATCCAATCCCCCTCCTCCACCAGGGCGATGGGGCCCCCTTCGGCGGCTTCGGGAGAAACGTGGCCGATAGCCGGGCCCTTGGTGGCGCCGGAGAAACGGCCGTCGGTGATCAGGGCAATGGAGGCAGCCAGCGTGGGATCGGAGGCAATCGCCTCGGTCGTGTAGAACATCTCTGGCATCCCGCTGCCCTTGGGCCCTTCATACCGGATGAATACGGCGTCGCCGGGATGGATACGGCCATGCAGCACCGCATCGATGGCCGCTTCTTCGCTGTCAAAGGGTCGGGCAGTCAGCCGCGCCCGGTGCATGGCTTGGGGTACGGCTGTGTGCTTGACCACGGCTCCCTTGGGCGCCAGATTGCCGTACAGTACCGCTATCGATCCGTCGCAGCCCAGCGGCGTGTCATAGGGATGGATGACTTCACGCCAGCTCAAGCCGGGCTGCAGGCGCTTCAGGGCCGCATCGCAGCGGTCATAGTAGCCCGATGCCGCCAGATCGTCCAGGTTTTCACCCAGCGTTTTACCCGTAACGGTAAGCGCATCCAGCTGCAGACAGGGGCGCAATTCCTCCATGACCCGGGGGAGGCCGCCAGCTGCATGAAAATAGCTGGCCGGCCAGTAGCCGGTGGGGCGGATATCGGCCAAGAACCGGGCGCCACGATGCAGACGGTCAAAGGTATTGCCGTCCAGCTCAATCCCGAATGAGCGGGCGATAGCCGGCAGGTGTAGCAGCGCATTGGAGGAGCCGGATATGGCGGCATGGACGAGAATGGCGTTTTCAAAGCTCTGGACGGTGACGATATCCCGAGGCCGCAGGCCTTCTTGGGCTAAGCGGGCGGCGGTAAGGCCGGCTAGACGGGCGGCTTGGGTAAGCTCCTGCCCGGCAGCCGGCAGCAGAGCCGTGCCGGGCAGCATGAGGCCCAGCGCTTCGGCCATGATCTGCATGGTGCAGGCAGTACCCATAAAGCTGCAAGCGCCGCAGCTGGGGCAAGCAGCCTGCTTATAAGCGTCCAGCTCTTCCTTGGTGATTTCCCCGCGCTGATAACGGGCGGAATGGGCGCCGATCTGCTCCAGCGTTAAGAGCTCCGGCCCGGCTTCCATAACGCCGCCGGTGGCCATGACCGCGGGAATGTTGATGCGGCCCATGGCCATCAGCTGGGCGGGCACCGACTTATCACAGCTGGAAAGAAAGACGGCCCCATCAAAGGGCGTGGCTCCAGCGTGAATTTCCATTAAATTGGCCAAAATATCCCTCGAGGCCAGAGAATAGTTAATGCCGTCGTGCCCTTGGGCCATGCCGTCGCAGATATCGGTGGCAAAGTAACGGGCGCCCCGAGCCCCAGCTTGGGCGACGCCCGCCATCGCGGCATCGGCCAACCCCAGCAGGTGGGCGCTGCCGGGATGGCTGTCGCCGAAAGTGCATTCTACCATGATCTGCGGCTTTTCCAAATCCTCCAGCGACCAACCCATTCCAAGCCGCAGTGGGTCCATCTCGGGGGCCAGCGAGCGGATCTTCTGGCTCGTATTCATGTCAACCTCCTTGCCGGCTTTGCGCCGGTCTTTTCCCTATCATATCGCCAAACGCCGCGCCGGTCAATCGGGCACGGCGCGGGGGAGAATCTATGCGAAAGGGGGCGTCAAGTATGGCGCTGCTAACCAGCTGCTGCTTTACCGGGCACCGGCCCAAGGACCTGCCTGAGGGAGGAAACCGGGACAAGCCCGCAGCCCGGCGGCTGATTTTGCGGCTAAAGGAGACGGTGGAGCAGCTCTCTGCGCAAGGCACGCAGGACTTCTATTGCGGCGGCGCACTGGGGTTTGATACCTGGGCGGCTCAAGCGGTACTGGAGCAACGGGATCGCGCACCAATTAGGCTTCATCTGATCCTGCCCTATTGGGGCCAGGAATCGGCATGGGGCCCGTCGGATCAGGCGGAATATCAGCGGATTTTGCGCGCGGCAAACGAAGTGCGCATCTTGTCAGAGCGGTATTATCCAGGCTGCATGCAGGCCCGCAACCGCGCATTGGTGGATCGCGCCGCATGCGTGATAGGGTACTGCGTGAAAAAAGGCGGCGGTACGGCCTATACGCTAGCATATGCAAGGCAGCAGGGACGGCGGATTATCCTGCTTTCCGCAATGGAGGATCAGTTGGAAATGAATTTTTAGGCTTAACTTCCGCGATGGTATAGCGCGGCCGGCACTTGGTGCCGGCCGCTTTTTATGCGTTTTTGCAGGAGATATTGACAAAATAAAATTAAAATAATATCATAATGATATCTTAAACGAGGAGGAGAACCATGAAAGAGATCGTATTGACTACCAAGAAGAACGGCATGCCGGTGTTGCTCGCCCTGATTTTCTTATATCTATGCGCTACGGCAGGCTGCATATGGGGAGGGGTGATCGCCGATAACGGCGGATCGCCGGCCCTGTTGATCGTGTGTTTGCTGGTGCTGTGCTTTGGTTGGCTGCCGATGCCGGGGCTGAAAGTGCTTAAGCCCCAGGAGGCGCTGGTGCTTACGCTTTTTGGCCGCTATATTGGCACGCTGAAGGGCGACGGCTTTTATTTTGTCAATCCCTTCTGCGTTGCGGTAAACCCGGCCGCCAAGACAAAGCTGAATCAAAGCGGCGACGTATCTTCGGTATCAGCGGCCGTCCAGAGCGGTTCGGCCGGCGCAGAGACGGCCAGCAAGAAGCTATCCCTAAAAGTAATGACCCTTAACAACAACCGGCAGAAAATCAACGACTGCCTGGGCAATCCGGTCGAGATTGGCATTGCCGTGACCTGGCGGATTGTGGATACGGCAAAAGCTGTGTTCCATGTGGATAATTACAAAGAATATCTTTCGCTGCAATGCGATAGCGCTCTGCGCAACATCGTGCGGCTTTATCCCTATGATGTCGCGCCCAACGTGGATACCACCGGGGACGGCGTTGCCGATGATGGCAGCCTGCGGGGTTCCAGCGAAATCGTCGCGGCCAGGATCCGCGAGGAGATTCAGCGGCGCGTGGAGGAGGCGGGTATTGAGGTGATTGAGGCGCGCATCACCTATCTGGCTTATGCCACCGAGATTGCGGCCGTAATGCTGCAGCGCCAGCAGGCCTCGGCCATTATCGACGCGCGCAAAATGATCGTGGACGGCGCGGTCGGTATGGTGGAGATGGCCCTGGAGCGGCTGAACGAGAATCAGGTGGTAACGCTGGATGAGGAGCGGAAAGCGGCGATGGTCTCCAACCTTCTCGTGGTGCTTTGCGGTAACCATGACGCGCAGCCGGTTGTGAATTCAGGCAGCCTGTATTAAGTAAGATGAAGGAGAACCAGAAAAAACAGGTGCCCCTTCGCCTGTCGCCCAAGCTGTACGCAGCTATTGCCGCCTGGGCGGAGGATGATTTCCGGTCGGTTAACGGGCAAATTGAATATCTGCTGACCGAATGCGTCCGGCAGCGCAAGAAGAACGGAAAGTACGTGCCCGATGAGCTGGATGTGCCGCCAGAGCTGGATATCGAATAGAGCGGCCGCGGAGACGGCTGACGACGTAGAATGCTAGAATGCCTTCCTGCGCCGAGGGAAAAGATGGATAATGCGCGCGTAGCGGTGCCTTGCATGTAAAGCATACATAGCGGTAAACATATAAAGCGGTGCGGTTCTCATGAACCGCGCCGCTTTTTTGAATGGAAAAAGCAACCATCCTTGCCGCACCCACCAGGTTCCTCCAAGCCATGCGGCATGATAAACCGGCGAGGCATAGGCAAGAAATCGGCTGAAACCCACCAGGTGATGTTCTTGCTTATTCTTTCCAAGAAGCCTTCGGGCGAGCTTTACAGCCCGCAGCCGAGGGAGGCCCCTTTTGACAGGCTGATCCGTCGGTATTACCATCGGAAGATAAAAAATGAGGATATAACAGGATGCAGTCTGTTTTTTGCGTGAAAAAGGCGATATGCAGCCCCAATTGGGCGCATATCGCCTTCTTTTCTAGCGATGGAAACCGGCCTGATGTAGGGAATAGAACGCCGGTCAGCCGTTTAGATACCAGTTACGGATTCCCTCATACAGTCCGCGGGCGCACTTTTGCTGATAGTCGCTGCTGGCCAGCTTTTTGTCCTCTTGCACATTGGTTTGATGCCCCATCTCGATAAGGCATACCGGCACGGTGGACCAGTTGAAACCAGATAGGTCATCCCGGGGCGTGATGCCCAGATCCTTGGCACCTGTTTGGGCTAGGAAGGATTTCAGAATCGTAGCGGCCGCGGCCTTGCTCTCGGCGGCGATGGCCGTGGTGGATTTCCCAGAGGGAACCAGCATAAAAGCGCCGGTTACGGAGGCGTTGGTGCTGCCGTTGCAGTGGATGCGCAGCACCAGGTCGCACTTGGCCTCATTCATCTTCTGGGCGCGCTGTACGTTGGAGATGTTCACATCGGCACTGGTGCGGCTCATGATGACCGTCGCACCGGCATCCTCCAGATAATCCTGAAGCAGCAGGGCCACCTTCAGGTTCACCTCATGCTCCGGTGTGCGGGTCGACACGCCTTGGGTGCCGGAGGATACTTTGGCCTTTTTCTCCGAAGAGCCCGGGGCAACCGGCTCCTTATCGTAGTTGGCCTTGGCCTGATGGCCGGCGTCAATGCCGATGACCAACCCCTTCAGGTCGCTATGCTGGACGACAGGCTTAATATACTGCGCGGAAACATAAGCGGTTGCGCCCTGATAGCTGATTCGATAAAAACCCTGGGTCAGCTCATAATAAGTGACGGTGTCGCCTTGGCGGAGGGAGCCGATCCTGGCGTAGCCGGTGCCGGGCCCCTTGCGCACATTGAGGGAGGAGGCGGTAACGC
>CAJFUN010000046.1 GCA_904420205.1 Candidatus Parachristensenella avicola | reverse complement strand
CAGGGCTTGTCAACTACTTTTTTATCCCTTCGTCAACTTTTTTCCCTGGCCCCCTGTGGCCTCCGTTTCGCCCTCTCGCTCAACGGCATAACGTATTATATCATGGGATTATATGTCATGCAATGCCTATTTTACCGATCTTTTACATCAAATGTTCGCTGTTATCCAGGTATTCAATCTAATTTTGCAGATAAACATTCGGATTTGTCATTTTCCAACGCGTCAGCTGTACGATATAGCTTATCAATCACACCACCCCCCAAGCACTCTTCCCCTCGGTATAACACAGCAAACTGTCCCGGCGTAACCGCGCGCTGCGGTGTTTCATATTGAATAAAGCATCGGGAGCCTTGTACCCACACTGTGACAGGTTGATCGCTCTGCCGGTACCGAAACTTAGCGGAACAAGAGAATCGCTCCGCCGGCGCCTCGCCTCGTACCCAGCTCAAAGCGCTAGCTTGACAACCAACGGTATACAGTCTGGGGTGATCCTTTCCCTGGGCGGCATAGAGAACATTATGCTCTAGATCTTTATCCACCACGAACCAAGGCTGTCCGCTGCCGATACCGCCGATTCCCAATCCTTTCCGCTGGCCTAATGTATAATACATAAGCCCCTCATGACGTCCAATGAGCTTCCCGGTGTCCAGTTCCACGATGTCGCCGGGCAGTGCTGGAAGATATTGCGATAAAAAGGCTCGGAAGTTTCGCTCGCCAATAAAGCATATACCCGTAGAATCTTTTCGCTCGGCATTGGGCAATCCTGCTTCGCGGGCAATCTCCCGCACACGGCTTTTTGCCATCCCGCCAATGGGAAAGCACGCCCGTGAAAGCTCCCGCTGGCCCAAGACATGCAAAAAATAGCTTTGATCCTTGGTCGGATCCGCTCCCTTAAGCAGAATAAATCGCCCTTGGCGCTCTTCAATACGCGCATAATGGCCAGTCGCCAGCTTTTGCGCTTCCAATTCAAGGGCAAATTTTAGGAAGGCGTTAAACTTAATTTCCTTATTGCACATCACATCTGGATTGGGTGTGCGGCCCGATCGATATTCTTCTAAAAAATAGGTGAATACCCGATCCCAATATGCCTGGGTAAAATTAACGCTGTAGTAAGGAATCCCGATACGGTCGCAAACCGCCCGCACCTGGGAAAAATCCTCGTCAGCCGTGCATACGCCGTTTTCATCGGATTCTTCCCAATTCTTCATAAAAACGCCCACAATGTCATAGCCCTGCCGCTTTAAGAGCAGCGCGGCGACGGCGGAGTCTACACCGCCTGACATACCCACCACGATTCTTTCCGCCATTTGAACCGTCCTTTTCCCGTTACTTTTATCCATCCCATCATGATCTAGGATCGTTGTGTTATATAGTATATCATATCCTGTCCAGGTTCTCTCCGTCCCCATAAATTGGTCCGCCAAATCTAGACACATTTTGCATGGGTTCATTGACATTTATTTAACATAATGATAAGATTTAAGGGCAGTAACGCAACATTTTTTGTAGGTTTGGGCGGTCGTAGCAGCGCCCATGGTATAAGGGAGGAACAACATGTTAAACGTCACCATCTGCATCGGCAGCTCCTGTTATCTGAAAGGGTCACGGGATGTCATCGCCATTCTCGAACGGCTTATCGCCCTTCATAACGTGGGGGACAAGGTCACCTTGGTCGGCTCTTTCTGCATGGGCCACTGTACGGAAGGCGTATGCGTAAAGATCGATGATCAGCTTTTCTCCCTGAGTCCCGCCAATACGGAAGCATTTTTCAATAAAGAAGTGTTAGGGAGGCTATAGTACCATGAATAACGCCATTAAGACCATGAAGGCTAACTGTAAAAATTGCTACAAATGTTTACGGGTATGTCCGGTAAAGGCCATCCGTTTTGTCGACGGGCAGGCTGAAATCATACCTGAAACCTGCATTGCCTGCGGCGCGTGTCTCGAAGCCTGTCCCCAGCATGCCAAGCGCATTGATAGCCGCCTTGACCTTGTCAAGCAGCTGGTTCAGAACAAGCGTGTGGTGCTCTCGCTGGCCCCTTCCTTTCTTGTTTCCTTCTGTCCCGACCATCCGATGAAAATGGTCACTGCCTTGAAAAAGCTTGGCTTTTATCAGGTGCAGGAAACGGCTCGAGGCGCTGCCTTGGTCAGCGACGAGCTGGTGCGTCTAGCCGCCGCGGGGACGCAGCGTAATATGATTACGACCTGCTGCCCTGCCGCTACCGACCTGGTCGAAAAGCATTATCCCCAGCTGGTCGACTGCTTGACGCCTATCGTTTCCCCCATGCTGGCCCATGCCCGCATGATAAAAAAAGAGTTGGGCGATGACACCCTGGTCGTCTTTGCTGGACCATGTATCGCTAAGATGAATGAAGCGGACGATATCCGTAATGACAATGACGTGACCGCTGTGCTGACCTTTGCCGAGCTGTCCGCCTGGCTCTCTGAAGCGGGCATCGACCCTGAAACGCTGGACGAAGCGCCTTTTGATGGCACGGACGCAGGCTTCGCACGCCTATACCCGACTCATGCCGGTATTTTGGACAACGTCCGCGCCCGCGGGATCAAGGGGTATTCCCTCCTGCACGTAACCGGCGCCGAATCCTGCATGGAGATTCTGGATGCGCTGGATAAAGGCGAGCTCGACCATTGTTTCATTGAGATGAGCGTATGTCCTGGCAGCTGTGTGGGCGGCCCCGTCTCTGGGAAAAAGCGTGAAGCCCGCTTTACCGGAGAGCTTGCTGTACGCAAATATAGCTACCAGCGGGATGAAATCGCTGATGTACCGTCAGAGGGGATTAACCTGTCCAAAACCTTTGTGGATCGTAGCGTCAAGACGGATATGCCCACTGAGGAGCAGATTCGGGCCATCCTTCGTTCCATCGGCAAAGAAACGCCTTTGGATGAGCTGAACTGTGGCTCTTGCGGATTCGCAACCTGCCGTGAGAAGGCCATCGCAGTATTTCAACACCGGGCTGAGCTCTCTATGTGCATGCCCTATATGTACCAGGCCGCGCAGTCTATGTCCGGCGTTGTGCTCGACAACACGCCGAATCTCATCTTAGTGGTGGATGAAGAGCTGAAGGTTTGTGAAATCAACGCCGCCGCCCGGAAGGCTTTTAACGTTACCCGAACGGATGCCTTGGAGCGCTACCTATATGAATTCATGGATCCGAATGACTTTGAATTCGTTCTCGAAAGCCACCAAACGATCCTGGATAAAAAAGTATATCTGGAAGAGTATCATCTGGCCACGGAGCAGACCTTGGTCTATCTGCCCAAGCAGCACGGCGTAATGGCCATTATCCGCGATGTCAGCGCCGAGCATCAGCAGGAGGAGCGGCTTTATAAGCTTCGGATGGAAACGATGGATATGGCGCAGAAGGTCATCGATAAGCAAATGGTCGCAGCGCAGGAGATCGCCAGCTTGCTGGGCGAAACTACCGCCGAAACGAAGAGCACCCTGACCCATCTAAAGAATATGATCATCGGCAATGGAGATGGACACCATGATGCACGTTGATATTGATTGGAAAAGCCTGAATAAATACGGCGAAGAGCTCTGCGGCGATAAGGTGGAGATTGTCCATCAAGACGACTGCGATATACTCGTGCTCTCCGATGGGCTGGGTAGCGGTGTAAAGGCCAATATTCTGGCATCATTAACCGCCAAGATCATTGTAACCATGCTTAAGGAAGGTTCCAGCGTCGACGAGGCGGTGGAGACCATCGCTCATACGTTGCCGATTTGCAAGGTGCGGCAGGTCGCTTATTCCACCTTTAGTATTTTACAGCTCTATCACGACGGCCGTGCCTATCTCGTGGAGTTTGATAATCCTGCCTGCATATTTATCCGCCATGGCCAGCTAACGGACCTGCCCTATGAGGTTCGGGAAATTTCGGGCAAATCTGTTCGTGAATGTCGTTTTGACACAGCCATGGGCGATATCTTTGCCCTGGTCAGCGATGGCGTCATTCATGCCGGCGTCGGCGCGATCCTAAATCTGGGCTGGCAATGGGAAAACGTTGCCGCCTTCTTCCAGGATGCCGCTCAAAAAAAGCTGTCCGTTCCCCGTATGGTTTCGTCAATCGCCCAGGTGGTGGATAACTTGTTCATGTCCAAGCCTGGCGACGATTCCACTATGCTGGTCGCCCAAATTGTTCCGCAAAAGGTGGTCAGCTTGTTCTCTGGCCCGCCTACGGATAAATCCAAGGATGAAACGCTGGTTCGGGACTGGATGCGCGGGCCCGGCAAGAAGGTCGTTTGCGGTGGTTCCAGCGCCAATATCGTCTCCCGCGTGCTGAACCGGCAAATTAAAACCTCACTGAAATTTACGGATCCCCTGATCCCGCCTACGGCTGAGATCCAAGGCGTCGATCTCGTAACGGAGGGCGTGCTCACCATCAATCGTACCGTTGAGCTGCTGCGCAAATGGCAAAACCGCGATGTGCGCACCGCGGTATCCTCCATTGCAAGCTTTGATGAAGACAACGGCGCTTCCAAGCTTGCGCGTCTGCTGGTTGAGGATTGCACCGACCTGCACTGCTTCATCGGCAAGGCCATCAACCCGGCCCACCAGAACCCCAACTTGCCCATGGACTTGAGCATTAAGATGCATCTGCTGAACGAGCTGATGGATCTTATGAAACAGATGGGCAAGCGCGTGCAGGTAACCTATTATTGATATCGCCAAGGGAGAAAGAGATAAATCGTCCATGATAAAGCTAGAAAATGATGCAAGAGTCCTGAAAGTAGATGTGTTGCGCAGGGTGGCAAAGCTCGCCTTTGACCACGAGCTTACGGAAGAAGCCGTAGAGCGGATTCCGCTTGAAATGGTGCCAACTTCGCAAGCTCATTTCCGTTGCTGCGTCTATAAGGAACGCGAGATCCTGCGGGGGCGCACCCGCCTGGCCATGGGAAAAAAGCCTATTACCCGAGCCGAAAGTACCAACGTAATTCATGTGATCTCCAGCGCCTGTGAGGGCTGTCCCATTAACCGGTATCGCGTAACGGAAAACTGCCAAAAATGCCTAGCCAAAAAGTGTATGAATGCCTGCCCTTTCGGTGCAATCTCTATGACCGGCCGGGGCGCCTATATCGACCCGGATAAATGCAAAGAATGCGGCCGCTGCGCTCAGGCATGCCCGTATAATGCCATTGCGGACCTGATCCGGCCCTGCCGCCGCGCTTGTCCGGTAAACGCAATTTCCCTCAATGACGACAAGATTGCCGTAATCGAGGACGATAAGTGCATTTCTTGCGGCGCTTGCATGCGCGATTGCCCTTTCGGCGCGATCAGCGACGTCTCCAGCCTAGTGGATGTAATCGACGCGCTAGAAAAGGGACCGGTATATGCCATCATTGCGCCTGCTCTGGAAGGGCAATTCGGTATGACGGCTACCATGGGCCATATTAAGGCCGCGCTGGTCAAGCTGGGTTTTGCCGAAGCCCTCGAAGTCGGATTGGGCGCCGACGCTGTTGCGCAACATGAATCCGAAGAGCTGCTGGAAGCCCTGCAGGCAGGTCGTAAAATGACCACCTCCTGTTGTCCCGCTTTTGTCAATATGATTAAGAAGCACTTCCCGCAGCTACTGCCCAATATGAGCCATACGGTATCGCCTATGGTCGCACTGTCCCGCCTTATCCGCGCTGACGCGCCTCGGGCCAAAGTGGTATTTATCGGGCCTTGTGTCGCAAAGAAAACCGAAACCGACCAAGAGGGAGGCCCCGACTATATTATGACCTCGGAGGAGCTGCTGGCCATGTTTCAGGCTCAAGGCATTGATCCGGAAAAATGCGAGCCGTTGGAGCAAGATTCGTCCATCTATGGGAAAAACTTTGCCATCTCCGGCGGCGTGACGGGTGCTGTCATGCAGGCCATTTCCGAGGTTGAGGACGAACTCCCTTCGGTGGTCTGCCATCGCTGCGATGGGGCTTCCGAGTGCAAAAAAGCGCTGGCCATGCTGACCAGCGGCAAATTCAACGCAAACTTCATCGAGGGTATGGCCTGCGAAGGAGGCTGCTCATCCGGCCCCACCCTGCTGGTATCCGCGCGCCAATATAAGCAGGCGCGCACTAAGCTGCTGGCCAAGGCCGATTCCCGTGGAATCCATGAAAATGTGGAGCGCGTCGGTTTCAACCAGAAGGTGGACATGAACCGCTCTCGCTAGTCCCGCCCAAACGAATAAAATGAAGAAAACGGAGTGACGGCTGAATCGCCGCCGGCTCCGTTTTCTTTTTCGATCAAGCTTGGCCTCCATTGGGCAGGCTCTTATGCTCCTGGTGTCTGCGCCGTGCGTCCGGTCCCATATCGTTCCTGCATTCCTTCAAAGGCCAGCATCTGCCGAACCCATGGCATATCCATCCTAGCCCATTCGCGTTGTGTGAATAGTGGACAAAGCCGCTGCTGCTTGCCTTCATAGTTTATGGAAGTGGCGAAGGAAGCCACTTTACCGCCCTTGGTGCACGCCCCACAATCATAGCATTCGTGGCAGGCCTGTAGCAAATAGCCCCTCACGTCCGGATCCAGGCGATTAAAGTCCACCAACATCGCTTTAATCCCCAATCCATTGACGATAGCAAAGCAGATCATTTCTTCATAATGGGCGTGGTATTCAATGGAAAACCCGCTGACATCCCGTACCATTCGGTAGTAAAAACCAACCTCATTGCTGCCCAATATGCCATAGGCCTCTACACGGGCGCCGCGCTCCAAGCAAATGCGCTCAATTTCCTCCAGGTAGCCCGGCTGCATACCAACGGCTTCTTCCACCCGCTTCAACCAATACCGGTACTGCCCCGTATAATTACACACGGCAAAGCAAAAAGGGCCTGACTTTGGGAAGCGCGCCTGCTGCGCCTCAGCCTGCCTGGACAGAACCGTCCATCCCTCCATAGCGGTCGGACATTCGGAACAGGTAAAGATCAACGCGTCTCCTTTATCCACACAGCTTACGCCCGATAGTTCTAGCAGGACCTGATAGGCGCTTTTCCAGGATAACTTACGCTTTTTTATCCGTTCTTTTTCAATGGCCAGGCTGTGTTCCTCCCTCATCTCGCCCTTGGTCCCTATCTGCATGAGGCAGCTATAAAAATCGCTTATCATCTTCTGCGCCTTGTAATAGCGTCTGCTCAGCGAGGGATTTGTACTGTGGTATTGCCCGTAGGCAAAGCTTTCGTCCGCGTCCAGGGGGAGATTCAGCAGCATAGGCTTTTGGTAAAGCGTATCTAGGATGCGATCCATCACCGTCCACCAGCCGACCATCCCCTCCTGCTCCGGCATATCTCCCCGCTCAGATGGCGCATCCGCAAAGGCAAGCTTCAGCCCAAATAAGATTCGCTGCGAAATATTTTCAAATAGCTTTCCTGTCCCGTTTTCTCCGACCATATCCAATCCTCCTATATTGCCGGACGTAAAATCGATTATATTAAGTATAGCCTTTTATGATTCAAAAATCAATCCACCCTTCCGCCCTTAAGGGGGAAAATGCTATAGTATTGGGATGTAACTTCTGCACAGCAAAAAGCCGGCTTGCATATAGCCGGCTTACCTTCTTAATCATGGCGTAAAGCGCCGCCGCTTAGGCTTCTACTCTTCCTCATCCTCCTCGTGTTCATCGCTGGATATGTTTGTCGTCTGCAGCCATTCGCTGTTGGGACGGCATACCAGCCTAGCGTCTAGGTATGCCTGCTGCAAGGTCAAAATTGTCTGCCCCTGATAGACGCCGGAACGGGTGAGCTCCACGACCAGAGCAGCGTCGGCCCGTCCGTCATCCTCCAGGCAAAGGGGAAGCATCAGGCTCATGACATTTCTGGTGGGAAAGAAACACGGAATCGCTGTTTTATAGTTCCATCGCACCTGTTTTATCGCTAAATCTATGGCGTCCTGGAGCCGGTTTCGCAACCGGTTGAATAGCTTAGAATTGTCGTCCAGCAGCTGGCTGATCCGGCTCATGATGCCGTCACGTTGGAAACGATCTACCGCCTTGGCCGCATCGTCTACCAAGGCGACTGCCTCCGGATACCCATGAAACTCCTCCCGCAAAAAGTCAAGCGGAAGCCGCTTGGTATTATCCACGATAATGTGATGAAAGTCCGGCAAAATGTCCTTGTCCAAATCGAAAAGCAAATCCTCTTTGCGCTCAAAATAGGACGCAGGCTGAGGTAGTGGATTAAATGCGTCGACCAACCACTTACCCGTTCCCCGTCCCGCTGCCGTGCAGAAGTCCTGGAATCGCCATTTGGCCGCCCCCGGCACATCCGATAGATTCGGTACAAAGCAGGCGTAGATATCGTCATAATGCTCGTCTACTAGACCGGTATTAAAGGCCGCGATTCGCTCGTCCTCACTAATGCAGACTTTATCTTCTAGGTTCAGCCGATAAAAGGTATACTGGATATATTTCTGCAAGATCGCGTAGTCCCGTTGATCCTCGCCCTCAAAACTCCATACCTCCGGCAGCGCTTTGTCAGCCAGCTGCCCTAAAAAGCTGGACCAAGAACCTAGAAAGGCAAATCGCTCCAGCATTTTGCCCGGCGAATCCCGGCGAACGCGTTTTTTCTCCCGCCGTCCTACGTAATTGAGATACCATGGAAGGCCGTTGGGGATGTCCGAAGGCTTCATAGAGGCGATGAGTTCTTCACCGCCGCGGTCGGTTAAGCCCGTATTAAAAATAATCCTTCCGTCAGACTTGATTACGGTATGGTTGCGCAGGCTGTTTTCATAGCCCGCGATCAGCGCCTCCCTGGCATTAAGGTCGCCGACGGCATATTCTGTCACGATATTTAATAGTTTCTGCGGCAAAAAAACTTCATCCCGCAAGGATTGAGGAACGTCCGCCTCAAGCGCTTCTTCCCGGTACGCTAATTGGGCATTCTCATGGAGCGTGATCATCGTTTGGGGCACGCCTCCCACAATAACCTCGCTCATCTCCACGAATTCTGCCAGATCCCGGAACATCGGCTTCATCTTGCCATATCCGAAGTCTTCCTTGTCATATCCTTCATCCAACAGCAGTTTCCCAACCATGGCTAGATGCAGAGGGGTTTCAAAGGGGAGCCGCTCTTTGAAAAGCCGGTAAATTTCGCCTTTGACTTGCTCGTCCAGCTTACGGGGCGATACAGTGTCTATGGGTTGCGCTTCTGCTTCCTGTTCTGTCAGCGGCGCGGAAGCTCCTTCCACTGCCTCGCATGTCATGCACCATGGCTGGCGGCCGGGGATACTGTTCGGAACCAATACCGCTTTTATTTCCTTCCCCGCAGAATCCTTTATTCCCGTATAGAATTGAATCGAATCGGCCTTCTGCTCAATCTCGCCTTTTGTCATGCAGTGCTGATAGGCTGCCTGCAGCAGGGCGATCATCTGTTGATTCGTCTGCCCCCTGCCCTGAATTTCAGACATCCATCCCAGCATTTTCGGCGGTAAAAACGCCAGATCCAAAAGCCGATCTGGTAATGCTTCATCGGTTTTAGGCTTTTCCTCGGCAGCCGCAGCGCCTGCCTTCTCTGGCAACAGGCAAAGCTCAAAATCGGGGTTTGTCCCGTGCATGACCTGCCGCAGCGCCAGGTACTCCGGCAAATCCTCCAGCAGCGCCCGCATCTTTCCATATCCCAGCTCCGCGCTGCGGATCCCGTGATCCGTCAGATATTTTGCCGCCTTGGCGAACGGATACCATACCCCCGGTTCAAAAGCTTCCCTCAGCAATCTGTTGATTTCCTGCT
>CAJFUN010000045.1 GCA_904420205.1 Candidatus Parachristensenella avicola | reverse complement strand
TCTGAGGACACCACCTCTGAGGACACCACCTCTGAGGACACCACCTCTGAGGACACCACCTCTGAGGACACCACCTCTGAGGCAAAAATCCGTTCTGCCTCGGAGGAGAGCTCTGCCATAAACCCTCTTTCGAGTTCGGAATAACAACTTGAAGGAGGGTTTGATTGATGAAAAAGAAAAGATGGATGGCTCTGCTCGTGGCAGCCGCTATGGTCTGCATGATGCTGCCTATCACGGCATTGGCTGCGGGAGGGAACGAAAATATTGACTCGTTTTCCCTCACTGTCAACAATTACACCGTGGGAGAAACATGGGACGGGAAGAATGTAACGGCAAATTCTGACAAATTGTGGGTGCAAACTGCGAAGCTAGTCAGAACCGGTAGCGGCGGTGATGTGGAAATAACTGAGCCGCTCAAAGCGCATGATGACACATATCGGTATTATTTCTATATCTGGACCAAAGCGGGATATAGCTTTGACATTGATAACCTACAGGACCTTGACGTTACCATTTCTGTCAATGGACAAACGGTAAAGCCTTACGCTATCCGGGATGGCGGCGACAGCGGTAGAAGCATCGTGATGGATATAGTCGCGCCGGTGCTGCACGATTACGGCGAATATCAGTACGACGGAACCAATCACTGGAAGGAATGTCAGGATCCCGCCTGTCCCAATAAGGAAGATAGCATCAAAGCCACGACGGCAAACCATAGCTTCGGAGAATGGACCGAGGTAAAGGCGCCGACTGAAACGCAAGAGGGAACAAAAGAACGTTCCTGCGTATGCGGATACAAGGAATCTGAAGTGATTCCCCCAACGGGAGAGCATGGGGAAACCGAAATTGTCGGCGCGAAGGAAGCCACCTGCACTGAAGAAGGTTATACTGGCGACACAGTGTGCAAGGGCTGTGGTGAAGTCATTGAACAGGGCAAAGTGATTGCAAAATTGGCACATACCTACCAAGATGGCAAATGCACCGTCTGCGGCGCGGAAGATCCGAATTATGTGCCTGCTGAGACCACGCCTGCGCCCACGTCGACACCTGACCCGACCAATACCCCCAATCCGACCTCCACGCCCGCTTCCACGGACAAGGAGAGCACGGAATCCCCCAAGACTGGCGACAACAACAATATGATGCTGTGGGGCATGCTCCTGCTTGCGGCAGGCGCCGGTATTGCGGGCACAGTTGCGTACGGCAGAAAGAGAGCGGCGAAACACTAAAAAACGAAAACCGGTTTCTATGCAGAAAGGCTGGCTGAGAAAATCTCAGTCAGCCTTTTGTGGTTGTGCCGTCAAAATTAGCAATTAAGTAGTAGTAAAAGAGAAACCGCCATAGCTTGAATTTGCCTTATATACGGGGATTTTGTGGGCTAAATCATTTTTTGACGCAAAAAGGAGGCCGCGCCTTTTCGGCCACAGCCTCCTGTCAGCGTTTTTTGGCTGATTCATATTCCGCCCAGGGAATGAGCTTATCCCTGCGGACGGCGTAGCTTTCCCGGGCGATCCGGGCCAGCGGCGTATCAGAGAGCGAATCAGAATAGAAGCAGTCGATTTCGCCCTGAGGAAAGGCTTCGCGGAAGCGGCGCACCTTCTCCCGGCCGTCGCAGTTTTTTCCGGTGTAGACGCCGCTTTCCGGATCCACTCGGGAGCCTAGAAGGTATTTGATTCCCAGGCGTGTGCAGATGGGCCGTAGCAGAAATTCCGGGGAGGCGGAAATGATTACGTCGTCGGGCCGGTGTTGGCGCTTATACCAGTCTTTGATACCGGCCTCATGGCTGTCCCAAAATACGGGAACCAAGGCCTCCAGATGGGGGATGCCCCGATAGTAGGCGAAAAAGCGCTGCTTAAAGGCCGTCTTATCGGCAAAACCCAGCGCCAGCAGCAGCGCGCCAGAGAGCTGGCCGGGGATAAAGCGGCAGATGGAGGGGTATCGGCGCAGGCAGAAAAGGTAAAAGTCCACGGTGCTATCGCGCATATAGATGGTTTGATCAAAATCGTATACGTTCATGACGGCCACCTCCTTGCTTGTTTGATTGTACCAAAGCGGGAACCTACTGTCCACTTGAGCGGCTCAAAATCCACCGGGGCTAGAATGATTTGACAAAATGGGGTATACTGGCACGGAGCGGACAAAGCGGAAAGGAGGTGAGATCATGGAAAAGAGCAACTACGCGCTGTTTGTGGATCTGGAAAACTGCGGAGGCAAGGTGGAGACGCTAACAGATGTCATCGAGAAGGTGAAGATTCGCGGGGACATTCTGATTGGGAAGGTGTACGGCTATAATGAGCGCTATGATGAGCTTAAGGAACTTCTTCTGAGCAACACCTTCAATGTAGTACCCTCCCTGCGGTGGGGGTATAATCAAAAAAATAACCTGGATATTCAGCTGGTCATCGACGCCCTGGAGGTGGCTTATAAGAACGAGCTGATCGACTGCTTCTGCATTGTATCCGGCGATTCAGACTATACGCCCCTGGTGGGCAAGCTTAAGAGCATGGGCAAATATGTGCTGGGTATCTCTCGGAGCGAGGTGGCCAGCAAGGTTTTCATCAACGCCTGCAACGAATTTATATTCCTGGAGACGGTGAGCTCGGCGACCAGCCGCCGGGGTAAGACGCGAAGCCCAGCGCCGGAGGTGAACGGCAACACGCCGGAGGAGCTCAACAGCCTGGTAGAGCGCATCCTGAGGGACCAGGAGGACGGCGAGGAAGATTTCCTTTATGCCAGCGAGCTGAAAAAGACTTTATGCCGGCTGAAACCTGATTTTAACGAAAAGAATTATGGCTTTACATCCTTTGGCAAGCTGCTGATGAGCCTGGCGCGCAAGTTCAAGACCATCCGGGTGGAGGACGACCATCATTCGCTGAAGGTTTCGCTGGATAATGGGGGAGAGGCGGCAAGCCCGGTGAAGCTGAACAGGTCCAACTGGAAAAGTATGGTGGCTGATATCTTGAAAAAGTTTAAGGAAGACGGCTTCGATCGTGTGAATCCTTCCATCGTCAAGGCGGCGGTGCAGGGAGTCTATCCGGATTTTGACGAGCGAAGCCTGGGATTTTCTCGCTTTTCGGACGTGATGCGCGAGCTGGAAAAGGCCGGCGTGCTGCGGGTCGAATTTGACGAAGCGCATTCCATGCTGCTGAAGATCTTGTAGAGCGGCGGCTCATACGCAAAGGACGGACGGGTTCCGTCCTTTTTTGCATCGCTGGGAAATCGGCCGTTCGACGCAAAATTCGTTGTAACATCCCGTCGCTTGTGGTACAATAAAATATCGTAAACTTAAGGAAAATGACAAAGGAGTGTGGCTTATGACTGGGAGACTGGAAAAGGCTCATGTGCGACCGGCCGAGAACTTTATCGAGGAGGCCATTAACCAGGATATCGAAGCCGGCAAGGTGAAGGATCACATCCAGACCCGGTTCCCGCCCGAACCCAACGGCTACCTGCATATCGGCCATTGCAAGGCGATTGTGGTGGATTTTGGCATCGCGGAGAAGTACGGCGGCAAATGCTGCCTGCGCTTTGACGATACCAACCCGGAAAAGGAGGATCCCCGCTTTATCGAGGCCATGTTCGAGGACATTCACTGGCTGGGTTTCGACTGGGCGGAGGTGCATTACGCCTCGGAATATTTTGATCAGATCTATGAATACGCCGAGCGGCTGATTAAAAAGGGCAAGGCCTATGTGGACGACCTGACGGCCGAAGAGATGCGTGAATACCGCGGCACGCTGACCGAGCCGGGTAAGGACAGCCCCTACCGCAACCGCAGCGTAGAGGAAAACCTGGACTTATTCCGCCGGATGAAGGCGGGGGAATTCCCGGAAGGTTCCCGGGTGCTCCGGGCCAAGATCGATATGGCCAGCCCCAATATGAATATGCGCGATCCCACGCTGTACCGTATCCGCTTTGCGACGCACCATCAGACCGGCGATAAATGGTGCATCTACCCTACCTATGATTACGCCCATCCGTTGGGCGACGCCATTGAGGGCGTAACCCATTCATTGTGTTCGCTGGAGTTTGATGATCACCGCCCGCTGTACGACTGGGTGGTGCGGGAGGTGGGCTTTGAATACCCGCCCCGGCAGATCGAGTTTGCCCGGCTGAATATGACGGGCACCATCATGAGCAAGCGCTATCTGCGCCGCCTGGTGGAAGGAGGATATGTCAAGGAATGGGACGATCCCCGTATGCCGACCCTGCGGGGACTGCGCCGCCGGGGCTATACGCCGGCCTCCATCCGGGAGTTTATCCGGCGAGCGGGAATCGCCCGGGCGGCCAGCACGGTCGATGTCAGCCTGCTGGAATCCTGCATCCGGGATGAGCTCAATGAAACGGCTCCCCGGGCCATGTGCGTGCTGGAACCGGTCAAAGTGGTCTTATCCAATTATCCGGCTGACAAACATGAGACATTGACCGTGGAAAACCATCCTGGACATCCGGAGATGGGCGTGCGGCAGGTGCCCTTCAGCCGCGAGCTGTATATTGAAGCCAGCGATTTCATGGAGAACGCGCCGAATAAGTTCTTCCGGCTCAAACCCGGCGGCGAGGTGCGCCTCAAAAGCGCCTATATTATCCGCTGCGACGAGGTGGTTAAGAACGAGGACGGCTCGATCCGGGAACTGGTTTGCAGCTATGATCCGGACAGCTATACCGGCGGCCCCACAGCCGGCCGGAAGGTAAAAGGTACCATCCACTGGGTAGACGCCGCTACGGCGGTACATGCCGAGGTGCGGTTGTATGAATCGCTGCTGAAGGACCAGGAGGGCGGCGGCGAGCATGACGACTACATGGACCGGATCAACTTTGATTCCATGACCGTATTGGATCATGCGGTGGCGGAGGCCTCGCTCCGGGAGCCTGAGGCGCTCTCCCGGTTCCAGTTCATGCGGCAGGGATATTTTGTCACGGATCCGGATTCACAGCCAGGGCACCCGGTTTTTAATCGGATTGTGGGCCTGAAGGATACCTGGGCGAAGGTCGCCGGTAAATAAGATTATGTGCGGCCGGGGATATTCCCGGCGTAAGGAGTCCATACCATGCAAGTGAGAACACGTTTCGCGCCGAGCCCCACGGGCTACATGCACCTGGGTAATTTACGAACAGCGCTGTATACTTGGCTGTTTGCCCGGTCTCAGGGGGGCAACTTCATCCTGCGGGTCGAAGATACCGATCAGCAGCGCTTGGTGGAGGGCGCAGTGGAGCTGATGTATCGAAGCCTAAAGCAGGCGGGGTTGGACTGGGACGAGGGGCCGGATGTAGGCGGCCCGTGCGGTCCATATATCCAGAGCCAACGCAAGGACATGTACGCCCCCTATGCCTGGGAACTGGTGGAAAAAGGGGCGGCCTATGTCTGCTTTTGCACCAAGGAGCGGCTGGAAGCGCTGCGCAGCCAGGCGGAAGCCAAGGGAGAAACCTTTAAATACGATAAACACTGTATGCACCTGCCCAAAGAAGAAGTGCGCGCCAGGATAGAAGCCGGTGAGCCCTATGTGATCCGCCAGAACGTTCCCACCGAGGGCGTCAGCGGGTTTGATGATGTAATCTACGGGCATATTGAGGTGGAGAACGCCACGCTGGACGATACGGTGCTGCTCAAAAGCGACGGTCTGCCCACGTATAATTTCGCCAATGTGGTTGACGACCATACCATGGGCATTACCCATATCATGCGGGGGACCGAATATCTTTCCTCTACGCCGAAATACAATTTGCTCTACGACGCCTTTGGCTGGGAGAAACCCACTTATATTCATCTGCCCCCCGTCATGGCGGACAGCCATCGGAAGCTGTCAAAGCGCAAGGGTGACCCTTCCTTTGAAGATCTCCTGGAGATGGGCTATCTGAAGGACGCCATTGTGAACTATGTGGCCTTGCTGGGCTGGAATCCCGGCACGGATCAGGAGCGGTTCACTTTGGAAGAGCTGGTCAAGGCCTTTAGCCTGCAAGGGCTCAGCAAATCGCCAGCTATCTTTGATATGGCCAAGCTTACCTGGTTTAACGCCGAATATATTCGCAGCCTTGATCTTGATGCGTTCCACCAACTGGTACGGCCCTATTTCGCTCGGGCAATCGACGTCGACCGGTTCGACACCCGACGCCTGGCTGAGTTGATGCAGCCCCGCTGCGAGGTGCTGCCGGATGTGGTGGATAAGATCGGCTTTTTAAGCCAACTGCCTGACTATGATCTGGCCCTTTATACCAATAAGCGGCAGAAGACAACGCCCTCCAGCGCCTTGGCTGTGCTGGAGGAGCTGCTGGAGCCTCTGCGTGGACTGGAGGATTTTTCCGAGGAGGGGCTTCGGACGCTGGTTTCCGGCTATATAGAAAGCAAGGGCCTCAAAAACGGCGCGGTGCTATGGCCGCTGCGCATCGCTCTTTCCGGTAAGGAAGCCACGCCGGGCGGCGCATATGAGATTGGATACTTGCTGGGCAAAGATGAATCGCTGAAGCGGGTGGAGACGGCGATCGCACGGCTAAAGGCGATGTAAGGAGCGCACATGAATCCTAAAGATAAAAAGTTTTACGAGAAGTGGAACCGGATTCGCAGCAAGGGCATGTTCCGGTATATCACTTGGCGAGCCCTGCTGTGGGGCGTAGGGCTGGCGATTTTTAAGTCGGCCGTCAATATTTTCCAGGTAGCGATGCTTTCCGAAACCGAGGCGCAGTTTGCCCAGTATATGATGGGCGGCGTATGGATAAATATGCTGATCTCCTTTGTGGTGCTGACGCTCTTTGCCGCCTGGGGGCTATGGATCGTTTGGACGCGCCGTGAGAAGCGCTTTATGACCCTGGTGCAAATGACCAACGCCAAAGATATCCCCAGAGACTATTCGGTCGCATCTCCCCGGGGCGTAAAGGAAAAGTTCCCTGACTACGATTGGGAGCGCAAGGGGCGCTGAACGGAAAAAAAGAAAGAGGCTGCCGCAGCGGCCTCTTTTGACATGGTTTGGAAAGCGCGCCCGCGGCGAATGATGGGGAGCAAGGCGGATAGCCGCAAAAAACGCCCCATGTTCAGCGCCAATGCTGCCGATAAAACCGCATGACTGATAGATCTTCCATGTGACGCGCTTCATTTTCGTGAAAAGTCTCAGTATCGGCCCGTGAAAAAATGGTTAATTGTCTAATTGACATGATTTCACGCATGCGTTAAAATTTTGTTTGCTTCCGAACAATTGATAGGGATGATGCCCATGCGGCGGATTGGCGGGTATCGCCAAGAGCCTGCGCTGCGCATCCCGATTGTATGATGATGACGGTAAAGGAGGTATGTGATATATGATAAAAACCCTTGCTCGCAGCATACGCGAGTACAAAAAGACGGCGATTCTGACGCCGCTCCTGGTTACGGTTGAAGTAATTCTGGAGTGCATCATCCCGTTTACCATCGCCAATCTGGTGAACCAGATGCAGGCGGGCTGCGGTATGGACGTAATCGTAAAATATGGCATCCAGCTGGTTGTCATGGCCGTTTTGTCGCTGATATTCGGCGTCGCGGCCGGCAACACCTGCGCC
This sequence comes from Candidatus Parachristensenella avicola, assembly GCA_904420205.1. Classification (GTDB taxonomy): domain Bacteria; phylum Bacillota; class Clostridia; order Christensenellales; family UMGS416; genus Parachristensenella; species Parachristensenella avicola. The sequence goes on along the minus strand of CAJFUN010000045.1, from coordinate 110,279 downwards.
ACCGCGTCTACGGGCTTTGCGCGCAACCTGCGCAAGGACATGTTCTACCGCATTCAGGATTATTCCTTTGAGAACATCGACAAATTTTCGGTATCCAGCCTGGTTACCCGTATGACCACCGATGTTGTGAACGTGCAGATGTCCTTTATGATGATTATCCGCGTAGCGATCCGCGGCCCGCTTATGCTGATTTTTTCCTTTGTGATGGGCTTTGCGATGGGCGGACGCCTTGCGATGATCTTCCTTGTGACCATCCCGCTGCTGAGCATTGGGCTCGTATTGGTCATCCGTGCAGCTACGCCGATCTTCCGGCGGGTATTTCGCAAATACGACGCGCTGAACGATTCGGTGCAGGAGAACGTGCAGGCCATGCGCGTGGTGAAGAGCTATGTGCGCGAGGACTACGAAAAGAAGAAGTTCGCCGCCGCGGCAGAGGATGTTTGCCGCGACTTTACCCGCGCCGAGCGCATTATGGCGCTTAACAGCCCCATGATGCAGTTCTGCGTATACGCCGGTATGGCTTTTGTGCTCTCCTTTGGTTCTTACGCTGTAATCAGCAGCCAGGGCGCTGAAATCGCCGTAGGTCAGATGTCCGCTATTCTTACGTATAGCTTCCAGATCCTCATGAGTCTTATGACCGTATCCATGGTCTTTGTTATGATTACCATGTCCATGGAATCGGCTGAACGTATTGTGGAAGTATTGTCGGAGAAGAGCAACCTGACAAGCCCCGAGCATGCCCTCACCGAGGTGAAGGATGGCTCCATTGATTTTGAATCCGTCAGCTTTAAGTATTCCCAGAAGGCGGAGCGTATGGCCCTAGCGGATGTGAATTTGCACATTAAATCCGGCGAGGTAATTGGGGTATTGGGCGGCACGGGATCGTCCAAATCTACGCTGGTGCAGCTCATCCCGCGGCTGTACGACGTTACGGAGGGGTGTGTGAAAGTAGGCGGCGTAGACGTTCGCCGGTATGATCTAGAGTCGCTGCGCAACAATGTGGCTGTGGTGCTTCAGAAGAATGTGTTGTTCAGCGGTACCATCAAGGATAACCTGCGCTGGGGCAATCCCGACGCTACCGACGAGGAAATGCTGGAGGCATGTAAGCTGGCGCAGGCGGACGAATTCATCCAGCAGTTCCCCGATAAATACGATACCTGGATTGAGCAAGGCGGTTCCAATGTATCGGGCGGCCAGAAGCAGCGCCTGTGCATTGCCCGCGCCCTGATGAAAAAGCCCAAAGTGCTGATCCTGGATGATTCCACCAGCGCTGTGGACACGCGTACGGATGCGTTGATTCGCCAGGGATTCCGCGAATTTATTCCGGAGACCACGAAAATCATCATCGCTCAGCGTGTCGCTTCCGTACAGGATGCGGATCGCATTATCGTAATGGATGGCGGTCGAATCTGCGCCATCGGAACGCATGACGAGCTCATGAAGACCAGCGAAATCTATCGGGAGGTCTATACTACCCAGAATAAGGCAGGTGATCAAGATGGCGAAGAATAAGACCAATACCGCTGCTGCTCCCGCCACAACTGCCCGCGGCCAGCGCGCGCCTAAGGGCGTGCTGCGCCGGCTGCTGCGCACGCTTTTTGAATTCTATCCGGTGCTGTTGCCGGTTGCCCTGGTGTGCATTCTCGTGAATGCCATCGTCAGCTCCATCCCTGCGGTGTTCATGCAGAATATCATTGCCATTGTAGACAGCACCTATAAAACCGGAGATTGGTCCTCGGTATCCGGCCAAATCTTAGGGATGGTTGGTATCCTTGTCGTCCTATATCTTATCAGCCTGCTTGCTGGCTATGCCTATACCCAGCTGATGGCCGTCATCACACAGGGCTCTTTGAAAAAGATGCGGGAAAAGATGTTCAGCCACATGCAGGATCTGCCGATCAAGTATTTTGACACCCACGGCCACGGCGACATCATGAGCTATTATACCAACGACGTGGATACGCTGCGTCAGATGATCAGCCAGAGCTTGCCCCAGATGTTGATCTCCGGCGTGACCTTGCTGACCGTGTTCGGCATCATGATGTATTATAGCGTGATTCTAGGCCTGGTTGTCGTGGTAGGCGTTATCTGCATGGTGTTCTCGGCCCGCTATGTTACCAATCGGTCCTCCAAATACTTCCTGCGTCAGCAGGTTACCCTGGCCAAGGCCGAAGCTTTTATGGAAGAGATGATGACCGGCCAGAAGGTGATCAAGGTATTCTGTCATGAGGAAGGCGCCAAGGCCGACTTCGATAAAGTCAACGGTGAAATCTTCTACAATGCCCGAAACGGCAACCGCTTTGCCAATATTCTAATGCCGCTGCTGGGTAATATCGGCAACGTAATGTATGTGGTGGTGGCCTTGATCGGCGGTGCGCTGATGCTGGGCCACGTTCCGAACATTAGCATCTCCGGTATGGCCTTCAGCATCAGCATCGTGGTGCCCTTTTTGAACATGACCAAGCAGTTCGCCGGCGCGATTGGCCAAGTGTCCAACCAGGTAAACATGGTCATTATGGGCTTGGCTGGCGCACACCGCATTTTTGCGCTGCTGGACGAGCAACCGGAGACGGACGAAGGCTATGTTTCCTTGGTGAATGCTAAGGTAAACCCCGACGGCACTTTAACCGAGTGCAAAGAGCGCACCAACATCTGGGCCTGGAAGCATCCCCACCATGATGGGACCGTTACTTATACCCCGATGGAGGGCGACGTTCGCTTCTTCGATGTAAACTTCGGCTACACGCCAGAGAAAACGGTGCTGCACGACATAACTTTGTACGCCAAGCCGGGTCAGAAAGTAGCCTTCGTCGGCTCTACCGGCGCGGGTAAAACGACGATTACCAACCTTATCAACCGGTTCTATGATATTAGCGACGGTAAGATTCGCTATGACGGGATCAATATTGAAAAAATCAAGAAAGCGGATCTGCGGCACAGCCTGGGTATCGTGCTGCAGGATACGAATCTTTTTACCGGGACGGTAATGGAAAATATCCGCTACGGCAACCTGGATGCTAGCGACGAAGCCTGCATTGAGGCTGCGCGGCTGGCTGGCGCCGATGACTTTATCCGTAGGCTGCCAGAGGGATACAATACCATGCTGCGCGGCAATGGTTCAAACCTCAGCCAGGGCCAGCGGCAGCTGCTGGCGATTGCGCGTGCGGCCGTGGCTGATCCGCCGGTAATGATTATGGATGAGGCGACCAGCTCCATCGATACACGCACGGAGGCCATCGTGCAGCGCGGCATGGATGCGCTGATGGCTGGGCGCACCGTATTTGTGATCGCGCATCGGCTTTCCACCGTGCGCAACGCCAACGCCATTATGGTGCTGGATCATGGCCACATTATCGAGCGCGGTACCCATGAGGATCTCATCAAGCAAAAGGGAACGTACTATCAACTGTACACAGGTGCGCTGGAGCTGGATTAAAAGCCGGCGCGGCGGTTAAAGCCTATATAACACCCCCGGTCAGCGTAATGCGACCGGGGGTGTTATTTCATGTAAGGGCAGGATCTCACCGCGACCGGCCCATATTCCTTGCATTAAAAAGAAATCCCCTCTCGCTTAGATAAGCGGAGGGGATTTTCTATGGGCATAAATGCAAAAAAACTACATTCTGAATCAATCAAAATGTAGCTTTTGAGTTGGTAGCGGCGAGTGGATTCGAACCGCTGACCGATCGGGTATGAACCGATTGCTCTGGCCAACTGAGCTACGCCGCCAAATGGTTGCGGGGGAGGGATTTGAACCACTCGGCCTCCGGGTTATGAGCCCGACGAGCTACCAGACTGCTCTACCCCGCGATATCGACGCCCTGCATTCTCAAGGCAAAATGAATTATAGCACATGCATAGGATGATGTCAAGCATATTTTCTGCAAAAAGGTAATTTTTTAGGAAAAAATAGTCCTGCAAAGGATGGGAAATTTTACCTCGTCATTATGTAAAATAGGAATTTAAGCTTTGTTCATAAAATATCCCTTGACATTTTTACAGAGAATATTTATTATATAGACGTTCTGAAAGGTATATTAAATACGCTGTTGAGTGAGATGAACAAATATGGATAGAATAATTGTAGGGATTGACGGTGGAGGAACGCATACCACCCTGGCGGTATCTAATAAAGAGGGATGCCTATTAGGTCTTGTTCAGGGGGAAGCGCTAAACTTCAATACCATTGGCATGGATACTTTCAGAACGCATTTGCGCAGAGCGCTGGACGAAGTGGAGCGGCGTTATGGCCCCATCGAAGCGCTTAGCCTAGGGCATTCGGCCTTGGATGACGAGCCATCCCCCCAATTGGCGGCGGAGATCATGGGCGATGTGTTCGACGTATCACGTTGTTATATCCATTCCGATGTGTTCATGGCGCTCATGGGGGCCACGCTGGGCGAACCGGGTGTTGCAGTGGTTGCGGGCACGGGCGCCATGGCGGTAGGCATGGACGACCAGGGTGTGCAGCATGTCCGCGGGGGCTGGGGATACCTTTTAGGCGACGCGGGTAGCGGGTTTTTCCTGGGGCGCCAGGCGATGGAAGCTGCGGCCGCGGCCTTTGACGGCGTCGGGCCTCACACCTGGTTGGAGACGGCCTTTTTGCAGCATTTTAGATGTACCGATCCCCGGGCGGCCATTGGCCAAATCTATGCGCCTGATTATAAACCTGCGGATATGGCAGCTTTTGCTCCCAAAGTGTTGGAGGGCGCAGACCAAGGGGATACAATCTGTAACACGATTATTAACGAGAGTTTGAATACACTTATAGGCTATGCGGCGGGTTTGATGAAAGACATTGGCCGGGCCGACTGCACAGTGGGTGTTTTTGGCGGCCTGTTCGAGCGTAGCGTGAGGTACCGGGAAGGATTTGCCCGGCGGTTAGAGCGGATATATCCGCAAGCAAAGGTGGGTATTCCACAGCTTGCGCCTTATGTTGGCGCGGTTGTGTACTATTTTCTCAAGAAAAAAGAACTAACACAGCAGGTGGTGGCCAATCTTAAGGCCACGGCGAAGGGCCTGCAAGAAAGGAAGTAGCATGAAAAAGATTGCATTGGCGAGTATTCGCGCTCAAAACCTCAAACAGATTTTTGACGTTATCGTAAAAGAGGGTCCCACCACGCGGGGACGGTTGGCTCAGGCTACGAACCTGAGCCTTATGACCGTTTCCAATGTGGTGGAGAACATGATTAACAACGATATCATCGCGGTTCGCAGCAAAAAGAGCGCGATCGGCGCTGGGCGTAAGGCGGAATTGGTCGATGTGGTGCAGGATGCACACGCGCTGTTGGTGCTGGATCTAACGGAACGGGAATTTTCCCACGTGGTGCTGGGGCTGAATGGCAAGACGCTTTTTGAAACGCAACCCATTCCCACCGATATCGCGGTCGATTATAAAAAATCCTTGCAGCGTTACCTGGAAAAGGTAGCCGAAGAGATCCGCGAAAGAGGGTATGAGAAAAAGCTGGTGGGCGTAGGCCTGTCGGTCCCCGGCCCTTATCAAGTGGACACGGATACGGTATATACCCAGCTGATTCCGGAGCTGAACGAGATTCGCCTCAAGGCGCTGATTAACGAGACGATCGGCGACGATGTGATGGTTTATATTGACGAGGACGTGAAATATGCGGCTCGGGCCAATCTCTCCATGGTGGAAAACGCAATGGAGAAAACCCTTGCTTATGTATATATCGGCGAGGGGGTAGGCGGCGCTTTCTTGGTGAACGGCCGTATCCTGATGGGCGCCCACTCTATGGCCGGTGAGGTGAGCCGGATGCTGATCGGCGATGGAGGACGGCGCGCAGGCACCTTGAGCCGCCCGCACTTTTTGCAGAAGCTGGGCATTGAGCATCAGAGCGACTGGCTGACCGAGGTGCTGAAGATCAAGGCCAGTGATGAGTCGAAGATTACTGCTGCTTTGGACGAAATCGCTGCGGATCTGGCCGAGCTGTGCTATGGCCTGTGCTGGCTGGTGGACCCGCACCAGATCATCCTGGAATGCGATTATGTCCGAATGCTGGATGAGAACTTCACGGATAAGGTGCAGAAGCTGCTGGTGGAGCGGCTCCAGGGGGTATCCCCGCATTCGCCCACGGTTACGATGACCTATCAGGGCCTGCGTTATGCTTATCGCGGGGCGGCGATGGTGCTGACGGAAAAGTGGCTGGAGAACCTGGCTTCCAGCCGCGCGAGCATGATGGAGGAATAAAAAATATACCCCTTTGGGGGAGGAGGACCAAACATGGCGTCTTTGGCACTTACAGGGGGCTATGCCGTAAAATCGCAGCCGGGCGGCTATCTAACCTGGCCGGTGGGCGGGCCTTTGGAAGAGGAAGCGCTTAAGCGTGTGCTTCGTTCCGGTCAGTGGGGCACGATGGGGCCGGAAGCTACGGCCTTTTCACGGGAATATGCAGATTACTGCCAGGCAAAACATGGGCTGTCTGTGATCAATGGTACCGTAAGTTTGGAACTAATCCTGCGGGCGCTGGAAATCGGCCGCGGCGATGAAGTAATTGTGCCGCCTTATACCTTCTCAGCTACCGTGCACGCCGTCTGCATGGCTGGCGCCGTACCGGTCTTTGCCGATACGGATCAGCAGACATATACGCTGCTGCCCGCATCCGTCGAGGATCGTATCACACCCAGAACGCGCGCCATTATCGCCGTGCACCTGGGCGGGCGTCCCTGCGATATGGATGCGTTGAATGAAATTGCATCACGCCATCATCTGGCCCTTATCGAGGACGCAGCGCATGCGCATGGTTCGGAGTGGAAGGGGCAGCGCGCGGGTTCGCTGGGTACGGCCGGCTCCTTTTCCTTCCAGGCGTCCAAGAATATTTCCTGCGGAGAAGGCGGCTTTATCACGACCAATGATACGGCGCTGTATGAAAAACTCTGGAAGATCCACAACAGCGGTCGTGAGCTGAACGGCCCCATTGAGCCGGTGGTCAGTGCCAATGCGCGTATGGCTGAATGGCAAGCGGCCGTATTGCGGGCGCGTATGGAGCGCATTGACCGCGATATTGAAACGCGCAGTGCCAACGCTGAATATCTCAGCCGGCAGATGGAGCGGTTCCCCTTCCTGGAAACGCTCCAGGAAGATGAGCGGGTGACCCGCAATTCGCTGCACTTGTTTGTCTTCAAGTATAAAAGCCAAGGGCTAAAGGGCGTGGGACGCGACCTATTCATTCGGGCGCTGAACGCGGAGAATGTGGCCATGGCGGCTGAAGGATATAACGAGCCCATTTACCGGATGCGCTTTTTGTATGATGACGCCTTCACCCGGATGACGGGCTGCGTATTTACAGATCCTACGGATCAGCTGCCGAACAATGAAAACTGCGCGGCACGCGAGGGATGCTGGCTGTATCACAGCTCGCTGCTGGGCGATCGCCGGGATATGGACGACATGCTGGAGGCGCTTGAAAAGATTGAGCGCCATGCCGACGAGCTTTTGGCATTGGGGAGGGACGAACATGAGTAAGCTTGCGCTTTATGGAGGAACTCCGGTACGGACGGCCCCCTTTGCCGCTTGGCCCCAATGGGGCCAGCGGGAGGAAGAGCGGCTTGTCGAGGTGCTGAAAGCTGGTCAGTGGGGCACCCTGGGCGACCAGGCCATGGCTTTTGCCAAGCGGTTTGCGGCCTTCCAGGATTGTGAATACGGCCTGGCGGTCAATAACGGTACGCAGGCATTGGAGATCGCTCTCCGAGCCCTTGGCTTAGGTTATGGGGATGAGGTGATCGTGCCGGCATATACCTTTATCGCTACCGCGTCGGCGGTGGCCGCTTGCGGCATCACGCCGGTTTTTGCCGATGTCGATCCGATTACCTTTTGTTTGAACGCAGAGGATGCCCGCAGGCGGATCACACCGCGTACCCGGGCGATTATTGCCGTACACTATGCCGGCCGTCCTGCGGATATGGAAGCGATCATGACGCTAGCCCGTGAATACGGACTCAAGGTAGTGGAGGACTGCGCACAGGCCCATGGCGCTGCTTTTCAGGGGCGCAAGGTGGGATCCATTGGAGATGTGGGCGCTTTCTCGTTCCAGGGAACCAAGAACCTAGCCTGCGGGGAAGGCGGCATGATCGTTACCAATTCCCGAGACATCTACAGCGAATGCTGGCATTATCACACTTCCGGCCGCGCGCTGGAAGGGGCCAGCGAGCTGGGGGGCGTGGTGCTGATGGGCACCAATGGACGTATGGCTGAATGGGAAGCCGGTATATTGGATGTGCAGATGGATGCGCTGCCTGCCCAGATGGCCTTGCGGGAGGAAAACGCCCGCAGGCTACGGGAGATGCTTCAGGGCAGAGAATGGCTTTCCTTGCCTCCGGAAGACGCGCGCATCACAGCTCATGCCTATCATCTTTTCACCTTTGTCCTCAAGGGGGAGGTCCTGAATCTGGATCGTGCCGCGTGGCTTGAGCGCGTTCGGGCGGAAGGCATTCCGGCAGAAGGCGGGTATGAGCCTTTGTATCGGGATCCAATGTTTGCTTCGCGGAGCTTTAAGCGCATGACCATGCCGCCAGAGGCGCCCTATGGACCGCTGACAGCGGTTGAGGCGGCAGCGCCCTGGAATGTGCTGCTGACGCAGAATATGCTGCTGGGTACGCAGCGGGATCTGCAGGACATTGTGGATGCTTTTGATAAAGTAGCGGAGGAAAAGGCATAACCATGGAATTCTTTGTCGGATATGGGCAGCGGGAAATCACGCCGCCAATGGGCGTTGAACTGTCCGGATACGGATATTTTTTGCAGCGCAGGTGCGATGCGGTGCAGGATCCGCTCTATGCAAGGGCGGTTGCCTTTCGCCAGCAGGACAATACCCAGCTGATTATCAACTGCGACCTCCTGGGTCTGGGCCCTTGGATGGTGGATGCCGTACGAGGTGCGCTCAACCAATGGTACGGCCTTTCTGCTGAGCAGGTGTTGCTTTTATCCATCCATACCCATACGGGCCCTACGACAGGGGGATTGCCCGGATGCGGCGAACTGGATCCGGCCTATGCGGCGACGATTCCTGGCTTGCTCATTCAGGCGGCGGTACAGGCGTTGGAGGATCTTTCTCCGGTGGAGGAGATGAAAATAGGCGCTTGGCCGATTGAGCCTATCGGCTATAACCGTACGGAATTTGAAGATTTAGATACCTTGGCCCGAGGGTTGACGATTCTTCGACCCGATAAGAAGCCTCTGGCACTGGTATCCTATGCCTGCCACCCGGTTACCTATGGACGCTCAACGCGGGTGAGCGCCGATTATCCTGGTGCGGTGGTGCGCGGTTTGGAGCGGATGGGTTATCAGGGCGTATTCTTGAACGGAATCTGCGGCGATGTGGATCCTGTCATCAACCGTACTGCATGGGGAACGGGTACGCCTGAAACCATGGAAAGCTATGCCGGACAGATCCTGGCGGAATTTGGCCCGCACCTTGCATCCACGCCGCTGCCGGAGCGGATCCGTTGCGCGCTGGTGAATATCGATATGCCGCTGGCGCCTTGGGGAGCTGCGGACATTGACCAGGTGGTGGAACATATTCGTCAAGAAACCGGCGAAGTATATGATGGATCAGGCTATGCGCTGGCAGCGGAGAATTGGCGCAAGCGGCTTCTGACGGCGCTTGCGCATGGCGGGGGAAAGGTGGAACATACCCAGGCGCAACTTATGCAGCTGGGTGGCCTATTGATTGTAGCGCTTCCCTATGAGGCATTCACGGCCTTGGGTGAGCAGATTCGCTCGGCTTTTCCAGACTACCAGGTGTGGGTGCTGGGCAATGCCAATGCCACAACGGCATACATGCCGACCCGACAAGCATTGGAGCAGGGCTTTAGCTATGCGACCATCGGCTCTTGCATTGCCTATGGCCGATTCCCCTTCGATGCCGCAGCGCCGGATCTCTTGGTGGAAAAAACGTGCCAGGGAATTGACGCGATGCTCAAGGCATAGCGGAAGGGTAAAAGGCAGAAATTAAAGGCCGACCTGGCGCACCCGTCTCGTGCGCCAGGCCGGCCTTTTGTCATGTAAAAGCATGGATCAAAAGCAGTTTATCATCCTCTGTTGGCGGCGCGCAGTGCCTATGGTACAATAAAAGTAAGGCATATTTGGGCCTTGAAATAGGGGGTGATCAGGTGGCGGCGCTTACGATGGACGAGGTTGCGGAACGCACCAACCGGTTCTATTCGCATTTCTGCGGAGCGGATATTGCCGCGCTGCAGCCGGGGATGCATTTTATCTGTTCTGCGGAGCGGGATGCGGTATTACGGGGCCTGGGCTGCAAATACATGCTGTTCGTCTTAGTAAAAGATCGATTATGTGTCGCTTCCTACTCGCCTGCATACAGCGATCGGATCGAACCGATGAAAGCATATGGCCCGGAAGCGTTTATCCTGGAGCTGAACCGGTGCGAAAGACTGAAAAAAATGCGCCTTATGCAGTTTGGCGGGGAAACGGTTATGCAATACGACGGTGCGGAGGTTCTGGGGGAGGCGGATTATCCGCTCTATGAAGCCTTTTATCAAACCATCCATCCGGGCGGCAGAACCGAAGACTGGCTCTACGATTACTTTATGGAAAAGATCGGATATTTTACAGCGTTTCGATCGGGCGGCAGGTTGCTGTCCGTCTGTGATGCGCCGGATATGCCCTATATGGAGGGTGAAATCCAGCATACGGGCATTTATACCCTTCAATCAGAACGAAGGAAGGGCTACGCCCGGCGCACGGCGGCTTTGGCAACGCATACCCTGCTGGCGCGTGGGATTTGCCCGCAGTGGGAGTGCTGTGCGGATAATCTGGCTTCGATTGGATTGGCTAAATCGATTGGATATACGGAATATGCTACGGCATATATCCTGGAGGAGTAACGGCGATGCGGATTGGATTGGCTTCTTATCCCTTTGTCAACAACGACGTTGACCATAACTTGGCTCAAATGGAGGCGGCGCTGCGCTTGGCCCAGGGGAAGGTGGAGCTTCTTTGTTTTGGCGAGGCGTTCTTGCAGGGGTTTGACGCGCTAAGCTGGAATTATGATGACGATAAATACATTGCCTTGTCGGCTGATTCAGAACCCATGCAGTATGCCGCACGGATGACCCTTAACTATGGCGTGGGCCTGCTATTCGGCTATATTGAACGGCAGGAGGATTGGCTTTACTCCTCCTGTGCTGTTATGGACGGCGGCGCGCTGATTCACAATTACCGGCGCATTTCTAGGGGATGGAAGGATTTTCGCCGGACAGACGGCCACTATCGAGAGGGGACGGAGACCGGCGTGTTTTGGTGCCGCAAAAGGCAGCTTGCGGTAGCGTTGTGCGGGGATCTATGGGATTTCCCGGAACGCTTTCGCTGGGGTTGCCCCCTGATCTGGCCGGTCTATGTAGATTTCAGCCTGGAGGAATGGAAGGAGAATGAGGCGGATTATGCCAGGCAGGCGCAGAGGGCCGCGCAACAGACGTTGATGGTCAATTCTATTTCCGAAAACCCCAGGTCACATGGCGGCGCTTTTTATTTTGTCAATGGTCAGCTGCGACGGAAGCTTGACTATGACATAGCAGATATGATGATCATTGAGGTGTGATGCAACGATGGAATACCGGGCCTTGTGCGTAGATGAGATCAATACCGCTCTGTTTGCCGGCTTTATCCGGCGGCAGGAGGTTACAAAATGCTGGCGTAGGGAAGGGGATGAGTGGGTCATACGGGAAGATCCGTTCATCGACGACTGGAGCGCGGCCGACTATCAAACGCTGGTTGATTGCCTGAAGCATACCGTGATGACGGGTGGGTTCGTCTACGCCGCCTTTTGTGGCGGCGTTTTAAAGGGGTTTGTCTCCGTCGAACCCACTTTATTTGGAGGGCCGCAGCAATACCTGGATTTGTCCAGCCTCCATGTGTCGCGGGAGATGCGGGGAAATGGGATCGGGACGCAGTTGTTCCAGGCAGCTAAGCGCTGGGCTCGGGAGCATGGGGCGAAAAAGCTGTACTTATCGTCCCATTCGGCTGTGGAGAGCCAAAGTTTCTATAAGAAGATGGGTTGCGTCGAGGCAGCGGTGTATGATCAGACCCATGTCGAGGCGGAACCCTTTGATTGCCAGCTGGAGTGCCCGGTGGAGGAGGAAAACAGCGAACATGCATCTGATTCATGAGCATACAGAAAGGGCTGGGTGTGGATGTTCCCAATAGAAAGCTTTAGGGGGAAGATACGCCCATGACTAGCGGACGCTATGGCAGGGAGAGAGGCAGATTACGAGGCAAAAGGACATTCCAGCGAAAGGATATTGGATCGGGAAACGCTCATGTAAGCATATAGCGGCGATAAACCCACCACAAGGCCGCTGGCATGGAACAAAGGCCGCGGTTGGTTTGGCTGCGGACGAAGAAAAAGGAATGGATCGCTGAAAGGAATATGACAGACCGGTTTGGACACCTGAATCGACGGACGCTCCTTGTATGCCGGCCTTCGGAAGCGTAAGCGACCGCACTTGGTGGGGCAGCGCTCGGCAGCTGCCATTTTAAGAAAATGGCCGAAAGACTTGGCATGATTGGCGGACGAATCCCGCCGAATGGCATAGATAATGCTATTTCCGGCAGAATGCCAACGGGAAACAGCTTCAAGGCCTTTAACGCCCACGTTCAGCATGCGCTTTCTCCAAAGATGGGAAAACAGGCATAGAAGAAGCCTCCGTATCGATCATACGGAGGCTTGTGTTCTGTCGGTCACTTCATGGGCCTGGGCGAAACCGGAAATAGCATTTTATGCAGGGAAGCCTGACGCCGATTGGGTGAGGCAGTTATTTGCCCTGCAGGTACTGGTCGATGGCCGCTGCCGCACGCTTTCCGGCACCCATTGCCAGAATTACGGTAGCCGCACCGGTTACCACGTCGCCGCCGGCATATACGCCTTCCTTGCTGGTCTTGCCGGTTTCCTCCTCGGCAATAATGCAGCCCTTTTGATTGGTATCCAGGCCCGGAGTCGTGTTCTTAATTAAGGGATTGGGCGTATTGCCGATGGCGATCACCACCGTCTCTACCTCCAACACCTTTTCGCTGCCAGGAATTTCTACCGGGCGGCGGCGACCGGAGGCATCGGGTTCGCCCAGCTGCATATCTACGCATTTCAAGCCGGTTACCCAACCCTGATCGTCGCCCACTACCTCGGTGGGGTTGGTCAGCATTTTGAAAATGATGCCCTCTTCCTTGGCATGATGGACCTCCTCCTTACGGGCGGGCATCTCCGCCTCGCTGCGGCGGTAGACGATATAGACATGCTCCGCGCCTAAGCGCTTGGCACAGCGTGCAGCATCCATAGCTACGTTGCCGCCGCCGACCACAGCCACGTCTTTGCCCACATGGATGGGCGTATCGCTATGGGGGAAGTCGTAGGCGCGCATCAAGTTGGTGCGGGTCAAAAACTCATTGGCGGAGAAAACGCCGTTGAGGTTTTCTCCCGGGATATGCAGGAAGCTGGGCAATCCTGCACCGGAGCCTACGAACACAGCGTCGTAGCCGCCGTCCTCCATGATTTCATCCAGCGAAAGCACCTTGCCCATAACCATATCGGTTTCAATCTCTACGCCTAATTTGCGGACTGTATCGATCTCACGAGTGACCAGCTGCTTGGGCAGACGGAATTCAGGAATGCCATACATGAGTACGCCGCCGGGGGTGTGCAGCGCCTCAAATACCGTGACGCTGTATCCAAGCTTAGCCAGGTCACCGGCACAGGTAAGCCCTGCAGGACCGGAACCGACCACCGCTACTTTTTTGCCGTTGGGAGCGGGCAGCGGGAGCTCCTTGAGCTCCTCTGGATGGCTCATGGCGTAATCGGCGCAGAAGCGCTCGAGGCGGCCGATAGCGACCGGTTCACCCTTGATTCCACGGACGCATTTGGATTCGCACTGGGTCTCCTGGGGGCATACGCGGCCGCAGATGGCAGGCAGGGAGTTGGTCTGGCGAATCTCCTGGTAAGCATCAATGAATTCACCCTTGGCCACATGGGCGATAAAATCGGGGATATGCACATTCACCGGGCAGCCACCCACACAGGGCTTGTGCTTGCAGTGAAGGCAGCGGGTCGCCTCTTCTTGCGCCATCTGGGCGGTATAGCCCAGGGCCACTTCGCTAAAGTTATGGCTGCGCACCTGGGGATCCTGCTCGGGCATGGGGACTTTCTGTAAAGACATGTTGGCCATATGCTACTCCTTTCCCTGGGCCATCAGGCGGCAGCCATGCTGCTCCATGGACTGACGCTCCTCGGATTTATACATGCTGCTGCGGCGAATGGCCTCGTCAAAGTCGACCAGATGACCGTCGAAGTCCGGCCCGTCCACGCAGGCAAACTTGGTTTCTCCGCCCACTGTAACCCGACATCCGCCACACATGCCGGTGCCGTCGATCATAATGGGATTCATGGATACAATGGTTTTAATCTTGCGGGGGCGGGTAACCTCGCAGACAAATTTCATCATCATCATGGGGCCAATAGCAATGACCACATCGTATTCGTTGCCCTCGTCCAGAAGTTTTTGCAGGGCGTGGGTAACAAAGCCCTTATTGCCGTTAGAACCGTCGTCGGTCATAACAATCAGCCGGTCGGAACATGCTTTAAGCTCATCTTCCAGAATGACAAGCTGCTGATTCCGGAAACCGGTGATCACATCCACATGAGCACCTAGCTCGTGTAGGCGTTTGGCCTGGGGATAGGCAATGGCCGTACCCAAGCCGCCGCCGATCACTACGGCGCGGCGGATCCCCTCCAGATGGGAGGCAACGCCCAGCGGACCGACGAAATTCAGCAGGCTGTCGCCGGCTTCCAACTGGCCCAGCCGCTTGGTGGTGGCGCCGACCTCCTGGAAGATGATGGTCACCGTGCCGCCCTCGCGGTCATAATCGGCTACGGTCAGCGGGATGCGCTCGCCGGCCTCATCAATGCGTAGGATGATGAATTGGCCGGGCAGCGCCTTTTTAGCTACGGCCGGGGCCTCGATTTTCATCAGCTTGACCTCCGGATTCAGCACCCTTTTTTCTACAATTTTATACAAGGTAAAACCTCCTTATCCTACAATCGCAATCTATATTATTATATCACAGAACCGGCATGCTGCCTATGGCGATCCATGGAAGAGACAGAAAAGTCGCCGGCACGAAATGTGCCGGCGACGGGCCGGGCCGCTTCATACGCGGGCACAAGCATTTTATTCTTTTCGCATTAGATGGTTAGGGGCTTGCCGTCCATGGCGCACTCCAGGATGGTCTCCAGATCGGCCGGCGTGGTAGCGCGGGGATTGGAACCGGTGCAGGGGTCCAGCTGGGCCTGCTCGGCAATGAAGTCGATATGCTCATTGAACAGCTCATCGGTCACGCCGTTCTCCCGCAGCGTCGGCGCAATGCCTACCGCCTTATTCAACTCCTGCACGGCCTTGATGAGGCTGTCAGTTAGCTGCTTGTCGGTGGCGCCAGGCAGGCCAACCTCGCGGGCAATCCGAGCAAAGTCTGCCATGTTGGTCTTGGAGTTATATTTGATCACATAAGGCAGCAGGATGGCGTTACAGCAACCGTGCGGAATATTGAACTGGGCGCCGATCTTATGGGCCAGGGAGTGGCAGATGCCCAGCAGCGCGTTGGAGAAAGCCATGCCGGCCAGGCACTGAGCGATGTGCATATGGCCGCGGGCCTCCATGTTGCCGTCGTAGGAATCCTTAAGGTTATCGAAAATCATGGAGATGGCTTTCAGGGCCAGGGGGTCGGAGAAGGGCGAATGCAGTGTGGCCACATAGGCCTCGATGGCATGAGTAAGGGCATCCATACCGGTGTGGGCGGTCAGCTTGGGCGGCATGGTTTCAGCCAGGGCAGGATCCACAATGGCGATATCAGGGGTGATTTCAAAATCCGCCAGCGGATACTTCACTTTATTGCTGTAGTCGGTAATGACCGAGAAAGCCGTTACCTCGGTAGCCGTGCCGGAGGTGGAGGGAACGGCTACAAAGATCGCCTTCTGGCGAAGCGGGGGAATGGAGAAAGGATCCTTGATATCGTCGAAGGTGAGCTCCGGATGCTCATAAAAGACCCACATGGCCTTGGCAGCATCGATGGGAGAGCCGCCGCCGATGGAAGCGATGACGTCAGGCTCAAATTCGCGCATGGCAGCTGCGCCTTTCATGACGGTTTCCACCGAAGGATCGGGTTCGACGCCTTCAAAGGTTTTCACCTCTAGGCCCGCGTCGCGCAGCACCTTTTCCAGCTTCGCCAGGAAGCCGGTTCGCTGCATGGCGGAGCCGCCGGTTACAATGAAAGCCTTTTTCTTTCCCTTAAGCACTTTGAGCTCGTCAAGGGCATTCTCGCCAAAGTAGATATCGCGGGGTAATGTAAAGCGTGCCATGGTAAATCCTCCTATATTGAAATAATTTTGATGCGTGATTTGCAGGCGCTCACCGCTTACCTGCATGTCTATTGTACCGCTGTCGGAATGGAATGTCAAGAATTTAACGTTAAAAAAATAACAATAATTTGTGAATTATGGGGTTGAATTTTCGATATCCATGAAATTAAGTGAGAAGGATTTCGCATTTAAGGAAAGATATATAGATTTTCCCTGCGGCGCGCAATCATCATGATAATTATATAACAATACGAGGGAAAGATTGGTGGAAGCGAAACCCATGGGGGAGCATCAGAAGGATAAAAGGGACACATTTTGGCCGGGGATTCGGTAGGATTTACAGTTGCTCTTAGCGCCAGAAACAGATAAAATAAGGACATACCCGGCAAACGCCGGCAGACAAGCGCAAGGAGGACAAGATGGTTAAATCGATTGTGACAGTGGTTGGTCATGATAAGGTGGGCATCATTGCCAACGTGGCGGTGCTGCTGGCAAAGTATGGCGTTAATATCCTGGATATCAATCAAACGATTATGCAGGAATACTTCACCATGGTCATGTTGGTGGATACCCAGGGACTGACCACATCCTATCATGATTTGAAGGAAGCGCTCGACCGGCTGGGGGAGGAGATGGAGCTCTCCATCCGTATTCAGCATGAGGACATCTTCCGGTCCATGCATCGGATTTAAGGGAGCGCGCAATGATCAGTTTAGAGCAAAGAGAGATCATGGATACCCTCCGCATGATCGAAGAAGAGAATTTGGATATCCGCACCATTACCATGGGCATTTCCCTGCGGGACTGTGCGGCGGCCAGCATGGAGGAAACGGCACGGCGGGTATATGACAAGATTACCCGTCAGGCGAGGAATCTCGTGAAGGTGGGCGAAGCCATTGAGGACGAGCTGGGTATTCCCATCGTCAATAAACGCATTTCAGTGACGCCGGCGGCTATCGTGGGCGAGGCTTCAGGTGCTCAGGACTATGTGCCGCTGGCGCAGGCCATGGATAGAGCGGCGCGCGAAGTGGGCGTGAACTTTATCGGAGGCTTCAGCGCGCTGGTGCACAAGGGATATACCGGCGGCGATCATGCATTGATCGCATCCATCCCCCAGGCGCTGGCCGAGACGGAGCGGGTCTGCGCTTCAGTGAATGTGGCGACGACCAAGACGGGCATTAATATGGACGCCGTAGCCCAGATGGGCCGCGTCATTCAGCAGACAGCTCGCCTGACGGCCGATCAGGATGGGTTGGGAGCGGCAAAACTGGTGGCCTTTGCCAATGCGGTGGAGGATAATCCCTTTATGGCCGGTGCATTCCATGGCGTGGGCGAACCGGAATGCGTCGTCAATGTGGGCGTTTCCGGCCCTGGCGTGGTGAAATCTGCCCTGGAGAAAGTAAAAGGCCAGAGCTTCGACGTAGTGGCGGAGACCATCAAGCGTACGGCTTTCCGCATTACGCGGGTAGGGCAGCTGGTGGCGCAGGAGGCCTCCAAGCGCCTGAACGTCCCCTTTGGCATAGTGGATCTCTCGCTGGCGCCGACGCCCGCTGTGGGCGACTCGGTAGCGCATATCCTTACGGAGATGGGGTTAGAATATGCCGGCGCGCCGGGCACTACCGCGGCCTTGGCCCTGCTGAACGATGCGGTGAAAAAAGGCGGCGTGATGGCTTCCAACCATGTGGGCGGATTAAGCGGCGCTTTTATCCCCGTCAGCGAGGACGCAGGTATGATTGAAGCGGCCCGTATCGGTGCGCTCTCGCTGGAAAAGCTGGAGGCTATGACCTGCGTGTGCTCAGTGGGACTGGACATGATTGCCGTGCCCGGCGATACCAGCGCGGAAACACTGTCGGCCATCATTGCTGATGAAGCGGCGATCGGTGTGATCAATCAAAAGACCACAGCAGTGCGCATTATTCCCGTGCCGGGTAAGGGCGTGGGCGACCGGGTAGAGTTTGGCGGGTTGTTAGGCCATGCTTACTGCATGAGCGTTAACGGCTATGGGTGCCAGGACTTTATCGCACGGGGCGGGCGCATCCCTGCGCCGATTCATAGCCTGCGCAACTGACGCCCGGTAAATAAGCGAAAAATAAAGGGTTCAGCGGAATATTCCGCCGAACCCTTTGCTTTTTCAGGGATTAGCGCTTCCCAAACGAATGGTCGCGCTTTTTCATTACGATAACAATCGCCAGGCCCGCAGCGCTAGCCAGCATCAGCCCCACGAAGAGCGCGGTCTGATGAGGATCGCTTGTCTGCGGCGTGGTCCCGGTAGCAGCTAGCTTCTCTGTCTGCTTATAGCCGCAGATTGAGCAAGTCCGCTCACGGCTACCAGCCTCGGTTTCCGTAGGCGATTTCACCGTCGTCCAGGCGCTCCAAGTGTGACCTGCGAAATCCGTCTTGTCGCCGCACACCGTGCAGGCATGCCAATGTCCGGACGCATCCATGCTCCATTTTTCGTCATAGCTATGGCCATGGGCAGGTATCGTTTCGGTTTTCAGCACTTTTCCGCATACCTTGCAACTATAGGTCATCATGTCGGCCTCAGTTTCCGTGGGCTCTGTTGTGATGACGCCTCCGTCGCTCTCATGGGCGGCCTGATCTATAGGCTTGCCGCACACGGAGCAGGTATGCCAGTGGTTATTTTCGTCGTATTGCCAATCGCCGCCAGATGTGTGCGCTTCAACCGTGCAGGCGACCGCTTCGCTTTCGACCGTCGAGGTCTGGCTTCCAACGGTGGCCGCAACTTTGACCGTATAGCTGCCGCTCTCTGTTACGGTCAGGGTGGAGGCAGTCTCGCCTTCCAGCAGTTCGCCGTCTTTGTACCATGCGTAGCTGTAGACCGCGTTTTTGATCGGATGATCCGGCGTAGCGGTCAGCGTGATGCTTTCGCCGACATGCACAGCCGCCTTATCAGCGGAGAGGGCGACCGTGGGCGGGTTCAGTTGCCAGGCAGCCAGCAGCGACATCGGCGATTTTCCAACGGTATTGGTTTCAAAATCCCAAAGCGTGCTGCCGCCATAGGGGATCCAGCCTGCCAGCGTATAGCCTTCCAGGGTGGGCGCGGGCGCTGCATCGGCCGGGATTTTCCCATTGGGCTGCACATAAATCGACTTGTAGGTCGTTTGGTTGTTGCTGGTCTTAAAGACAACCCGGTAGAGCTCGACCCACTTGAGATCCTGCCCATCCTGAGCCAGGCCCATCCGCGCATCAACGGATGCAAACTGGCTGAGATCGGGCTCAAGGCCCGCGGCATAGGTTACAGCCGTTGTGCCCTCAGTGAAATAGTTGGCCTGAACGCTGACAGGATTAGCCGGCGTAAAGCTGCCGGTAACTTGGATGACGGGGCCCTCCGTCTCTTCATCCCAAAGGAATACATCCCCTTGGATGGTCGGGCTGCCGCTTAGCTTGAGGCTGGGATACGAACCCCTTCCATTCAAGGAAATAGCGGTGCCAGCGGAATACTCGCCGTCGGCTCCGGTATTGCCGGTAATGGAACCGCCCTGGATGTCGATGGTGGTTTCGTAACCGCTGCCCCAGGCGCAGATACCGGCGCCGTCAAAGCCTTCGCCTGCGTAGGCGTTTCCAGAGATCGTGCCGCTCTTCATGGTAAAGACCGATGGGCCGTTATTCATTCCTTCCACATAGACGCCGCCGCCACGAGCTTGCGCGGTGTTGCCAGTAATCTGCGTGCCGTCCAGCGTTACCGTGCAGCCGCCCAGGACGCAAAGTCCGCCGCCAACGTCGGCACTGTTGTTAGCGATTGTACCGCCGGTCAGGTTCAGGGTGGCGCCGTAAGCATAGATGCCGCCGCCATCGGTACCGGTATTGCTCTCAATGCTGCCGCCGGTCATATTGATGGAAGATTCCTGAAATGCATTGATAGCGGTCGCTTGGTTGTTTTTCAGGGTAGTGCCTTCGGCAATGTTCAAGGTAGCGCGGCTAAGCGAGACCAGCTGGCCGCTGGCATTCAAGCTTTTTCCATCCAAGGTTACGCCGGTCAGCGTCAGTTCAGCGTTGGATACGTTGAGAAGGGTGCCGGTAAAGCCGGATCCGCGCTCGAAGGTAAGGTTGGATAGCGCCGTATCGCTGTTCAGATAGATCGTTCCGCCTACCACAACCGTACCGCCTTCGGCGAGAATGGACAGCGCCTTATCCAGCGTTTTTACCGGATTTGCGGCATCCGCGCCGGTGTTGGTATCCGACGCACCCGCACCGCCCAGGTATACCACGTCAAGCCGGGTAACCGTAAAAGTGCCGTCCGGATTTTGCTGAATCCCAAGGCCGTCGGGGATATATGCATCTACATTGCTGCTGAAGGTGCCGCCGGTCACGGTGATCGAGGGCGAGTCGCCGCTGCCGGCCTTGATGGCGTCTTTGCCTGTTGCCCCGGTCAATTTACCGCCGGTTACATCCACGGTGGCGTTTTCATAGGCGCATACTGCTGAGCCGGTCTTCGCGGTAATCGAGCCGTCGTTCATGGTTAGCTTTGCCGCGTCGTCCACAGTGACGCCATATCCGCTTCCGGTAATGGCACCGCCGTTCACGGTCAGCGTGGATTCTGAGCCGGTGACGCCGCCCTGCACCTGGATAGCCGTGGAGCTAGGTGCGGAGATGCTGGCGTTGCCGCTGACGGTCACATTGGCGCCGCTGTAGATCTGCAGCGCGCTGCCGCCATTGCTGACGATGGAGCCGTCGGTGATGTCAAGATCGATGGCATCCTTCTGGTAGCTGCTGATATAGAAGCCCACACGGCCCGATGATTCCATCGTGCCGCCTTTGATGTCTACATCCACATTCTGGCTACCGCGAATGCCCATCGTGCTGTCGGCGGTGGAGATCAGACTGCCACCGTTGATTTCCACCTTAACGTTGGAAACGCTGTCATAGAGATCCACCGTTTCCTGGCTGGTGCGGATTGTACCGCCATTCATGATGAAAGTGGAATTGCTATACAGCCGAATGCCATAGCCATAGGAGGCGTGGCTGGCGATCAGCGCGCCGCCGCCGACCGAATCGGTCAGGGTCAGGGAACCGCCCTTGATCGTCATCAGGAAATGGTTGATGCCGCCATAAGTTTCTTCTACCGTATGGCCTTTCAGATCCAACGTGACGGGTTGGGTGATCGTAATATCGACCCGCGTATCATAGGCGATATCGTCGGTGAGTTCGACGGTGCCGCCGGCCTCCAGCGCGGCCTTCAGCTTGTCGATCGTGTCAATCCCGTCCGCCTTTACCGTCGAGCTATTGGCAGCAGTCGAAAAGTATGCCGACACCGCATCCAGCTTGGCGGTATCAAGGGTATCCTTCCCTTCGGCAAGGCCGTCAAGGGCGGCATAGATTTCGCTGACCTCTTTTTGCAGCTGCGCAAGCTGCTCGGCATCCATTCCAGAAAGCGAATCCGCCTCAGGAAGCGCGTCGATGCGGCTCTGAATCGCCTGCGCTGCCGAAGGTTCGGTAG
Organism: Candidatus Parachristensenella avicola; assembly: GCA_904420205.1. GTDB lineage: Bacteria > Bacillota > Clostridia > Christensenellales > UMGS416 > Parachristensenella > Parachristensenella avicola. The sequence goes on along the minus strand of CAJFUN010000045.1, from coordinate 88,445 downwards.
CGGCCGGAGTCGTGGTGGTGGTCGTCGTAGTTTCGCCTGCATTTTCGCCAGGGGTCCCGTCTCCATCAAGGCTGCCGTCGGCGCTACCATCCCCAGGTGCGCTGGGGGTGGTGCTGATGGAAGCTGTGGTGGAAGGAACCGTACTGCTGCCGTCATCCGTACCGGCTAAAACCATGCCTGGCAATAGCACGACGGCTACGCAGACGGCCAGCATGCTGGCAAGTAATCGTTTACCCATCTGCCTTTTCCTCCTTGTAAAGTTTGCGGGCTGGTCCGCTTTTGGGATATAAAAATTGCTAAAATATCCCATAATTAGTATAATCAATCATAAATTGATGTCAAGAGAGGAATCTACAAGCGTGTCCATGCTTATTGTTCTGAATTGCTATTTGATGTCTACAATTGCGAACTTGGCGATTTCTATGGTGTGGCGCCGATGGGTGATGCGACGGATACAAGCGTTCCGGCTTGCGTTGACTTCGTTTCAAAGTCGCTTGGTGTTGAGGGCGGCATGCTTGCGCGCAGGGATACATAATAGAGATAATAAAAAACCGGCTCCGAGAGCCGGTTTTTGAAATTACGCGCTACAGCGTACTATGATATGGGGTGAGTGGTTCCGCTTTCTTTCCTATGCCCACCACATTTCGCCCTTAGACTCAAAGGTCATGACCTGCTGCAGGAAGGTGATCGCCTTTTCCAGTCCCTCCATGGGCGTCATGAGCGAATCCTCATGCTCGATGGACATGACGTCATCATAGCCGACCATGCGCAGGTTGGAGACGATATCCTTCCAAAGCTGATAATCATGCCCGTAACCTACGGACCGGAAGATCCAGGCACGATGGATTTCGTCTGCATAGTGCTTGGTATCCAGCACGCCGTTGGCAGCGGTATTGATGGCGTCGATCTTCGTATCCTTGGCATGGAAGAAATGGATGGCGTCGCCCAAGTACCGAATTGCGGCCACCGGATCGATACCCTGCCAGAAAAGGTGGGAGGGATCGAAATTAGCGCCCATAATGGTGCCGCCTACGGCGTTGCGCAGCTTCATCATGCTTTCCGGGTTATAGACGCAGAAGCCGGGATGCATTTCTAACGCGATTCGGGTGATGCCGTGATCCATGGCAAAGGCAGAGGCCTTTTTCCAGTAGGGGATCAGCACGTCGTTCCACTGATATTCTAAGATGTGGCTGAAGTCGTCCGGCCAGGGGCAGGTCACCCAGTTGGGCGTGCGATCGGCCGGAGAGCCACCGGGACAGCCGGAAAAGGTTACAATCCGGTTGATTCCCAGCTTTTCGGCCAGCAGTACGGCGTTGTGGTAATCCTTCTCAAAGGTTGCGGCCACGGCAGGGTCGGGATGGACGCAGTTGCCATGGGTGCTCAGCGCGGCTAGCTCAATGCCGGAATCCTCAATGGTAGCCTTAAATTCGGCAAGTTTCGAGGGGTCGTTCAGCAGTACCTCCGGGTCGCAGTGGGCTTTGCCGGGGAAACCGCCGCAGCCGATTTCCACTGCCTGCACGCCTTTTTCCTTGAGGTAGGCCAGTGCGTCCTTAAGGGATCGATCGGCCAGGCAAACGGCGAATACGGATAATTTCACGGATCATACCTCCTTTGTTTGTCCATAGCGTTGCTCTTATTATACCGAATTCGCCGGATAAAAGAAAGATGCCGCGATAATGTTTCGTCCGGTTTCGCCGCGCGTTCATCCCGGCGTGCCGACATTTGAACAGGTGATGTGGGGGTAATGAGCATGGTTTGGATTGTGAGAATAATAAAAAACGGGTATGATAATTGTAATTTACCGGGAAGCATAGGGAAGAAAGGCTTGCCGGATGAAGGAGAAGAAGGATTATGAAGATTGCGCTTGTCATTGACCTCTATGACGTCCATTCCAACGGCACGTCGGTTTCCGCGCAGCGCTTTGTCGAGTGCCTTCGTGCCAGGGGCCATGAGGTGCGGATTGTAACGGCTGGCTCCCGCGAGGGCCCCGACATCTACCAGGTGCCCGCCATGCACATTCCCTTTTTTCAGGGCCTGATCGAAAAAGAGGGGTTTGTCCTGGCAAAAGGCGACGAGGCGGTGCTGCGTCGCGCCTTTGAAGGTGTGGATCTCGTCCACGTATATCTTCCCCTACTGCTGGGTAAGCAAGCGGTAAAGGTCGCTCATCAGATGAATATTCCTGTGATGGCGGCTTTCCATATGCAGCCGGAACACATCTCATGGAATGTTGGGTTGCGCGGCCAGTGGGCGGCGGATGCGCTGTATAAGCTCTTTGAGCGCTGGGTATTCGGCAAGGTGGACCATATCCACTGCCCTACGCCCTTTATGGCCCGGGAATTGGAGGAGCATGGATACCAGGCTAAGCTGCACCCCATCACCAACGGCGTGGACCCTATCTTCACCCCGGGCGAGGGGAAGCGGCCTGCGGCTTGGAAGGATAAGATCGTTGTGCTGATGGTGGGCCGCTATTCGGTTGAAAAGCGCCAGGACGTATTGATTCAGGCGGTGGCGGCTTCGCGCTACGCCGACAAGATCCAACTGGTGCTGGCAGGGACCGGCCCCCAGCAATATGAATGGGAACGCCTGGGCGAGCAGCTGCCCAACCGGCCCGTGATGGATTACTATTCTAAGGAAGACCTGGTGAACGTGATCCGCTCATCGGACTTATATGTACACGCGGCGGATGTGGAGTCCGAGGCGATTTCCTGCATTGAGGCCTTTGCCTGCGGCTTGGTGCCGGTCATCAGCGATTCGCCGCATTCGGCCACCGGCGCCTTTGCCCTGGATGAGCGCAGCCTCTTTGCCCATGGCGATCCCCAGGATCTGGCCCGGAAGATCGATTACTGGATCGAACACCCCCAGGAAAGGGCCGCGATGTCCCAACGCTATGCCCAATACGGCGAATCTTTCTCCGTGGAGGCATCGGTGGCGCAGATTGAGGAAGTTTACCGTCAAACCATTGAAGATGAAAAGGCAAAGCTTCCGGCCCCGGATACCCACCTGTTTCATCCGCAGAAGAAGTCACCGCGGCTTCTGGATCCGAACACGGCCTATATCAACCATAATCCAATCTTTGAACTGGCCCAGGGATTAATCCGGCTGCTGGCCATTTTGATCCTGACTCCGCTGAACTGGCTGGGCACGGGCGTACGGATTGAAGGGCGGGAGAACCTTGCGGATCTGGATGGCGCCGTCGTGGTATGCAACCACGCCCATATGCTGGACAGCCTCTATGTATCGCTGGCTCTTTTCCCACGGATGGTGCAGATAACGACCTTGCAAGCCAACGAGGAAATGGGCTTTCTGGGCAAATTGATTCGTCTTTTGGGCGGCGTCCCCATCCCTGACCATCCGCAGAACCTGCAGCCCTTTATGGAGCAGATGGGCCAGGCGGTAGGCGAAGGCGAGTATGTGCAGTTTTATCCCGAATGCGCCCTATGGCCCTATTATGAGAAACTCCGTCCTTTCAAAAACGGCGCTTTCCGCGTGGCCGTGGACGCCGGTGTTCCGGTGCTGCCTGTGGTGGTTTGTTTCCGGCCGGTAACAGGCTGGCGCAGGCTATTCCGCAGAAAGCCGATGATCACGGTGCGAATCTGCCCGCCCCAATTGCCTGCTGCTGAACTCAGCCACCGCGCCCAGATGAATGAACTGCGTGACCGTACGTGGGCGGTCATGGATACGGCGCGGGGCGGCCTTGCGGAGCCGGATCCGGCGCGCCAAGCGCAGTCGGCCTAAGGTTCGTTATTTACGATTATATCGCCATCATAAAAAGCGTCCCGGCACCGCGGTAAGCGGCCGGGACGCTTTATTCTAGGCTTTGGCAGATTCAAACAGCGCCCCTTCGCTTTGCGAAGGGGCGCACGATTATGAGCAGCTTTTTTAGGTGCGCATACGGAAATCCAGATGGGCCGGCAGAGGCATCTGCTGCAGCGCTTCATCCAAAGGCAGGCCGGTCAGGTCGCAGACCGCCTCGTTCCACAGGCCGGTCAGCGAATCCTCTCCCTCGCGATAGTCGGCAATCGTCAGGGTATCGTCGGTCATAATATCGATCGCTTCCTGCGGCCGGCCCAGGCCCAGCAGCGTTCGGGCTTTCATCAGGCGCAAACGCCCCAAGGAGGCCAGTTCCGCAGGCACGGCACTGAGAATTTCCCAGGCGCCGGCATAATCCTTTCGCTCAATGAGCGCCGCCACACCCTCCAGCGTGAGGTGACGCTGACCGGGCAGCAGGCGCAGCGCCTCCTTATAGTGCTCAGCTGCTTCCGACTTATTTTCCAGCATATCCAAGCGAGCCAAGTTTCGCCATGCCCAGGCGGATGGCGTCAGCACTGCGCTGGCAGCCCAATGGGCCCGGGCAGAAGCCCAGTCGCCTTGGGCAAAGTGCAACATGCCCAAATGCAGATGGGTATACCAGTGGTTGCTGCCGGGACGGGCCTTTTCCAGCAGGGGCAGCCAGTCAGCCTGCGTTTGCCAGTCGCAGGGGATGGCATTCGTATCCGGGCAGGGGAAAGCACCCCGTTCCAGCAGGGCAAGCCACGGAGCCTGCTCATCGCTCAGCGAGCCGTCAAAGCTCAGTTCATCGTTGAGGTTTGTGCCGCGGCGGCGCTCCTCCAAGGCCGCCCAACCGGAGCCCATCGTTTTGGGCGCCAGGCCTTTAGGCGATTCGGCGGAGAGCGCTTCCAGCAGCTGATCCAGCTGCTCCATGGGCAGGCAGGCATCCAGCTTTTCATCCACCAGCTTCCAAGCCGCCGGATAATTATCCCCATGGATGACGGACGGGTCGGCGTCCATGGCGCCATAGGCCTCCAGCCAGCTCCAACGAGCGCCGGCCGGCAGGGGTAGGCACTCCAGCTGGGTGTGGGCAAGGCCGGCCTGAATCTCCAAATACCGGCGGCCGGGCCCGCAGAGATGTTCCTGCCAGCGGTTACCGCCGGAGCCCGTACCCCACATGAACAGCTTGCGGCCGATGAGCCTCCGGGTGGAGCACTGGATAAGGCCGCCGCCCTTTTCGTCCAGCGTGGCGATAAAGGGACGCTGAGGCGGAACAATATCGAAAAAGAGATCCAGCGAATAGGAAGCGTTCATGGAGTAGGATAGGTCGACCTTTTCGCTTTCAGTCACCGGTACGCTTTGCTTATCCAAAACGCCCTCATAGCCCCAGTGGAAAGCTTTAGCGGCGGGCACGATGACGCGGGTTTGGGGCGTCTCCTCCACGGCGATATTGCTCCACCAGTAAATCGGCACCTCTTCGTCGCGGGTGTTGACAATTTCTATAGAAAGGAAAAGAAAATGGCTGTCCTCTGGCAACAATGCGTCGATTCGATAGGTCACCTGGCGGATTCGCTCAAATTCATACATCCTGAGCACCTCCGTGCCGTCGGGGCGCTTCCAGGTCGTGGTGAAAAGCGGCGCGCAGGTAAAGGGCGTATGACCGGTCATACCGATATTGAATTCAACGCCGCCGGCAAACCAAGCGTTGCGCAGGCCTAGGTTGCCCGGCTGGAGAATGGGATTGGTAAAGAGCAGATCCCGCTCCTTTTTCTTGTCCCATAGCTGCCAGAGGCGGCCGCCCAGAGTGGGCAGGAATACGGCTTTAAGATAGTCGTTCTCCAGGATAACGGCGGGATATTCCCGCGGCTTACGGTCGCGATCATAGCTGTCCTGCAGCGGATAGGGGGCAATACCGTATACCTTGCCCCACCCCATATACTGACCTTCTTCGGGGGAAATCGTCTTGCCCAGAGGAATGTGGGCGTGAATGTCGCCGCCTGCGGAAAGATCGGGCAGCGGATTGACAGGGCCAAGATCAGCGGATTGCAGGGTGATGTTCTGATACGTTAAGCTCATGGGCAACCTCCTAATGGCGTTTATCGCCTTTTCCTGTCAGAAAGAATCGCTTCCTGTTCACGGTGCGCCATGCACCGTAAAGGGCAAAAGCTGCGGCCTGCCCCGGGTGGCGGCAATTCGCAGGCGCACTCCGTCGGCCATGACTGGGTGAAAGGGAAGGATGCGTTGATAACCGATCACCGTCGTATCGGCGACGGTTTGCCATTCGCCTGCGATGCGGGCCTGCACGTAAGCCGCCTCTACCCGCTGGCCCTGGGCAATATCCTCGTGCAGGGTGACGTGGGTAATCCGTCTGGCGGGGAAGCGGACCTCAGCCATTGCAGAGGCTACGATGCCGCCTTTCAGACCGGCGATCACCTGCCCCAGCTCTTTGAGGCGGGATACGTCCTCCTGGGGCAGTAGACCTCGGCGGTCGGGCGGTAGGTTCAGCAGCAGGCACGCGTTGGCGCCGGCAGAATTCAGGTAGACTTGGGTAAGATCCTCGAGACTGCGGGGATGCTCCGATTCATGATAGAACCAACCGGGCCGGATGGAGGTGTCAACTTCGGCAGGATACCAGACGACATCGCCCTCGCCTAAGGCTTTGCGGCTGCCTAGATCCGGCAGCGTCTTGTCGCCCCGATAGCCGTTCTGCTCGGCGCTGACCACGGAAAACTCGCTTTTCCGGCCACGGCCTGCTTCGTTGCCGCACCAGCGCACATCAGGCCCCGATACGCACAAACAGGCCTGAGGCTGGTTCTTTCGGACGACGGCATAATAGCGCTCCCAGTCGTAGATTTGCTTTTTGCCGTTTTCCCCTTCGCCGCAAGCTCCATCCAGCCAGATGCAAAACAACTCGCCGTATTGCGTGGTTAACTCCTCCAGCTGCGCGCAGTAATAATCGTCGTAAGCTTTTCCGGAGCCGTAGGTCTTTTCGTGGCGGTCCCAAGGGGAAAGATAGAGGCCGGCCTTCAAGCCCTCGGCCCGGCAGGCGGCAGTGAATTCGGCCACCACATCGCCGGGATATCCGCTATAGGCCACGGTATGGCGGCTGTAGCGGCTGGGCCAGAGGCAAAAGCCGTCGTGATGTTTGGCCGTTAGGATCAACCCGCTCATGCCGCCCGCCCGGGCGGCGCGGGCCCATTGCCTGCAGTCCAGGCTGCTGGGCGCGAAGACGCTGGGATCTTCGCTGCCATCGCCCCATTCTGCGTCGGTAAAGGTATTTACGGTGAAATGAATAAAGCCGTAATATTCCATTGCCTGCCAGGCCAACTGACGAGGGGAGGGGCGGCAGGCCAACATCTTTTCGAGATTCATAAAAGCCTCCTTTTCTTATCTCACAGTATAGCTGCATTTGCGGTCTTGAGTATGGTTGAAATTGACCGATCACCCGCTGCCGGCGCAATTCGTCACAGAGTTATTCAAACATATGCGCTCTACCAGTCTTCTTTGACAAGAAGGCCCAACAGCTGGGCCAACGCTATGGCCTGCAGCGGGCTTACGGTGCAGCCCACCAGCTCCTTGCCGGAGAGCTGAATGCCGGCGATTTCGCAGCTGGACAGATCGATGCCTTTTAGCGGCGTTTCAAAGAAATCCGCCCGATTGAGCTGGCATTGGTCAAAGACGACGCCCTTCAGCGCCGTCTGGGAGATGGCGCATTCATCCAGGCGGCAGCCGGTAAAACTCATGTCGCGAATGCGGCTTTGGCTTAGATTCAGATACCGCGCTTCGCAGCTGGCTAAAGTGACATGCTGCAGGCTGGAAAGGGAAAGATCCGCCCCGACCAGCTTGGAATCCCGAATAAGCACGCGGCGAAAAAAGGACTCGCCTACGGAAAAATTAGACAGGTCGCAGTGGATGAATTCGCAGTCCTGAAAGCTGGCGCCCTGCATCCGGCAGCTTGCCAGGGAGCAGTCGGTAAAGCGGCACCCGGAGAATTCCGGACGGTGAGCTGCGGCGCCTTCAAGCGCCTGGCCCGTAAAGGCCAGCCCGGCTACGGGAACGTCGTCGTGTTGGGATGCGAGCAAGGCGTCCTGCAAGCTTGGGTGCGGCGTAGGATCGATATGGGGAAGCTGAGGTTTCATAAGGGGATCCTCCTAAGAACGGTATATTTGTATATAACGGACGAAGAAAATAGATCAAGACGCAATACATGGGCGCCAAGCATCCATGATGCTTGGGTGTCACCCGTTTTCCCGATGGGTGGGCAGGGAGAGGGCCAATGACGGGGAAGACCCGAAGGAAAAGGAAGCATCATTAAGCGCGGCGCCAGTAGCCTATATCGGATCAGCATATTTTTGTATTTTGCCCTTTCCCTCAGATAACCGCGCTTTATTCATCCTGCGCGGCGGATAAGGCAAGACCCTGATGGAGAAACGCCAGAAACTTTTCAGCTACCCTTGTAGGTTGCTGATATTTTTTCCAGACGATACTGGGCGAGGTTTCAAGGGGCGGCAGCAGAGGGCGAAAGCACAGCTGGCTGTTCCCGGTGGTGTTAATCAGATGGTCGAAGCAGACGGCATAGCCAAGCCCTTCTTCAACCAGCAGAGAACCGTTGAACAGAAGCGTATAAGTGGCGACGATATTTAACTTGGATGGATCCTGAGCGATATGGGCCAGGATGGGCCAGCCGTCGCGCTCATCCTGACGGGAAACGATGAGCGGCTTATCCAATAGATCGTTTGGGGTGACAAAATCTTTTTGGGCTAGAGCAGCGTCTTTTCGCATGAGAACGCCAAACCGGTCGGCGAAAGGGACTTGGATGGAATGATATTTCGATCGGTCGATGGAGCCATATAAAAGGCCAAAGTCGATTAGCCCTTTATCCAGCTGCTCCATAACAAAAACGGCGTTACCACTGGAAATATGAAAGCGAACATCCGGGTACTGCGCGTTCATTTGCTTGGCGGCACGGGCCAGATACCGGTTGAGGTCGGACTCACCGGCGCCAATATGCACGTCGCCTGCGATGGCTTCATCGGAAAGCGAAATCTCATCTTCGGTTTTTTGCACCAATTCAACGATTTCTTCAGCACGTTTGCGTAGAATCATACCTTCTTCTGTCAATACGATGCCGCGATTGCCGCGGATAAAGAGCCGCTTGCCCAACTCAGCCTCCAGATCCTTGAGCTGCCGCGAGAGCGTCGGCTGGGAGAGATGAAGAAATTCCGCTGCGCCGGACAGGCTCTGTTCTCGCGCGACAGCCAAGAAATATTGAAGCACGCGAAGCTCCATCCTACCACCTCCTAATTGCGTTCAAAGTAGCATAGGGGAATATAACTGTCAAGCATAGATGAATGGCGGATATAGCCCCTATAGATCATGCGCCAGCCTTTGGCAAAAGGGAGGCGTGAGATACCGGATTTGGATGGAAAGTGCGAGATATCCGCAAATGAATATGCTTAAAAAGTATGGCTAGCTATTGAATAGAAGTATTTGCTATATCGATTCAAAGAAACTATACTAATCCACAGAGAGGCGGCGCTGTTGCAGCATTTGCGGGCTCACGAGGCGGATTACCTCGAAGGAAGGAGGAACCACATTGCAGGCCTATCCATCCAGGGAGGACATCATAGAAAATATGCAAGATGCGGGACTTGGCACAGAGGCGGCCGAAAGCATCGCGGAGGATCTAATCAGCGGCGATCGGGAACACGGGATCAAGCGGCTGATGGCGAATCGAAAGGCGCTGCTGGAGGGGATCCATCAGAGGCAAAAGCATATTGATCGTCTGGATTACCTTATCAATCAAATTCAAAAGAACAAAATACGAAGGCATTATATGCTTTGAAAGGAGAAAAAGGATGAACACGGTAGAAAATCAAACCTTTGACCAAGAGCGCGCCCTCTATGCAGCGAATGGCCTATGTGTGAAAAACTGCGCCTTCGACGGCCCAGCAGACGGTGAAAGCGCGCTGAAAGAAGGACGCAATCTTTGGGTAGATCACTGTTTCTTTAACCTTCGCTATCCCTTCTGGCATGATACGGGCCTGCGGATTGATCGATCGGAGATGACAACATTTTGCCGGGCAGCCCTCTGGTATGCCAAGGATGTCGTGATCCGGGATACGAAAATTCATGGCATTAAGGCGCTTCGGGAGTGCGACGATGTAAAAATGGTTGGTTGCGACGTCGTTTCCCCAGAATTCGGATGGTCGGTGCGCGGTATGGATATGGAAGATTGCAACGTCGAGAGCGAGTACTTTATGCTGCGTTCGGAAGGCCTGCGCTTTCGGTCGGTGCGTCTGCAGGGCAAGTATTCCTTTCAATATATCGAGAATTCGCTGTTCGATGGATGCACATTTCATACCAAGGATGCCTTCTGGCACGCCAAAAACGTTACAGTAAGGGATAGTGTGATTCAGGGCGAATACCTAGCCTGGTATAGCGAAAACCTTACCCTGATCCGCTGCAAGATTGTGGGCTCGCAGCCGTTATGTTATTGCAAAAACCTCAGGCTTATCGACTGCGAAATGGTGGATACCGATCTGGCTTTTGAGCGCTCCCAGGTAGAAGCTACTCTTACCGCACCCATCGACAGCATTAAGAACCCGATATCCGGATGCATTTATGCGCCGGCCGTGGGAGAAATTATCCGGGACATTCCTGACGCGTGCGGCCAAGTTGTGATAACGCCGCAATGCAGCTGCGCCTAGGGCGGCAAAAAAGTATATGTGCAGGCTGCGCTTACAGGATAGGGTTGAGGGGGAAACGGAATGAGAAGAAGATGGATAGCCGCCATTTATCTGGCGTTGGCTGCCTCTTTGGCCGCTTGTGCAGGCGGGCAGGCATCGCTTGGTGATACAAGTAAAACTTGGGATTCCCGATCGGCCCAGCAAACGACAACCGCGCCGGACCCTATAGTGCAGATCGAAAACGCAAGCATACGCGAGGAGGCAGAACAAAGCATGCATATGGATGTGCAGGTGGGCGGGCAGCACTTTACGGCAACTTTAGAAGATAACGGCGCGGCGGAGGCCTTGGCCGAAATGCTGGAAAAAGGGCCGGTCGTCATAGCGATGCGCGACTATGGCGGCTTTGAAAAGGTAGGGGACTTGGGTGTAAGCCTGCCGGCAAGCGATACTCCGACTACCGCCCAAGCGGGGGATATTGTGCTGTACAGTGGGGATCAAATCGTCGTTTTCTACGGATCAAATGCGTGGAATTATACCCGGCTGGGCAAGATCGACAACCTGGACGGATGGGATCGGGCTTTGGGCAGCGGGGATGTGACCCTTACGTTTGCCTTAACCGAATAGACGGATCAACATTACAGGTGCCTATGTCACGGGCAGGGGGAAAAGATCGGGCCCTGATTGAGACGCAAATAAACAGCGCCGCATCGATGCGGCGCTGTTTGTTGTGACAAACGGATTTACTCCAGGTTCAAATTGTGCTTCAAAAGGAACTGGGTAACGGCGAAGAAGGCTGCGCCGATAACGGCACTGATGGCGAAAGCAACGCCGAGGAACAGTTGCAGGGCGGAACCGGGCGTAAGGGAGAGAAGCCAGTTCATGAAAGAAACGTTCAACAGGAAGGTAAAGACGATGGTGGCCGCCGTCTGCAGGACGATGGAGACGATGACATAGGCGGCGACGCTGGCCAGCAGGCGGTGCCGCTGGGTGAAGGTATGGCCCAGCGCAATGGACACATAAACCATCAGCACGCTGGCAGCCGAACCGGCGGCCATAACGGCCAGCACTTCGAGAATCAGCAGCCAAAGCGGCGTATGGATTTCTTGCAGCATCGCTTGATCGGCTTGGACGAAGGACTGCCAGAACTCCCGGAAGGAGGGCATATCCACATCGATCAGGATGAAGAAGGATGCGAAAAGAACCAGCACCGAGCCTACCATCCAGACTAGGGAAGTCAGCAGCTTGGAGGTGATAAGCTGCCAGCTTTTCACCGGCAGGGTGAACATCAAATATCCCTCGTCGCCCAGCAGGTTTTTGTAAAAGCGCTGGATCATGACGATCAGCGTCAGCGCGAAAATGGCGACGGCCACCAGCACATAGACCAGCGTAAAGATATTGCTGAAATAATGCAGCAGGCCGATCTCATTGTAGGTCATGATCCACTGAGAAAGGCGGGACATGGCCGCCAGCAGCAGCAAAGCGCCGTACAGCGGCAGGAAGAACCGGCAGGTTGCCTTGAATTCATATTTTGTCAGCTTGCCTAGCATTTGAATACCTCCCGGAACAGTGCGTCTACGCTCATGCCCCGCTCCTGCCGGATCTCATCCACCGAAGCGGTCATAGCCAGCTGCCCCTGATTGATAAAGATGACCTCATCCAGCACTTGCTCGATATCGCTTATTAAATGGGTGGAGATGATCACGCTGGATTCAGGCGAATAGTTGCTGATGATGGTATGCAGAATATAATCCCGGGCCGCAGGATCCACGCCGCCGATGGGCTCATCCAGCAGGTAGAGTTTGGCGTCGCGGCTCATAACCAGGATCAGCTGTACCTTCTCCTTGGTGCCCTTGGAGAGGCTTTTGATGGGCGCGTCCAGCTCGATGTTCAGGCGCTGCAGCATATCCTCAGCGCGGCGCCGGTCAAAATCCGCATAAAAATCGCAGAAGAATCGCAGCGTATCCTCCACACGCATCCAGTCGCTAAGATAGCTGCGCTCGGGTAGGTAGGAGACCAAGGACTTGGTCTCCACGCCCGGCGCATGGCCGGCAATGGTGATTTCCCCGCTGGTAGGCGTCAGTAGTCCGCTGGCCAGCTTGATCAGAGTCGTTTTGCCGCTGCCGTTAGGGCCGAGCAGGCCGACGATACGGCCGGGCTCAACGGTCAGCGATAAGCCGTGGAGGGCGGTTTTCGCGCCGTAGCGCTTGACCAGATCCCTGCAGGTTAGCAACGCTTCCATGTTATGCTTCCCCCTTCGTATTCATCAGGGCGATAACCTCTTCCCGGGTTAGCCCAATGTCTTTCATCTTCCGCAAGAATTCTTCGATTTGTTCCAGTGCGATTTGATGCTGCAATTGTTTAATCATTTCCTCGTCCTCTGTGATGGTCCGTCCATTGGTGCGCTGGGCAAAGCAGAGTTCGCGCCGCTCCAGCTCGCTAAGGGCCTTCTGCATGGTGTTGGGGTTTACGCCGGCCTCGGCAGCCAGCTCCCGCACGCCTGGCAGCCGGCTTCCCGCCGGATATTGCCCCGTGATGATCCGCTGTTCGATGGTTTCAATCAGCTGTAAGTAGATGGGGCGGTCCTGCCGCAGTTCCCATGCCATATCCTCGCCTCCTGTGATTGTATTATTGTACTAAGTGGTTAATACAATAATACAATTCCGCCGATGCGTTGTCAAGGCCTGGAGGAAAAATTTCTGTTGCGCCATGAGCTCATCCCGCAGGGTGAAAAACAGAAGGGCTTTATGGTATACTAAAATTATCGGCAAGAAGGAAGGTGCGTTATGAAGGATATCAAAAGCGGCATGGTGATGCGCGAGCTGACCGAGGCGGATCTGGAACAGTATAACGACTTGCTTCGCTATGCTTTTCAGGTGACCGACGAGGAGCTGCACAAGGTAGGATGGGATGAAGATGAGATCAAAAATTCCAAATCGCCGGTGCTGAAGGCAGCGGAGGTATTGGGATGGTTCGAGGGAGATCATCTGGCGTCGGAGATTTCGGTTTACCCCATGCAGGTGAATATCCAGGGGTGCGTGTATCCGGTTGGTTATGTGACCGGGGTAGCCACCTACCCGGAATATTCAGGGATGGGCCTGATGTCTGCGCTGATCCGGCGCTGCCTGATGGACATGCGTAAACGGGGGCAGAGCATCTCCTTGCTGTATCCTTACTCGATCCCGCTCTATCGCCATAAGGGGTGGGAGATCGTATCGGATAAAATGACTTTCCGGCTGCGGGATACGCAGCTGCCCAAGATCGGACAGGCACCCGGCCGCGTGCGGCGGGTGAAGCTGGACGATCCCGACCTACTGGCGCTGCATAACCGGTTCGCCCGGAAAACCCACGGCTGCCTGCTGCGGGACGCACTGGCCTGGGAGGAATATTGGCGCTGGGATGAAGAAGATGAGATGGTCGCCATCTATTACAGCGCTCAGGAGGAGCCCTTGGGGTACCTGGTTTACCTGATTAAGAACGAGGTCTTTCAGATCAAGGAGATGGTCTATCTGAATCAGGAGGCCCATAAAGGCCTATGGCATTATGTGTCCGCTCACGAATCGATGATTAACGAGGTGGTCGGGAATAATTACTATAACCACACGATCGCTTTCATGCTGGAGGACAGCGAGATCAAAGAGACGATACGCCCCTATATCATGGCGCGCATTGTCGATTTTGAGGCGTTCCTGGCCCGGTATCAATTTTCCGACCATGACCATGACGACGCGCTGACCTTTATGGTGCGTGATCCGGTGCTGGAATGGAATAACGGACCTTTCACCGTTGCCTTCCGCAAGGACGGCCTGCCTCAGGTGAGCCGGACAGCGATCGCAGACGCCGTTACTTTAGATATCGGTACGCTAACCGCCATGCTGATGGGTTATAAGCGGCCGTCTTATCTGCGCAAGATTGAGCGGTTGGAGGGAAGCGACCGCGCCATTGACTTGCTGGAGCGCGTAATCCCGAAGGAAAAGGCATATTTTTCAGACTATATCTAGTCGGCCTGCGACATGCCGGGCCGGCGGCGGGTTCTCTTTCCCTGGCAAATTCCTGCCTGGGCCGTTGCATCCCCCTTTGGGGTTTTGTATAATGAACGGGTTAGGGTAGAAAGGGAGGAGAGGAATGAACCTGACCACTTACGTGGCGGCAGCGCTGCTTCTGCGGGGAGAACGGCTTTTGATCGCCCAGCGGGATACGCTGCTGTGGGAGTTTCCCGGTGGCAAGATCGAAACGGGCGAGGATCCCCGGGACACAGTGCGCCGGGAGCTTCAGGAAGAGCTGGGGTTGCAGGTTGAAGTAGGTCCTGTTTTTGATGTGATCCATTACGCTTATCCGCAGCGGACGGTGACCATGCTGCTATATCTGTGCGCGCTGCCCGGCGAGCAATCGCCGCGCTGCTTGGACGGCCCTGTCGATGTAAAATGGGTTACGCCGGACCGGTTGGAGCCGGAAAAATTCCTGGCGGCTGATCGGCCGCTGATTGCTGCGATCCAGAAAAAGCCGCAGCAATTCATGACTAAGGCGGCCGTGCTCTGGCGCGACTACCGCTCCCGGGAGGAAGTGTGATGCAGCAGCTATATATTCTGCGCCACGGGCAGACGGAGACCAATCTCCGAGGGGCTTTTACCGGGCAGCTGGACATTCCCTTAACCGAGGAGGGGAAGCGCCAGGCCGAAGCGGCTGGCGCGCGCCTGCGCGGTTGGGGATGGCAGCCGGACGTAGTAGCCTCCAGCCACTTAATCCGCGCCCAGCAGACGGCGCGGCTCGCCGTTCCGGGGTGTGAGCCGGTTCTCTATCCCGGCTTTGCCGAGGTAAATATGGGGATCTTAGAGGGATATACCTTTAAGCAGGCCCATGAGAAATGGCCGGAGCTGATGGACGCTTGGCAGGAGAACCGTGATCCCATTTATTTCCGGCTGCCAGGCGCGGAAACCAACCAGATGGTCTATGACCGGGCGATGGACGCGTTGGCAGACCTGCGGGCCCAATATGGCGGAGCCCAACGGATTCTGATCGTCACCCATTCAACCGTCGTTTCCATGCTTCTGTCGGGCCTGATTACCGGCGGCAGTGGAGCGCTTCTGGGCTTTGCGGCCTATAATGCGAAATTTGCTACGGTGGAGCTGGGCCCTGGCCATGCGCGGCTGACCGGGCTGAACCTGTAAGGGGAGAAAGAAAATGCAAAATGCCCTGATCCAGGCGGCGGCGCTTTTTATCTTAATGATGATTGGCGCGCTGTGCGGGAAGCTGAAATATTGCGATGCGGCGGTGCGCCGCAGCTTATCCAATATCCTTTTGTTTGTCACCACGCCGGCTATGATCCTGGAGGCCTTTCAGTTCGAGTATTCCAGCCAAGTGCTGATGAATATGGGCATTGTGGCCGTAGTCTCCACAGCCGTGATGATTGGATCATATTATTTAAGTAAATATCTTTTTCGCAATCAGCCCGAGGATCTCAAGCGGGTGTTGATCTATGCCGTAACCTTTGCCAATACGGGATTTTTGGGGCTTCCCCTTATGCAGGGGCTGCTAGGTGAAATCGGCGTTATTTATGCGTCGGTGTACGTGGCCACCTTCAACATCCTCACTTGGACGCTGGGCGTGCAAATTTGGACCGGCGAAAAGGCCAGCATAAAAAAGATCCTCACCAATGTGACTTTGATTTCGGTCGTGATCGGCGTCATCATGTTCTGCTTTTCGCTGCGCTTCCCGCAGGTGCTGGAAAAGCCCATCTCCATGCTTTCGGCCTGTAACGGCCCCATGAGCATGATCGTGGTGGGTGCGATCCTTTCGGAATGCTCGCTGAAGGATTTGCTGGGCGACAAGATGCTCTATGGCTTCACAGGCCTACGGCTGTTGGTGATCCCACTGATTACCCTGATCCTTTGTCGGTTGCTGCGGCTGCCCATGGACGTATCGGCCGTACTCGTGCTGGTGGGGGGCACCCCCACCGCCGTCAATACGGCGATCTTTGCCACGCGCTACCATGGCCGGGAGCGCTTCGCATCCTTGGCTGTAGCGCTGAGCACACTGCTGTATCTGCCGGTGGTGCCCCTATGGACTTGGTTGCTGGGGTTTTGATAAAACAAAAAGGCGGCGCATCAAGCGCCGCCTTTTCGCTGAAAGAAGGGCGCAGGATGCCGCGGATAAAATCAAACAAAGGAGACGCTTAGGTATGGGAATCGAAATTCGCCGGCTGACGCCGGAAATGGCCGAGGACTACGTCAGCTTTTTTGACGTGACCCCTCATAATGTTAATATGGGCGGGGGGAAATGCTACTGCGTAACCTGGCGCAGCGACGATTCCTATACCGGCAACGGCGACCACTGGTTCCCCACGCCGGAAGAAAGGCGGGCGCGCGCCCTTGGCTTTGTTGGCTCCGGCAGCTTGCAGGGATATCTTGCCTACGATGGCGGCAAGCCCGTGGGGTGGTGCAATGCCAATGGGGAATGTAAGCGATGCCTTCAGTACCTGCGGTCGTTTTGGCCGATTGCTCCGTTCTCGGAAGATATCCGGGTGAAGTCTGTGTTCTGCTTTGTGGTCGCGCCCAGCCGGCAGAGGGAAGGTATAGCAACGCGGCTGCTCCGGCGTGTCTGCCAAGATGCAGCCTGCGAGGACTATGACTTTGTGGAGGCCTATGTGGACAGAAACGCTGAGGACGGGGATTTTCGGGGATATCTCGCGATGTATGAAAAATGCGGCTTTTCCATTTTTGACGAGCGGGCCGGTCGGGCCGTGGTGCGCAAAGCGCTGAAGTAGATGCCAGATAGCTGCTATGCCCATGCCTTCCGGCGCGCAGGAAGCCAGACCGAGAAATACGGCGTATGCGCACCTTTTCCGGTTAAGCGTATGTTTTCTGGCATAATTGGAGGCAACGAACAGAAAGAATCATACCGCCCGCGGCGAATTGACCAATCCATAGACGATTTTGCCTGGATGGGGCCGGCCGATTGCGCCGGGCTTTGGCATGGGGTACAATGACCGTGAACACGGCTGAGGCCGAGAAAAAAGGGGATGTACCATGACAAAGTTGATGGATCAGGGCGCAAGCGATTATGTGATCATCGTGCCAAAGGATGCGGCGCTGCCGGTGCGCTTTGCTGCGGGCGAGCTTTCGCGGTATTTGGCGCAGATGACCGGCGTTACCCTGCCGGTGATGGCGGATTGCCTATCGGAGGGCAGCCATGAGCTCTGCGTGGGCCCGGTGGAGCGGGCGGAGGCGCCGGATACGGCGGCGCTCATTCACGATGGATATCGGATCGTAACCTGCGGCGATCGGCTCTTTGTGGCCGGGGGCAGTGAGCGTGGCGTGGTGTACGGTGTGTACGCCCTGCTGGAGGAGGGCTTTGGATGCCGCTTCTTTGCTACAGGCGCCGAGCATGTGCCGATTCGCGGCGCGCTCGCCCTGCCCGAAATAGACCTGACGCGGATTTCACCCTTTGAATACCGCTGCTGCTTCTGGTATGGCATGATGAACGATCCGGATCTGGCGGCCAAACGGGGGCTGAACGGCATGCATAACGCCCTCCAAGCTCGACACGGTGGATCTATCCAGTATTATCAGTTCGTCCATAGCTTTGTTCACCACTATGTGCCGCTGGAGAAGTATGGCAAGACGCACCCGGAATATTACTCTATGATCGACGGAGAACGCCGGCTGGAGCCCATGGGCACGCAGCTTTGCCTGACCAATCCTGAGGTGCTGGCCATCACCATCGCCCAGCTGAAGGAAGATATCAAGGCTCATCCGGAGGCGAAGATTATCTCCCTCTCACAGAATGACTGCTATTTCCCATGCCAATGCCCGGAATGCAGCCGCATTGACAAGGAAGAGGGTAGCCATGCCGGTACGCTGCTGCGCTTTGTCAACGCCTGCGCCGATGCGATTGCCGAGGAATACCCCGATATTATCATCGATACGTTGGCCTATCACTATACCCGTCAGGCGCCGAAGATCACCCGGCCCGCGCCTAACGTGACGGTGCGCCTGTGCACCATTGAGGGCTGCTTCTCCCATCCGCTGGAGGCGTGTGAGGTCGTTACCTGCGACTACTATAAGCGTAATATGACCGACGATATGTCCATGCGGAAGGATTTCGAGGATTGGAGCCGCATCTGCAACCGGCTGAGCATCTGGGATTATGAGACAAACTTTACCTATTACCTTAATCCCATGGCCAATGTGCCGGTGCTGCAGTCGAATATCCAGTATTTCATTCGTCACCATGTGACCAGCCTTTTCGAGCAGGGCAACGGGCAAAGCCCCTCCGGTGAGCTGGGAGAGCTTAAGGCCTATCTTTCGGCCAAGCTGATGTGGGAACCCGAGGGTGACGTGCGCCAATGGACCCAGGAATTCATGGAGGGTTACTATGGCCGGGCGGCTGCACCGCTGACCCGCTACTTGGAGCTGTTCCATGAGCATGTCGCCAGGGCAAACGTCCATATGGGTATCCGAGTGCCGGCGAATTGGGGGCATATGCCGCCGGAGCTGCTGGCTAAGGCGGAGGCGCTCTTTGACCAAGCGGAGGCCATGGCCGAAGATGAAGAGGTGCTGGCCCGGGTGCAGCGCAGCCGTCTGTCCATCCGGTTTGTGAGAATTGCCTGCATGGATACGGCGAATCCGGATCGGAAGGCGCTGCTGGAGGCCTTTAAGGCGGATGTGAAGCGCCTAGGCGTGACCTATATCCGCGAAGGCCAACCGCTGGAGCAGTCTTTTGCATTGCTGGAGGCCGGGACATTCTGATTCACTACGATAAGGAGATAAACGATGCGCCTTTTTGATTGCCATGTACACACCAACCATTCGCTGGATGCCCGATATCCCATGGAACGGCAGCTGGCGGCCGCACAGGCTGCAGGCCTTGACGGTATCGCGATTACCGACCACGCCGATATTGACTTCTATGAACCGCATCGCGTGCGGCCCAGGATGGAAGCCGATGTGGCCGAGATGCGAGAAAAACGGGCGGCGTGGGAAGGTAGGTTGGAGCTTATCCTGGGCGTGGAGATCGGACAGGCGCTGTACGGCCCCGAGTTGGCTCAGGGGATCGTCGATCGGGGCGGATACGATTTCGTCATCGGCGCCGTTCATTCGGTTCGGGGGATAGGCGGATTTTATGCTATGGATATGGAGCAGTCCGGTCCGGAGCAGGTTCACGATTTCCTGGCCGCCTATTTCCGGGATGTGGAGGAGACGGTGCGCACGACGGATTTCGATACCCTGGCGCATTTGACATATCCGCTGCGCTATATCCGGCAGGCTGTGGCTTTTCCGGTGGACTATCTTCCCTTTGAAAGGGAAATACGCAGGATTATGAAAATCTTAGCCGGGGAAGGCAAGGCCTATGAGCTGAACATGAAACCTTACCAGCCTGGAGACGAAGCTTGGACGCAGGAAGAGGAGTGGCTATTGTCGATTTTTCGGGCGGAGGGAGGCGAACGGGTTACCCTGGGCACCGATGCCCATACGCCCGAAAAAGTGGGCTACGGGCTGCAGGCTGGACTGACGATGCTAAAGCATACCGGCTTTGACGGATATACCATCTACCGCCAGCGGCGGCCCTGCCCGGTTGAAGGGGAGAGATAGGCGCGAAGTTTTGGGATTATCGATGGCATGAAGGTAACGCTGCTTGGGGAAGCACTGCATGAAAAGGAGGGAAACCATGAGACAACCCGGCGATAAGGACGCGCAGCGGTTGGCTGAGGCATATCTTGGCGCCCCGGCAAAGGTGACGCCGCTGGGCGGCGGATTTTACGGCAGGGTATTTCTGGCGGAGGCTGGAGATGAGCGGGCAGTTGTTAAACTGTATATGAAAGCCGGATTCCACCGTCAGGAGCAGCGGCAGCTGGAGGCGCTGCGCCGTGTAGCGCTGGTGCCAATGCCTGAGGTTTATGCTGCCTATGACGCTGACCATGTGACGCCCTTTGACGCGATTGTGATGGAATACCTGGATGGATGCAACGCCGGCGTGGTGGAGGGACTGGCACCGGAGAGCCGTGATAACATCGCCCTTACCATTGTGGAAAATCTGCTTGCCTATCATCGATGCGTAAACCCCGAGGGATTTGGGGAGCTGGATGCGGCGGCCTTTGCGCCTGACTGGAATCAAAGCTACTGGGCTACGGCCCAAAGCCATTTTGCCAAGGCGCAAAAACTATACGATGGCGGGCGTATTGATGCGGAGGTTTGGGGCGTCGTCTGCCGGGCGATGGCGCATTATGATGAAATTTTCTGCCGCCCCGTACCACAAGCCTGCCTGATTCACGGCGATTACAACACCTGGAATGTGCTGCTGAATGATTCGATGACCGAGGTGGCTGCGGTAATTGATCCATCAGGCTGCCGCTGGGCTGATCCGGAGTTGGATCTTTATCAGCTTAACAACGCAAACGGGCGTGATTACGGCCTGCTGGAGCGCTATATGCAGCTTCAACCGGTCAGTGAGAATTTCTTTATGAAGAATCCCTTTTATGAGCTGATGACGGAGCTGATGCATTATCATGATTCAGGGGTGGATCCACGGGAATACGGAAAGCTCCCTGGTCAAGCCAGAGCCCTAGACCGGGCGCTGGATGAGGCCGGCATTGGAAAAGGAAAATAAGCCGCCGGACGAGGGGATGGAGAAAAGCAGCTCGCAGAGCACTCTGCGGGCTGCTTTTTCTATGCGCACATTAAGCTAAATGATATGAAAATCATAAAGTAGGAAAATTGTTATTTTTTGCTTAAAATTGGTTTGCTCATCAATATTCATTTAGCAGAAATGCGAATTTTTGTTCAAAAAAGCGACGTTTCATGAGAAATGGATTTTATTCTGTACATTGATAACCAGGCAAAAAATTATATATTACAAATGTAATTGGATGAATTTTTGAACCTTTTATCCGCGCTTTTCATTCTATCTGACTTGAACGAAAATGTACACTTATTTGGCCATGCGCAGCCGTGCAGAAGGGCCGCGACATCATTTTTGCTTATGGGCCAGGGGACGCTCGGGCTTATAGGAGGGGGAGCATACCCCAAGAAAAAGGAGGAGCAACATGAAAAAGAGACTGCTTGCCGGACTGCTGGTGCTGTGCATGGTACTCGCTTTGAGCTTGACCGCATGCCAGACCAGCGGGACCACCACGACAACGCCTGCGGCTGGCGACGAGGCCACGACGACCACCGCGGCCGCCGAGGGCAGCGACGAGACGACCACCGCGGCTGAGGGCGGCGAGGAGACCACCACGGCCGCCGAGACGGAAGCCCCTGCGACCTGGGAAAACCTCTCTTGGGAAAAGGATACTTCCCCGGTCACCTTTTCCATGTATATCGACTGGGACTGGTGGGCCTGGGACGACTGGGGAACGGATGCTACCACCCAGAAGGTCACTGAGCTGACCGGCGTGAACCTGGAAGTGACCAAGGGCTCGGACCGTCAGGTGCTGAGCGTGCAGCTGGCGGCCCAGGAACTGAGCGACTTCGTATTCACCGATAACCTGACGCAGCGCTTTGAGGATCCCGAGGTGTGCTACCGCTGGGACGAGCTGATTCAGGAGCATTGTCCCGAGTTCTGGGATCTGGTGGACCCGCTGGAGAAGGTGAACAATCAAGCGGCCGACGGCCATGTGTATACTTTCCGTACCCACTATGGCAACGACCAGAACTACACCGACCCCAACAGTATCGGCAATTATGCCAACTTCACCGTAGGTTACCGTGCAGACATCACGGAGAAGCTGGGCATCGCCACCCCCTTCACCAGCGTGGAAGGATTTGAGGAAGCCCTGTATAAGGTGAAGGACAACGCCGCCGATGTAGGCGTCTCCATGGTGTTCAACATGCACCCGGATTGGTCCTATCCGCTGGCTTATTGGATGGGCTGCCAGCAGGGCAACGTATGGGATGCGGAGAGCAAGTCAATCAAAATGCTGTATAATGACGCGGATTGGCTGGAGTACTACAAGCTGCTGAACAAGTGGTATCGCGAAGGTATCCTGACGAAGGATTATCTGGGCGTGCGCCCTGAGGACTTCTTCGCACGCGATAAGTCCGGTGAAGTATTTGCGACGTCCTACAACAACGGGTATGCTTACACCATCAATGCTGAATGGCGCAAGAACGGTACCGGCGGCAAAGATGATGACCTGACGCAGCCTGTGTGGGAAATTATTAACGATGTTGTGACCTATAAAGGTGAGGATCGCTACTCCGAGCTGATAAGCGATAACGGCATTGGATGGGCCAGCTGCTTCATCTCCTCTAACTGCGAGAATCCCGGCCGCGCCATCTGCTTTATGGAGTTCATGAAGAGCCCTGAAGGCGATAAACTATCGCAGCTAGGGATTGAAGGCCTCACCTACAATATGGTGGACGGCGTACCGAAGCAGACCGAAGAGTACATCAACGCCGACGCCGACACCCAGAAGACCATGCACAAGACCTGCTACTTCCAGGGCTCCAACTGGTGCGAGGGTTTGTCCTGGGCTGCGGGTGCGGTAAACGCCAAGGACGAATGGGCCGAGCGTGAGGCCGAGAAGAGCAATGCCCGCCGTTTGTGGAACAAGAATCTGGCCTATGCCAACAAGAACCCGGCTATGAGCTTCGCCCGCGTGGAAAGTGAAGACGACGAGATGGCCGCTTACACCAAGCTGGCTGACCAGTGGAAGGTGGCGACGGCTGCAATGGTCACTGCCGAATCCGAGGCCGCTGTGGAGCAGCAATGGAACGACTTCCAGGCCTATGCTCAGGCTAATGGATTGGAAGCGGTGGAAGCTAAGATGACCAGCCGCTACATCGAGAACCTCAAGCGCTATCAAGAGGCCGGCTTCTTCACCGACATCGTAGTGGAATAAAGTCCTCCTCCCCTGTGGGCTTGCCCACGGGAACGCCCCCGCTTCGTCCCGGCGGGGGCTTTTGCATGCCCGGCGGCAGGACAAGCTGCAACAAGATACAAAAAGCTCCCCGTTCTTGGCAGACGGGGAGCAGGGATGAGGGAAGCCTAAGCGGCGGGATAAAAATGTTCCAACAACGCCAAAGCGCTGTCGTGCATGGCAGCGGCATATTCCTCTCGGGCATAAATCAGGCAGGTGTAATAGGCGCCGTCGCATTCCAGCAGAATCATATCAACCGTCATGGACTGGTCGGTTCCGGTTAACAAGCCGGATGCGGTCGCCTCTTGGCATTTGCCGCAGGAAACATCGAAGGCATCGCCTGGAGTAAGGGTCTCATTGTCTAACTGGCCGTCCAGCGTTTCGTCCAGCGCGGCTGTCAAGGCGTTTGCATCCAAGCTGGTGAAGCGTCCCGGCTCAGCGGGCGATAGGATCATATACTCGCTGGCATAGGTTTCCTCATCAGCCGGCTGCAGCATCAGCGAATTAGACGAGGCGCCCGGCAATACGCACCAGCCGCCCATGGGCAGGGCAAAGCTGAGTTGCCCGGCGGGATAGGTGCAAAAATGATACTGCCCCGCAGCAAGCTGGGTAAAAGGATCGTCTTCGATGGTGCCAAGCGTATAAATTTCACCGGAATCGGAGTCCGCCTGGGTGTAGCTGAGGATTCCCTCGTCGCCAGCCTGAGGCAGGCTGACGGCCGGCGCAGACGGCACCGCAGGCGTTTCTGACGTTTCGGACGGAGCGGTAGAGGCGGCGGTATCCGGCGTCGCTGCGGCGGTTGAAGAAACTGTTTGGACGGCCGGCGCGCTGTGGCAGCCGCTTGCCAGCAGACACAGGGACACCAGCAGGGGAAAAAGCTTTTTCATGGCGATTCGCTTCCTTACCTTTCTCATAATGGGGTTTCCTCACCATTTTATGCCAGCGCATGAAAAAGATCAAGCGTACAGGATCATGGGCATGGCCGCAAAAGGCGTTGCGGCGGGCGTTCGGGTTGCTTTTTTTGTCGTATTGGGAGTATAATATATCAGGCTGTGCGGATGCGTCCGCCGGCCTGCAGGCTGCCATGGGCAGTACGGTAGAACGGCAGGGCGGACCCGCTAGGTTAGAGCTGATCGCCGGGTATATCGCCCCTTCCGCCATTTGAGGAGGGCATTTTTATGTTTTGGCAAAAATCGATGGAAACCATGGACAGGGAGGCGCTGCGGGCGCTGCAGCTCAAGCGGCTACAGTGGACGGTAAAACGCTGCTATGAAAACGTGCCGTTTTATCGCAAGCGCTTGGACGAGGCGGGGATTGCGCCGGCAGATATCCGGTCATTGGAAGATTTGAAATATATTCCGATGACGGATAAATGCGATGTGCGTGATCAGTACCCTTACGGCCTGTTCGCCTGCCCTATGAAGGACATCGTGCGGATTCAGGGATCCTCGGGCACTACGGGCAAGCCGACCATCGTAGGCTATACCCGCAATGATCTCAACACCTGGACCGACTTGGTCGCCCGGCTTTTAACCGCTGTCGGCGTGACCAGCGAAGACGTGGCCCAGGTTGCCTTTGGCTACGGCCTGTTTACCGGCGCTCATGGGCTGCATCAAGCGCTGGACCGCATTGGCTGCGCGGTGATCCCGGTCAGCAGCGGCAATACGCAGCGGCAGATCATGCTCATGCAGGATTTGGGCGCCACGGTGCTGATCGCCACGCCTAGCTACGCCCTGTATCTGGCTGAAAATATGGAAAAGATGGGCCTGAAAATGGGCGAGGACATCAAGCTGCGCATCGGCTGCTTTGGCGGCGAGGCCACCAGCGATATGATGCGCGATGAGCTGCACCGGCGCATGGGGATCCTGGCGACGGATAATTATGGCATGAGCGAGCTCATCGGCCCCGGCGTCGCTGGCGAATGCGTGTACCAGCAGGGCATGCATATCCAGGAAGACTGCTTTATCGCAGAGATCGTAGATCCTAACACGCTGGAGCCTCTGCCAGTAGGCGAGGTGGGCGAGCTTGTGGTGACGCCGCTTTTTAAAGAGGCCATGCCGATTCTGCGCTATCGCACCCATGATATTACGCGCTTGGACGACACGCCCTGCGCATGCGGGCGTACCTTCGTGCGAATGGATAAGCTTCACGGCCGCAGCGACGACATGCTGGTAATCCGGGGTGTCAACGTGTTCCCGGGACAGGTGGAGACGGTTATCGCCAAATTCCCCGAGATTGGACCCAATTATGAGATCGACGTGACCCGCGATGGCATGCTGGACAAGATGGAAATCCGCCTGGAGCTGACCGACGCCAGCCTGCTGGAAAAATACGCGCTGCTGGAAAACCTGGAGCGCCGTCTGTCGGCCCAAATGCATGCGATCCTCGGTTTGGATGCAAAGATCCGGCTGGTGGAGCCTTTTACCCTCAAGCGGTTTGAAGGCAAGGCGCGGCGGGTCAACGATATGCGCAATATATACAAAAAGTAACCTTGCACAAAGGAGACAGGAGCATGAAAGAGCTTTATTTAGGCAACCAGGCCATTGCACGTGGCGCCTGGGAGGCGGGGGTCCGGGTGGTCAGCGCCTATCCGGGCACCCCGTCCACAGAGATTACGGAATTTGCCGCTACCTATCCTGAGATTTATGCCGAATGGGCGCCCAATGAGAAGGTAGCCCTGGAAGTGGCCTTTGGCGCAAGCCTGGGCGGAGCCCGAGCCATGGTATGTATGAAGCACGTGGGATTGAATGTGGCGGCTGACCCGCTGTTCACTGCGGCTTATACCGGCGTGAACGGGGGGCTGGTCATCGTAGTGGCCGACGATCCGGGCATGCATTCTTCTCAGAACGAGCAGGACTCGCGTTATTATGCCCGCAGCGCCCACTTGCCCCTGCTGGAGCCCGCTAACAGCGCGGAATGCCTGGAGTTTGTCCGGCGCGCTTTTGAAATTTCAGAGGAATACGACACTCCGGTGCTGCTGCGCACGACCACCCGCGTTTCCCATTCGCGTTCGCTGGTGGAGCTTTCTCCCCGGCAAGAGCAGCCCCTTAAGGCATATCAAAAGGACATTGCCAAGAACGTGATGATGCCGGCCATGGCGAAAGGCCGCCATCTGGCGGTGGAGGCCCGGGAAAAGCGGCTTGCCGCTCAGGCCCAGGAGCTGGGCCTGCACAGCGTGCGCTTTGGCGATACCAAGGTAGGCATCATTACCAGCGGCATTGCCAGCTGCTATGTGGATGAGGCGCTGCCGGAGGCCAGCGTGCTGAAGCTCGGGCTGATTAACCCGCTGCCTATGAAGGCGATTCATGAGTTCGCCCGTCGGGTGGAAAAGCTTTATGTGGTCGAAGAGCTGGAACCGGTCATTGAGGAGCAGCTGAAGGCTGCGGGCCTCTCGGTAAAGGGGAAAGAGCTTTTTTCTGTGCAGGGCGAATATACGGCCCAGGCAATTGCGCAGGCCATTGGCGGGCGGCAGCCCGCGGCCCATCCGCCTGTGGCCAGCGTACCCGGCAGGCCTCCGGTGATGTGCCCCGGCTGTCCGCACCGCGGCGTGTTCTATACCTTGAAGAGCATGGGCCTGACCGTTACCGGCGATATCGGCTGCTATACGCTGGGAGCGGCTGCGCCGCTGGCTGCTATTGACGCCTGCCTGTGCATGGGCGCTTCTATCGGCATGGCGCAGGGTATGGAATTGGCCCGGGGCAGGGATCAGGCACGGCGTACCGTGGCCGTGATCGGCGATTCCACCTTTATCCATTCCGGCATGACGGGCCTGGCGGAAATGAGCTATAATGGCGGCCATGGAACCGTGTTAATCCTGGATAACTCCACCACCGGAATGACAGGGCATCAGAATAACCCCACCAACGGCAAGAATATCCACGGCGACCCTGCGCCGAAGATCGACTTGGATACGCTCTGCCGTGCCCTGGGCGTGCCGGATGTGGCGACGGTCGATCCCTTCGACCTAAAGGGGCTGAAGGCGGCAATCCAACATGCGCTGGATTTTGACGGCGTATCGGTCATTATTGCCCGCCGTCCCTGTGCGTTGCTGTCTAAGGCGCCGGTGAAACCGATTCGCTTGGATGCGGAGAAATGCCGCAAGTGTCGGGCCTGTATGCGCATCGGCTGCCCGGCGCTGGTGGATAAGGGCGACCATATCGCGGTGGATACGACCCTGTGCACGGGGTGCGGCCTCTGCGGCGAGCTGTGCGCTTTTGGCGCCATTGAGAAGGGGGAATAAGATGAAGACCATCCGCATTCTGATTACCGGCGTGGGCGGGCAGGGGACGCTGCTGGCCAGCCGGGTGCTGGGTGGCCTGGCCGGCGAGCTGGGCTGCGATGTAAAGGTGTCTGAGGTGCACGGAATGGCCCAGCGGGGCGGTTCGGTCGTCACCTATGTGTGCCTGGGCGACCATGTCGCCTCCCCCTTGATCGAACAGGGCGAGGCGGATTTTCTGCTGGCCTTTGAACAGCTGGAAGCGGTTCGGTATATGCATATGGTCCGCCCCGGCGGAACGGTGGTCGTGAACACGCAAACCATCGCGCCCATGCCGGTGATTACCGGCGCGGCGGCCTATCCGGAGGGGCTGCTGGATACCCTTCAGGAGGCGGGCTTGAAGGTCGTGGCGGTGGATGCGCTGCGCCTGGCAGAGCAGGCGGGCAATGCGCGGACGGTCAATACGGCGCTGATGGGAGCTCTGGCCCGGCAGATGGAGGTTCCCCAGGAGGTCATGCTCCGCACATTGGCCCGTATCGTGCCGGAGAAGACGGTTGAGGTGAACCAGGCGGCTTTCCGTTTGGGTTATGAGGGATAGGAGAGGATGAGTGCTATGGAAAACCGTATTTGGGATCCGATTCACGAATGCATGGATCCGGAGCAAAGAAGGCAGCTTCAGCTGAACCGGCTGAAGATGACGGTCGCCCGTTGCTATGCGCTGCAGGCGCCCTATCGCGCGAAGATGGACGCAGCTGGCGTAAAGCCGGAGGATATTCAAACCCTGGAAGATATCGCCCTATTGCCCTTTAATACAAAACAGGATCTGCGGGATCATTATCCTAAGGGGTACTTTGCTGCGGATCAGGCGGATATGGTTCGCATTCACTCCACTTCGGGCACCACGGGGAATCCGGTTATTATGGGATATACCCATAAGGATCTGGACGTATGGCAGGAGTGCATGGCCCGGGCGCTGACCTCCGTAGGCGCCGATCAGACCAGCGTGGTGCAGGTTTCCTATGGATATGGGCTTTTCACCGGCGGCCTTGGCGCCCATGACGGGGCACAGCGGATCGGCGCATTGGTAATCCCCACTTCCGGCGGCAATACCCACCGGCAGGTGCAGCTCATGCATGATATGGGGACGACCCATCTTTGTTGCACGCCCAGCTATGCGCTCTACCTGGCGGAAGCTATCGAGGCCAGCCCCTACAGCCTGGAAGAGTTCAAGCTGCGGGTGGGACTATTCGGGGCCGAAGCGTGGAGCGAGGACATGCGCGCCGAGCTGGAAAAGCGCCTGAACATTAAGGCGCGGGACATTTACGGCCTGACGGAGGTGACGGGCCCCTCGGTATCCATGCAGTGCCTGGAAGGCGTGGGCATGCATGTGCAGGAGGATCATTTCTACCCGGAGATTATCGATCCGGATACTCTGAAGCCCCTGCCAGACGGCCAGGTTGGCGAGCTGGTGTTCAGCACCATTTCAAAGGAAGGCGTGCCGCTTTTGCGCTACCGCACCCGGGATCTTTGCTCGCTGACCCGTGGCACCTGTGTGTGCGGACGCACCACGGTGCGCATGTCCCGTATCTTAGGCCGCACCGACGATATGCTGATTATCCGCGGCGTGAACGTATTCCCCACGCAGATCGAGAGCGCGCTGCTGAACTTGGGTATGGAACCCAACTATATGATCACGGTGGATCGCATCAACAATTTGGATCAGATGCAGGTTGAGGTGGAGATGAGCGACGCCATGTTCTCCGATGAAATGCGTCAGGTGGAGGCGGTGGAAAACCGAATCCGCAAGGAGATTGAGAACATCATCGGGATTTCCTTTAAACTGAAACTATGCGAACCCAAAAGTCTGCCCCGCTTTGAAGGAAAAAGCAAGCGCGTGAAGGACCTGCGGAAAAGGTAAGGGGCCCTTTGCGCCGGGCAGAGGTTATGGTATAATGAATTATCATCGCTAGGAGGGATTACCATGGTAAAACAGCTATCCGTTTTCCTGGAGAACAGCAAAGGGCGTTTGGCCAGCATGACCCGCGCGCTGGGCGACGCCGGCATCGATCTTCTGGCGCTTTCCATCGCGGATACGACAAGCTTCGGTATACTCCGAGCCATCGTGGACGACACGGATAAGGCCATGGCCGTGCTCAAAGAGGCCGGCTACACGGTGAACACCACCGAGGTGCTGGCCGTGCTGGTGCCAGATAGCCCTGGAGGCCTGGCCGGCGTGTTGGGCCTTTTGAATGATGCGCACGTCAACGTGGAATATCTGTATTCCTTTGTGCGTAAGGCTCAGGGGAACGCGCTGATTCTCTTTAAGGTTGACCGGGTGTCCGAGGCGGCCAGGGTGCTGCATGAGGCTGGTATTCAGATGCTGGATCAGCCGGAGATCATTGCGCTGTAAAAGGCAGGAGATGAGAAATTTGTTCTGTCCCAGTTGGTTGGACGTCGATTTATCGGCCATCGCCCACAACATTCAAAGGGTTCGGGCGATGGAGCCGGAAGGTACTGACATTATCGCCGTGGTCAAGGCCGACGCCTATGGTCACGGCGTCTTACCTATTGCGGCCAAGGCGCGGGCCGAGGGAGTTAAGATACTGGCCGTAGCGAATCTGCATGAGGTAGAGCGCCTGCGTGACGGCGGCGATCAGGGGGAAATTCTGGTGCTGGGCGCGCCGCCTTTTGGCGACGAGCTTCCTGCGGCGATGCGGATTCGGCCGACGCTGGCCGTTTTTACGGCGGAGCAGGTGGAGCGTATCGCAGCCGCTGGCGGTGGCCGCGTCCACGTAAAGGTAGAAACAGGGATGAACCGGATCGGCGCGCGGCCGGGTGCGGAGCTTCAGAGGGTGCTGGACGCGCTTCGGCGCTGTCCCAATGTGACCATGACAGGCATTTTCAGCCACCTTGCCGTGGCGGATGAGGACCGCGAGGGGCTAACGGCTGCGCAGGCTCGGCGCTTTGAACAGGCGCTGTCCCAGGCGCGGGCGGCGGGGTTTTCGCCCATGGCCCATCTGCGCAATACGGCGGCCGGCTTGAACGGTATTGTTCCGGCCTACGATGCCGTGCGATTGGGCATTGGACTTTATGGCCTCAGTCCCCTGACGGAAGATATGGGCCTTCGCCCGGTTGCGCAGTGGAAAACCCGCGTAAGCTATGTTAAAACGTTGGAGGCGGGAGAAAAGGTAGGCTATGGCGCGACCTATACGGCGCCGGCACGCCGGCGCATTGCCACGCTGGCCGTAGGATATGCTGACGGATACCGCCGCAGCTTTGCAACGGGAGATGTGCTGATCCATGGAAAGCGCGTGCCGATTGTGGGGCGCGTTTGTATGGATCAATGCATGGCCGATGTAACGGAAGTGGAGGGCGTAGCGCCCGGAGACGAAGTAGTATTGCTGGGCCGGCAGGGAGAATCCGAAATCACGGCTCAAGAACTGGCCGAACGGGATCATACGATCCATTATGAGGTTATGACGGGGATCGGAGCCCGTGTGGAGCGCCGCTTCCATGATGCATAAGCAAGCGCTAAGGAAACGTTTTCGTGCGCTGCGCAGTGAAATACCGCCTAAAACACGAGCAGCTCTCTCGGAGCAGGCCTGCCGCAAGGTGCTGGAGAGCGATTTGTGGCGCAGATCTGACAGCGTGCTGCTGTACGTTCCTGTTCGCGCAGAGCTGGACGTGCGCCCCCTGATCGAAGCGGGTTGGCAGCAGGATAAATCGGTGCTCTTGCCCAAATGCGAGGAAAATCCGCGCGGGCTACGGCTGTGCCGGGTGAGAGAATGGGCGGCGCTTTCTCCAGGCGCTTGGGGCATTCCGGAGCCTAGCGGGGATGGAGAATGCCTGCGGCCGGAGGATGTTGACCTTGCGCTGGTGCCGGTGGTCGCGATGGATCGGCATGGCGTCCGCCTGGGAAACGGCGGCGGGTATTACGACCGGCTGATGCCGCGCCTGTCCTGCTCGGCGCTTATCGGTTTTGATCAGCAGCTCTGCGATCGATTGCCCCGGGAGGGGCATGATGCCATTGCAAGATGGATGATTACACCAACCCAGATAATACGATTGGGGGAGTAAAATGAAAAGGACGTTGAACTTTGCTCTAAAGCTATTTGGGCTGCACGGAGGAGCGATGGTGGCGAGCCTGTTCCTTGTCCCGGTTTATGGCGCCCTTTGGAGTTCAAATGCCGTATTCCAATGGTTTATGACGGTGTGCATTGTGGCGGTCTTGGCGATCCTACTGTGGATTCCCTCCACCAATGAAGGCGTACGCGATTATATGCATGACGAGATCCTGGAAAAGCAAGCTTCCCAGGAGCCGCGCTGGTTTTATGCCGGCAAGGGAGCGGTAGCGGGGCTGCTCAGCCAGATCCCTGCGATAGTGCTGGCTTTGGTCAGCACGCTTCTACCGGCGGAGGGGGCGGGGCGTATCCTTCGCCTGGCGGTTACCGGCTGGTATTATATGTTCAAGCGCCTGATGGACACCTGGCCGCAGGCTTGGATATGGATTTGTTTAGGCGGCGCGGCATTCTCAACGCTGGTATCCGCCTTGGCCTATATCAATGGAAGGGAGCTGCGGCTGCGCACCAAGATTATCATCGCGCGCAACGATGCCAAGCGGGCTCGCAAGAAGCCCAGCAGCCGATAAGGAGATGCGAATATGGCAAAGATTTTTGTGGACGGGCAGGAGGGAACGACGGGCCTGAAAATATTTGAACGCCTGAAGGAGAGGCCCGAGCTTACCCTGATTCAGATCGATCCGGAGCGGCGTAAAGATCCGGCCGCCCGGGCGGACTGCATCAATCAGGCTGACGTGGCTTTCCTCTGCCTGCCTGACGCAGCAGCACGGGAAGCAGTGCAGCTGTGTGAGAATCCGGACACGGTTATCATCGACGCGTCAACGGCGCACCGCACCGCTGCCGGTTGGGCTTATGGTATTCCGGAATTGTCGCCGGCCCACCGGGCATCCCTTCAGCGCGCGAAAAGAATTGCCAATCCCGGCTGCTATGCTTCGGGCTTTATCGTGCCGGTTTATCCATTGGTGCAGTCGGGTGTCATTGCCCCGGACTGCCCGTTGACGGTGAATGCGCTCTCCGGCTATAGCGGCGGGGGAAAGAAGATGATTGCCCAGTACGAAGCCCAGCCCCGGGCGGCGAAGCTGGATGCGCCCAGAGCTTATGGCTTGACGCTGGCCCATAAACATTTGCCGGAGATGGCGGCAGTTACCGGGCTGACGCATAAGCCCCTTTTTATTCCTACCGTGGCGGGATTTTATCAGGGCATGACGGTATCCATCCCGCTTCCCCGGCAGCTTATGGCCCGGGACATGGATGCTGACGGAGTGCGGGCCTTGTTGGCCGAGCATTATGCCGGAGAGCCGTTCATCCGGGTGATGGAAGCCGGGACCGACGGGCTGGACGGCGGCTTTATGGATGCGCAAGCATGCAACGGGACGAACCGGATGGATCTTTTCGTCTTCGGGAATGAGGAGCATGTGCTGATTGTGTCCCGATTGGATAATCTGGGAAAAGGCGCCTCGGGCGCGGCGGTGCAGTGCATGAACCTCGCGCTGGGCGTCGAGGAAACGCGGGGGCTTAAGGCGCAATAGCGTATAGAGTGGTTTCGCAAAAGGAGGAGGTGGAACCCTTGGAATTTTCAAGACGGATGGACCGGTTTGGCCAGGGCATTTTTGCGTCGCTTCTGGCGGAAAAGCGCAGGCTGCAGCAGGATGGGCGCCAAGTCATTGATCTGAGCGTGGGCACGCCCAATATCCCCCCGGCTCAACATATTATTGACGCGCTGTGCAAGGCGGCGGCCGACCCGAAAAGCTATGTTTATGCTATCCAGGATACGGACGGGCTAAAGGAAGCGGTGGCAGGCTGGTATCAGAGGCGCTACGGGGTTGCCCTGGATCCTCAGCGGGAGGTGGCCTCGTTGATGGGCTCCCAGGAGGGACTGGCCCATATTGCGCTGTCCATTGTGGATGAGGGGGATGTGGTGCTGGTGCCGGATCCCTGCTATCCGATCTTTGGGGACGGCCCCGCCCTGGCAGGGGCCAAGCTTGCCTATATGCCTCAGCGCAAGGAGAACGGGTATCTCATCGATTTTGATGAGATCCCCAAGGATATCGCCCGGGCAGCGCGGCTGATGGTGGTATCCTATCCCAATAATCCGACTACGGCGGTGGCGACGCCGGCGTTCTACAAAGCCCTCATTGAATTTGCGCAGCGAAATGAAATCATTGTGCTGCACGACAACGCTTACAGCGAGCTGGCATTCAATGGCTTGCGCTGCGGCAGTTTTCTGGCATATCCTGGTGCTAAAGAGGTGGGCGTGGAGTTTAACTCCCTATCCAAAACATACGGCATGGCCGGGGCGAGGGTAGGCTTTTGCGTGGGTAACGCCCAGGTGGTGGAGAAGCTGGTTCAGCTCAAGAGCAATATCGATTACGGGATGTTCCTGCCCATCCAGGCGGCGGCCATTGCGGCCATTACCGGAGACCAAAGCTGCGTGGAACAGACCCGACGGGCTTATGAGCAGCGGGCGCGAGTGCTGACAAGCGGGCTGAACCGGATTGGATGGACGGTCGATATGCCCAAAGCGACCATGTTTCTCTGGGCGCCGCTGCCCGCCGGATATTCAGATTCGCGGGCTTTCTGCTTAGAGCTGCTAAACCGCTGCGGCGTGCTGGTTACGCCGGGCTCGGCCTTTGGCCCATCCGGGGAGGGCTACGTGCGCATGGCTTTGGTTCAGGAGGAAGCGGCGATTTTGCAGGCGGTTGAAACCATGGCGCATAGCGGCCTGCTGGATTAACTACATATGTATAACAGGGCTTTGGAAACGCTAGTTCCAAAGCCCTGTTTTCATATGGACCAAATGGATGGCCGACGGAAAAAGCAAGCATGGCGGGCGGCGGAGCGCCTTCAAGCGATCCCAACGCACGTCGAGAGAATGTCCGTAAAGTGGTGTGGAATGTGTTGCCGTGGACGGATGACATGGGGCGATAAGGTTCCATAGCGGCATATTTTCCGAACATTCCATCTTAGCAGTCGCTGAAGGGTCGCGATAAATGTCAAATTATCACTTTTTTATATTGAAATGGGAAAGCATATGCACTATAATAAAAAAGTCTTTTCATTTTGATAAGGCGAAGGAAGGAAAACCGGAGGAAAGAGGAAAGGAAGTACCATGGAAAAGTTATTTAAGCTCAAACAGAACGGTACAAAGGTCTCAACTGAGATCATCGCAGGCATCACGACATTCTTTACAATGGCCTATATCATCGCGGTCAATCCGAGCATCCTGTCGCAGGCCGGTATGGAATGGGGCGCGGTGTTTCTTGCGACCATTATATCGTCGATTGTTGGTACGCTGATTATGGGATTGGTTGCCAACGTGCCTTATGCCCAGGCTCCCGGCATGGGATTAAATGCGTTTTTTGTGTACACGGTATGCTTTGCCCTTAAATTCACGTGGCAGCAGGCGCTGTCGATGGTCTTTATTTGCGGCCTGATTAACATCTTTATTACCGTCACAAAAATTCGTAAGTATATCATCAAAGCGATTCCCCAAAGCCTGCAAAACGCTATTGGCGGCGGCATTGGTATTTTTATCGCTTACATTGGGCTGCTGAACGTTGGTATCATTAATTTCGAATCGGGCGTTCCGGCTATGGATACGCTGAACCAGCCTGCGTTCTGGGTTTTCCTGATCGGCGTAGTATTGACCTTCGCGTTGCTGATCCTTAAGGTAAAAGGCGCGGTGCTCATCGCGATCATTGCTACAACGCTGATTGGCATTCCCTTTGGTGTAACCAAAGTGGGCGATACCGTGAGCTTTACGGAAGCGTGTAAGGCGCTGCCCAGCACGTTCGGCGTCATTTTTACAGCAGAGGGCCTTGGTTCGCTGTTCTCTGACATCACGAAACTGCCTTTGGTGCTTATTACGATTTTCTCCTTCAGCCTCTCCGATACCTTCGATACGATTGGCACCTTTATTGGAACCGGCCGGCGCAGCGGCATCTTCAGCGAAGCTGATGAAAAGGCCATGGAGACCAGCGCGGGCTTTAAATCGAAGATGGATAAAGCGCTGTTTGCAGATGCTACCGCGACATCCATTGGCGCAATTTTGGGTACGTCAAACACCACAACTTATGTGGAAAGTGCCTCTGGCATTGGCGTAGGGGGACGTACGGGCTTGACCAGCGTAGTTGTGGCCATTTGTTTCGCCCTCAGCGCATTCTTGGCTAGCTTTGTGAGTGCAATTCCTTATGCGGCTACCGCGCCGGCGCTGATTGCAGTCGGTTGCATGATGATTTCGTCCTTTAAAGAAATTGAATGGACGGAGCTGTCCGAAGCGATTCCGGCATTTTTCGCGGGCATCTTTATGTCGCTTTGTTATTCGATTAGCTATGGTATTGCCGCTGGCTTTATCTTCTATTGCTTGGTCAAAGTTACGAAGAAGCAGGCCAAGGATGTACATCCTATCCTCTGGATTGCGACCGCTTTGTTTATCTTGAACTTTGTTTTGTTGGCGTTGATCTGACGTCTAGGTTTGCGCATAAGGGCTTTGGATAACCGAAGCCCTTATTTATATCCTTAAGATGACCATTTTATGGAGGCAAAGCCATGAAACTCGTGCTGCTTTTCGGACCCCAGGCGGTGGGGAAGATGACCGTGGGCGAAGAGCTAGCCCGGATGACGGGTCTTAAGCTGTTTCATAATCATATGACCATAGAACTTGTGTCAAACTTCTTCAGCTATGGGACGCAAGAGGGCAATCGACTCGTAAATCTTTTTCGCTGGTCCATCTTTGAAGCGGTTGCGCAAAGCGAACTAGAGGGCCTTATTTTTACCTTTGTATGGTATTTCGATTCGCCGGAAGACTGGTCCTATGTTAAGAAACTGCATACGCTCTTCTCATCGCAGGGTGCCCAAGTTTACTATGTGGAACTAGAGGCGGACATTGAAACGCGCCTTGAGCGCAACAAGACCGAACACCGTCTGCAAGAAAAGCCGACCAAACGCGATATCGCTTGGTCGGAGCAGGAACTGCTGGAGACGGCGAAACGCTACCGGCTCAATTCGAAGCCGGGTGAAATAACCGAACCGTATTATTTACGAATCGACAATACGAACCTTTCCGCGCGGGAGGTTGCAGAGGTGATTTGTAGGCATTTTGGATTCACGACGCCGAAAGCCTAGCGCCGAGAGGCACGACCTGATTTTCAGCAAAGAAGCAGCCCGAAATCAGTAGATTCCGGGCTGCTTCTTTGTTGCTGTATTTCCATGACGGTTTGTTTCCACGCTGCCGTATTCGCTAGGATTCCATCTGCCTCCCGATATAATTCGCGGCGGTCTGGGCCACCTTCAGCTCTGCGTCCCCCATGGCGCTGCCGGCTTCGCGGTCGACCAGCGCTACGGTACCGATGACTTCGCCTTCGCTTAAAATGGGAACCACCACCTGGCAGACGTAAGAGGCTTCTTCCTCGGAGGCAATCATAGAAATGGTTTTGCCTTCGCCTGCATTGAAATGGAGGGTTTTGCGGTCAGCCATCGTCTGCTCCAGCGGCAGGCTTAAAGCTTTGTCAATGTAATCCTTGCTGCGGTTGCCAGAAGCAGCCAGTACAACGTCGCGGTCGGTAATGATCGCCACATGGCCCACAATGCGGTGCAGCGATTCGGCAAACTGCCGGGCCACGTCCCCCATCTCGCCGATGGGAGAATATTTTTTGAGAATTACTTCGCCTTCGCGATCGGTATATATTTCCAGCGGATCCCCCTCGCGGATCCGCAAGGTGCGCCGGATCTCCTTGGGAATGACTACGCGCCCCAATTCATCAATGCGCCGGACAATGCCAGTAGCTTTCATTCAAAAAGCCTCCTACGGAAAGTTGTTTTGCACTGGTAGTATCAACCTTCCCGGAGGCTTTTATACATTTCAGGCGGTGATTTCCATGGAAGTCGCGGACTGGTTGGGATGAGGAATCCTGTCGCATCCCGCTGCAATTTGCCATCAATCGACGCATTGGATAGAAAACATAGCCGGATGGAGGCCCGCGTGGGGTGGCCTGCGTAGAGGACACCATTTCTGTAAGGTTCATGTTGGTCCACCGGGTGAATCGATTCTCTCGGTTCCAGGCGTTTTCACCATGCCGGATCACAATCCATTACAGCCCATGCGATTGCCTCCTTATCCATTGTATATAGGTTATCCGGCCCTCCGGAATTTTACGCTTGCTGGCTACAAAGTCAGAGAAGCATGATTACGAGGGCTAGCCATAACTAATATCTGAAACCATCATACATGATAGGAAGAAAAAATTAAGGGGGAAATTTGCTATGCTGCCAGCGAAAGGTCGTGCCTGACACGGAAAAAATCCGGCAAAGGGGTTAAAATAAAACGCGAGGGGTTGTTTTTGGCCAAGGAAAAGTTTATAATAACTTTAGAGTTAGTTATAACTAACCAATAAACTCAGGCAATGCCTGCTCCAAATTGCAGCGCAGGCCAAAGAAAGGATATCAAATGACGAAGCGATCAATTGAACGCGTGATTGGACGCACGATTATTGACTCCCGAGGCAATCCTACGGTGGAGGCCGAGGTTCTGCTGTCGGATGGCACGATAGGAAGGGGGGCAGCGCCTAGCGGCGCCTCGACCGGAGAGTTTGAGGCGCTGGAGCTGCGCGACGGCGATAAAGGGCGCTATGGTGGAAAGGGCGTTGACAAAGCGGTACAAAACGTCAACACGGCGATTTGCGAGGCGCTTAAGGGGCGTGAAGCCGGCGACATATACGGTGTGGATCAAGCGATGATTCGCCTGGATGGCACTCCGGATAAATCGAGGCTGGGCGCCAATGCAATTTTGGCGGTTTCCATCGCCTGCGCCCAGGCAGCGGCGCGATCGCTGGGTATACCGCTATATCGTTACCTTGGCGGCATCCAAGGCAATCGGCTGCCGGTACCCATGATGAATATCCTCAATGGCGGCGCCCATGCGGCCAATAATGTGGATGTGCAGGAATTTATGATTATGCCTGCCGGCGCGCCGAGCTTCAGCGAGGGCTTGCGCTGGTGCACGGAGGTATTTCATGCGCTGGCCAAATTGCTCGCTGGTAAAGGCTTGGCGACATCGGTCGGCGACGAAGGCGGCTTTGCGCCGAACCTTGCCAGCGATGAAGAGGCGATCCAACTTATCCTGGAAGCGGTGAGCACGGCGGGGTATCGGCCGGGCGATGATTTTGTCCTGGCGATGGACGCCGCATCCAGCGAGTGGAAAGGCGGGACAAAAGGAGAATACCGGCTGCCCAAGAGCGGCAAGCGGTTTACCTCGGATCAGCTGGTGGAGCACTGGAAAGCCCTTTGCGCCAGGTATCCCATCTATTCCATTGAGGATGGGTTGGATGAAGAGGATTGGGATGGCTGGCAGCTTATGACCTGCGAGCTGGGCGGCCGGGTTCAACTGGTGGGCGACGATCTCTTTGTGACCAACACGGAGCGGCTGAATAAAGGTATTCGCCTGGGGTGCGGCAATTCGATCCTGATTAAGCTCAATCAGATCGGCACCGTTTCGGAGACGCTGGAGGCAATTCAAATGGCCCACAAGGCAGGATATACGGCCATTGCCTCCCATCGCTCCGGAGAAACGGAAGATACCACGATCGCAGACCTGGCCGTAGCGCTTCATACCGGCCAGATCAAAACCGGCGCACCTAGCCGCAGCGAGCGCGTGGCGAAATACAATCAATTGCTGCGCATCGAGGCGGAGCTGGGAGAGAGTGCCGTCTATCCCGGATTCAGGGCCTTTAGCTTGAATCGTTAGCGCTAAGGGGGAAGGAGGAAAGAATGCAGCCGATCGTCGCATCTGCCTTGGGCACAGGATTCGCCTTTGGGATGACTACGCTGGGGGCGGCTTTGGTCTTTTGCTTTCGCGGGCGCATTAACCGGCGGATCCAGCGAATTTTTCTGGGATTTGCCGCGGGCGTGATGATTGCGGCGTCTGTATGGAGCCTGCTCATCCCCGCCATTGAAGAGGCGGAGGCGGCTGGCTTACCGGGATGGGTTCCAGCGGCCGGCGGATTCGCGCTGGGTATTGCCTTTTTGCTTGCGCTGGATTTGCTGCTGCCCCATCTTCACCTAGGTGCTCAATGCCCGGAGGGACTGCAAGCTTCCTGGAAGCGTACGACGCTTTTGGTGCTGGCGGTAACGATGCATAATATACCGGAAGGCATGGCGGTAGGCTTGGCCTTTGCCCTGGCGGCGCAGCATGGCGGTGATTCCGCCGCGCTTTCCGCGGCAGCCGCCTTGGCGCTGGGCATCGGGATTCAGAATTTCCCGGAGGGGGCGGCGGTGGCGCTGCCGCTGCGGCAAGAAGGAATTCCGGCCAGACGGGCCTTTTTATATGGCAGCCTTTCGGGCGCTGTGGAGCCTGTTTTTGGTGTGCTCGTCGTGCTGGCTGCCGGGATCATTCAACCGCTGATGCCCTGGCTACTGGCCTTTGCTGCCGGTGCAATGATGTATGTGGTGGTGGAAGAGCTTATTCCTGAGGCCCATTTGGGCGAACATTCCAATACAGGCACATTAGGCGTGATGGCGGGCTTTCTAGTTATGATGATTCTGGATGTAGCTATGGGATAGGCCGCGCCGCTGAGCGCCAGACAGTAAAACGGAGCCGGGTGCGCCCGGCTCTTGCCATGAGCTGCAGAAAAAAGCGGGCAATCATGCATTAGGCCCGTATTTTGCTGGATGGCGCCGGGGTATCGTTGCGCTTTGGCGTGCTGGCACAGCCCCCCTAGGGACAACAAACGGGGTGGATCCATGCATACGGACGCGAAAAGAAAAAGCGCGGGATAAAAGCGTTTGCCATTTAACGGGCTGATACCGCTGCGCTATAGGGGCGACCGGGCGGGTTTTCAGATTGCAGCGACCGATTTGCAGTAGGATGCAGTCAACGGATCATGATTGCTGCTGTCGGGTTCGGGGGCAGATGTGGGGGAGAAGGCCAGATAGCCAGGCAGCTTACCTATTGGCAGGGCGGCACGACTGCTCACGATTTGGCAGGATGCGCCATGCATCTTGCTGGCGCTGGCGCAGTCAGCCCCGGCAAGGTTAGGGGGCAAGATAACCTTACGCACCGGAGCGGGTTCGTTGACA
Organism: Candidatus Parachristensenella avicola; assembly: GCA_904420205.1. Lineage (GTDB taxonomy): Bacteria > Bacillota > Clostridia > Christensenellales > UMGS416 > Parachristensenella > Parachristensenella avicola. The sequence goes on along the minus strand of CAJFUN010000045.1, from coordinate 47,768 downwards.
TTCCGAAGTATAGCCGATAAAATGGGGGAAATACCGATAGAGGGGGAGCGCGGTGATGAATATTCACTCGGTGAGCGATGAGCGCAGCCGTAGACGTCAGGAAACGTTGGAGGAATATCGGGTTCAACAGCCAAGCCGGCAAGATCTGGAATATGCCGACTGCGTGGCAGAGAAAGCCTATGAAGCAGCGCGGCGCTGTGTACAAGGCAGGGTTGCCTCGCCGGGGCGTTACGACGACCTGAAGCTGGCAGTGGAAGCGCTGAGCGGCGGCGCCAATACGGTGCTGCTGGACGATATTGGGATGCCGAGCATCATGGTGGCGCTGCCCTGGATGCGTATCGCGGACCTATACGATACCGAGGACGAAAGCTTGCATCCGGCCTGGATCGCTTGCGGTAAACCGCAGAAGGTCATCTATATCTCCAAATACATGAATATTGTGGAAAACCAACGTGCCTATTCTTTGCCCATGAGAGAACCCTATAGTTTCGTAACCTTTGACGAGGCGAACCGGTTCTGCCTCAATAAGGGCAGCGGCTGGCACCTGATGACCAACAGCCAATGGGCGGCGATAGCCGCCTGGTGCCGGAAGAACGGAACCCTGCCCAGGGGAAATACCGGTAGCCGGGGCGAGGACTGGCGGAACCCGCATCTCAAAGGCGTATCTGCAAGGCCCTATTATGGCCAGGAACTGACCCTGACCGGCAGCGGTCCGGTGGAATTCCAACATAATTATCAGGCTTCCGGCATTGCGGATCTGGTGGGGAACATGTTTGAATGGGTGGGCGGACTGCGGCTGCTAGACGGCGAAATTCAGATTATGCCGGACGGCTTTGCCTCTGCTTACAGCGATGAAGCGTTCCGAGCGGACAGCCATCACTGGCGGGGCATTACCGCAGGCGGAGAGTTGGCTGCCCATGAGGAGCTGGATACGCTAAAACTGGACGGCAGCGTACCTGGTGACGGTGAGGAGCGTGACCACCTGCTGGAAAATGGGCGGCCGGTTCTGAGCACACGATTGCGCAACCGGTCCTATTTAGGCCCTCATACGCAGGGAAACCAAGGATATACCGAATGCCGGTTCGCCGAGCTGCAAACGGACGGGCAGCTGAAGGTCCCCTCGATGCTTACGCAGCTTGAAATTTTTCCCGACAGCGCCTGCAGAAGCGAGGACGGCATTCTAGTGGTGCGCAATTATGGGGAGCGCATCGCCGTGCGGGGAGGAAAAGCTGGAAGCTTTGAACGGGCAGGGATCAGCGCGCTGCACTTTTATAGCCCGCGCACTTACGATGGAAGCGCGACGATCGGATTTCGCTGCGCCTATGTGAATTTATCCTAACGCGCCCGGCTGCTTGCGGCCGTGCCCATGCGCGCATAGAGAAAACCTCCCGCCTAATGAGGATGTAGGCGGGAGGTTTTTTCGCGATCCTTGAGCCAAGATGGATCCATGACTTAACCCGGCAGGATTATTTCCCCACATCTGGACCTGGCAACCTGCGGGCGTTTGCTTGAGCGTATGATATACCGGATGGCAATCGGGATATGAACAGATCAAATTCCCACAGCGAAGCCGATTCCCCAATCCGCTCCCAACCTTCGCCTTGGGATGAGCTTACCCCCAATATGATCATCGCTATGGCGCTTAGGCAAAAGACCGTATCCGTATCATCCTTTTCCGAGCGGCGGCAGGGCAGAACTACCTTCTAGGCTTGTGGATTCAGGCTGCTCTCTCCATAGTCACAAAGCGCTCCCCGGACGGTTCACGCCCATTTGATTTTAGCCATCGCGGATGTCTTCCACATAATGCGGTCAAGCCTTGCCCCATGGCGAGGGGAGAGCGGCTTTCATGCCTCTGGGCAAAAGCGAAAAGGAAAAACCATGGCTTTCCACCCAAGCACGCTGTCGTATGGGCACGTATTTAGGCGGAAAAACCGTACGGGAGCGGCCGTGCGGCTTTTTTAGCCTTTCAAAAAGCCGTCAATGATCTTCTGCTCCGCTTCCTCCTCCGTAAGGCCGAAGGTGCGCAGCTTCAGGATCTGCTCGCCAGCGATTTTTCCGATCGCCGCCTCGTGGATCAGGGCAGCGTCCACGCTGCCGGCAAAAAGCTCTGGCGCAGCGTTTACCGTGCCGTGCCCCACCAGGATAGCGTCGCATTCAGAATGCCCCGTGCAGCGGGTGTTGCCGCAGATACGGGAATGATACTGCTGGTTGGAGTGGTCCTTGGCCACCGATCGGGAGATTAGGTCTACGCCGCTGTCCTCGCCATTGAGATCCACGGAGAACTCGGTCTGCGCCTGCTGTTCCCCCTCGGTCAGGATGCGTTCGCGGATTACAAGGCGGGCACGGGCGGCCAGCTGGGCGTTGGTTTTGCGCATCGTTGTGTCGACGCCGCCAATCTGCACAGTATCCATCTCCAGTACGGCATCCTCATCCAGTGTGGCATCCGTGACAGGATCGATACGGCGCAGACCCTTGCCAGCTCCTGTGCCCACATGCTTTTCCTCATACCGCACATGAGCGCCCTTTTCCAGGAAAAAGCGGTGGATCCCGTTGTGACGGGCTTCCTCCTCGCCTTCAACGTGCACGCCGCAGCCAGCCACAATGGTGACATCAGCGCCGGCGCCTACATAGAAATCATTATAAACGAGGTCGTCTACACCGCTGTGGGTAACGCAGGCCGGGATATACACCGTTTCACCCTGCGCCTCTGGAAGGACGCGGATGATAAGGCCCGGTCCGTCAGGCTTGGATTCAATTTTGATGTGGTCGGTGGACTGCCGGCCGGCACAGCCGCCGTTCTCCCGGATATTAAAGGCGCCGTTAAAGGCTCCCTTAAAGCCGGAGATCAGGTTCAACAGATTGACGGTGATGCTATTCATGGGGCTGTTCCTCCTTTCCCAGCGGGCAGCGGGTCATACTTTCGTCAGCCATCAGGGCCGGGAGCACCTGCTCGCGCGGGCCATGCGACCGGACGCGGCCATCGGCGATGACGACGATTTCATCGGCAATATTCAAAATGCGCTCCTGGTGGGAAATAATAAGCAGCGACCCGGAAAGGCTGCTTTGCAGGCGTTTAAAGGTATCGATTAGGCTGGCAAAGCTCCAAAGGTCGATCCCCGCCTCCGGCTCATCGAAAACGGAAATACGAGCGCCGCGAGCCAATACAGTGGCAATTTCGATGCGTTTGATCTCGCCCCCGGACAGGCTGGCATCCGTCTGGCGGTTCTCATATTCCGGCGCGCATAACCCAACCTGCCCTAAGAGACCGCACAGTTCGGCTTCGCTTAGGCTGCGACCCGCGGCTAGTTCCAGCAGATCCCGTACCGTAAGCCCCTTGAAGCGGACGGGCTGCTGGAAGGCAAAGCCGATCCCCCGTTGGGCTCGCTGGGTTACGTCAAGCGGGGTAATGTCTTCTCCGTCCAGCAGGATCTGGCCGCTGCACGGCGTGAGGATGCCGGCGATCACCTTGGCCAGCGTAGTTTTTCCGCCCCCATTGGGGCCGGTGACAACGGTTAACTTTCCGTCGGGAATGGTAAGATCTAGGGGATGGAGGATTTCTCTGCCTTCCGGCAGGTTCCATGCAATCCCTTTTAGTTCGAGCATGTGACGCCTCCTTAGCAATAAAAAGATTGTGAATTAGCAAGTGCTAACTATGCTTATAGTATAATCCTTATACGCATAAGAATCAAGACTAATTTGGTCGGGATTAAAAATGACGGAAAATTAGCTTTTCCGCATTCGCTATTTATGGTAGCGAAATCCGCCTTGACCTAGATAGCGGTCTAAGGCTTGGCAAAGAAGGTAGCCGCCAGCGCCTATGGCGATGATTGCGATGATCAAAAACGCATTCATAAAATCCCCCCTTATACGCCAAGCATAAAGCATCAGGCATAAATATGCCGTTATGAGACAGGAATGCGCGTAAAAACCGTGTAAAAACCTGGGGGTCTTAATGCGATCTTTATAATGCATAGGGAATCTTTAATTTTTTTTAACCATCGGGCCTCTACAATAGGAAGCGTTACGGAGGAGGCGAACGATGGAATCACAAAACATACGCAAAGGGCTTAGACGGCTGTCTTCCACAAAGCTTATCCTGTTGGGATTTTGTGCGATCATTCTGGTGGGCACGGCGCTGCTGAGCCTGCCTGCGGCGTCGCGCGAAGGACGCACCAGCATAACGGACGCTTTTTTTACGGCTACCTCAGCCACGTGCGTGACAGGGCTCGTTCGGTTTGACACCTATACCCACTGGTCCCTATTTGGCCAGATTGTCATTATCTGTTTAATCCAAATCGGCGGAATCGGATTCATGACCATCGCGCTGTCGATTATTTCTCTGACAAAGCGCAAGATCGGCCTGGCGCCGCGGGTGCTGATGCAGGAGTCCATCGGCGCGCCGCAAGTGGGCGGGATGGTGCGGATGACCAAATTTATCTTGGGCGGCACGGCGCTGGTGGAAGGAATTGGGGCGCTGCTGTTGAGCTTTTATTTTTGCCCGAAGCTCGGATTTTGGAAGGGTCTCTATTTTTCCCTATTTCATTCAATATCCGCCTTTTGTAACGCTGGATTTGACCTGATGGGCGGAGAAAAGCCCTTTTCCTCACTCACGCTTTTATATGATCACGCTTATGTTAACTTTATCATTATGGCGCTGATCGTGATTGGCGGGCTTGGGTTCTTCGTGTGGCGGGATCTTGTAACCAACCGGTTTGTATTTACGAAGCTCAAGGTGCACACAAAAATCGTGCTGACAGTCAGTGCCAGCCTGATCCTGCTGGGCGCAGGCAGTATCCTGCTGCTGGAGCAGGGCGAGGCGTGTTTCGCGGGAATGTCGACAGGGGAGCAGGCGCTGGCCTCGGTTTTCCAGTCGGTCTCAGCCAGAACGGCCGGGTTTAACAGCGTAGATCTAGCCAGCTTAACGGAAGGTAGCCAGCTCATTTTAATCCTATTGATGTTGATCGGCGGTTCGGCGGGCTCCACGGCCGGCGGCATGAAGACGACGACCTTTGCCGTGATCATCAAAAGCATCGATACGACCTTTCGGCGCCGTAAGTCCGTAGAGCTCTTTGGACGCCGGATGGAGGAGGGGATCGTCCGCACGGCCACCTGCATTGCGATGCTCTATTTTTCCCTTTCCCTGGTGGTCGCCTTGGCGATTGCCCATATAGAGGACGTAAGCCTGATGGCGGCTATGCTGGAGAGCGCGTCGGCCATCGGCACCGTCGGCTTGTCCATGGGCATTACGCCAGAAATCGGGCTGGTTTCCAAGATGATGCTGGCAATGTTGATGCTATTCGGCCGCGTTGGATCCATCACGATGCTGCTGGCCTTTTCGTCGGAGCGTACCGTCGCGGTTTCCAAATTGCCGATGGAAAAAATACAATTAGGATAAAGCGAGGATAAAAGAATGAAATCCGTACTTGTCATTGGACTGGGCCGATTTGGCCGGCATATCGCCCGTAAGCTGATTGAAGAAGGCAATACGGTGCTGGCCGTAGAAAAGGATGAAGAACGAGCTGACGCAGCAGCAGGCCTGATCAAAAACGTACAGATTGCCGACGCCACCGACGAGGACTTTATGGAATCCTTGGGCGTGGATAACTTTGACCTGTGCGTGGTAGCGATTGGGGACAATTTCCAAAGCGCGCTGCTGGCCACTGTATTGCTGAAAGACCTGGGGGGACGATTTATTCTGGCAAGGGCCAGCCGGGACGCTCACAAAAAGCTGCTGCTGCGCAACGGCGCCGATCATGTGGTCTATGCGGAGCGAGAGATGGCCGAGCGGCTGGCCGTAAAATATGGCGCGAAAAATGTGTTCGACTATATTGAATTGGCGCCGGGCTATGCGATCTATGAGATCGCTGTACCTGCCGCATGGTATGGAAAAAGCATTCTGGATAAAGCGGTACGCACCCGATACCGCGTCAGCATCCTGGCGACCAAGAAGGGCGGCGCAATCGCGCCCCTGCCGCATCCGGATCATGTTTTCACACCGGGGGAAAGCTTAATGGTGATGGGCGCAGAGGAGGATATCCGGGCGCTGACCAAATAGAGATGAAACATGGCAACAGAAGCTTTAGCTGCAAGCTTGGGCGTTTCGGCGCGCATAAAAAAAGAGAATCCCTATACTGCTTTAACTCAACCTGTGATAAAATAGTGCTTCGACGGGGAACACCATGGCGCGGATTATATCAAAATACGCCTCTACAGCCCAAAGGGAAAAAAGCGCCATCATAGTGCGGTAGAGCATAAGGAAGAGTCGAGAATTAGGCAGATTTAACGATGCATCCAAATACTGTGGTACGACAGCAGGAGATTTCGGTTCCGGCGATGAAAGATACGCTGAAATGCGGTGGGACACCTTATCAACATAGTTTATGCGTTCAGTTCAAAGATGGCGGCAATCTACCCGCATCCGCCGACGGAGCGGACGCCCTATAGAATATTATGAGGGGAGTGCTTTGCCTGGGCAGCGCATCTGCAGGAATTTAGCCTATTGAGGACCGTCATCTCGCGCTGGTACCCATTCAAAATGAATGGTGACGCTGGCGGATTGGAAAGCGTGATCGAGCGCACCCTACGGGCGGACAGCAGGCGGTTAAATGTATCCGGGCAAGATTTCGGCCGCATCATGCGATAAAGATGGGCGCTGCCCAGCCGCAGGAGATATTGACTGCGCTGGATGGTCGGCGAGATTAGCGGACTTCTACACAAGCTATGCGCAGCAAGCGCTTCAGGATATGAGGAAAACTCGGTGGGGATACCTATTGCCGCTATATCTGCCTGGGCGAAGCGGCGAAAGCCCCTGCCGCTGCGGTTTGTTTTCCGCTGAAGCGGCAAATTTTGGCCGGAAAACGATCTTTGCGCTGGGTCATGACGGAAGCGGGCTGCCGGGCTTCCATGGCCTGGATGGCTTTTACCTGATCGATGGGGAAGGGAAACGGCTGCATTACGGCATGAACAAGAGAAGTGGCGGAGAACGGCGGTTGGTCAAATCCCTTTTTCCTGCGATATCAGCCATCCGGCAAAGGTATCAAGGAAATTTGATCGCCAAAGCGGGAAGGGTAACGCCATGCTAGCGGCGTTATTGGATAAAAATGGTATAAGCATATAGAAAGAGAGGAAGGCATGGCGCAGACGAGGGCAACGCCCGACGAGCTGCTGCGGCGGATGGAGCCGCAAGAGCGTGATAAGAACAGAGGCAAGCTAAAAATCTTCTTTGGATACGCTGCAGGCGTAGGGAAAACTTACGCGATGCTGGAGGCTGCGCACGTTGCCCAAAAGCAGGGTGTAGACGTGGTCGTCGGCTACATTGAACCCTATACCAGGCCGCAAACCATGAAACTTTTGGAGGGGCTGGAGCAGCTTCAGCCGCTGCTTATCCGCTATAAGGGGATTACGCTGCGGGAATTTGATCTGGACGGCGCGATCCGCCGGCGGCCGCAGCTTGTTTTAGTGGATGAACTGGCCCATTCCAATGCGGAGGACTGCCGCCATGTCAAGCGCTATCAAGATATTGAAGAACTGCTAAAAACCGGTATTGACGTTTATACCACGGTCAACGTTCAACATATTGAGAGCTTAAATGATATTGTTGCCTCCGTAACAGGTATGCAGGTAGGGGAGCGTATTCCGGATCACGTCTTTGACGATGCCGATCAGGTTGAACTGGTGGATATTGAGCCGGAGGAGCTGATTAAGCGCCTGAACGACGGAAAGGTTTACGGGAAAACGCAGGCAGAGCAGCCGCTGGGAAATTTCTTTACGGTGGAAAATCTGATTTCCCTGAGGGAGATCGCATTGCGCCGCAGCGCCGATCGCGTAAACCGTCTGGCTGAACGTGCAAAGCTGACCTCCGCCCAGGGCGGCCATTATGCCGACGAGCATATTCTGGTATGCCTCTCCCCGGCACCGTCCAACGCAAAGATCCTGCGGACAGCGGCCCGTATGGCCAACGCCTTCAAAGGGCGTTTTACCGCGCTGTTCGTGCAAACGCCTGCCTTCAGCCACCTATCCAAAGAGAATAAGCTGCGCCTGCAGGCCAATGTTAAGCTGGCTCGGCAGTTGGGGGCGCGCATTGAGACGGTATACGGCGACGACGTGCCCTTTCAGATTGCGGAATTTGCCCGGCTGACAGGGGCCAGCAAAGTGGTGGTAGGCCGAAGCAATACCCGGCGCCGTTTGCTGATGTTGGGCCGCCAGAGCTTTATCGACAGACTGACCGTGCTGGCACCGAACCTGGATATCTACGTAATCCCGGAAATCAAACGCCAGCCCTACCGAGAGTCACGCTATCATGCCAAGCCGGTCTTCACCCTGCAGGACACGGTGAAAAGCTGCCTAGTTCTGCTGGGCGCTACCCTGTTGGGATGGACCTTTGAGCGGCTGGGTTTCAGCGAGGCGAACATCATTACGGTCTATATTCTGGGCGTGCTGGTGACGGCGATCGTAACATCTAACCGCAGCTACAGTATCATTTCCGCGCTGCTAAGCGTTATAATTTTCAATTTTCTCTTCATTGATCCCCGATATTCGCTGACGGCCTATGATTCGGGTTATCCTATTACCTTCCTCGTCATGTTCCTTGCCGCCTTTCTTAGCGGCTCCCTGGCCGCACGAATCAAGAGCCAAGCCAAGCTGTCGGCCAGGACGGCCTACCGTACGCAGGTGCTGCTGGAAACCAATCAGCTGCTGCAGCAAGAGAAAACGCCGGAAGGGATTGCCGAAGCCACGGCCCGGCAGCTAATCAAGCTGCTGGGAAAGAGCGTGGTTTTCTATGGCGTCAAGGAAGGCGCCCTGGCCGAACCTCGGATTTTCAGCGCCGGGCAAGAAGGCGAACGCATGGAAGGGTTGCTGGCCGAGAACGAAAAAGCCGTAGCCCAATGGGCTTTTCGCAACAATAAGCACGCAGGAGCCACCACCAATACGCTGGGAAGCGCCTTAGGGCTCTATCTGGCGGTGCGCGGGTCGGACGGCGTATATGGCGTGATGGGCATCGACCTGCGGGATGGCGGCCTGGATGCCTTTGAGAATAATCTGGTTTTGTCCATGCTGAGCGAATGCGCCCTGGCTTTGGAGCGGGACCTGTTCAGCCGAAAAAGGGAGGAGGCAGCCATGCAGGCTAAGAACGAGCAGCTGCGGGCCAATCTGCTGCGATCCATCTCCCATGACCTGCGCACTCCCCTGACCAGCATATCTGGCAACGCCGGTGTGTTGCTGAACAACGCCGATACCCTGGATGCCGATAAGCGGCACAAGCTGTATATGGATATCTATGACGATGCCATGTGGCTGATTAACCTGGTGGAAAATCTTTTGTCAGTGACGCGCATTGAGGACGGAACCATGCACCTGACCATGGAGGCGGAGCTGCTGGAGGAGGTCATCACCGAGGCGCTGCGCCATATCAACCGTAAAAGCACGGAGCACATCATTCGCGTGATCCCACCCCAGGGATTTGTCATGGCGCGGATGGACGCGCGCCTCATTGTGCAGGTGATCATCAATATTGTGGATAATGCGATTAAATATACGCCTGTAGGTTCGCAGATTGTCATCAGCGCAGCCACAAAGGGCAAGACGGTGGAGGTATGCATTGCCGACAACGGCCCCGGTATACCGGACGAGGCCAAGGCCCGCATCTTCGATATGTTCTATACGGCCAAGGCCACCAAGGTCGGCGCGGACAGCCGCCGCGGCCTGGGTTTGGGTCTAGCGCTGTGTAAGGCCATCATCACCGCCCATGGCGGAACGATCTCGGTGGAAGATGATGATCCCCACGGTACAGTATTCCGGTTTACCTTGCAGGCAGAGGAGGTCAGTATCCATGAATAAACCCTTAATCCTGATCGTAGAGGACGATGCGGCGATTCGCAATCTGATCGCTACGACGCTGGAGACGCAGGACTACCGGTTCCACACCGCGCAAACCGGCGCTCAGGCAGTATTCGAGGCTGTTTCGCAAAAGCCCGACATCATTCTGCTGGACCTGGGACTGCCGGATATGGACGGCGTGGAGATTATTAAAAAGATCCGTTCTTGGTCAATGATGCCGATTATCGTCATCAGCGCCCGCAGCGAGGATCGGGATAAAATTGAGGCCTTGGACGCAGGCGCCGACGACTATCTTACCAAACCCTTTTCGGTGGAGGAACTGTTGGCCCGGCTTCGGGTCACGATCCGGCGGCTTAGCTATGGAGAGGCGCCCCAGGCGGAAGAAACGGTTTTTACCAACGGCGAGCTCAAAATCGATTATGCTTCAGGTTGTGCGTTTTTGGGTGGGCAGGAGCTGCACCTTACGCCCATTGAGTATAAGCTGCTGTGCCTGCTGGCAAAGAATGTGGGCAAAGTGCTCACGCATACCTATATCACCCGAGGGATCTGGGGCACCTCTTGGGACAGCGACGTAGCGTCGCTGCGCGTCTTTATGGCGACGCTACGCAAGAAAATTGAACGCGACCCTTCTCAGCCCAAATATATTCAGACCCATGTAGGCGTGGGGTACCGGATGCTGCGCTTATAAACAAAAAGCGGTTTCAACTGAATAAAAGAAGGCCGCGGGATATTCCCGCGGCCCTTTCGGTGCTGCTCTGAAAGCCCACTGCGCAGCATGCAGGCCAAAGGACACAGTATAAAGCTGTGCTGAAAAAGCTATTTCCCCTCGAACTGACCTTTAAGGTAGGCGACAGAGTCGGCGGCCCACTGGTCTAGCAGGTCTGTATCCGCGCCGCCGGACAGGTCCCGCCAGATTTTTATATCCGCGCCGACCTGACCACCCATGAGCACAAAGGGTTCCATTACCACGGCGCCGGCGTAGCCGATATCGCGAAGCGCCGTGCCGATTTCCGCCCAAGGGATGCGGCCGCCGGGCCGGGGTGGGCGGCGGTTGGCTTCGCCTACGTGGAAGTGCCCCAGAAGGTTGCCGGCGTGGCGGATTGCCTCCGTGAGAGAATCTTCCTCAATATTCATATGGAAGGTATCCAACATGACCTTAACATTGGGCGAATCGACGGCGCGCACATAATGCACGGCTTCCCGCGCATCGTTGATGAGATAACCTTCAAAGCGGTTCAGGCTTTCCATGTTCAGCGTAATGCCATAGTCCTCCGCCAAGGCGGCCAACCGTCGCATGCGTGTCACGCTGCGAGTCCAATCCCCGGCCTTATCAGGCGTATGGCTGTAATCCACCGGCCAGTAGGAATACAGAGCGCCGCCTAGGCTGCGGACGCCGGCCAACTGCATTTTACGGAAGGTGGTGCGATAAAAGTCCAGCGCCGCTGTCACGGCATCGGGGTCGACGCTGGCCAGGTTGTGCTCCGGCCGGGGGCCGTAGCCCCCGGTGAGCTCTATGCCCTGGCGGGCGGCCTCCTGCCCCAGCTCGCGGAGCGCGCCATCGGGTTGCCGGTACAGATCGCCGCAGGCTATCTCGAGAATGTCAAAACCAAGACGCTTCACCTTTGAAACATAGGGCAGAAAGTCGCCGCCCCAGGCCTTTTCCCAATAGGCATAATAGATGCCGTAGCGCATGATTAGGCCTCCATATCGATGATCACCTTCATCGCCCGGTCCTTTGCCTGCTCAATCAGCGTATAAGCGCTGGCGTAATCGGAGAAAGGCACATGGTGGGTAATGAGCGCGTCGAATTCAATGAGCCCTTCGCCGACCAGGCGGATGGCTTCCCGGTAATCTTCTACCCGGTACATCGCCGATCCGGAGATGCGTAGCTCATGATCCTGCACAAACCCCATATCGATGGCGCAAAGGTCAGGCACCACACCGACCACTATGATATCGCTGCCCTTGCGGGCGATGTCCACCGCCTCCTTGATGGTGCGGGAACCTCCTATGCATTCAATGATAACATCGGCTCCGTCAGGGCCAAAGGCCTGGAGAATACCGTCCTTTAAGGCGGTTTCTGTGGGGTTCATCACCGGGATGCCGCAGCGGGCCGCCGCCTCAATGCGGTAGGCGGAAATTTCAGAGAGCAACACGGCATGGGCGCCCATCGCCTTGGCAGCCTGGGCCGTTAGGTTTCCGATCGGACCGCCGCCGATCACGCAGACAGACTTGCCCGCAACTCCGCCGGGTATGCGGCGAACCGCATGGACCGCTACCGCCAGCGGCTCAATCATCGCACCATGGTCATAGCTCATGGTATCGGGCAGTTTCAGCGCCTTGGCGGCCTCGGTGACAAAGTATTCGCTGGCCATTCCCGTGGTCTGGAAGCCCATGACCTTCAGCGATTCACAGTCGTTATACAGCCCATGGGTGCATGGATAGCAGCGGCCGCAGACGACTTGGGGCTGGATGGTGACAAGGTCGCCGGGGGCAAAATCCGTGACCTCGGAGCCGACGCGGGTGACCACCGCGGAGACCTCATGCCCCTGCACGACAGGGTAGGAGGTGTAAGGATGCTTGCCATGCCAGACATGGATGTCGCTGCCGCATACGCCGATTCGTTTCATTTTGACTTCGATCTGATCGGGTCGCACCTCTGGGACAGGCACATCCTGGTAGACAATTTCCCCGGGCTTAACCATAACGGCTTGTTTCATGAAGGGCCTCCTTTTTCCTTTTTAGCCATTATGGACGGAAAATTTCGGCAAGTCAATCGTCCGCGGATACCGGGCCAAAGGACTCCATGATCTGGACAAAATCATCTATAGGGAAAAGGGGGATTTTCTGTCAAGGGCGAGGGCTTGACAAATGCCGGCAAATGGGTATAATAATTCTGTCAAGGCTTCGGCCTTTACAGAATTGCTGGCAGAGGAACATCGGCATGGAAAAGCACGTCAGGATCGGATGGCTGCTGGACTTTTATGGCGGCCTTTTGACCGGGCGGCAGCGTGAAATGCTCGTCAGCTATTACGACGAAGATTTATCCTTAGCGGAGATTGCCCAGGAGCAGGGCATAAGCCGGCAGGCTGTGCATGACGCGCTTCGCCGGGGCGAGGCGACGCTGGAAAGCTTAGAACAGCGCCTGGGGCTTTTAAGCCGCCATCTGGCGCTGGGCGAAGTGCTTGCCCGGGGGCAGCGCATTATGGAAGAGGCGGAGCCGGATATGCAAGGGCTTCGCCGCGTGCTGGATCAGGCGGTGCAGATATGGGAAAGGGAGGGCGAACATGGCCTTTGAGAGCTTAAGCGAGAAGATTCAGGCGGCGATGAAAAAGATCACAGGCCGCGGCCGTATCTCCGAAGGCGACCTGAAGGTTGCTATGCGGGAGGTGCGCATGGCCCTGCTGGAAGCGGACGTGAACTATACGGTAGTCAAAGACTTCGTAAAACGCGTTTCAGAAAAAGCGCTGGGCGCCGATGTCACCGCTTCGCTTTCTCCCGGCCAGATGGTCATTAAGATCGTAAACGACGAACTGATCGAGCTGATGGGCCCGGCTGCGGCAAAGCTGACCTTTTCTTCTAAGCCCATCACCGTCTATATGCTCTGCGGCCTGCAGGGTGCGGGCAAAACCACCATGGCCGGTAAGCTGGCCCTGCATCTGCGCAAGGTGCAGGGGAAAAAGCCCTTGCTAGCGGCATGCGACGTGTACCGCCCTGCGGCCATTGAGCAGCTGCGCGTTGTGGCGAAGAATATCGATATTCCCTTCTTTGAGATGGGGCAATCCGATCCGGTTGAAATTGCGCAAAAGGCGGTGGAGCGGGCCCGGTATATGGGCTATGACGTGGTGATTCTGGATACGGCCGGCCGCCTGCACGTGGACGAGGCGCTGATGGACGAACTCGATCGGATGCGTAAGGCTGTGCAGCCGCAGGAGATCCTTCTGGTGGTAGACGCAATGACGGGCCAGGACGCGGTCAACGTGGCCCAGAGCTTTAACGAGCGGCTGGGCGTCGACGGTGTGATTCTGACCAAGCTTGACGGCGATACGCGGGGCGGCGCGGCCCTCTCCGTTAAGGCGGTCACAGGCAAGCCCATCAAATTCGCTGGAATCGGCGAGAAGTCTGGCGATCTCGAGCCGTTCTATCCTGACCGCATGGCTTCTCGTATCTTGGGAATGGGCGACGTGCTGACGCTGATTGAAAAGGCGCAGCAGACCTTTGATGAGAAACAGGCTGCCGAACTAGAGAAGAAGATGCGGGAATCCTCTTTTACGCTGGAGGATTTTCTGCAGCAATTTGAGCAGATGCGCAAGATGGGCTCTTTGACGGACTTGCTGGGCATGCTGCCCGGCGGCAACAAGATTAAGCCCGAGGACATAGATGAGAAGGGCATAGCCCGAACCGAAGCGATCATCCTCTCCATGACGGTGCGGGAGCGGCGTAATCCAGACCTGCTGAACGCTTCCCGGCGTAAGCGCATAGCTGCCGGTAGCGGCACCACGGTGCAGGATGTGAATCGGCTGATTCGCCAGTTCGAGCAGGTGCGCCAGATGATGAAGCAATTCGCTGGAAAAGGCGGACGGCGCCGGGCGCTTAGGGGGCTGAAGCTTCCTTTTTAAGGCTTTCATCCGCATAGCGGTGAAATAGAAATCATATTTGGAGGTACGATCCCAAATGGCAGTAAAGATTCGTCTCAAGAGAATGGGCTCCAAGAAGAACCCCTTCTATCGTATTGTGGTGGCCGATGTGAAGGCTCCCCGCGACGGCCGCTTCATTGACGAGGTGGGCTATTACAATCCCCTGACCGAGCCCGTGGAGCTCAAGGTGGACGCTGAGAAAGTGACCAAGTGGATGAAGACCGGCGCTCAGCCCACCGATACGGTGCGCGCCCTGATCAAGAAGGCCGGTATCGAATAGGTTATGGCCGTGAAAGCGAATGTAGAGGAATTGGTTCGCTACATCGCCCGTTCCCTGGTGCAGGAGCCTGATCAGGTGGACGTCAAGACGGTGGAGAGCGACAAGACGGTAGTGCTGGAGCTTCGGGTTGCGCCCGACGATATGGGCCGGGTGATCGGCAAGCAGGGCCGGATTGCCAAGGCCATTCGCACGGTGGTGAAATCGGCCACCGCCAACGAGAAAAAGAAGTATACTGTGGAGATCCTGTAAATGACACAGTCTTTATCACCCACGCTGGCCGTGGGTGTTATTGTCCGAGCCCATGGAATACGGGGCGAAGTAAAGATCCAACCCTTAACCGATCAGGCGGAGGACTGGCTAAGCCTGCACGCCGTGGAATGGACGGACCGCCAGGGTGCGCGTGTGTGCCGTCGGGTAAAGCACCAGCGCCTGCAGGGGAGCATGGTAATCGCGCAGCTGGAGGGCGTCTATGACCGCAATGCTGCCGAGACGCTGCGAGGGACCGAACTCAGGGTACCAAGAGGGCAGGCGCCCCAGTTGGAGCAGGATCGCTATTATATCGTGGATCTGATCGGCTGCCGGGTGGAGGATGAAACCGGCGCGCAGCTGGGGCAGGTGACCGAGGTGCATCAGCCCGGGGGTAACGATGTCTATGAGATTCACGGAAACCAAGGTGTTTATCTAATGCCGGCAATCCGCCAGGTGATCCGCGAGGTGGATGTGAAGCAGCGCCGCATTTTGGTCGATTCGGTGCGCTTTTCTGAGGTAGCCGTCCATGAAGATTAGCATACTGACGCTTTTTCCCGAAGTATTTAGCGCCTATTTTGCCAGCTCCGTACCGGGGCGTGCATTGGAGAAGGGGCTCTTTGAGCTGGAGCTGGTAAATATCCGCGATTATTCTACCGATAAGCATCACCGTGTAGACGATGCTCCCTTTGGCGGAAGCGCCGGCATGCTGATGGGGCCGCAGCCGCTTTTTGATTGCATTGAAGATGTGAAACGCCGGCATGCGCCCGGTACGCCGGTGATCTACCTTTCCCCCTGCGGTAAAGTATGGAATAACGTGCGCGCTCGTGAGCTGGCCTCCGCCGATCAAGGGCTTATCTTGCTGTGCGGCCACTATGAAGGCGTGGACCAGCGCGTGATCGATACCTGGGTCGACGAGGAAATCTCCATCGGCGACTATGTGCTCACCGGCGGAGAGCTGCCTGCCATGGTGCTGGTAGACACCCTGATCCGGTTTATCCCGGGCGTAGTTGGAGCCAGCGACGTACACCTGGAGGAGTCCTTTGAAGGCGGCCTGCTGGAATATCCGCAATATACGCGCCCGGCGGATTTTCGCGGGATGAAGGTTCCGGAGGTGCTTCTCACCGGAAATCATGCTTGGTTGGCCGCTTGGAGGCGGGAGCAGTCGCTGCTGAAAACCCAAAGGTTACGGCCGGATCTTCTGGAAAAGGCCCCGCTTACGGAAAAGGAAAGGCTTTGGCTGAAAAGCCGGGAGGATGAGCGGTAATTCGTCGGCAAATCACTGAAATTCCCCTTGCGCTTGGCCTGAATTTCTGCTAAAATAATGCTTGTTGTGAACACGGACGGTCCTCTGCTAAGCTGGCATGAACGTCTATGATGAAGGAGGATCCCCATGATTGATATTCGCACTATCGAACAGGAACAGCTTCGTACGGATATCCCCGATTTCCGCATTGGCGATACCGTGCGCGTCGAAGTGAAAGTCGTTGAAGGCACCCGCGAACGCCTGCAGGCTTACGAGGGCGTGGTCATTGCCCGCCACAATGGTTCTATCCGTGAAACCTTTACGGTGCGCCGCACCTCCTATGGCGTGGGCGTGGAGCGTACCTTCCCCCTGCACAGCCCCCGTATTGCGGAAATCAAAGTGATTCGCCGCGGTAAGGTACGCCGCGCAAAGCTCTACTATCTGCGTGAGCTGACGGGTAAGGCGGCTAAGGTCAAGGATAAGAACAACTATTAATCGCATAAAAGAAAGGCCTGGGTAGGGCCTTTCTTTTATGGAAATCTGATGACGAAAACCGGCACTTCTTGACAAAGACGGCCGGTAGAGGCACAATAGCATTATCACCAAAGGAGGATCAAATCATGTCTGAAAAGTCATTTCTGGTAGAGGTTTCTGCTCGTCATGTGCATCTGACCCAAGAGGATGTGGAAAAGCTTTTCGGCGCGGGAAAAACGCTGACCTATGTGCGCGACCTTTCCCAACCCGGCCAGTTTGTATGTGAGGAACGCGTCGAGGTCGTGGGCCCCAAGCGCACGCTGAGCAACGTTGTCATTCTGGGGCCGGTTCGTCCCCAGAGCCAGGTTGAGGTTTCCTTGACGGATTGCTTCACGTTGGGCGCCGTCGGTCCGGTGCGCGAGAGCGGCGACCTGGAGGGTTCCGCCCCCATTACGCTGAAGGGCCCTGCGGGCGAGGTAGAGCTGAAGGAGGGCCTGATTGTAGCGAAGCGTCATATCCACATGACGCCTGCCGACGCCGAGGAGATGGGCGTCAAGGATAAGGACATCGTGATGGTACGGGTGGATACCGAACGTCCCCTGATCTTTGATGACTGCGTTGTACGGGTGAGCCCCAAGTTTGCGCTGGCTATGCATGTGGACACGGACGAAGCTAACGCCGCGTTAATTGGCCGCAAGGGTTGCCAGGGCCATATCGTTCGCTAAGGGATGATGGGATCAACCAAAGGCGCGCTGTTAAGGGCGGCTTCATAAAGAAGTTTCCCAAAGTCACCTGACGAACACACAAAAAGAATATAAACCCACTATGACACTTTCACAACTGAAAGTTGACATAGTGGGTTTTCTTTATAAATCCCAATTCGTGCAATGAAGGCCTAGGCTTTCCCACAATCCTGAGATTGATATAATGGTAACAGCCTATCAAGTTCTTTTGACAATGCGTTTTTCATTTGGCCAAGTTCATCATCTGACGGCCTTGCTTCGGGCGCGTTCATTTTTTCTATCGGATACCACCATACAGGGCCAGCCTTTTTGCCGCATTCATAACCGGCAAGGTCGCCGTTATATCTTGGAAAGAGATGCCAATGCAGGTGTGCATCTCCGTTCCCAAGAAGCTCGCAGTTCATTTTATCCGCACCAAAGGCCTTATATGCAGCTTCCGAGACAATGGACATTTCTTCAAGGAATTTCAACTTATAATCATGTTCGAGATAAAATAATTTCGTTTGATGTTGTTTGCATAGAAATAAAGTATATCCTTTGAAGTGCTGAAAATCGCCTATAACAACATAACCAGTTTCAAGTTCCTTGACAAAATAAGGATTGTCACCTCTTTGAATCATCTTAATTCGATCACAGATTAGACACATCAACAAAGCCCTCGTTTCTTTAAAATTAAACGGTATCCAATACTATCATGTCCTGCGCATAGAAACAAGAGAAAAGTCTACTTCCTAACGCGGTTTCTCTCTATGCGCGCTTTTTTGTTTCGATGAGGTGCACTATCGATAGGACGCTGAATGGTGGCTTGCCATAGGATTTGTTTTTCAACAAAAAATTATTGAAAAACAATAAATAATGATTGAAATACGATGTATAGCATGATATCCTATAGGGGAAAGAAAGGAGTGTGCCCAATGAACTGGAACCAAAATCGATCGGTCAAGCTGTCGCAGGGGTGCCTTATCGCCTTTGCGGCGCTGCTGACGGCAGCTGATATTGGCGGATACTGGCTGACGCAATGGGCCCTATCGATCGCCCGCACATTGCGTGGGCCTTGGGACGGCGCGCTGCTGATGGCAACTTTATACGCCTGTAGCGCTTTGGCCTGGGTGCTGCTTTTTGCGCTGTGGAGGCTTCTGTGGAATATGCAAAAAGGCGTAGTGTTCGACGCAAGAAATGTCCGGTATCTGCGGATGACGAGCTGGTGCTGCTTTGGGGCCTGCCTGGTCTGCTTTGCCAGCAGCTTGTATTGGCCGCCTATCATGCTGGTGGCCATTGCAGCCGGTTTTGTAGGCCTTATTGTCCGCATCGTAAAAAATGTTTTCGAGCAGGCAATCACGATGAAGGATGAGCTGGATTTTACGGTATAGGGGGCGGACATGAGAATTGTCGTAAACCTGGATGTGATGATGGCAAAGCGAAAAATATCCGCCGGCGAGCTGGCAGAGCGAGTGGGAATTACACCAGCCAACCTATCGATTTTGAAAAATAATAAGGCTAAGGCGATTCGCTTTTCCACACTGATGGCGTTGTGCCATGAACTAAAATGCCAACCGGGAGCGCTGTTGGAGTTTATTGACGACGGAGAGGAGACGGATCCGGAAGCAAAAGATAAGGAGGACCAAGCGACATGAGCCAAATCCATGAACAGCAGGCAATGCTGGAGGACGACCGGCAAACGTCGGCAAGGCCGGTACCTGCACGATGGGAACGTATCGCCCTTTTGGTCAGCTATGCGGGGGCTTTATTATATACCTATTGCGACATATCTGCCTATCAAAGCGGGACGCTATGCCTGGCCGCCTTTGCGCTGGCATTTACGATAAGCACGGAGCTCGCCTATGCAAGGCAGCGGCGTAGTTGGGAGAGCGTCCTCTGGCTAGGCTGCCTCTGGGTCATTGTGCTGGGCTGCCTCATCGGGCGTAATCATGTATGGGGAGAGAAAGCGTGGCTCTTTCTGCACCTTTTCGCGGTATACTACGTGCTGGTACGTTCTGGAAGGCTGCTGGAGGGCGAAACCGGGCGGTTCTTCATTTTGGATGGGATGAACGCGCTGATTATTTTCCCGTTCAAGCGGCTTTTTCTTAGAATTCAAGTGCTTTGGGATACGGTGGCGTACGCAATCAGGCCAGGGAAGAAAGGAAATGCATACGGACGATTCGGCGCGATAGCCGCCGTTTTAATTGCAGTTTTGCTTTTCTGGAGCGCCCTAGCGTTGCTTTCGTCGGCGGATGCGACTTTCGATCGCGTGCTGGGTGGACTACTCCAGCGCATACGGATCGATCATATGGGGGAGTGGGTGCTGCGGCTGATCATCAGTCTGCCCGTTGGCGCATATTTATATGCGCTGGTGGTAGGAACGCAGCGGGAGAACCCAGCGCTGCTGGAAAATCGTGGCCGATCCATCTGCAACGGTGTGACCGCGCTGCGCCGTGCGCCATCCGGGCTCTGGACCGGCCTGATGGGCGGCTTTGTCCTGCTGTATATGGTTTTCTTCGGGATCCAGGGCGGCTATCTTTTCGGCGCTTTTGCCCACACCCTTCCTGCGGATTTTACGGTAGCCCAATATGCCCGGCAGGGATTTTTCGAGCTGTGTTGGATCGTGGGGCTGAATTTTACGCTTTTAGCGGCTGTTATGGTGAGCGCAAGCCAGCCGCTGCGCGCGCACCGGCCTGCCAAAATCATGGCGACGATCCTACTGGCCCAAAGTGTGTTGTTTGCGGTGATTGCCTTTTCCAAACTCTATCTTTACATTAGCTGCTTTGGATTTACGCCGCTACGTCTGCAGAGCACCTGGCTTGTAACCGTTATTTTTGCCGGCTGTATCGCCAGCCTCTATGGCTTGTGGTCCGGCCGAAAGACATCCAGAATATGGATCCTGTTTAGCGCAGTTTCCCTAGCGCTGCTGCATTTGATATAGGCTGTAGAGAAAGAAACCGCGGAAATTCTTCCGCGGTTTTTCTTGATCGATGCGGGAGAAAACATGGCTTTGTAGAAGCTGGCGTGAGAAGCGATTTGTTTCCGCAAGGGAACGCTCTATCCAATCAGTCAGTGGTTTATCAAGAATTTTCTCCCGAAAGGATACCCCTTGAAAAAGAGCTTCCACCTCTTGGTTGCCGCAAAGCGTCGAAGTGGGAGCACGCTGGAGCGTTTCCCGTGGAGAGCGAGAGCGCACGGCTGACGTCGGGCAATACCGGTCTTGCTGGCGGTGAGTAAATGCAGGCCTTAAGTAGGAAATAGAAGTGCCTTGTGATAATATTCAGCATATGTTTTGCTTAGAATGCACTAGATTGCTAAATCGGAATTGCCGGAAAACATAAATTGTATCTGCTATAAATTTCAATAAGTGATATACTTATTTTAAACAGTTGATGGAGGAGAAACATGGAAGACAGGATAGGGCTGGCGGAGGCGCTGAGCGAGCTGGCGGGATACGGACCAGCGCTTTGGTGTGGTGTGGCCGCCGCAATTGCGACATTTATTATAGAAATAATCCTCTGCAAGAAGGGGATACTCTTTGCCGGAACGGATAGGAAGATTGCGCTGGCAAAGCAGCGAGGCCATTTGCTGACAGCCACGAGGACGAGTTTGCGATACCGAAACAGGGAGCCAGAAAACACGAGTACGAACCGGGTTTATATTGCCAATTACGAGTACGTGGTGGATGGAATACGCCGCACCAAACAGGTTATATCCACCAGCTTAAAGCCGCCGACCGCGATTACGTTGTACTACGTCAACTCCCCCAACAGGGCCTTCTCGGAGTATGACGGCGGGAAGAATCCGCTGCAGATTTTGCTGTATATCGTTCCGGTATTGATCGCCTATGTAGTGGCGACGGCGCTGGGGTTCGAGCCGTAAATTCTCGTTTATCAGATCAATAAAAAAATGGGCATAACCGCTTGCTGCGGTATGCCCCGTTTCATATTGCGATCCTTTCCTGCGCCCTTCTGTCACTATGCTACAAATGAGCCGCCAGACGATGGCATGCATTGGCGGTGTAAACCAGCCTTTATCCCTTATATCTCATGATGATATATTGTGCTTTTTACTTGGTTATGGTATGCTATGTACCGTAAGTAAATACCGAATATAAAATTGCCCGGGGAGGATTGAGCATGAATACTCGAATGAATCGTTCAAAATTGAACATTGGCGCCTAGTTCTTGGCGCCGTATGCTCGTGACGAGCGACATGTCAGGGAAGTGAAGGAGTGCGGGATCGATTTTGTCGTGTGCATGGAGAATGACAGGCCGGCCCTGGATCGGATGCACCGATATGGTGTAGGCGCTATCGTGACCCAGATACTGCCGGGCTGGTGGGGCGGCGACGGCGACAACGCCGGCAAAATGGCGGAAATGAATCCAATATCAGGCTATGAGGCTGCTGCCGATACCTTTGAGGATCATCCAGCCATTTGGGGTATCGATGCAGGTGACGAGCCTTCAGCGCTGGATTTTCCTTATTACGGTCGAGTTATGGATTTGGTAGATCGCAGCTTCCCTCATCAGTTTGCTTATTTGAATCTATACCCTAACTATGCCTCCGTAGCGGTCAATACGGCTCATGAGACCGTCAACCAATTGGGGACGGCCACCTATGCCGAGCATATTGCCCAGTATTGCCAGCATGTGGGGACCGATTACATCTGTTATGATTTTTATATGTATTCGGCCAGTGTTGAAGGTGCCTATGAGAACCTCAGGATCGTCTCGGATGCTTGCTTGCGTACGGGACGAAGCATGTGGATCGTATTGCAGGTAAATTCAAACCGCGAAGCGGAATGGATTACGGAAAACCAGCTGCGTTTCCAGGCCTATTCGGCCATGGCCTTTGGCGCGGAGAATATTATTTGGGGATGCTATACGGCAGGCTGGTGGTATAATCAGGTGCTGGATGAGAAGGGGGAAAAGACCGAGCAGTATGATAAGCTCAAGAAGATCAATGCCGAGCTGCATACCATGGGCGATGAATATATGCGTTATCGCCGGGTATCCACGCACTTTGTCGGCTTTCAGGGCGATAAAGTGCTGAGCAAGGTTAACCAGGACCCGATTGCGTCCTTGAGCACAGGCATCTTTGCAGACGTACGTGAAGAGGCAGGCGGCAACCTGCTGGTTGGCCAGATGGTTTCCCGGGCCGGCGATGGTTCTTACGCCCTAATGATTTGCAACGCCGCCGATCCGATGGACGCCGCACCTTCTATGGAATGGGTACATTTCCGTGCGGATCACCGCAAGGTGCGGGTCATCAACGGAGCTGGGGAGATTATCCCAGAACGCCAGGACGATGGCAGTTACCGCTTCCCGCTGGCCAGCTGTGCGGGCGCGCTGGTGATTGCCAAGTAAATCCGCCAAACGATGCACGCCGCCTTGGTAGAAGATGAAAAAGCGCGACGCCTCGACTTAGCGGCATCAGTTTTCACTGGATGAGAAAAGCAGCCAATTCACTTGATGGTGAACGGCTGCTTTTTTGCGCCTGTAGGCTGGCTGATTCAAAAACACCGGCCAGGTTTGGCCGGTGCTCTATGTGGAGAAGTATGGGAATTTGGACCCTACAGCGCCTCCAGGAACTGGTATTGGGCCCGGGTCAGTTCATAGTATTCACCCTTCTTGGCCATCAGTTCTTCGTGTGTGCCGGCCTCCATGATCTTGCCGTGATCCACTACCATAATGTTGTCAGCGGAACGGATCGTGGAAAGCCGGTGCGCGATCACGAAAGAAGTACGGTTCTTGAGCAGCACGTCCAGCGCACGCTGAATCAAAATCTCCGTATGGGTATCGATGGCGGCCGTGGCCTCGTCCAGGATCAGAATTTTAGGATCGGCCAGCAGGGCACGGGCAAAGGCAATGAGCTGCTTCTGCCCCACGGATAGCCGGGAACCGCGCTCGTTTACCTGGGTATTGTATCCGTCCTCCATCCGCAAGATGAAGTCGTGGGCATGGACGGCTTTGGCCGCTTCGATGGCCTCGGCTTCGGTAGCGTCTTTGCGGCCATAGCGGATGTTATCCATGATGGTGCCGGAGAAGATAAAGGTATCCTGCAGCATAATGCCCATTTGGCGGCGAAGCGATGTCAATTCCACATCGCGAACGTCATGACCGTCCACCTTGACGGCGCCGCTGTGCACGTCATAGAACCGTGTAACCAGATTGATAACGGTGGATTTTCCGGCGCCGGTGGGGCCGACTAAGGCAATGGTCTGGCCGGGCTCAGCGACAAAGGATACGTCATCCAGCACAACCTGCTGGGGATCATAGCCGAAGGTAACATGATCGAATTCAACCCTGCCCTGGATGGGGGGCATCTCGGGCGCACCGGGTTTGCTGTCTACGGAAATGGGGGTGTCCATAATGTCATAGATGCGCTCCAACGAGGCCATTGCGACAAGAATCTGGTTGTATAGGTTGGCCAAGCCGTTGAGCGGCGCCCAGAAGCGGCCCAGATACCAGATCATCGACAGCAGCGTACCGACCGTCAGATTCATCGTAGGATCCTGCATCCAGCGGACGCCAAAGGAATAGATCAGGATGGAACCCAGCATGGAGATAATTTCAAAGGTAGGCCAGAACAAGTTATTGATGCGAATGGCCGCCATCCAGGAACGGTGAATGTCCGTATTGGTCTCGCGGTAGATCGCGGCGTTTTCCTCCTCGCGGACATAGGCCTGCGTGACCCGCACGCCGGAAAGGCACTCATGCAGATAGCCGTTCATGTTGGAGATCTTATGACGGACTCTACGCCAGGTGCGTGAGATGTGGGGCTTCAGGATAAAGATCAAAGCGAAGAGCAGCGGCAGCACGGAGAAAGAGACAAGGGCAAGACGCCAATCCAGGAAAATCATGAGTCCTGCGACCATGAATACGGTCAGCACGTTGCTCAGGGCATTGACCAGCCCGTTGGCAAAGAGGTCTAGCAGCGAGTTCACATCGTTGATGACGCGGACCATGATTTTGCCGGCCGAGCGGTTGTCGAAGAAATCAAATCCCAGCCGCTGAATGTGGTTGAATAGATCCTCCCGCAGCGTGGCCAGCGCTTTGCGCCCCGCGATATCCATCAGCAGCACCTTGAAGCGAACGGCCAGCGCCGCAATGGTGGAGAAAGCGACCATCGCCAGCGCATACCATTTCAAGACGGCAAACCGCCCCTCGTTGACCGCGTCGACCGCGTCGCCCATCAGCAAGGGGGAAGCTAGGCTGGTAGCCGATGCGACGAACATCCATAGGATCGCGATCACCACACTTTTTTTGTAGGGCGCTAGGTAACGGAACAGACGGCGCAGATAAGCGGCGTTAATCGGCGCTTCCAACACTTCGTCGTCGGTCATCTTCATCCGCTTGATTCTAGGCATTTTCCATCACCTTCCCTTCGCCTAAGATGGATTGATAATCACGATATTGATCCATGAAGATGTCATAGTATAGACCCTTCTTGGCCAAGAGCTCATCATGCACGCCGCGCTCGGCAATGGCGCCATGATCCAGGACGATAATCTCATCGGCATTTTTCACCGAGGAAATGCGGTGCGAGATAATAAAGGTCGTACGGTTCTTCAGCACCTTTTTCAGGCCGGCCTGGATTGCTGATTCAGTTTCCATGTCGATCGCACTGGTCGAGTCGTCCAGGATCAGAATCTTCGGATCCAAGGCAATGGCTCGGGCAATGGCGACGCGCTGCTTCTGGCCGCCGGAGAGGCCCATGCCCCGCTCGCCTACGACGGTATCATAACCGTCGTCCAACTGGTCGATAAACTCTTTAGCTTGGGCAATCTCAGCAGCCTGGCGCACCGCCTCCTCGGATAGATCAGGATTTCCGAAAGCGATGTTGCCCTCCAACGTGTCGGAGAACAGGAAAGTCTCTTGCGGAACGTATCCCAGCTGGCGGCGCAGCTCCTTAAGCTTGTATTGTTTCACGTCAATGCCGTCAATGGTGACCGCGCCGCTTTGGCATTCATAGAAGCGCCCGAGCAGATTGACGATGCTCGTCTTGCCGCTGCCGGTAGCGCCCATGATAGCCACCGTATGGCCAGCCGGCACGTCAAGGCAGATATCCCGGAGCACCGGTTCGTCGTCATAGCGGAAGTTGACATGATCGAAGACCACATGGCCTTGGAATTTCTCCGGGAATTGGGGATCCTCGCACTCCTTGATCTCCGAACCGATGTCCATGTAATAGAAAATTCGCTCGCCGGAGGAGGAACACTGGCTGATCATGTTCAGGATGTTGACCAACTGACGCATGGGGTCGGTGATCATCCAAAGGTATCCGAAAATCGTAACCACGTCGCCGGGGGTAAGGGAACCGCCCTGCGCCAGCATGCCGCCTACCAGCAGCACCGCAGCGGGGAACGCGGAAGCGATAAACTCGATAATGGGATGGAAATTACTCCATATGACGGAGATACGAATACCGTCATCCCGATACTGGCGGTTTTCTTTGGCGAATTCAGCTTTTTCCTGCTCTTCCTGAGAATAAGCCTTAACCACGCGGATGCCGGATATGTTCTCTTGGGCTTTGGTATTCAGCACGGCGCCCTGATCCCGCTGCGCGTTAAAAGCGGGACGGATGGTACGGTCAAATTTATATCCGACAAAGGCCAGGATGGGCGTCAACACCAGAAAAAGGACGGCTAGATGGGGCGCAATGATAAAGATCATAATCATGGCGCCGAAGAAATGGGTTGCCTGTTCGGCAATGGTGACCAAGCCGCCGGCGATGAAGTTCCGGATGGCCTCTACGTCGCCGGTGAGACGGGACATGATCTCCCCAATGCGATGGTGGTCGTAAAAACGGAAGGGCAATTCGTGCAAATGCTCGAATAGCGTCTGGCGGATCGTGAATATGACGCTTTGCGAGATGTTCTCAAACACTAGGCCCCGTAAATACATAAGAAGCGCAATGCAGGAGAACAGCACGGCATAGATGACCAGCATCCGCGGCAGCAGCTCATAATTGCCGGCGCGAATTACATCGTCTACGATAATACCGCTGATCTTCGGCGCATAAAGACGTCCAGCCTGCAGCACCAGGATCATAAGCGATCCGATGATGAGGCTTTTTTTGTGCGGCGCCAGCATACCCAGGATTCGTTTGATAATGTTGATGGTAATTCCCCCCTTTTGATTGCGGCGGCGTGTTAAGGCGGGCCGTCGCCTTAGCACGATGCCCCCGCCGCTTTCCTTGTGACTTGCCCGTCATGGAAAGCATACCCAATTCCACATGGGCTTACCATAGAGATGATGCACGAATTGTTGGTTAATTTTATACAGGGCATGAGAAATGCAGGATGCCATGACCTGAAATGACCGTAATCATAGAATGAAATGACCAATCCAACTGTGATCATCCGAACAGTTCAATGCGTCCATGGCGTGTCTGATTATTATACACCTAAACGCTTTTCTTGGAAGGGATGAATTCTTTTATTATTCTACGAAATTTGGAAAATCATGCGCTAAGCGCCGGGGGCCCCTGTTAACGGGCTTGGGATTGTGATAGGATGAACCATTAGGGAAAGGGGGGACCATATGAAGCGATTTTTTACCGGCCCGGTACGGGAAGGATGGTATCATCTGCACTTTCTTTTAACTGCGCTGTCTTCCTGCGCCTATGGCAGCTTCTTAAATGTGTACTTAAGCTATTTAGGATACGGGCCTTTGGTTGTTGGCCTGTTTTCCACCATCCCCTCCCTGTTGGCCCTCCTGCTGCAGCCGCTGCTGGCCGTGTGGACCGACTGCACACGCCGCAAGATGAGCGCAATGGCATGCCTGACGGCGCTCAGCGCCGGAATGATGGCGCTTATGATGATTTTGCGACCCCAGCATGGTCCGGATGAATTTTCCGCCGGCGTGCTGATGGCTGTTCATACCGGGTATTTGGCTTTCAGCGGCGCAGCCAATGCGTTAAACACGGCGGTACTGATGCGCCATCTTTCCGCTCAGGATGCCTCGGATCGGTATGGGCGTATCCGCGTAAGCTGGACGGCAGGTTTCGCAATCGGGGGCGTATGGGTAGGCCGGATCAGCCAGGCCGACCCGGTGGGCTTCATCCCATTTGCCATGGTGGCGGCGCTGCTTTCGCTGGCGGTGCTGCCGTTTCTACCATGGCGCCAGGTGGAGCAGATCCGGGAAGCCGAGGCGAACCCCAAGGATCGGGTATCCTTCCGCAGCATACTGCGCTATCGGGAGCTGTGGTGCCTGATTGGAATTGTCTTTATCATCGCTTTGGCCAATTCCTTTACCTATACTTTTTTGCCCACCTTTTTTATGACCTTGCCGGGCGCGAATCATGAAACCTTCGGATGGTGCGTCTCGCTGCGCACGGTCACGGAAGTACCGGTGCTGCTATGCATGGGCCGGATCATGGCGCGCTTAGGCGTCAAGAAGACGCTGCTAATTCCGGCCGTAACCACCATTATCCGATGGTTGCTGGTCGCGCTTTTTCCTACGCCGGATATGGTGATGGCGACCCAGCTGCTGCACGGATTCGGATACGTTGTTTATTCGGTGGCAATTACTCGCTATGTGGCCGACACGCTGCCGGATGAGATCGGCAGCACGGCCCAGAATCTGGTAGCCTTGCTTACTGTAACCCTGCCTACGCTGGCCGGAGGCCTGCTGGGCGGCCTTGTGATTGAAACCTGGGGATTTGGGTATATGGCCTGTATCGGCGGGATGGTTGCGCTGGGCGTTTTGGCTTTAGCGGGCCTTAGCGTCCTTTTGATCCGGATGCCCGATGGCTCTTGTGAAAAGAAGAAAGGTATGATAGGATAAATCCGGTCAATATATAGTAATTATTGCTTCTAAAAAGAAGCGAAATGCGAGCGGAATCGCTCGCCTGATGAAAAAGCCATTGTGATGTTTATGGATAGCGGGATGCGGGCGAATGCAGCACACCGCTGAAAATGGGGGAAGAGGGAAGCGATGCTCCGTAGGTTGTTGGGGGACCGGCATTTTTACGGCAGAATGATGGCGCTGGTGCTGCCGGTAGCGCTGCAGAATCTGCTGTCCAATTCGTTGGCATTGGTGGATAATATCATGGTGGGGCAGCTGGGCGAGGTGTCGGTGGCAGCCGTTGGATTAGCCGGCCAATGGAGCTATATGATCAATATGTTCTTCTTTGGCGCTTCTTCCGGCGCGGCGGTGTTGATCGCCCAATATTATGGAGCCGGCGACAGCGTTGGCGTGCGGCAGAGCTATGGACTTTCGATTCTGACGATGATGGCGGTGGCGTTGCCTATGATGGCGATATCTTTGCTGTTTCCGGAAGGATCGATGCGGATATTCTCTCAGGATGAGGCCGTGGTTCAAGCGGGCATCGGATATCTAAAGGTGATGGCCGTGTCTTATCCGCTGCAGGCATTGGCCTATGGAACGATGTCAGCCATGCGCTCTATTGGGCAGGTACGGCTGCCCCTGATAGCGGGCATCGCTTCGGTGATGGTCAATGTAGCGTTCAATTATCTGCTGATCTTCGGCAAGCTGGGCCTTCCCGCGATGGGCGCCACCGGCGCGGCGATTGCTTCGGTGCTTGCCTGCCTGGTGCAGCTGGTGATCATTCTGTTTTCGGCGTATCGGTCCCGATCCCCGATTATGGGCCCCTTCCGGCAGATGGTGCCTCATCGCTGGGGATTTGTTAAGCAATACTTGCGCCTGGCCATGCCGGTCATTCTCAATGAGGGATTATGGGGCGTGTGCATGAGCTTACTTTCCCTTATTTTTGCGCGCATTGGCACGGCCGATTATGCGGCGTATAATATCATGCGGAACCTGGAGGGGGTGGCCATGAGCTTCTTCTGGGGAATGGGCCCTGCCTGCAGCGTGCTGATCGGCTCCCCACTGGGGCGGGGCGACCGGCAAACGGCATGGGATAACGCCATGCGGTTCCTGATTCTGGGACCGGTTCTGGCCATCGCGGCAGGGCTTTTGGTGATCGCCTTACGCTGGCCGATTCTGAGCTGCTACCACGTATCGCAGGACGTGCTGGAGAAAGCAAACCTATTGCTAATCGCTTTCGGAAGTTTGCTGGTCTTCCGGAATTTCAACTATTTTTCCATTGTCGGCGTGCTGCGCTCCGGTGGGGATACGACGGTGGCGGCAGCGATTGACCTGGGGTCTGTGTGGCTTATCGCTCTGCCTATGGCGCTGCTGGGGGCGCTGGCGCTGAAGCTGCCCGGGCATATTGTCTTTATTATGATTACAGTGGCGGACGTCGTCAAATCGCTGCTCTCCCTCTGGCGGATTCGTACCCGCAAGTGGATGAACACGCTGACGGCTGCCCAATAAGGGAGAGGTATAGGGATGAGTCAGGAGATCGAACTGGTGGGCAAGATCGGTTCCATGGCGTTGATTCGCCGGGAGGATCTGGATATCGACTACAATATTTTTTCGCGCCTAGGGCATGATTTGCGTCCGGGTATGATTTGGGTATCTTCCGGCGCCACGGAGATCGGCCGCCTGGATTATATGCGGCGCAATGGAGGGGAAGTGCTTCACGGCGATCCGGAGGAGGATAAATCGGATTATGCGGCGCAGGGCCAGTCCATCCTCATGGAGAACTACCGCCGATATATTGACCCTAAGTATTCAGTGCGTCAGTTGCTGGTGGAGCATACGCATTTCAATGACCCGGTCAAACGGGAGCAGATCAAATCCTTCCTGCTGCGGCAGCCTCGGCAGGGGGCCGTGCCGATCATTAATTATAACGACCCGGTGTCTTTTGAGGAGAACCGGCGGATGGAGTTGGCAACCCTACGTCACCAAGGTATGCGGGAAGTGGTGGAGTGCATTGATAACGATGAGACCGCCTCTGTGATCGCACGGCTGGTGCGGGCCAAAATGCTTGTCATTATGACCAGCGTAGAGGGCATCTATCGGGATCCGGCTGACCCATCCACCTTGGTGGGCGAGATTACCGGCCGCGATGCGGAGTCGGTTGTCGCCAATATCCGGGCTATGCAGCGGCGCTGCGTCGGCGCCAGCCGCGCGGGTGCGGGCGGGGCTCGCGCCAAGTTGGAATTTATTGTAGACCCAGTTTGCGCGGGAACGACGGTAATCATCGGCCACGCACGGCACCGGCTCCAGGATCTTGTGGCGGGCCGCGTGCCCTGTACGCGGGTAGGCTGCTGGTAATCGCGGCGTTTGCGGAGGGAGTTCGCTGAAAGATGAAGGAAAATGCCCGTTGAGCGGGAATTTCCGAAGATGAATTCAAAAGATGAGCAAAAAGGCGGCATGTGCCGCCTTTTTTGTCGTAATGTCCGAGAAAAATGCGGTTCCGGCTCATGCAGCGCTTGCAAGGAATCGTCGGCTAGGGGGATAGGGGGATAAGCGCCTTTGCAGCGGATATTGAGCTGTCCTGCATATTGGCCAGCGATAGGGATTAGGCGATCGATGGCGCCCCTATAGGCTGTCTGGCGATACAAAAAATTCAAAAAGAGGCTTTCAGGGGTTGCATCTTAGCATTTGACGTGTTAATATGAGTCTACTTGCATGTTAGAAACATATTATGTTGCATAAGGCGGCGGGAATACGGGGTTTTATCCCTGCAAGAAGGAATGTGTCACCTAAAAATGCAAGAAATAGATATATAAATTTCATTTCACCGAGGAGGCGTTTTGATATGGAACTATCCAGAAAGGCAATGGCAATTGCAGATTCCGTTACGCTGGCGATTGACGCTAAGGCAAAGGCAATGGCCGCAGATGGGGTCGACGTAGTGGGTTTTGGAGCCGGGGAACCGGATTTTAATACGCCGCAGTTTATCTGCGACGCGGCGAAAAAGGCGATTGACGAGGGGAAAACGCGCTATACGCCCGTATCAGGCACCTTGGGGCTGCGCGAGGCGATTTGCGGCAAGCTGGCCCGCGATAATGGCCTGCAGTATGAGCCCAGCCAGATCGTCGTGAGTAATGGTGCGAAGCATTCGCTCTTTAATACTTTTCAGACGCTGTTGAATCCCGGTGATGAGGTCATTATTCCTGCGCCTTACTGGGTTTCGTATCCAGAACTTGTAAAAATTGCCGACGGTACGCCGGTCTTTGTGCCGACCAGCGAGGAGAATGACTTTAAAATGCGCATTGACGCGCTGCGTGCGGCGGTAACGCCCCGCACCAAGGCGCTGGTGCTATGTAATCCCTGCAACCCCACCGGGGCCATGTACGACGCCGAGGAGCTCCGGCCCATTGCCGAGCTGGCGGTGGAAAAAGGCTTCTTTGTGATTGCCGACGAAATATATGAAAAGCTGGTATATGGAGGCCATACCTTCACGTCCATCGCCTCGCTAGGAGAGGATATCAAGCGGCAGACCATCGTTATCAACGGCGCCTCCAAGGCTTTCGCCATGACGGGCTGGCGCATTGGCTATACAGCCTGCGAAAAGCCCATCGCTAAGCTGATGAGCAATCTACAGAGCCAGGCCACCAGCAACGCGAATTCGGTGGCCCAGTATGCGATGGAGGCGGCGATGACGCAGCCTTGCCGGGAACTGCCTATGATGGTGGAGGAATTTGACCGGCGCAGGCTGCTGCTTTGCGATGGGATCAACGCCATTGACGGCCTTTCCTGCCGATATCCGGAGGGTGCTTTCTATGTGCTCATGAACATCACCGGCGTGATCGGAAAAACGTATCGTGGGGAACCTATTACAGACTCTATGGCCTTTGCGCGCTTATTGCTGGAGGCCTATCACGTGGCGGTGGTGCCCGGCGTGGCCTTTGGCTGCGAAGGATACGTGCGGCTAAGCTATGCCACCGGCAGGGAGAGAATTTCTGAAGGGCTTCGGCGCATGGCCGCCTTTGTCCGCGACTTAAATTAGGGGGGTAGAGCATGAGCGATCAGGAAAAAATGGATTTTGAGCCGGTTTTGCATTTTGACCATAAGACAAATTTGCTGGAGCAGCGGTCCACCCGATTCCCGCTGCAAGATGTGGAGGAGCCTAACCTCTTCCGCCATCTGTTCGACTATGAATCCGTCCCCAAGACGGCTTTTAACCATCGGATTATGCCCATGCAGCCGGCCCGGGAGATCTGGCTGACCGATACGACCTTCCGTGACGGCCAGCAGTCGACCTCTCCCTTTACGGTGGAACAGATCGTGCGTCTGTTCGACCTGCAGCATAAATTGGGCGGGCCCAAGGGCATCGTGCGGCAAAGCGAATTTTTTGTATATTCGGATAAAGACCGTGAAGCGGTGCAAGCCTGCATGGACCGAGGCTACGAATTCCCGGAGGTCACCACTTGGATCCGTGCGACCAAAGGTGATTTTGCGCTGGTGAAGCATATGGGCGTCAAGGAGACGGGTATCCTTGTATCCTGTTCCGACTATCATATCTTCAAAAAGATGCATAAGACCCGCGGACAGGCGATGGATGAATATCTGGGGATTGTGAAATCGGCCCTGGAGTACGGGATTATTCCGCGGTGCCATTTTGAGGACATTACCCGGGCCGACTATTATGGCTTCGTTGTGCCCTTTGCCAGCGAGCTGATGAAGCTGGCCCAGGAATATCAGGTGCCCATTAAGATTCGTGCATGCGATACGCTGGGCTATGGTGTGACCTACCCCGGCGCGGCGATGCCCAGGAGCGTTCCCGGCATTATTTACGGCCTGCGGCACTATTGCGGCGTGCCGAGCCGCCAGTTGGAATGGCATGGCCATAACGACTTTTATAAGGTGGTCATCAACGCGGCGACAGCGTGGCTGTACGGCTGCGCCTCGGTCAACTGCTCCATGCTGGGCATCGGTGAGCGCACGGGTAACTGCCCCTTGGAGGCGATGGCGATCGAGTACGCCTCGCTGCGCGGCACGACCGACGGCATGGATCTCTCTGCCATTACCGAATACGCCGATTTCTTCGAGCATGATATCGGGTATAATATTCCCGCCCATACGCCCTTTGTAGGCCGCTCGTTTAACGCCACGCGCGCCGGCATCCATGCCGATGGCCTGCTGAAGGACGAGGAGATTTATAACATTTTTGATACCAAAAAGATCCTCAACCGCCCGCCGACGGTTATGATCGGCCCCCATTCTGGCGCGGCAGGGATTGCCCATTGGTTGAACGGCTACTTTAAGCTTAAGGGGGACCGCGCGCTGGATAAGCGCCACCCGGTGATCGCCTATGTCAAAAATGCGGTGGATCAGCAGTACGCACAGGGGCGTACGACTAACTTTGGCGACGAGGAGCTGGAGATGCTCGTGCGGGATGCGGATGCGGAACTGTACCGGGAGATTTCCCTATAACAGCGTAATGAATTTTACAAAAACGCCAAGAAGGTTCGGGAGAACCTTCTTTTTTTTCAGATTATAGGTAGATTAGCTATAAAGGAAGGCTTTCTTTTTAACAGCATATACGGTATAATGAAAACAATAGATCCCCAAAATCACCATTCGAGGAGGATTGCTATGATCAAAGTAATTTACGGAAAGCGCGGATCCGGCAAGACCAAGCGGATTATCTCCCTAGCAAAGGCCGAAGCCGCTGCTTGCAAGGGCCATGTGGTATTCCTAGAAAAGGATAATCGGTGCATGTTGGATTTGCCGCATGAGATCCGCTACGTGAACGCTGGAGAATATTCGATTAAGGATCCCGACGTATTTTATGGATTTGTGAGCGGTATGTTGGCAGCTAATTTCGATATTGTGGATGTGTTCATCGATGCATTGCCCTCCATTATCGGGCTGACGGCTGACGTAGAGCTTGAAAACTTCTTTAATAAGATGAAAAATCTGTCGGAGCAGATGCAGGTCAATATGATTATGTCGATCTCTGCAGGCGACGGCGCACCGCCGGCGTTCCTGGAGCCCTATATCATATAAGTTGATAGACCGCCGCATCGGCTGACGCGGCGGTTTATTTTTTTGCCGCTTGACAAGGGGGACGCGAAGTGATATGGTTGCAGTAAATCGTTGAGGGAGAGAAGTAACCGGATCAAGCGCAGCGAAAGCGAGCCGGGGCAGGTGTGAGCCCGGCGCGGGCGGACCGGCGAATGGGCTCCGGAGAGCGGACCGAAGGCGGATAAGCCGTAGGCTCCGACGGATTCCCACCGTGAGCGGGGAGGCCGGTCACAGCGCCGGCGCATGGAATGCATTTCAGGTGGCATAGCAGGGGAACCTGTCCTGAGGAAGGATGGGTTCCCCTTTTTTAGCGAATCAAGCAAGGGGAAGGATGATCGACATGTCTGAACAGCCATTGAAGAAAAAACGGATCTTTTCCGGCATACAGCCCTCGGGCAACCTGCATCTGGGCAACTACTTGGGGGCCCTGCGTAATTGGGTGCTGCTGAGCGATGAATATGACTGCTTCTATTGCATTGTGGATATGCACGCCATTACGGTGCGCCAGACGCCGGCCGATCTTCGCAGAAGGAGCTTGGAGCTAGCGGCGCTCTTTATAGCCAGCGGTTTGGATCCGGAGAAAAATGTGATTTTCATTCAGTCCCATGTTCCGGCTCATGCGGAGCTGGCCTGGGTGCTTAACTGCAACGCATATATGGGCGAACTTAGCCGCATGACGCAGTTTAAGGAGAAAAGCTCAAAACAGGGCGATAACATCGGTGCGGGACTCTTTACCTATCCCACCTTGATGGCGGCGGATATCCTGCTTTATCAGGCCGACCTTGTGCCGGTGGGCAGCGACCAAAAGCAGCACTTGGAGTTGACGCGGGATCTGGCGATCCGTTTTAACAACGCCTATGGCGAAACCTTTGTCGTACCGGAGGCCTACATCCCCAAGGCTGGCGCGCGCATTATGAGCCTGCAGGATCCGACCAGCAAAATGAGCAAATCAGGCGATTCGACCATCGCTATGCTGGAGGAGCCGGCGGTGATCCGTAAGAAGATTCGCCGGGCTGTGACCGATCTGGACGGACAGATTCGCTATGATCCGGAGCATAAACCCGGCATAACAAATCTCATCAATATTTACTCGGCGATTACCCATAAAACGACAGAAGAGATCGAGCAGGCGTTTGATGGGCAGGGATACGGCGCTTTCAAGGATGCGGTGGCCGATGTGGTCATTGAGGAGCTGACCCCGATCCAGAACCGCGTAAAAGAGCTGCTGGGCGAAAAGGATTACCTGCTGCGCATACTCAACGAGGGCGCCGACAAGGCGGCCTATGTAGCGCGGAAAACGCTGAGCAAGGTATACCGCAAAGTTGGATTCGTGGCTCGATAAGCTAACGCGATTATGCAGACCGGACGCTAAAATAGCGTCCGGTCATTTTTTTATGAACCCCTTGACATTCGCATGGAATATACTATAATAACATATGAACAATGGTTCATATGAAAGGAGATGATTCAAACGGCAGAATCGAATAACACAGAACGCTGTGAATTCATTCATGTTCACGAGGAAATCGTGGAAAAGGTGATGAATCAGATGCCGGAAGAGGAAATCCTATATGATCTCGCGGAACTTTTCAAGATTTTCGGGGATTCTACCCGCATCAAAATCCTGTATGTACTTTTTGAATCAGAGATGTGCGTTTGTGATATCGCACAGTTGCTAAACCTGTCGCAGTCAGCGGTATCACATCAGCTGCGGGCCCTGAAGCAAAGCAAGCTGGTAAAATACCGCCGGGAGGGGAAAACCGTGTTTTATTCACTGGCGGATGGTCATGTCCGCACGATTATCGATCAAGGCATGGAGCATGTCGCAGAATAATAAGGAGGGATTGGAACATGAGAAAGGTCTATAAGCTGCAGGATCTTGACTGCGCAAATTGCGCTGCGAAAATGGAGGATGCGATCCGTCGGATTGACGGTGTGCAGGAGGCGTCGGTGAGCTTTATGACACAGAAGCTGACCATTACCGCCGACGACGCCCGGTTTGACGAAATTATGAAAGATGTCGTGAGGGCCTGCCGCCGTGTGGAGCCGGATTGCCTGATTCAGTTATAAGAAAAAGGAGCGATTTCCCGTGAGCAGAAAACAAAAAAAGATGCTGGCCCGCATTCTGGTCGCGGTGGTGTTGTTTGGGGCGGCGGTGTGTATCCCGGCGCAGGGCCTGGTCCGTTTTGTGCTTTTCCTTATCCCTTACGGCGTCATTGGATGGGATGTGCTCTGGAAGGCGCTGCGCAATTTGATGCGGGGCCAAATGTTCGATGAAAACTTTTTGATGGCCCTGGCTACCGTAGGCGCCCTTTGCATCGGCGATTATCCTGAAAGCGTGTTCGTCATGCTGTTTTACCAGGTAGGCGAGCTTTTCCAAAGCTATGCGGTAGGCCGCTCCCGGCAGTCCATCGCCGCGCTGATGGATATCCGGCCGGATTATGCCAATGTCGAGCGTTCCGGCGCTTTGGAGCAAGTGGACCCGGAAGAGGTTGCGGTGGGCGATGTGATCGTAGTAAAGCCCGGTGAGCGAATTCCGCTGGACGGCGAAATCCTGGAAGGCGCGACAACGATGAACACTTCGGCGTTGACGGGCGAGTCACTGCCGCGGGAGGCTGCCGCAGGAGAGCATGTCATCAGCGGATGCGTGAACCTGACGGGCCTGATCCGCGTGCGGGTTACCAAGCCCTATGGCGAGTCGACAGTCGCAAAAATTCTAGACCTAGTGGAGAACTCCAGCGCCAAAAAGGCAAAGACGGAGAACTTTATTACCAAGTTTGCCCGGTATTATACGCCGACCGTGGTGATCGGGGCCGTGCTGCTGGCCGCACTGCCGCCGCTTGCCTTAGGGCAGAGCTTCACCCTGTGGCTGGAGCGCGCGCTGACGTTTCTCGTCATTTCCTGCCCATGCGCTTTGGTGATTTCCGTGCCGCTTAGCTTCTTTGGCGGCATCGGCGGAGCCTCCAAGCGCGGGATCTTGGTCAAGGGAAGCAATTATCTGGAGGCGCTGGCTCAGACCAATCTGGTCGTATTCGATAAGACCGGTACGCTTACCCGCGGCAGCTTTGAGGTTACCGCCATCCATCCTGATAAGGTGCCGGAGGAGACGCTGCTGGAGCTGGCGGCCTTGGCTGAAAGCTATTCGGATCACCCCATCGCGCAGTCGTTGCGCGCAGCATGCCCCAAGCCGCTGGACGCCAGTCGCGTGCAGCAGGCTGAAGAGGTGGCCGGCCATGGGATACGGGCATTGGTCGATGGGCGCAGCGTATGCGTCGGCAATGGTAAGCTGATGGATGCAGCCGGCGCAAAATGGCATGAGTGCCACAGGGTGGGCACGGTGATACATGTGGGCGTGGACGGCGGCTATGCCGGGCACATTGTCATTTCCGATGAAGTTAAGCCCGACGCGGCGGAGGCGATTCGCCTTTTGAAAAAGGAGGGCGTACGCCGGATTGTAATGTTGACCGGCGACCGCAAAGAAGTGGGCGAGGCTGTAGCCAGCCAGTTGGGCATCGATGAGGTTTACACTCAGCTGCTGCCTGCCGACAAGGTGGAAAAGGTGGAAGCGCTGTTGCGCGATAAACGCCCCAATGAAAAGTTGGCCTTTGTGGGCGACGGCATCAATGACGCGCCCGTGTTGTCCAGGGCAGATCTAGGGATCGCCATGGGCGCGCTGGGATCCGATGCGGCGATTGAAGCGGCCGACATTGTTTTGATGGACGATAAGCCCTCAAAAATCGCTGAAGCGATGCGGATTTCCCAAAAGACGCTGCGCATTGTGAAACAAAACATTATCTTTGCCTTAGGGATAAAAGCGATTGTCCTGCTGCTGGGCGCATTGGGCGTCGCCACCATGTGGGAGGCGGTGTTCGCCGACGTGGGCGTATCGGTGATCGCCATTCTCAACGCGATGCGGGCGCTGCGGGTAAAGGAAGACGCACAATAGATCCCCAAGGGGAAGAGCCGGCGGATGTCCGGCTCTTTTTTATTGGATTTCGATTTGGTTGCTTATAGAGGTTGTGATCCGCATATAAATCAGGTACAATAGATAGAATCAATATAAAATAAAAATGAATGGAAATCAGCGGCAGGAGATGCCGCTAGCCTAAGGCGCGTGCAAGGGTCTGCCTGGATGCGGACGGAGGCAGGGAGGAAACATGAAAAAGGCGCTTGAGGAAGCCAAGGGCGCGCTTGCCGACATGATGCGGGCCTATCTGGTGGAACGCGATGTGGAAAGCGCGCTGCGCTATGTGACAGAAGATGTCTATTCGGTCGGTCCGGGGAACGAGACCGCCTTGGGAAAGGCGGCGCTCCGCACCCAGATGCAGCGGGCGGTAGAGGCTGACCCGCGGCCTTATGAACTGCATGATGCGCATTTTACGGCTAAGGCTATGGGGACGGGCGTTTTGATTCTGTGCCGTATGCAGGCGGCGCGGCCCTCCGAAGCGGAACAGCCCGTTTTCCAGACAGCTAGCCTGCAGAAAGAGCAGGGAACCTATAAGATCGGCATGCTGCACACCTCCATAGCGCACCCGGACAAGATGGAAAGCGCCGAGGCTGCTTCGCTAAGGCGGCTTATCCAGGAAAAAGATGCGCGGCTGGAGCGGGTAATCCAAACGTTGCAGCATCTAAGCAATTCCATCCCAGGCGGTGTGGGAGAAATCGCCTTGGACGAGGGGTTCACGCTAATCGAAGGCAATGAGGCCCTTTACGAACTATATGGATATACGCCGCAGCAGCTAAAAGACGAGCTGGGCAACCGGCTGGCAGCGGCTATGCCGGCGGAGGAATTGCCAGTTATCCGGGAAGCGGTGGAGACGGCGCGCAGAGAGAAGAGCGGTTTATTTGAAGTAGAAAGCCGCATCATCCGCAGGGATGGCAGCCGGGCGGATCTGCTCATCCGGGGGGCGCTGCTCAGGCCGGGGCATGATGAATCGATGCGCTGCGTCATGATGGATATTACCGGAAGAAAAAGTGCAGAACAGGCGCTGCGGCTGAGCGAGGAGCGGTTCCGTATTGCGCTGTCCAAAACCAGCAATACCGTATTTGATTACGATATAGCAAGAAAGCAGGTCGAATGGCCGAAGCAGGCCATGGAGGCCTTTGGGCTACCGCAGCATATGGAGAATTCGCCGGAAACCATGGTCAAAATGGGTATCATAGATCCGGCGTTCACCGATGAATGGTACAAAATGTGGCGGCACATTGGCGCGGGGGCGAAGACGGCGACCTGCGTGGTAAAGATGCGTAGCGCCCAGGGATCATCCGTGTGGAACCATATCACGCTGACGGCGCTGGCAGATGCGGGCCGGGCCATCGGAATTTTAGAGGATGTGACGCGCCAGAAGGAGCGGGAAGTGCGCTACCGGCAGCGGGAGCAATACCGCAAGGCCATGCTGACGGAGGCTGTGGTCTATCTTGAGATGAACGTGAGCCGCAATCAGGTGGAGCTTTGCCAGGGGGAATGGGAATACCTGCCGCCTGATGCGGAACACGCTCAGTCCTATGACGCGTTATTGGCGCTAATGGCCGATGCGGCGGTATTCCCCCAAGACCGCGAGGCTTATGCACAGCTATATGGTAGGCAGCATGCGCTGAGCAGCTTTGAGGCAGGCGCAACAGAGCTTCGCCATGAGCACCGGTGGATTCGTCAGGATGGAACTGTGCGCTGGGTGGCCAATACAATGCATATGCTGCAGGACGTGGATACGGGGGACATCCGGGGATTTGCCTATATTCGGGATATCGACCGGCAAAAGCGAGAGGAGCTGGCGCTGCGGTATCGTTCCGAGCGCGACGCGCTGACCGGCCTATACAACAAGCGGCAGACAGAGCAGATGATTAAACGCATCCTGCAATCTGAAGCCCCGGATACGGGCCATGCCTTTTTTATGATTGACTTGGATCATCTTAAGGAGGTAAACGATACCTGCGGCCATATGGCCGGCGATGCGCTGCTTGCGGATTGCGCCAAGCAGCTGTCGAGCATTTTTCGACGCGACGATATAATCGGTCGTATCGGCGGGGATGAATTTGTGGTGTTTGTCCGCAATATCGTATCGCCGGAGTTTGTCGCGGATAAGGCTGGGCAGATCGGCGCGGCGTTAAGCCAATCGGCAGAGCAAGCCCGCATGGGCGTAGTCTGTACCTGCAGCGTCGGGGCAGCGCTGTATCCCCAGGACGGCCGAAGCTTTGAGCAGCTGTATCAGCGGGCAGATATTGCCCTATATGAGGCAAAGCGCAGGGGGCGGAACCTGTTCGTATTCTATGACTCAAGCTTCGACGACGGCCAATGGACGCCGCAATGGCGCACCGCCGTCGACTCGGAGAGGGAGAAATAAAAGCGCCGCCATGAAACGTGGCAGGGTAGGCCGATGAATTTGCCTCCCTGCCTTATTTTTGGTAAGATAAATAAACCCATCCTATTTCAACGGGATGAACGAGCAACGGAAGCAAGGAGGAATTCAATGAACGCGCCCGTATGGTACGAGCCGATCAAAACCTGTAAGCAGTCGGGAGCGCGGTTGGGCCGGCTGCATACGCCCCATGGCGTAATTGATACGCCGGTTTTTATGCCGGTAGGCACCCAGGCGACGGTGAAAAGCATGTCTCCGGAGGAGCTCAAGCGGATCCATGCGCCGATCATTCTGTCGAATACTTATCATCTCTATCTTCGTCCGGGGCACGAATTGATCCGCGAAGCCGGAGGCCTGCACCGGTTTATGGGGTTTGATGGCTCCATTCTGACGGACTCCGGCGGCTTTCAGGTCTTTTCGCTGACGGGGCTTCGGAAAATTACCGAGGAGGGCGTCGCTTTTCAGAGCCATCTGGATGGATCGCGGCATTTCTTTTCGCCGGAAGTTTCCATGCAGGTGCAGCAGGCGCTGGGCAGCGATATCGCGATGGCCTTTGATATCTGTTCGCCCTATCCCCGGAGCCTGGAGGACGCTCGGTCGGATATGGAGCGCACCCATCGGTGGGCCCAGCGCTGCAAGCAAAGCCATACGCGGCCAGATCAGGCGCTCTTCGGCATCGTCCAGGGCGGTATGCACCGGGAGCTTAGAATTGAATCGGCCAAGACCTTGGCAGAAATGGACTTTCCCGGTTACGGGATCGGCGGGCTTTCGGTGGGTGAGCCCAAACCGCTGATGTATGAGATGCTGGAGGCGCTGATGCCCTATATGCCGGCCGATAAACCGCGCTATCTGATGGGCGTGGGCAGCCCGGACTGCCTGGTGGAAGGTGCGTTGCGCGGCGTGGATATGTTTGACTGTGTGCTGCCTACGCGAACGGCCCGCACCGGTACGCTGATGACCAGCCATGGGAAGATGAATATCCTTAACGCCCGTTATGCTCGGGATTTTGAACCGGTTGACGACGAATGTGACTGCTACCTTTGCCAGAATTTCTCTAGAGCCTATCTGCGTCATCTTTTTAAGGCCGAGGAGATTTTAGCCGCCCGCCTAGCCTCTTGGCATAACCTGCGCTTTTTAACCTCGCTCATGGAAAAAATCCGTCAAGCCATAGCCGAGGATCGCCTGATGGATTTCCGAAATGAATTTTTTGCCCGCTACGGATACGAAGGCTCCCGATAAAATTTGCGCAAATGACTTGAAATCAATAGCCTAACAAGGTATGATATTCAAAGTAATCACACGAGAAACGGAGAATGAGACATGATGACCCAACTGTATTTGGTGACGGGATCCGGCGCTTCCACCATTTCCTTTATTGTGATGATGGTGGCGATGATCGCTCTGTTCTACTTCATGCTGATCCGCCCCCAGCAGAAGCAGCAGAAAAAGATCAACGACATGCTTAACAACCTCAAGGTTGGCGACCGCGTTAAGACGATCGGCGGGCTCTACGGCCGCATTGTACGCATTAAGGACGAGGTCGTCATTTTGGAAGTGGGCGCCAATAAGGTAGAGATGCCTTTTTCCCGCCGGGCTATCGGCACCGTAGAGGACGCCGATGTGGAAAACGAACTGTAATCCGACGCGTACCGCCGCCGCAGACGTAAGTCGCGGCGGTTTTTCTTTCCCCCAAAGGGGGAGTGCCTTGCGAAAAAGGCGAAAAAAGACTATAATTGATGCTGTCGGCAAAATCCGACTCCAAAGCCCTGCGGTGCGCCTGCCGGGCGCATCAAGGTGAAGGAGGAAACGTCCCACAATGACCACTCTTGACTTTTCACAGCAGCAGCGCCAGTGGGCTTTTATCGAGGCGCTGAGGGAGCGGTATGCCGGCGCTGCGGCGCGGTACTATATTAAAACCTATGGTTGCCAGATGAATGAGCACGACTCTGAGGCGCTGGCGGGTATGCTGAACGAAATGGGCCTTTCACCCACCGATGAGGTTGAAGAGGCCTCGGTGGTGGTGATTAACACCTGCTGCGTGCGGGAGCATGCAGAGGTGAAGGTACACGGCAACGTAGGCGCGCTGCGCTTTTTGAAGGAAGCCAATCCGGAACTGATGATCTGTGTGTGCGGATGCATGATGCAGCAGGAAGACGTAGCGAAGGCGCTTGCGGCTAAATACCCCTTTATTGACCTCATCTTCGGTACCCATCGGGTCCACTGCTTCCCGGAGCTGCTGGCTCGGGCCGCGCAGTCCCCTCGCACGGTAATGGACATTACCGACAGCGAGGGCGTGATTGTGGAACATATGCCTGCCGCCCGGGTGGCGGGCTGCACCGCCTGGGTGACGATCATGTACGGCTGCGATAACTATTGCTCATACTGTATCGTGCCCTATGTGCGGGGCCGAGAGCGCAGCCGTGACAGTGAAGAGATCCTTTCAGAGATCCGGCAGCTGGTGGATCGCGGGGTTCGGGAAGTGACGCTGCTGGGCCAGAATGTGAATAGCTACGGCCGCACCCTCGAGCAGCCCATCACCTTTGCCGAGCTATTGAGGCAGATCCATGCAATCGAGGGATTGGAGCGGATCCGCTTCATGACAAGTCATCCCAAGGATCTTTCCGATGCGTTGATCGAGGCCTTCGGCAGCCTACCGAAACTGTGTCATCACCTGCATCTGCCGGTGCAGTCGGGCGATGATGAGATCCTGCGGCGCATGAACCGGCACTATACCGCCGCGCAGTATCTTGACCTTGTAGGCCGCCTGCGCGCCGCCTGCCCGGACATCGCATTAACGACGGATCTCATTGTTGGTTTCCCCGGCGAGACACGTGCGCAGTTTGAACACACCCTGGAGCTGGTGCGCCGGGCTGGGTATGACGGGGCCTTCAGCTTTAAATATTCCCCGCGGCAGGGCACGCCGGCTGCCGCTATGGCAAACCAAGTGCCCGATGAGGAGAAAAAGGCGCGCCTGGCCGAGCTAAACCGCGTGCTAGAGCAGACGGGCCAACCGCTCCATGAGGCATATCTGGGACGTGAAGTGGAAGTACTGGTGGAGCGGGTGAACGAACGGCGGCCCGAACAGCTGACGGGTAAAACTTCTACGGCCAAAACGGTAAATTTTGTCGGCCCGGCTGATTGGGTCGGGCGGCTGATCAAGGTTAAAATAACAAAGATTAAGGCACACACCCTCTTCGGTGAGGCTGTGGATGAAAGGAAAGGATAAAAATATGAACGTACTGGAAAAGACACGCGAGCTGGGCGAGGCTCTTTACAATTCCCCGGAGTATCAGGCCGTTAAGCAAGCGCAGGCTGTGATGGAGGCCGATGAAACGGCCTCCCACATTTTAAAGGAACTTTCCGAGCTGGAAGCCGATATTCGCCTCACCATGGAAAAGCCGGAGATGAGCGAGCTTTTTCTCAAGAGCAAGATGGACCGCTACCAGAAGCTGCAGAAGACAGCCGGCGAGAATCCGCTGATTCAGCAGTATCAAGAGGCGGGCAATACCTTCCAGCAGCTGATGGGCCAGGTGAATTCCA
Source organism: Candidatus Parachristensenella avicola (assembly GCA_904420205.1). Lineage (GTDB taxonomy): Bacteria > Bacillota > Clostridia > Christensenellales > UMGS416 > Parachristensenella > Parachristensenella avicola. The sequence goes on along the minus strand of CAJFUN010000045.1, from coordinate 3,577 downwards.
TTATTAGCTACTTCCTGACCGGGGAAACCCCCGAAGAGCAGGGCGGCTGCGATGGAAACTGTGCCGGTGGTTGTGCAGGCTGCACGGGCTGCAGCCACTAGGGACCCCAAACGGGAGAGAGAGGATAGGGTGAACGAAAAAAGTAAACTTTCGCCCATGATGCAGCAGTATATGGCGATGAAAGAGCAGTACAAGGATACGCTGCTCTTTTTCCGCTTGGGCGATTTTTATGAAATGTTTTTTGACGACGCCGTCCTGGCAAGCAAAGAACTGGAACTGACGCTAACCGGACGCGACTGCGGGATGCAGGAGCGGGCTCCCATGTGCGGCGTGCCCTTTCATGCTGTGGACGTATATGTAAACCGGCTGCTGGAAAAGGGCTACAAAGTGGCGATCTGCGAGCAGCTGACCGATCCCGCCTTATCCAAGGGGTTAGTGGATCGGGATGTGGTGCGGATCATTACGCCCGGCACGGTCATCGAGTCCTCCATACTTGACGAAAAAAGCAATAACTATCTGCTGGCCCTTTACCTGCAGGGCACACAGGTGGGCATGGCTTATGTGGACGTGTCTACCGGCCAGTTTGAGCTCTCCAGCGTATCAGTTGCCGATGGGGCCCAGCCTCTTTTGGATGAATTGGTTCGCCTGACGCCTACCGAGGTATTGGTGAATGAGGCTATGGGCCGGTTCTTCAAGAGCCACGACGTGCTGCAGAAGGTATTAGCCTATCCTGTGCAGGTGGAGCAGGAGGATAATTTTGAGCAGCTGCAGCTCATGCGCCAGTTCAAGGTGGAATCGCTGGCAGAACTGGGGCTGGACGACCGGTCCGAGGCCTGTGCTGCGGCTGGCGCGCTGCTGGAATATCTTGCCGAGACGCAGAAAAACACACTGGATCAGATCCAACGGCCCAAGATCCACCGCCAGAACGAATTTATGCTGCTGGACGCGACCACAAGGCGCAACCTGGAGCTAACCGAGACCCTGCGAGGAAAAAACCGGAAAGGTTCGCTGCTTTGGATTCTGGATAGGACCCATACGGCGATGGGAAGCCGGATGCTGCGGCAGTGGCTGGCCCAGCCGCTGCAGAACCGGCTGGCCATTGAGATGCGCCTAGACGCGGTGGAGGAGATCAGCCGGGATCTGGTCAGCAAAGACCGGGTCATTGAGCTGCTTCGGCAGATTAAAGATATTGAGCGCATCGCCACGCGCATCTGCTATGAGACGGTGAACGCTAGGGACTGCGTAGCTCTGGGAAATTCGGTCTCCGTGATTCCGGCGCTGAAGCAGGCTTTGAACGGCTATGCCGCGGCGATGGTCGTTCAGATTAACCAGGATATGGACCCGCTGGAGGATGTGAGCGACCTACTGGCCCGGGCCATTGCCGACAATCCGCCGTTGGGCGTTAAGGATGGCGGCATCATTCGCGAGGGATATGACGCGCAGCTGGATCAGCTGCGCCATGCCGCGACCCATGGGCGAGAGATGATTGCTTCCATGGAGGCCTCCGAGCGGGAAGCTACAGGGATCAAGAATCTTAAAATCAGCTATAACCGGGTGTTCGGCTTCTACATTGAGGTGACAAAATCCTACCTGGACCAGGTTCCATACCGCTATACGCGCAAGCAGACGCTGGCCAATGCCGAGCGTTTCATTACGCAGGAGCTTAAAGAGCTGGAGGAGACGATCCTAGGCGCGGAGGAAAAATCCATCAAGCTGGAATACGAGCTGTTTGTGAAGATACGCGAGGCACTGCATGGACAGATTGCGCGGCTGCAGCGCACAGCCCGGTGCGTGGCCCAGCTGGATTGCCTGGTTTCGTTGGCGGATACCGCTTTGGAACACGGTTTTACCAAGCCCACCCTGAACGACCAAGGGGAGCTTACCATCACGGATGGACGCCATCCGGTGGTGGAGGCGTCGCTGGAGACGGGGCGGTTTGTGGCCAACAACACCCAGATGGATATGGATAAAAACCGGTTCTTAATCATTACCGGCCCCAATATGGCGGGCAAAAGCACCTACCTTCGCCAGGTCGCGCTTATCACCCTGATGGCGCATATGGGCAGCTTTGTCCCAGCGCTCTCGGCCAATATTCCGCTGACGGACCGCATCTTTACCCGTATTGGCGCTACGGATGACCTTTTTATGGGCCAAAGTACCTTTATGGTGGAGATGAGCGAGGTGGCGAATATCCTCAAGCACGCGACCAGCCAATCCCTGGTGATCTTAGACGAAATCGGTCGCGGGACCAGCACCTTTGACGGCCTGAGCATTGCCTGGGCGGTGGTCGAGTACCTCTGTGACCGCGATGCTATTGGGGCCAAAACCCTCTTTGCCACCCATTATCATGAGCTTTCCCAGCTGGAGGGGAAGGTAGCGGGCGTGCGCAATTACTGCGTAGCCGTACGCGAGGCAGGCGATACGGTGGTCTTTTTGCACCGCATTGTACGGGGCGGAGCCGATAAAAGCTTTGGCGTTCATGTGGCCCAGTTAGCCGGCTTGCCCGAGGCAGTGGTAGCCCGCGCCCGGGAGATTTTGGAGCGGCTGGAGGCCTCGAAATTCAACTCCAAGGCGGTGCGCAGCAGCGCCGATGAGGCAGGGAAACGGCTGAACCGGCCGGAGGATACCCGGACCCAGCAGATGGACTTTGCAGCCCTTCTGCCCTACCACGATATCTTGGAAGAGATTAAAGCGTTAGACGTAGATCAGATGACGCCCATTGATGCCCTGTATCTAGTGAACCGCCTGAAGGAGAAGATGAAATAATGGCTCAGGAAAACGCCCGCATTCACGTATTGGCCGATGAAGTGGCCCGCCAGATTGCGGCGGGCGAGGTGGTGGAGCGTCCCAGCGCCGTGGTGAAAGAGCTGGTGGAAAACGCATTGGATGCAGGAAGCACGCTCATCACCGTGGAAATCCAGGATGGAGGCAAAAAGGGCATTCGCGTAAGCGACAACGGCTGCGGGATCGCTCGGGGAGATGTAGCCTTGGCTTTCCAGCGGCATGCAACCAGCAAAATTGCTACGCTGGAGGATCTGTATCACATCAGCCAAATGGGATTCCGGGGCGAGGCGCTGTATTCCATTGCCGCCGTATCCCGGGTGGAGCTGACCACGAAGCGGCGCGGGGATGAAGCCGGGCTGCGGGTGACCAATGAAGGCGGCCAGCTGGGCGAAATAACCGACGCCGGCTGCCCAGACGGCACGACCTTATGGGTGCGGGATTTGTTTTATAATACTCCGGCTCGGCTGAAATTTTTGCGCTCGGCCCAATCGGAGGCAGGCGCGGTGGGCAGCGTGATGAGCCGGCTGATCTTAGCGAATCCCTCGGTGTCCTTCCGTTTTATTTCCCATGGAAAGACGGTTTATCATTCTCAGGGGGACGGCAGCTTGCGCAACGCCGTTTATTCGGTGCTGGGTAAGGAAATCGCTGCGCATATGGTGATGGTCCAGGGGGAGGAGGGCGGTATCCGCGTGGAGGGCTGTGTGGGCGAGCCGGTGGTCAGTCGCGGGAACCGTACCTATGAGATGCTGTATGTCAATGGCAGGCCGGTCAACCATCCCATGGTGTCCAAGGC
>CAJFUN010000044.1 GCA_904420205.1 Candidatus Parachristensenella avicola | reverse complement strand
GTCGCTGGCTTCACAGAAGGCCCCGGCGGCCTTCGCCCGCCTTTGCCATAACTTCTCGTCCTTATCTGGGGCCCGGGCTGAACCTTTCCGCCGCAGCGCTTCCGGATATTACATCAGGTTTTCCGGATTCAGGCACTCCAGCTCCGGCAGCACAAAGCGGCCGTCCTTGCGGATCAGCACATCGTCAAAATAGATCTCACCACCGCCATAGGCTGGGGTCTGCACTAGCACAAGATCCCAGTGGATGGCGCTGTGGTTGCCGTTGGGCGCTTCGTCATAGCAGTTGCCGGGCGTCAGGTGGATGGAGCCGGCAATCTTTTCGTCAAAAAGCGTATCCTTCATGGGTACGTTGATATAAGGATTGACGCCGAAAGAGAATTCGCCGATATAACGCGCGCCTTCATCGGTGTTGAGCACCGCTTCCAGCTGCTCGGGCAAATTCGCGCTGCTTTCGATGATGCGGCCGTTCTCAAAGGTGAAGGAAATATGCTCAAAGGTATTGGACTGATACAGCGCCGGGGTATTATAGGTAATCCGCCCATTGACCGATTCACGTACCGGCGCGGTATAGATCTCGCCGTCGGGAATGTTGCAAAGCCCGTCGCACTTAATCGCCGGAATACCCTTGATGGAAAAGCTCAGATCCGTCCCAGGGCCGGTAATGCGCACGCGATCCGTGCGCTCCATTAGCGCTTTCAGCGCGTCCATGGCGCGGCTCATCTTGGAATAATCCAAATTGCACACGTTAAAGTAATAATCTTCAAAGGCTTCGGTGCTCATATCGGCCATCTGGGCCATGGACGGCGAAGGATAGCGCAGCACGCACCAGCGCGTCTTAGGCACGCGGATCCCAGTGTGCACCTTGGCAGAATAAATTTTGGCGTAGGCCCGATTCTGATCGCCGGGCACGTCGTTCATTTCTGAAGCATTATCGCCGCCCCGCAGGCCGATATAGGCATCCATCTGGCTCATAAATTCGGCGTCGCGCTGGGCTAGGAACTCCATTTGCTCTCTGGTCATATGCATGAGCAGGGCGCGCTGCGTGGAGGCCTCCCGCTGCCATACAAAGGGCAGGGCTTTCGCCTCATAAGCGGCCGCTACCAGTGCGTTCACCAGCTCGAAATGCTGGCCCGTCGCTTCAATCAGCACCTTGTCTCCAGGCTTTACACGGCAGGAATAGAAAATCAGGTTGTGTGCGAGTTGGCTAATTCGCGGATCTTTCATGGGTTGCTCCTTCTTCCTTTAGTCGATCCAGGATCGGGCCATCCAGCAGCTGCACGCCGCCTTCCAACCCGCCCTGTAGGTCGAATACTTCTACGACGTTTTCACCAGCATTCAGCAGGGGCGCGGGGACATAGAGGGTTTGCTGGGGGCCACGCTCATCAAAGCGTCCCAGGTGGAAACCGTTGATCCATACCTCCCCGCGATGGCCGCCATCTACCTTCAGGAAGGTATCGCCGGTCTTCTCCAGCGTAAACCTTCCCCGGTAAAAGGCCGGGCCCTTCGCCTGCGCTGTCCAGTTTAGGCGGCTTCGGTCCGTCATAGGCAACCGGTAGATATCATAATGGTATAGATTCTGCTGGCCCAGGCTGATTCGCTTTGTGATTCCCTTATGATCAGCCAAATAGGGGCCGTAATTGACCCGGCCGCCGCCCATCACCAATACGTCCAGCCTCGCCCCTCTCTCAGGGATCGAAATCCGGATGGCGTCTTTAGGGCCGTCGCGCATTACGCGCCCTACCCAGACCCCGTCCAGGAATACCTCTGCCCTGTCGTGAACCTCATCCAAGATTAGGGGAAACTCCCCGCGGGGGCCGGAAATATGCGTGCGATACAGAATATAGCCATATCCCTGGCCCACCTTTTCCATGGGTTCGGGGCAGGCCTCATGAACGGGCGTGGGATCCAGCGCTGCCAAGTTGTCCAGCAGCGCCGCGCATTCGTCCAAGGCGATCCGTCCGGGGGCAATTCGCTCCGCCGGTGCCGGAAGCTCCATATCCGGCAGCTGCGTATAGCGGCTCAGCACCTCGCGGACAGCCCAGTATTTGTCCGTAGGCCGTCCATCCTCGGTCAGCAGGCAGTTATAGTCATAGCTGGATACGTCCTCCTGGTAATGCCCGCCATAGTTTGCTCCCGCCATATAGCCGAAATTGGTACCGCCATGACCCATATAGAAGTTTACCGATGCGCCGCTAGCTAAGATAGCCTCCGTTTCTTGGGCCACATCCTCGGCTGTACGGGTAATGTGGGGCTCGCCCCAATGGTCGAACCAGCCGATCCAGAACTCCATGCACATCATAGGGCCCTTCTTTTCATATTCGGCAAGCTTGGCGAAAGCTTCCGCCGAGCGGGAGCCAAAGTTGGCCGTCTTAAACACATCCGGCAGAGTTCCGCCCTGCAGCATAAAGTCGGTGGGTCCGTCAGAGGTAAATAAGGGCACATCTATGCCTCGGGACACCATCCCCTGCCGAAGATAGTCCAGATATTGGGCGTCGTTGCCATAGGAACCGTATTCATTCTCCACCTGCATGGCGATAATCGGGCCTCCATGCGTGGACTGCAGGGAACATAGCCGTGGAATCAGCTCGTCAAACCATTGATCCACCGCAGCAAGATAGGGCTTATTCATGCACCGAAGGCGGATATTGTCATCGGCCAACAGCCACCAGGGCAGGCCTCCGAAATCCCATTCCGTGCAAATATAGGGGCCGGGCCGCACAATTGCGTGCATGCCGATCTCGCCGACCAGGCGAATAAAGGCTTCCAGATCCAGAATATCCTCAAAGCAGTATTTCCGTTCCGGGCTGGGCTGATGCAGGTTCCAAGCCACATAGGTTTCGATGGCGTTAAATCCCGCCGCCTTCAGCTTTAGCAGCCTGTCGCGCCAGTAGGCCCGGGGCGTGCGGAAATAGTGCATTGCCGCCGACAGCAGCCGGACCGGCTGGCCGTCCAGCTCAAATCGGTTGTTTCGGATGGTCAGATTGCCCATTTGCGCCTCCTGTCTAAATTTTTCCATTTTACTATACCACATTCGTTTCCCAACCGCTACCAGCGGCGGGAAGTTATTGCAGCACTGTTACAAGGATATTAAGTTGGCGGCTAATTGTTTGCTTTCACTGGATGCTTGCCCTATAATGGTACATGCAAAATAGGCGAATAAGGCCCTGTGCTTTTCAGGCCGCCTTGCCGCCTTTCACCATCCCGGGGGATTTGTCCGTCCCTTTCCTTAAGGAGGAAGATACCGATGAAAACTAAGCTATGCGCGTCCCTCTTGGCGCTGGTCCTGGCGGCCGGTTGCCTTTGGGTGCCCGCAGCGGCTTTTGCCTCGCCGGAATCCGAGACGGCTACCGTCCCAGACGCGTCCCTTACGGCTACCGAACCTTCTGCGGAGAACTCCGGTCATGTGGAGCTTGAAATCGGCAAGGATCTGGCCGGCGAAGAAGCGATTACCTTTACCTATGGCGAAAAAAAGACTTTAACCTTAGATATTACCAACGTGGGCGATGCGGCCGCCATCAATATGAAAATTACGCCTGTCGTATCCAACGACGTAGCCTCCTTTCCTTTTAAGATTACCAACGCCTTCTGGGAAGAGGCCATCGTCAATACGGCCGATCCCGCTACCTTGCCTGAAGACCTGACCACCGCCGACCTGGGAAATGCTGCCAGCGGCCAGAACAAGGGGCTCGTATCCTTTGAATTCGACGTGCGCAAGGATGCGCCCAGCGGGTATTATCCGCTGCGCCTTACCGTGGAATATCAGGAAAACGGAGCGCCCGTTGCAGTTGAGGCGCTTTTGTATGTGAAGGTGGTCAACGCAACCCTAGCCGGCAGCACCCACACTGAGCCGGCTACTGCGCCTGCAAAAAAGCCTGAATCCACGCCGCGGCTGATCGTATCCGGTTTCACCACGGCGCCGGAAAAGGTCATGGCCGGGGAGCCCTTTACCCTGGAGCTTACGCTGACCAATACCTCTGAAGAGGTCACGGTGTCCAACATGCGGGTGGCCATCACTTCGGATGATGAAGGGGTGTTTCTGCCCGTATCCGGTTCGTCCACGGTGTTTATCCGCGAGATGGAGCCCGGTGCTTCGGAAACCATCTCCATGGAGATGAATACGAAAACCGACCTTGCGCCGCAAAGCTATGGACTCAGTGTAAAGGTGGATTATGAAGGCAAGGACGCTGCCCAATACAGTACAGAGGATTCCGTCTCCATTCCCGTGCATCAAACGGCCAAGCTGACCCTTTCCGACATTACCCTGGTGCCGGAGGCGGTAACCGTGGGAGAATCGGCCAATCTAATGGTTAACCTTTATAATATGGGACGTTCCAGGCTTTCCAATGTGCTGGTCAAGCTTGAGAGCGGCGGCACCATATCCGGCGAGGATTTCTTTGCTGGCAACATGGATCCCGGGTCTACCAGTACCATGGACGTCATGATTACGCCGCAAACAGCCGGCACGCTGACCTGCCGCTTGATTGTCTCCTACGAGGATGAAATGGGGCAGTCCTACAGCGAAGAAAAGTCCTTTGAACTTTTGGCTAATTCACCCCCGCTGCAAACGCCCGAATCATCCGAAGGTGAAGCGCTGGCCGTATCCGGCGCGCGGGAGGGATCCGCTGGGCCGGCGCCCTGGCTGATTTGGACGATTCTATCGGGCATTGTTGTGATCGCGGGCGGCGTTACCGCCGTTATCCTGCTTCGCCGGCGCAACAAAAAGCATATCCGGCGCAATATGGATCACTATTTGGATCAGCCGGAAGATGGCGGCGGCCATGATGAATCCGGTGGTTGATTGCCCTTGCATTCGTTTATGACTGATAACAATATAGAAAAAGCCGGCGGATTGGCCATTTCCTCCGCCGGCTTTTCTTTTATAACCGAATTTTTTCCGCAAGGACGCATTATGGCTTTCGGGCAAGCTGCAAATCAAGGGTATCGTAGAGGGTGATGGAGCCTCCATGCCGGATGATCGCATTTTCAATCCCAGCGAAAAATTCCTTCCTGACCGACTCTTCAATCGCAATATGATCGGAATACGTGCCGAGCAAAGCAACATATTCCTGCGCAGAGAAAACCCGCGTTCGCTGGAACAGGGCATAGCGAATATCGGTAAAGCCATACTTTTCCGCAACCATCGCCCGAGCCTTAGCCTGTTCCCTCCCGTATTCTTGGGGCAGCTGCTGCTTGGACCGATAAAATTTGTCATAATATTGCCCATAGAGCGCTTCAATTTCTTCCATAAGGGCGGGCTTGCCTTTATCGCAGTATGGATGGTTGGCAAACCGGGCGAAAGCACCTCCGCTTTTCAGCATGGCATAAACTTTGGCGTATCCGATTTCCTCCGGTATCCAGTGAAAAGCTGAAGCGGAAAAGACAAGGTCATAGGCGCCATCGTCATTAGTATGATTTTTTCTATTATTTTCGACTTTGTCGAGAATTACTTTACACGCATGAAACGCAAAAAAAGACGCCGCAGGGTACTTCCCCTGCGGCGTAAAGCCTATCTCATCTTATCGGTCTTTTGAATCGCCTTATGCTTCCGCTGGCAGCGCAGCCAGAAAGCGGTCGCGTATGGTTTCATCGGGATAGGGGCCCAACTCTTCGATCTTCTTCGGCGGGATTACACCGCCGGCCATATAGGCATGCCCGCCCCCGCTTCCCAGATCATGGAGCGCTCGCCGTACCCATTCCCCGACATGCACCCGTTCCGTCTTAGATCGCACCGAAAACTTAACGCCATCCTCTCGAAAACAATATACCACCGAGAGCTCAATCTCATCCAACGAAAGGAAGAAATCCGAAATCATCGCAATCAGATCGTCAGCGCAGGGGATTTCGATTTGGGCGAACCCCACCGATCCATAGATCTGAATGGTCTCCATGGCGCTGGCATAGGCCCGCAAATCGGCAAAGGCCATGCGGTTAGAGGCCAAACGTTCCAATCGCTGCCCATTGCAGTATTGGTTCAGGAATTGAAACATCTCAATATCCAGCGGGGTAACTCCGCGGGCGAACTGGCGCGTATCCATCTTGATGCCGAAGAGCAGCGCGCTGGCCGTGTCCTCATCGCAGGGGAGGCCGGCCTGCTGGAAATACTGGGCGATTATGCTGGAGCAGGCGCCCACCTTGCGGATGTCGCAGTAGTCATACTGAGCCGGCACAAAGGTCGGGTGATGATCGATGCAGGCGGATACCTCCGTCTCCAGCGGCGTCAGGTTGGCGTTGCCCTTTTGGCTGTCCACGCAGATCACCACAGCGTCGTCCCCCAAGGGGGGCAATTGCGCCAGCGGCACCGCGTCGATGGAGAATAGCTCCACCATTCGCTTGCCGGCGCGCTTATCCAGCAAGCCGTCATAGCATAGCGTAGGCGTATGCCCATGGGCCGCCAGGAACCGGCACAGGCCATGACCTGAAGCCAGCGCGTCGGGATCCGGGAAATTATGCGCTTGCACATATAGCGCCCTTCCCTGGCATAGCTCCAGCAGCGATCGGTAATCCTCCACGGCAACGCACCTCCGTTGTTTTCTATCCATCCCATTTCACGATACTTAGATGCTTATTGTATCATCTCCCGCGCATAAAAGGAAGCTGCATCGGCTATTGTCCGGCCTCGCTCTCCCTGTACCGGGTGATCGTCATGGGCTGCTCCAGATAGTTCCCCATCTGGGCGCAGAGCCGGTTAAAGGGTTCGGAAGCCATGTGTTGGTCGAGCGCAGCCTGATCCCGCCAGCGTTCAATGAAGCTCATGTGGCAAGGGCCGTCTATCTGTTCATAAAGATCATAGCTGACATTGCCCGGCTCTTTCCGGCTTTGGGCGATTAGTTCCCGGGCCGCTTCCATCAATTTTTGCTTATCCTGCCTGTGCACAATAAAATCTGCCACGACCGTAATCATCCTATACCTCCGAATTTTCTTTACCGGGCAACGTTTTTTAACCCTCACGGCAGGTGTATCACAGCTATTGCACTTTGTCAAGCGCCGTGGTACTATGGATGTCAATACGCGATCGGCTGGCCTATCTCCGACGCCGAAGAGGAGGGAAAAATGAAAACAATCCAATCGGTCGATAAAGCCATGCTGATTCTGAACTATATTGCCGACCACAACGGCAAGGCCACGCTTTCTCAGATCAGCCGGGGGCTGGGCATGGCGGTTACCACGCTGCATGGTTTTATCTCCACCCTGGAGCGCTGGAATCTCATTCAAAAAGATCCTTTTACCAACCGGTATTATCTAGGGCTCAAGCTTTTCCAGCTTGGGATCTGCTGCCAAGAGGAGCTTATGATAAAGAACACGCTGCGCCCCTACCTTGACGAACTATGCCAAGAATTTGACGAAACCACCCATCTGGCCATCCCCTTGGCCAGAGACGAGGTGCTCTATATCGATACCGTGGAATGCACCCATCCGCTGCGGATGACCAGCCTGGTGGGCACTAGGGGAACGATGGAAAACTCCGCCTTCGCTATGATGCTGGCCCAACGCAATCCCACGATCTGCGTGCCGCAGGAGCTGCTGGAGACCACCAACGACACCCAGGCTGACGGTTATTGCATCAAATACGAACCGCCGCTGGATGCGTATTGTCTGGCCGTGCCCGTCTGCAACGCTGCCGGCGAATACCTGGCCGGGATCAGCATGATCATCCCCGCCGTGCGCTATCATAAGCAGCTTGCAGAGAACGTCATCCGACGAATGCAGACCATCGTTGCCGTTCTGAAAGTATGACCAGCACCCAAGCATGCTAAGCCCCCGGATCCGGTTGGATCCGGGGGCCTTTTTCGCCTCCCCTGGCTGCAGCTGCCCAGGCCGTCAGCCGTCGCCTGATAGAGATAATAATTCGGTCAATTTGTATATAAACGCTGCGCGTGTGAGCGCCAAGACACGGCTGGTGTCCTCACGGGATCGTCCCCCGGGAAATAGTGTGCGGGAATATCCACGTCAAGGCCCGGTTCCCGGTCGCGCCGGTATGCTTGGGCCAAGGTTTCAGTTTCGTATTCTGGATGTCCCTGAATAAAGATGCGCTGCCCTCCAGCACAGCCAGCCGCTTTTCCAGCACTTCCTGGGTGGTATTGGTAAGCCACCCATAGATGTTCCCCGCGCCGGTCCGGCCAAATCTGCCGGATGCGTGGGCGCTGTCCTGGAATACATAGGACGCCGTCCGGTAGATGGGCACCGCACGGGCTCCGGCAGCCGGATCCGGCGCTTCCTGTCCTCCTTGAAGCTGCAGGGTCTCAAAGCGCCAGGTGTGATCATTGGATGGTTTCATGCCAGACGCTTCTTTACGAAATAATGGGAAAAACCGTTGAACCCGGTCGGCATATTCGGTCGCCCGTCTCCGCCGATAAAGACCACCGCAGAAGATCCATGTACCGCATCATGCCGCCTCTTTCGTCATTTTATATAGTATTCATATATGATCACACGTTTATGGCGCTATACATCGTCTTTTGCGGCTGTCAAAAGCCGAGGGGCAAATCATGCTTACGCCTTGCATTTATCCTGCCAAAATCAGCATAAAGCCGGCCCCTACTGGGAGCCGGCTTTATACGATAGGGTTCTTCGCCTATTCGGAGACGGCCGCCTCACCGTCTTCAGCCAAGCCGTTTTGTTCGCGATCCCAATTGACAAGATCCGCTAATGTGATGCGGTCAACCACGCCGTCGATGGCATCCTTAAGCTGCTTCCATACCTGGACAGTGACGCACCGGTTACACCGCTCGCAATCCTCCGCTCCGGTATCCAGGCAGGACACCGGGGCCAGGCTACCCTCCATTTGCCGCAGGATCATCCCCACCGTATAGTCCCCGGGATCCCGCGCCAGCATATAACCGCCCCTAGCGCCTCGGACGCTCTTTACAAAGCCGGCCCGGTTCAGCGTTGTAACGATCTGTTCCATATATTTTTCCGAGATAGATTGGCGGGAAGCGATGCTTTTAATGGATACATATTCGCCCTGCGGCGCCAGCGCCAAATCCAGCATAATGCGCAGGCCGTAACGGCCCTTTGTCGAGATCTTCATCGAACAAGCTCCTTTCCCATCGGGAGATACATCAATAGTAAAGATTATAATACTATTGTATTTCTATGTTTTCAACCTGGTTTTCACGAAATGTGAAAAAAAGCCGGATTTTTTTCCGGCTTGGCGTAAAGATCCGTCGCTTATTGGTCCTCCAGCTGCTCCGGCCGGAAGTAAATTGCCGTAAAATCGATATCCTCCAGCTGCTCCTCGCCGGTGATGGGGCCCAGCGAATACACATAAGCCCGGGCGCCCCCTTCCAGCCTCGGCTGATGCTTCATCGGTACAGCGTCGCGCATATTGGCCTGTTTGGCCGTGTCCAAATAGACGTCAAAGCGCGATTTCGGCAAAAGGTTCGGGATATGCGCCGGAAGGAATTGGTCAAAGGGCAGCCCTTTGACCTGCTCCAGCATCCGGGCCCATGCAGGAATCGATAACGCGCCCTTTAGGAACATCCACATCATGGGATTGCAGGCGTCCGAGGTAAGCAGAAGCCGCCGTTCCCGGAGCAGCAGGCCCACCGAACCCGGCGTGTGCCCCGGCATCGGCACTACCTGCACCGTCAGGCCGCCTAAGTCGAATACCGCCTTGGGATCCAGCGCTTCCAGCCGGCCCGGGCCGCCCCGAAGGAAGGCGTCCGTGTCAAAATCTTCAGGGACCAACCCGGCACGCTGGGCGCTTTTGAGGGAATCGGCCCGGGCTTCGTCGCCGTTCCATTCCTGGCATATGGCGAAATCATCCGGATGCAGCCAAACCCGGTCAAACTGGTAGTTACCGCGGGTATGGTCGCCATGGCCGTGGCTGGCAATCACCCGGTAAGGCAGCTTGGTCAGCCTCTCCACCTGCTCCCGGAGGTTTCCGATCCCGTTGGTCGTGTCAAAAACAATGGCTTCCCGGCTGCCGGTGATCAGCGTAGCATATACATGCATCCGGTCGCCGATATGGGTCACGCCTTCCATGATTGGTACAATGGAAAAGTATCCTTTCATCTTTTGCTCCTTCCCCCCTCTATGGGGCGATCTTTTCTAGGCTACCGGTAAATTCCTGCAAGGTAGTGCCCGTGAGGGTAAAGCTTTTCGTTTCCGGCGTCAGGCAAATCAGCTGATCCGAATCATTCAGCCCATAAATCGCCTCTCCCTGCCCCACGATCAACCTTGTGCCTTCGGGTAAATCTGAAAGCGCTTCCGGCAGCCGCTGCAGCCGTTCACCGCCTCCAGAGTACAGCTCCTCCACCAATGCCAGCCGCCCCCCCGCCTGCACAATCATCAGATCCAGGCGCGCCACATCGCGGTCGCAGGCCCGAAGGACCCCCCGCAGCCTGCCGTAATCCATCCGCTCGCCCGTCACATCGCATGAAAAAGGCGAGTCTTCCAAAAGCGCCTGACGCTCGTCGGCACTGAGCATGGAGCGCGCAAACTGCGTCTGCCCAGGATGAAAGATCGGCCACAGTTTTTCTGTCAGCCCCTCCAGTGTCTGCCCGTCCATGCCGGCAGAGTCGTTGTCATCCGTAGCGGCGATTAGATACTCGTCCTCGTAAAGATAGAACATCATGCCGGCGTCATAGTCAAAGACCATTTCCCCTTCGCCGAGGTCACGCTCACGCACCGCCAAAATCAGCTTCTGTCCCGCCTGCAAAGCCGGCCGCCCCGATTGGGCCCACAGCACAGCGGTAGCCCGATCGTTGACCGCATCGCTATCAGCCACGCTGCCGCATATGGCCTGCTCCACATGCACCGGTACGGCCTCGCTCCGCCCGGCTAAGTGCTCCGGCAGGGCGTTACTATGCAGAACTTCCACCTGGATCACCGCATCGGCCCAGTCCAGCGTTTCCTCCAGGCTCATGGTGCTGGCATAGCTGCCATAGGCGCTTTGCGCCGCCTCCAGCTCGGCTCCGGTCAGCGCCCGGCTGCCGCTGCAGCCGCCAGCCAGCATCAGTACCGCCGCCGTCAATATGCCTATGCGATAGATCGCCCGCATTTGGATCCCTCCTTATCTTTGGATCAATCGATCCTACGTTTTAGACGCGGCCCCGGCCGAATCATTCCCAGCTGCTCCGCGTACGGAGAAACCCGCCGCCCGCAACGCCTCCACCGCCTTGCCCAGCAATTCCTGCGGAACAAAGAGGTAATCCGTATCATAGGTGGACTGGGCCAGCAACGGGACGCCTGCTTCCGACAGGCACCGGCTCAGCCGTTCCATAACGCCCACAAGCGACAAATCGAGCGTCCCCGAAACCCCCAAGCAGCCCCAAGGGCCCTGGCTGCGTCCAGGCTGTCCGGGCAGCTTTGGCGCCAGCAACGAATACTCGCCTCGAATCCATGCGGCAAAGCAAGGCCCCTGCTCCGGGAACCGCTGCGGCGCATCATACCGCCCAAGCCAAAACTGCTCCTTTTCCACCATGATCTCCATGCATCCATCTCCTTGTAAGGTAGTCTTCGCAGAATTGTCACATAACTGAAACATTTGGCCGCGCATTTTTTCGTCCTAGACATTGGTCATCATAAGGGGGAGGAAATAACCATGCGACACATCCGCCATCAAAGAAAAAATCCATTTGCAATGTGGCTTGTCCCTTTATGCCTGGCGGTGGCCTGTGTCTGTGCCATCAGCATTTTGCTGAGCATGGACCGCCCTACGCCGGCACAACAGGACGCTCTGCCCACCGCCTCCCCGCCGCCGGCCGCCATTGCCGGCGATCCCACCGCCGCATCCGTTCCGGAAGGGCCCGCGGCCACGCCTGAGCCGACGCCTTTTTTTACCGCGTCTGCCTCCGCTGACGACGCTACCAAGCCCAGCCTGGTGAATCTGCGTTACCGGCGGCTCAGCGGGGATACGGTCATCGACAGTTACCGTCGGGACACGCCGCTATATTTCGGCGCGCCTCAGCAATACTCCTCCCTGGAGGGCGTGATAACCTTCCGGGGCGACCATTTCCGAAGCGGCGGCAGCTACGGCTCCGCAGCGCTAACGGATCGCCAGATGAGCATCGCTTGGCGCAAAAAGATCGGCGCCATCGATAAATGGACGGGCGTAGGCTGGAATGGCCAGCCGGTCATGGTGCGCTGGAGCGACGAACAGCGCGCCCAGATGAACCTTAACGCCGAGAAAAAAGGCAAGTCCGGCTTGATCGAGGTGATTTACGGCACCCTGGATGGGAAAATTTACTTTCTGGACGCAGAGGACGGCCAACCTACCCGCGATCCCATCAACCTAGGCTATCCCATCAAAGGCTCCGTCTCCATTGACCCCAGAGGCTATCCGCTGCTCTATGTGGGCCAAGGGATTCCCAACAACGGAGACGAACGCAATACCATCGGCTGGCGGATTTACTCGCTGGTGGATCAAGCCGAGCTTTACGTGCAGCCGGGGCTCACCGATCTGGCGCACCGTAAATGGGGGGCCTTTGACAGCGTCTGCCTGGTGGACGGCGCCCATGATACCGTGCTGCTGACCGGCGAAAACGGCCTTATCTACTCGATCGAACTCAATACCACGCTGGGCGGAGAGCATGGTATCAGCGTGGATCCCCAGGTCACCATCTACCGGTATAAATCCGACATCAGTGAACGGCTGGGCAGCGAGAACTCGCCGGCTGCGCTGGGGCCCTACCTATTCACCGCCGACAACTCCGGGCTTGTTACCTGCCTTGATACCACTACCATGGACGCGGTCTGGACCCGTAACTGCGTGGACGACATCGACGCCTCGCTGGTATTGGATCGCGAGTCCGCCGACAAGGCTGCCCTCTATGTCACCTGCCAGGTGGATCATCAGGGCGTGGGCGGCCTGTGCCATATGCAAAAGCTGGACGCCATGACCGGCGCACTGCTGTGGGAGCATACCATCGGCTGCGTCTATTCCGAGGATGTCAACGGCGGCAGCCTGGCCACGCCCTTAAACGGCCGGGGCGACATGGAGAACTTCATTATTTTCTGCCCGGCCAAGACCAAGGAGGGCGGCGGCCGGGGGCTGCTGGTCGCCTATGAGAAGGACACCGGCAACGTAGCCTGGCAAACGCCGCTGGACCGGTACTGCTGGTCCTCTCCCACCGCTGTCTATACCCCCGAAGGAAAGGGCTATATCCTGCTGGCCGACTCTTCCGGCACGCTCATGCTCATCGAGGGCTCCACCGGCACGGTGCTGTCCACGCTCGCCCTGGACGGCAACGTAGAGGGTTCGCCGGCGATTTTCAACGACATGCTGGTAGTCGGAACCCGTGCCGGTAGCGTTTATGGTATCCGCCTCTCTTAAGGCGGAGCGCCGGCACCGTCCCCATCCATATGATAAGCGCCGCAGGGCATGCGGCGCTTTCTTTGTCTTCAAGCGATAGGGGCGCATTGAAATTTCTCCTAAAAAAGCGTATAATTTGGGCGTGAATTTTATATTTAGACCAATCTTGGGAAGGATGGGGAAGATGGATTTTAAGCAGGACAACCAAAAATGGGGCTCCGGGGATCTTACCGGAAAGACTGGGAAGCTTACCGTTGAACCAGGGCCGACGGCCATGCCCTCCGGCGGTGATCTGGAGGGATACACGCTCAGCGCCTTACGCAGCGCCGCCTTGGGCGGCGATACCCAGGCTCAAGCCGAGCTAAGCCGCCGCTATCTCAACGGCGTGGGCGGAGCCATTGCAAACACCGCTACAGCCAGGGATTGGGCCCAGCGCGGGGCCGACGCCGGCGATCCCCTTTGCTCCGCTTTCCTGGCTGTGTGCCAGTATAACCTCAAGGAATACCAAGCCTCGCTGGATGCCAGCGAGCTTGCGCTGACCCAGTGCTTACCCATGAACCGGCCGGTCGATTCGATTCTGAACGCGCTGCTCAATATTTCGTCGATCTCGGCCAAGGCGCAGGCCAAGCTTGCCGCTCCAGCCTATGGGAAGCAGGAACGGCAACTGCGCGACAATCTTGCCAAGGCCCGCACCGAGCTGGACAACGCCAAGGCCTATCAGAAGCATTCGACCGTGGGCCTCCCCCAGCTTTTATGGGGCCTTTTGTTCATAGCCGCCGCGGCCGCAGTCTTTTTCCTTTGGCATCCGGCGGCGCAGGCGAATTTTCATCCCGACGAGGATATCTATATGATTATCGGCGTCGTGATCGCCATTGTCGGTTGGATCCTTCTGCAGTCCTTCTGGGGCGGGATCATCTGCGGCGTCCTTGTGACGCTAATCCTTACCTATGGCCTAGAGTATCTCGTAAACCTTCCCAATTGCCTGCCGATTCTCCGGATGGCGGTAGTCGCTGTGTGCGGCGTAATCGGCCTGGTAAAGGCTTTTAAGGGCATCTCCCGGCAGGCCGCCTACCGGGCTTACATGGCCCGCGCCGCCAAAGCCCGGGCCCAGCTTCTCCAGCTGGAGTCGAAGGTTGACGCCTGCTATGGCGAGCTCATCGATTATTTTGATCAGCGCTATGCCCTAATGGCCCGTATCATGGAAGCCATGCCCGACAGCATCCGTCAGGAGCTGGGGGAAAACTTCGTCAGCTACGCCAACCGTCATCTAAGCGCAGGCCAGGCGCTGAATAAAGAACACGCAAACTGGCGTTCAGAAGCCAAAATCGCTGCATGACTTTCCTTTCATACCAAAGAGCCTGCCTAAGGCAGGCTCTTTTTGCGTCTTTGTCCAAGGCAAGAGATATTGACAATACGATTCATTCCGGGTAATATTTAGTAAATTAGTAATTTAGTCATTTACTTTCATTATCAAGGAGGCGTATCATGAAGATCCCTACTACACTGAAGCATAAACCGGTCATTGTTTCGGAAAACTATGAGCGCGTCGACGGTCGCAAATGCTACGATTCCGACGCCAAAGGGCTGTCGCTGGGCCTGGCTCAGTGGAACGATCGTGGACGCGTGGAAATCTCCGCAAAGGTATGGCGCTATACCGGCGAAAAATGGTCCCGTCAGTCGGAAGAGCTGCCGCTCACCCGCGTCATCGATTTGGCCATCCTGGTGGCCCGTACCGAAGCCTATTTTCGCGAAGCCTACCGCTACCCCAAGCTGTACGATCCGGATCATCCCCAGATTGACCGGATCGGTATGCAGGGCGACGCGCTCAATGTGGCCGTAGCCACCGATAACGAGCGCATTGATGAGGATATCGCCCTTTTCCGGGATGCCTTGATGCAGGATGACGAACTGCTCAGCGAGCGGCTGCGCATTCTGGCGCGGGTATTAAAGGAGGCGGGATACTGATGGGTTCCGACCGCAAGGCCTTGACCGCAGCCTATAAGCCGCGCATCCAGCGGGGCGGTGTATACCGCATTGTGCACCTGCCCTCCGGGCGGTACGCTCTGGAGGCCACAGCCGATCTAAAGGCTGCGGAAAACCGATTCGCCTTCTCCCAGCATACCGCCGCCTGTGCGCTGGGCGTGCTGCGTGCGGATTGGATGGCTGACGGGCCGGAAGCTTTTCGCTTTGAAGCGCTGGAGGAGCTGACGCCCAGGCCGGATCAAACGCCAGCCGAATATCGGGAGGAGCTTGCCACCTTGCTGGAGCTGTGGCAGGAGCGTCTGCCCGCCGAATTGGATATGAGCCGCGGCGGCAAGGGATAACCCCTGCCCGGGCTCGGAAGGAGATCGCTATGAAACCTACCGCTTTACAGGGCCTGGAGCTATGCCGTGCCTTTTTCGCCGAATGCGGCCAGCCCCTTCTGGCCGCCCATTTTCCCGGTTTGCCCTATGCCGCTGCGCTGCTGGGCTATGGTTCCGACGTGCTGGGCTACGACGACGTCACGTCTCGGGACCACATGTGGGGCCCACGTTTTTACCTTTTCCTGCGGGACGAAGATATTGCGCTGGCTCCAAAGATCATGGAGATATTCCGCCAAAATCTCCCCACCGAATTTATGGGGTTCTCGGTAAATTTTTCCGCGCCCGATCCGGCTGACGGCGGTGTGCGGGTACCGGAACCGGTAGAGGGCAGCCCCGTCAACCCGCTTATTTTCATTCATACCCTCGGCGGCTATGTGCGGGGATATCTGGGGAAATATCCGCCGGACGCCTATGACGAGGCCGATTGGCTTTGCTTTGATGAACAGCGGCTGCTGGCGCTGACCAGCGGCGAGGTCTTCCAGGATGAGGTCGGGCTGACCGCCCTGCGCCGTCAGCTGGCCTTCTATCCGGATGCGGTATGGCGCTATCTGCTGGCTAGCCAGTGGGCCAACCTAGCCCAAGAGCAGGCCTTTATCCAGCGCACCGCCCAGACAGGGGACGATCTGGGCTCCCGCATTCTGGCCGCCCGCACCGCCGAGCGCCTGATGCGCCTAGCCCTCTTATACCGCCGCCAGTATGCTCCCTATAGCAAGTGGTTCGGCCGCGCCTTTTCCGAGCTGTGCTTGGGCAATCACCTCCCTGAGCTGCTGGAGGAAGCGCTGACCGCTCCAGACGGCGACGCGCGCCAGGAGGCGCTGGTGCTGGCCCAACTGACGGTAGGCAAGATGCACAACGAATCATCCCTGACCGAACCTCTTCCCCTTTCGATCGAGCCCTATTTCAGTCGCAACACGATCCGCGTCATCTATGCGGACCGGTTTGCCTACGCGCTTCAGGCTACGCTGGCTGGTACAGCCCTGGAAGGCGTGCCGCTGCTGGGCACCATGAGCCAACTGCATCTGACCAATCTGCTGGCCAGCGAGCAGTATATCGACCGGATCCGTCCGCTGTATACACAGCCTAAAACTCCATAAAAAGGAAATTTCCTCCATAGTCCTTGGTCCGGATCTGTGTCATAATCATGGTAATCCATCATGCGATACAGCGCCCATTATGGGGAGGTGATCTGGATGCGTATCCGTCTTTACCGATTCATCATTCTCCTGCTGGTCCTAGCCGTTCTGCTGGCAGCCTGTCGCCCCCTCTCCGAGCCGATGGCACACGAGCTTCCGCCCGATATGCCCGCCAGCGCAGAAGCCGCCCCTGTTACGCTGTCGCTGCTGCTGGTATCCGGCGCCCGTATGGCCGATCCAGGCATGCAGCTGGATGCCAGCCCACGCTGGGCCTTTTCCTATGAAGACGGTTTCCGCGACGAAATCGCCGAAGCGCTCCTGGAGGCAACCGGTGTTACCCTTGAAGTGACCTGTCAGGAGAACCTTGACGTCCCCCTGGCCGCCGACGCGCTGGGCGACATGGTATTCGCCTGCGGATATGAGGCATATCTGGAGAACGAGGCGGTTTGCCAGCCGCTGGAGCCGCTGATGGAGCAGGCCTGCCCCGGGGTGCTGGAGCAGCTTGATCCGCTGGAGCGGCAGCTAAGCCTGGCCGCGGACGGGCAGTTGTACTCGCTGAAGCAGGGCTATCGGGACCCTAACGCCTATCTGAGCGGCCCGGTCGGCTATCGGGGCGACAATCCTTTCTTCGGCCAGCAGGGCGTGCAGGAGATCTGCCTGCGCGCAGATCTGGCGGACCAGATTCCCGCCCAGGCCATGCGCTCGCTGGAGGAGTTGGAGCGCGCCCTTTATCAGCTGCGGGGGCAGGAGAAGGCGCTGGGTGTCAGCTGCCTTTTCCAGATTGATGACGCCCTTGCCCTGCAGGCGGAAACGCTCACCAACCAGGATCTGATGCGCCTTCACAGCATCGGAGCCTGCTTTGCCACCTTTCCGCTGGCCAGCAGTATGGGCATCCGCCAGGAGCCCTATTGGAACGAGGCGCTGGGCCAGGTCTCCCTCCCTTGGCGCGACGACGCATGGCTGCCCTATCTGACGATGATGAACCGTTGGCATCGGGATGGTATCCTGCAATATACTTGGGAGGAGCTGACGAGCCGCGCTGCTTCCTTTGAGCCTGGACTCGTTTTTGCCCAGGGCCTCATCAGTTTCCGTCCCGACTGGCAAGGCGCTTCGGCCGTCTTGAATCAAAATCTCCGCGCCAGCCAGCAGGGCGGCCGTACAGGTTCCGACGGGCTTTCTTACCGCCCGCTGCCTCAGCCGCTAACTTATCAGGGCGATTACCAGGCTGTCGCGGCCGACTATGGCCAGCCGCGCTTTGGTCTTTATATTACCCAGCGCTGCCGCAACCCACAGCGGGCCGCCAGCTTCGCTGCCTACCTGCGAAGCGCAGAGGGCGCGCGCCTCACACAATGGGGTGTGGAGGGAAAGCACTACCGGCTCACAGACGAAGGCCTGCCGCAATGGCTCAGCCCCTATGACCAGCCCGCGCTGCGCAATGAGCGCGCGGGCATAGGCAAGTGGGCCTTTATGAGTTCCGCCTGGTATCAGGATGCCCGGATTCAAGCGCAGCCTGCGGATGGGGACGAGTTCGCCCTGGCTGACGCTCAACAGGCTCTGGATGCTGAGATACACTACCACAGCGAGGCTGCCGCAGACCGGGACCCCTGGATGAACGCAGCCCTTTTAACCCAGGGCGATCCGGAATATCCGGATATGCTTCGGCTGGCCCTGATCTGGCGCCGTCAGGTGGCCAAGCTGATCGTCACCGCTCAATCGGAGGATGAGGTTGCCCGCATGTGGCGTCAGGTTCAGGACGATATGAGCGCAAGGGGGATCGGCGATCTGGAGCGGATCATGACCGAACGGTATCTGCGGGCCCGGCAGCGTTAATCCGCCGGGGCAGATGGAGGCGCGTCATGTATGAGGCGATTGTCTTTGATTTGGACGATACGCTGCTGGCTTATGAGAAGGCTGAAAGGTCGGCAATCCGCGGGCTGCTTACCGCCCTGGGACGCCCCTGCCTGGAGGAGGAACTGGATCGGGCCCTGGCGACTCCTGGGCAAAATGGGACCGATATGAGCTGGGACGCATGGATGGTGAAGCGGTTTATACAGAATATCACATGCGATACCGCCTTTATCTGCGCGATTATAGGATAGCCTCCGAGCGCTTTGGGGCTGCCCTGGCGAAACCGTCGTCATGGAGAAGGCCTTTCTTCGGCTACTGAACCGGCAGGCGACGCCTCTGCCCGGAGCTCAAGGGCTGCTGCAGGAGCGGGCAGGCCGCTATTCGCTGGCCGTTGCCCCCAGCGGGCTTGCGTTCGTTCAGCGGCCACGAATCGAAAGTCTGGGGATCCCTTTCCGTACGATTGTGATTTCCGAAGAGGTTGGAGCGGCGAAGCCCGACGCGGCTTTCTTCGGCGCACTCATGGAACGTCTGGGGGTCGCCCCTGCGCAATGCCTTTTTGTGGGCGGTTCGCCCACCTGCGATATTGCCGGCGCGCAATCCGCCGGCTTGGATGCCTGTTGTCTCTGCTCTCATCCCAGCGCGCACCCCTGCCGGTCCCCAATATACGATCCGGCGGCCGCTTGAGCTTTGATCCCTGCTTTAACCGGTATTCCACCGGCTCCCGTCCATTGCGGCGCGGTTTCGATTTCCTTACGACCGCAATCCATCAAACGAAAGGAGACTGCCATGGAAGCCTATACGCCTATCCCCTTACCCGCCCGAGAGGCGATGACGCCCGCCGCGCGAAAAATGCGAGATTTCTATGATCGAAAACCCGGCGCGCCCTTTTATCAGCGGGAATTCGGCTACTACTGCCTAGACCGCTGGTATCAGGAAGGGCTGCCCAGGGACGCGGATCTGGACGAATTCTTTGGTTATGATAAAGGCGGCCTTTTTGCCCTGGAGGGCCTTGGATGGTGCGAAGCGGCCTTCGAGCCTGCCTTTGAGGAAAAGGTGCTGCAGGATCTGGGCGATTATGAATTGGTACAGGATTATGCCGGCCGCTCGGTACTATATTTCAAGGGCCGCCGCAACGGCTTTATGCCTGAATATAAAGACCATCCCGTCAAAAGCATCGCATCCTTTACGGAGAATTGCCTTTGGCGCCTGGATCCGAAAAATCCCGCGCGGCTCAGCAAGCTGAAGGCCGCTCTGCCCGCCGCCCGCGAGGCGGCCCGCCGGGGCGACATCATTTCCCAGCGGCTGATCGGCGGTTATATGTATCTGCGCTCGCTTATCGGGCCGGAAGCGCTGCTGTATGCCTTTTATGATGATCCGGATCTGATCCACGCTTGCATGCGCGCTTGGTTCACCCTGGCAGACAGCGTGATCGCCCTGCATCAGCAGGCCGTGACCCTGGATGAGATCTTCATTGCCGAGGATATTTGCTATAATCATGGGCCGCTGATCTCCCCGGCCATGATTCGGGAATTCCTCTTCCCCTATTACAAGCAGCTGCTGGATAACGCCCGCGCCCGCCAACGGGATGCCGCCCGGCGGCTGCACTTCCAAGTGGATACCGACGGTTTCTGTGATCCGGTCATCCCGCTGTATCGCGAGCTGGGCCTTAGCTATATGAGTCCCTTCGAGGTAGCCGCGGGCTGCGATGTGGTGCGTACCGGCCAGGAATATCCCGATCTGCTTCTGCTGGGCGGCGTGGATAAGCGTGTGCTGGCCCAGGGGAAGGACGCCATCGACCGGATGGTAGACCGCATCTTCCCGGCCATGCGCTGCCGGGGCGGTTATATTCCCACTTGCGACCACGGCGTACCGGAGGAGGTCTCTTTGGAAAACTACCTCCACTATCGTAAACGCTGCATGGAGTTCGCCAAATAACCTTCGGTGAATACACCAAAAAACGCGAGGGAGAAGCCTCGCGTTTTTTCATATGGCACCGCTTTGGGAAAGGTTCCCATGCCAGAGCAGGAAATTATTTATTCCACAAACGAATGCGACATAATATAGAACTCCTCCTGGCTGGGCAAATGCAGCTTCTCCATAGGCTCTAGCGCATCGTCATATCGCTGGGCATCCTGCGGGGATACGTCCATAACAGGGCTCTCATAGTAGACCCATTTCTTACCCGCCAACCCGCCGGGAACCAGCTCCTTCACCATCATGGCAGCCGGATATTTGCCCCCCTCCAGGGAAACATGATATTTTTTGCAGCTCTGGAAGCCACGGCTAACATAATTCGCCGGGCTTCCGAAGATTACAATGGTATCGTACCCCAACCGCCTAGCTTCTTCAAAGGAATGTTCCATCAGCATTTTGCCATAGCCCTTGCGCTGATGCTCTGGGGCAATGCACACCGGACCAAAGGTAAGAATTTCCTTCTCCCCTCCGGCTTCATCCACCAACCTGGCCCGGGTATACATAATGTTGCCCACAACCTGCCCGTCCAGCTCGATGACAAAATCCAGCTCCGGGACAAAATCCGGATGATCCCGCATGATATGCACCAAATAGTGCTCGAAGCATCCGGGTACGTACAAATTATAAAAGGATTTCCTGGTAATATCTTCGACAATCGCGTGGTCTTCTTGCTCCTCGCGGCGGATCCGAACCATGCTCCTCTGCTCCTTATGATACGATGATTATGGATATGCGGCTTTATTATACCCGATGGCGCCTTGCGGTACAATGGCCCTGCCGCAAAAAAAGAGGCGCCGGTTGGCGCCCCTGGCTTATCGGATTGATCTTGCCGACTCGGCGTTACCGGCCGCACTCCCCATGCCGGCAGCCGCCGTGGTGGTGCCCGCCGTGGCAGCCATGTCCCTCGCCATGATGGCCGCCATGGCAATGATGCCCCTCGCCGTGATGATGGTCGCAAGTCGCCCCAGCGGCAAACTGAAGCGTGCCGGCCAAATAAGCCTCTACCGCCTCATCTGCGCCGCCGGATACGCCGCCTTTTAGCTCGATGCCTGCCTCGGCCAGCGCCTGCTGAGCCCCAGGCCCGATCCCGCCGCAGATCAGCGTGTGAACGCCTTCCCGGGCCAGCAGACCCGCCAGCGCGCCGTGTCCGCTCTCGCCCGTGGGCAGGATGCGGCTGGAAACCACCTTCTGATCCTCTACCTCATAAAGCTTGAAAGCTTCCGTATGGCCAAAATGCTGAAAAACCTGTCCGTTATCATAGGTTACTGCAATAATCATCTGGATCCTTCCTTTCTGATCGTCTTCCGGATTCCCATGGCAACCTCTGCGCAAGCAGCCTCGGCCCTGCGGGCAGCCGCTCTGCTGATCGCAAAGCGCATAGTGCCCGCCCTCGATTCGCAGCCCACAGCCTTCCACCAAAAAGGCCGCCAGCTTTTTTCGGGCCGAATCATAGATCCACTGCACGGTTGTGCGTCCCACGCCCATCTGTTTGGCGCATTCCGCCTGCGTCAATCCCACATAGTCTATCAGGCGCAGCGCTTCATACTCCTCTACCGTCATCACCCGTACGATGCCGGTACCGTCGTCCTCATAGCTTTGCCTGCGGGGCAGCGCGCAGATACGCCGCATTTGCGTTGGCCGTGCCACGGATACCCTCCTTTCATTGTCGAACCCAGTATACCTCAATTATTGTCATATGTCAATAACTTATTTTCCCGACCGTCCAAAATCGTCGTTCAGCTGCTTCAGCCAGCGCCGGTCCGCCTGATCTAACGCGTCGGGTCCGATCCGAACCGCCCAACAGCCATCAGGCACGCCGGGCCGGTTCATCCGCGTATCTTCGCCCCATCCCATAATATCCTGGAAGGGTACGATGGTCAGCGATGCCGGCGACTGCCACAGACACCGCATCATGGCGCGGCAAGCCGGCGAATGGGGGCCTCCATCCTGCCAGGGGCCTGCCAGCCCCACATAGCGGCAGGCATACGATCGCACGTCCTCCGGCGCTTCCCATAGCCACCCCAGGGTTGTATTGTTATCGTGGGTGCCGGTATAGGCGACGGCGTTTGCCGGGTAATTATGCGGCAGATGGGGATCGTTACCCGGCGCAAAGGCGAACTGCATCACCCGCATGCCCGGATATCCGGTTTTTTCCCGCAGCATATGTACATCCTCATCCAGCACGCCCAGATCTTCGGCGATGATGGGCGCGTCGGGGAATCGGTCGGCTACCCGCTTGAACAGCTTAAGCCCCGGTCCTTTGACCCAATGCCCTTCCTTGGCGCTCTGGGCCCCGGCCGGCACCGACCAATAGGCGGAAAAGCCCCGAAAATGGTCGATCCGCACCGCATCAAATTGGTCAAGAGCCCGGCCGATGCGTTCCAACCACCAGGCGTATCCGTCGGCCGCCATGGCTTTATAGTCATACAAAGGATTCCCCCATAGTTGGCCCTCGTCGGTAAAGGCATCGGGCGGCACGCCGGCCACGGCCTCAGGCCGCCCATCCTTCAGGGCAAAAAGCTGCTGGTGGGTCCACACGTCAGCGCTGTTCAAAGACATATAGATGGGCATATCGCCGATGATTCCCACGCCCTTTTCCCGAGCGTAGGCCCTTAGGTCCTGCCACTGGGTAAAAAAGCAGTACTGCACGAACAGTTCAAAATCTACCGGCCCGGCCAATTGATTCAACGCCTGCGCTACCGCCTCCGGGCGGTATAGCCGAATGCGTCCGTCCGGCCATTCATACCAGGGGCGCCCCTGATATTGCGCTTTCAGGGCCATGAACAGCGCATAAGGCCGGGCCCACGGCGCGCGCTCAGCAAAATCGGCGATCCGGCGGCGTAACTCCGGACGCACCCGTCCGTAAGCCGTGCGCAGTAGCTTCATCCGCGTGGGAATGACCTGGTCAAAGCGGACGGTATAAGGATCGTCTACAGCGGCCGCTTCCTGAAGCTCCTGCCGGGTAACCAGCCCCTCCTGAGCCAACAGTTCCGGGTCGATCATGATGGGATTGCCGGCAAAAGCCGAATAGGCCGTATAAGGGCTATTGCCCAGATCCGGCGGTGAAAAAGGCAACACCTGCCACCATGAAAAACCGCTTTCGGCCAAGAAGTCCACAAAGCGGCGGGCGCCTCCGCCGAATGTGCCGCAGCCATAGGGGCCGGGCAGGGAGGTAATGTGCAGCAAAACGCCGCTGGATCGCTTGAACATGCCGTTCTCCCCCTCCGTATTTGCTGCCTTTAGTGTAGCACTGATTCCGCCCCAGCTGCAAGGGAGAATCCTGTCGGGGGGATAGCGCGGCGGTGAACGCCGTGCTACAATAATCCTGTGCCGGCTCCGGCCGGCCCCCTTTTGGAAAGGAGCTCAAGCATGCGACTTATTGATTTGACCCATCCCATCGATAGCGCTACTGCCGTCTATCCCGGGGATCCGCCGTTGGTGCTGGTCCAAAGCCGATGGTTGGCCCGGGATCACTATAACGCCTATACCGTCAACAGCGGAATGCATGTGGGGACCCACATAGATCTGCCGCTGCACATGCAGGACCATCCACTGACCGCCGCGGATTATCCGTTAGAGCGTTTCTTCGGACCTGGGCGCTTATTGCGCTGCCCCGCTCAGGGTTCAATCGTTCCAGATGAGAGCTGGAACCAGCTCAAGGCCGGCGAGATTCCGGTGCTCTATACCGGTTGGGATCGGCATTTCGGTCAGGCAGACTATTTTTCCGCCCATCCACAGCTGAGCGAAGATGCGGCGCAATTTTTCATCGAGCGCAGCGTGGGCATGGTTGTGCTGGATATCCCCTCACCCGACCGGAATCCCTTTACCGTGCACCGGCAGCTGCTGGCCTCCGGTATCCTCATCCTAGAAAACGCCGCCCACCTGGATCAGCTGCTGCACGTAAAGCGCTTCACGCTGATGGCCCTGCCCCTGCGCCTGCCCACCGAAGGCTCGCTGGTGCGGGCCGTCGCGCTGACGGAGGAGCAGCCATGAACCGGGATGCCGTCGTTTTCCTTTTAAAGCGGTATCTGCCCTGCCCGCTGACAAAAGAGGCCTTGGACGTCCTGATGATGGCGCTGGATGAAATTCCTGAAGAACATCCTAATCCGGAGGATTGGCAGCAGAGCATTCAAGACTTGCTGGCCGACGATACCGGCCTGCTGGATCTCTTGGAGCAGGAAGCGGACGAGCCCGAAACCTTGGAACTGGCCCAGGCAGTGGATGAGGCGTCGCAAGCCCTTACCCGGGCTGCCTTCCATTCGCCTCACCTGGAAGCATAGGCCCTGCATTTGTGCGTATTTCTTCCCTTTCGGGCCTAAAAAGAAGGCGCTCCCCTCCGAAGGGGGAAGCGCCGTAAATGAGGCAAGCCTATAAGCCGAGTTCTGTCGTGTGTGGCCATCTGTCTAGGCCTGAAGTTACCAACAGGCTCAAGCGATTACCGGGGAATGGGACGGGCCGCCCACGATCCCCTCAATCTTGCACCAGGTGGGGTTTACAGATGCGCGCTCAGTCGCCAGAGCGCCGGTGAGCTCTTACCTCGCCTTTTCACCCTTACGAGGCCAAGCCCCGCGGTTGTTTTCTGTTGCACTTTCCTTGAAGTCGCCTTCACCGGGGGTTACCCGGCACCCTGCCCTATGGAGCTCGGACTTTCCTCGTACGCATGACTGCGCCCGCGGCCACCCAGCTTGCTCAGGTTTTCATTATACCTCCATCCTCGCGGCCGGTCAAGGCGTATTGGTTTCATCGCCGTCGCCGGTCAGATCCACCTGCTCATTGAATTCCGGCGCGGGCAACCACACCTGGACAAAGTCTTTTGCTCGAGCGAAAAACTCCCGTATCTGGCGCTTAACCTCGCCGTTATAGGCTCGGGCGTCGCTGGGGACGCCATAGGCCTCTATGCCCAGCGCGCGAGCGATAAAGACCGCCCGATATAAATGGTACCGTTGGGTTACGATAATCATTTTCCGCGCCCCAAAGATATCCCGCGCACGCAGCAGGGACTCATAGGTAGAAAATCCGCTGTGATCCAGGAATACGTCCGAGCTGGCTACGCCTTTATCCACTGCGTAGCGTTTCATGGTGGATACTTCATCATAATAGGGCGAACTATGGTCGCCGCTCATCAGTAGCTTGGCGCCTTTGCCTGATTCATAGAGGGCGATCCCTTGATCCACTCGATCCTGCAGCATAGGGCTTAGCTTGGAATTGGCCCATACACCCGCACCCAGCACCAATATGACCGGCGTCTCCGGGACAGTTTGCGCTGAGCGGATGAAAAAGGATGCAACGCCGATAACCGCCAGATTCATGATGACCGGAATCGCTGCAAGGACGCCCAGTATCCAGGCGACTGTTTTCAGTAGTCGTTTCAGCATAATAACCTCCGGGTGCCATTGTATCACATGACGCAAATTTCGACAAATTGGAGGAACTAAGCCATGATCGTAAGCGCCAGCCGCCGCAGTGATATACCGGCCTTTTATTATCCCTGGCTGCTCAAGCGGTTTGCCGCAGGAGCGGTCTGGGTGCCGAACCCCTTCAATCCCCTCCAGATTACCGTTGTTCCCCTATCCCCGCAGTCGGTGGATGCGCTGGTTCTTTGGAGCAAAAACCCTGCTCCCATGCTGGAGCATCCGCTGCCGCCTTATCCCTGGTATATGCAATATACCCTCAACGATTACCCTGCATCCATTGAGCCCGGCCTGCCTGATATAGATCGTCGTATAAAAACCTTTCGCGCGCTGGCCGCCCTGGGCGGACCGGACGCGCTTGTCTGGCGATATGACCCCATTGTATTCGCCGGCGGGATGGATGAGCGATGGCATCGCGCCAGCTTTGAGCGGCTATGCCGTCAGCTGCAGGGAGCAACGAATCAGGCTGTGATCAGTTTCCTAGACAGTTATCCCAAAATCGCCGGGTGGATCCGCCGCAGCGGGATCCGGTGGCCCGACCTGCGCCAGCGGCAGGAATTGGCCGTCTGTCTCGCCCGGATCGGAGCGGACTATGGGATCGCTGTCACCGCCTGCTGCGAAGCTGATTTGGCGCTGCCTGCCGCCTGCTGCATCGACGCCGCGCGTCTGTCGCGGATCGCGGGCCCTCTGGCCTTGCCGGCAGACAAAGGGCAGCGGCCCGGCTGCAGCTGCGCGGCCAGCGTAGATATCGGCCGCTATGACAGCTGCCTCCATGGCTGTGGCTATTGCTACGCCAACGCTTCCGCCGCCGCGGCTCGTAAGCATTTCCATCAGCATAATCCCGAATCCCCTATGCTGTGGGGCGAACCTCACCCCGAGGCTAAAATGAAATTTCTCGAAAGTTCAAGCGCCCGCTCGCTTTTGTAGCGGAACAAACAGCATACGCTTTACCGTCCAATGAATATAACGGACGGAGGAGCGAAAAATGCGGTTAAAACGGGGAATTCTCCTGATACTCACCCTATTGATATGCACGGCATGCATATCAACTGCTTATGCGCAAGAGGCGCAAGAGCTAACCGGCCGCTGCGCGGTCGTCCTTTCTGGCGGCAAGGGGAGCGTAGCGGATCTGACGGACCATGACTATACCACCCAGTGGAAAGCGCCTAAATCCGGGGGAACGCTCACCGTTCAAGCGCCGGAAGGGATTCCGCTGTCCGGTATTTACCTGCTTTGGGACAAGCTGCCGAAAACCCTTTATTTCAGCGTAGACTCCGGCGATGGGTGGATGGATTATCCGGTGACCGACCATCGCTTGCTTCATCAATATGTCGATCTGCCCGACGTGCGGGGCATTAAGCTTGAAAGCCGTGAAGAGCCTATGATCCTCAATGAGCTGCGCCTATACGGCCCCGGCGATCTGCCGAAAGATGTACAGCGCTGGAATCCGCCTTGCGAAAAGGCCGACCTGCTGCTTATTCCCACCCATCCCGATGACGAGGATCTCTTCTTCGGCGGGACGCTTCCCACCTACGCCGGGCAATACGGTAAAAACGTGCAGGTTGTCTATATGACGCAGGCTACCCGCCGCAGGCGGCATGAGGCGCTGGATGGTCTCTGGTTGGTGGGCGTACGCCATGCGCCGGTATTTTCTCCCTTTGAGGATATGTATTGCGACAGCCTTTCGGAGGCAGAACAGGCCTATCATATACCCGAGGTCACCGGCTGGCAGGTGGAGATGATCCGCCGCTTCAAACCGCTGGCCATCATTGGGCATGACATAGAGGGCGAATATGGACACAGCGTCCATAAGCTCAACGCCCGATGCCTGCAGAAGGCGGTGGAGCAGGCCGGCAAGGACGGCTTTTACCCGGCAAGCCAAAAGCAATATGGCCTGTGGGATACGCCGAAATGCTACCTGCACAATTGGCCGGAGAACCAACGCCTGATGGACTGGGACAAGCCGCTGAGCTTCTTTGGCGGCAAGACTGGTTACGAGATGGCTGGGGAGGCCTTTCGTTGTCACCTGTCTCAGCAGAATGGCCATCACGCCATGTCCAAAGAGGGGCGAAGGGACTGCCGGAACTTCGGCCTTTACCGGAGCCTAGTCGGTCCGGACGTAATGCTTGACGATTTCCTGGAGCATACTGACGAAGCGCTGGCCGCCTTCCAGGCTGCCCCCTCTTCTC
Organism: Candidatus Parachristensenella avicola; assembly: GCA_904420205.1. GTDB lineage: Bacteria > Bacillota > Clostridia > Christensenellales > UMGS416 > Parachristensenella > Parachristensenella avicola. The sequence continues at coordinate 31,612 of CAJFUN010000044.1, read as the reverse complement.
CCACCGCGTCCCTTATCCCGCAGGCTCCAGAGGCGATTCCCGAGCCGGCCGATAACCCCGGCGAAGTTCCTGAGGCCCGATGGCCTGTGGCCGTCGGCGCGTCGCTCATCGCGCTGGCTCTGCTGCTGGCGATCGGGCAAATGCGCAAGGCACTGCTGCGGGCCCGCCGCTCCTCCCACCCCCGCCAGTAGCCGCCCATAGAAACAAAAACGCCGGAGCTGATGCGATCCATCATCAGCTCCGGCGTTTTCTTTTGCGGCACGGTTAAAGGCGTCCTTCTCCCAGCGCTTGGGCTAAGCGGTCCATATCCTGGGGCAGCGGCGCACCAAAGCGCACGGTTTCTCCGCTGGTCGGATGCCGGAAGGTCAATTCGCTGGAATGCAGGGCCGTCCGGGCCATTCCCATCAAACCTTCCTTGCCATAAAGGAAATCCCCCAGCAGCGGATGGCCCAGGTAGGCCATATGAACCCGGATCTGATGGGTTCGCCCCGTATGCAGCTGAAGGCGCACCAGGCTATAGGCCTCGCAGGCCGAAAGCGTCTCATAATCCGTCACCGCAGAAGCGCCGTCGGCCCGCACTTCCCGAGCCATGAGCGAACCCGGCCGGCTGCCGATCGGTGCGTTTATTTGCCCGCAGGGCGGCGCCGGCCGCCCCTCCACCAGGGCGAGATAAACCCGGCAAAGGACGCCGGCCGCCCGCTGCCGCTCCAGCTCCGTTTGCGCCGGCGCATTCTTTGCCACCAGGATCAGGCCGGAAGTGTCCTTGTCCAGCCTTCCCAGCGTGCGCACCACCAGCCCTTGGCCCCTCTCCTGGAAATGCCACACCAGGATATTGGCCAGCGTGTCGTCGTAATGTCCCGGAGAGGGATGAACCGGCAGCCCCGCGGGCTTATTCACCACCATCAGCTCTTCGTCCTCATAGACAATGCAAAGGTTTCCCGGCCGTGGGACTAGCTGGGCCGATTGAGTTTGGGCCTCCTCAATGCGTACCCGTAGCGCGTCGCCGGCGCAAAGCCGGGCCCGCACCGTCACCTGCACCCCGTTCACCGTAATGCCCATGGGCTTAAACTTAGCGCGTTTGATCTGGGTCGTGGATAGGTGCAGACGCTTTTGCAGCACGCTGCGCACCAGCAATCCCTCATCCTCCGCCGTTGCCCGGTAGTCGATGACCTTTTCCATGGATCCCTCCCCATGCAAAAGGGGAAGGCTCGCATCCTTCCCCTTATTTTTCCCTTGGCTATCCGTTATTCCTTTACATATATCAATCGCCCGCAGTTTTCGCACTCCGCGATACCCTGGTTTTTCAGCCGAGTCAGCCCAGCCGAAGCAATCTCCATGTGGCATCCGCTGCAGCGGTCGTCCTCCAAGGGTACGATGGGGTTATTGGCATGCTGCCGCGCCTGCTTGTAGCGGGCCAGCAGCGTCTCCGGCAGCGTGGCCTGCACAGCCTCCAGCTCCTTTTTCAGCGGCTCCGTCCGGGCCATGACAGCGCTGAGCTCCTTGTCATAAATTGTCTTCATCTTAGCGTAGTCCTGCCGGGCGCGCGGCAAGTTAGCCGCCATCTTTTTCATTTCCTGATCGATGGTGGCCAGCCGCTTAATAAGCGCCTGCAGCTCCTGCTCGTTGCGCGCTAGGCTGCCGGCAATTTCCTGGGCCTCGCGCTCCATATCCTGCACGTCGGCCAGGTCGCTTTCCTCGTCGGCCGCAGCGTAATGGACGCTTTCCGCCTCTGCTCGTGCCCGGTTCGCCTCATAGCGGTGGGTCAGCTCCTCCAGTGCAGCGTGCAGCTCCACTACGTCCGTCTCCATCTTCTTGTAGTTATTCTGTGCGTTAATAATATAATTGCGCGCATGGAGCAGCTTCTTGCGCACCTGAGATCCTCTCAGCTCGTTTTCGATCTGGTTAATCTCATTCTCCACCCGCTGGCACTCGATGAGCTTCTCTAAAAAATCCATATTCCCTTTCCTTTCCCTAGGTTCCCGGCTCCACCTGCGCGTAGGGGCTCGTCGCAAGGGGGGCCAGTCTGAATGCTACCTGTAATTTTACCCTATCTGCCTGCATTTGTAAATGCTCAAGCCACGGCTTGAGCACCACGTTTTCCGTGCAGTCATGTCCGGCTTCCACCAGAAATAGGCCCATCTCCCGCGCTGCCAGGGCCTCGTGATACTTGGCTTCGCCGGTTAAAAAAAGCTCCGCGCCCGAGGCTTTAGCGGCCTCCAAGCCATCCCCTCCCGCGCCGCTTACCAAGGCGACCCGCTCCACCTTTCCAAGCGGGGGCTGCGTCATCCTGATCCTGGGAGCCTTTAATCGCTCCGCAATCCAATTCGCCGCTTGGCGCGGCTCCATCGGGCTGGGTAAAAGGCCCATCCGTCCGCAGGGCATGCCCGGCAGCGGACCGATTTCCCGAAGGCCCACCGCTTGGGCCAGGCAATCGTTGACGCCCCCCTGGGCAGCATCTAGGTTGGTATGAGCGCAGAGCGCGTGGATCCCCTGCCGGGCCAGCCGCAATACCAGCCCGCCCGTCGTATCCGACGCCGTTACTCGCTTGATCGGCGAGAAGATCACCGGATGATGCGTCAGCAGCATATCTACGCCGGATTGAGCCGCCGCTTCAATCAGCGGGCCTGTCACCTCCAAGGCCAACCATACGGTAGACACCGGCGCCTGCTCGTCGCCCACCAACAAACCCACGTTATCCCAGCTTTCCGCCAGGCAAGAGGGGGCCGTCTCTTCAACCAAGGCCATTACATCTTTAACGGCAGCGGTCATCGCAGTGATCCTCCTGAGCCGGAAATACCAGCGCAAAATACTCTGCGCCATAATTAATAAATTCGCCGCGCTCCACCATGGCCATAATCTCACATTGGGACCGCCATGCAGCGCAATCCACCTCCTCCGGCTGCAGCTTAAGCTCTGTGCAGCAGGAAATCGTCAGTCTCCATAAGTCGCGGAAGGCATGATTGCGCCGCTGGCGTCCCAGAAACTGAAAGGCCTCCGGAGGGCTGCTGACGCCCAGCTCCTCCATAAGTTCCCGCCGGGCCGCCGTAAGCGAATCTTCGCCCGCCTTAGCTGAACCGCCCGCAGGCGCCCACATGCCAGGGCAAAAACCCAAGCGTGTGGAACGCCGCTGGATCAGATAAAGTCCATGCCCGTTATCCACCCAGGTATGTACCACCAGGTGGAATTCGCCCCGGCCCAGGCGGCCGCGCCGATCCATGAGACGGCCTGTCGGCTGAGCGTTCTCATCCAGGATATCCCATAGCTCCATCCTGCGCCTCCTATCGTCTCTCTTTTCTTTATCTAACCACAAAACGGCCTGTTTTGCAATTGATTTTGCCGTATCCCTTCCAGCCGGACAATTTGTTTATCCATCTGTACGCGCTGCTGCCCGCTCAGATCCTGTCCTGCCCGCTGGATCACGCGCATCTTCCACAAGAGATACTGCGGCAGCAGGGGATGATGCGACGCCAACAGCTTAGGGCCAAAATCCAACTCATCCGCCGTATAAAAGGCGCTGCCCGGCACTGCCCGCAGCATGGGATAGTAGCGTCGGTTTTCATAAACCATGTCCTCAGCCTCTATGGTAAATTCTAACTCCACGAGGCTGCGGCGAAGCCCTTCCATATCCTGCATCGGCTGTAAGATCAAGCATCCCACCGCTCGAGCCGTATCCAGCCTTCGGCGAAGGATGTCTCGGATCGTATGGGCCGAAAGCCCGGCAATGACCACAGCGCCGATGCCCGGCTCCAGCCCTTCCAGGCCGTCGCCTTGCCGGGCAATCATCCGGTCGCCGACCGACAGCGTCTCCGCTAAGCGGCGCGCCTTATCCAGCGATAGCGCCGAAATGTCGACTGCCGTTATCCAAGGCGCGCCCCGCTGCAGCAGCGCGCACGCCAAGCGGCCATGGTCGCAGCCAATGTCAGCTACCGGCACCCCCTGAGGGACCAAGTTCATCACGGCCTGCAGCCTTTTGCATAGATGAAGCATCTTCCTTCTCCTTAAGTCCGCCCGCAGGTGCGCGCCCTTCCTGCCTGCGGAGTGAAACAAAACCGGCTCGATACGAGCCGGTTGGTTCAGCTATAGCAATTCTTTTTCACCGAAGCGCCCGCACGTTCCCCGGCGAGCGCCCTATCCTATCTTGAAATCTCTCCTTTGATCCGCTTCCTCGCTTTCTGCGCTCTGCTTCATGGCTTGCTATCGGCGGATCCGGAACAAAAAAAGCCAAAGCAACAACCTTATGGCTATTATATCGAAATTCACCGCGCCTTGCAAGCGGCGATCCTGAATCGCCGCAAAGGTGTACGCTATGTTGCGGTCAATCTTGCCGGGCAGAGAAGACTTCCACGGTGCCGACCATTTCATCGCCAATCTTTGTGGGGAATATTTTAACCGTAATGGGCAGTTTACATCCGTCCTTCTTCTGTATAGTCGTATGAGTTTCATAGTACTGCAGCCCCGTATCGCTATCGACCAGAGGATGAGCGGTTTTGAATATTGCCCAAGCCTCCTCATCCATGGGGTGCAGGCCCATTTCCCAGCAGCTTTTTCCCATAACCTCAGCAGCGCGATATCCGGTTATCCTTTCAGCCGTCTCGTTCCAATGCTGAATTTTCTGCATCCGGTCCACAAAGCAAACGCCGTATCCCGGGCGATGGATGGCGGAGTCAAAGGGGCTTTCAAGGGCGTCCGCCTCAGCGTAGAACCTGCTTTTCCCTCTTTTTTGTTCCGGCAGCTTATAGTGTCCCTTTTGGCGGCCATATACCGCATAAAAAGTCTCAGATGGAACAGGCTGCGAGAAGAAATACCCTTGTGCCTGCCGGCAGCCCATTTGCGAAAGGTAAATGCATTGCGTCTCCTGCTCGACGCCTTCGCAGAGCGTCTCAATTTTAAGCTGGCGCAGCGTATGAAGCAGGTCCGGCAAAATCGCCTTATTTTTCGTCCTTAACGGCTCCTGCTGCGATAAAAACCGCTTATCCAGCTTAATAACATCAAAGTCCAGCTCTTGGATGAGATTTGTGCCCGCATACCCCGCTCCAAAATCATCGATGGCCAGCGAATATCCATATCCGCGCAGCGTGTCGCCCAAAATTTTAGCGCCGGAAAATTGCTCCAGCAATATCGTCTCCGTCAGCTCAAATTCCAGAAGCGACGGCGGGATACGGTACGCCTGGGCAATATCATGCAACATGTCCACCGCCCCCGGCGCCTGAATATGCAACCGGGACAGGTTGACCGAAGTCCGGACCACGGGCAGCCCCTTAGCCATCCGGTCCGCAAGGTTCATGCAGACTTTACGCAGGATCAACCGGTCGAGCTCCACCACCGTACCGTTCTCTTCCATGGTTTCCAAGAAGCAGTCCGGATAGATCATATCCCCGTTGATGTCGATTCTACGGGCGAGCGCCTCCGCGCCCACTATCTCGCCGGTAAACAGGTCAACTTTGGGTTGCAAATAGAAATCGAAACGTCCCTCCTGCAGTGCCGTATTGATTTCCGCCTCCCGTTCAAAATTCTTCGCGATTTCAGCTAATATCGTATCGTCAAATACCACGGCGGCTGTCCGCTTTATCTTTTTCGCTTCCCGCCATGCGAGGTTGGCGTTATCTAGCGCCTCTAAAACATTCCCATTCTGCAGGGGGCATATTCCGCAATGCATGCGCAAATTGCATGCCGGATAATGCACCTGCTGCTCGGAAAGGAACCGATTCGCGTTTGATAAAAAGGCCTCTTGAATCTCTTGCTCAGAGTGCGGCGCTTTGGTAAGGGTAACGCAGGCAAATTGATCGGAAAAAATGCGTTCAAAGGCCAGGATCTCCGTTAACTGCCCGAGGTACGCTTCCACCGCCATAAGGAACGCATCCCCTTGTGCAATACCATAGTACCGGTTGATCAGCTTGAATTCCGCAAAATCAAAGTAACATAGAAAAACCTGTCCGTCCTGTGGCAGCTCCCCCAAAAGCGCTTTTACCTTTTTCACAAAGCCGTTATGCGTCAGCATGATCCACTTTCCTCCGATACCCTCTATGTTTACAGGGAAAAACTATAAGCACCTTTAAGGCCGGCCACTTCGCCGGCGATCCATGGAGCCCGCTTTTCCCTCTCTTAGATCCTGCGCCCTAGTCAAGCCGCCCCCGGCTCTCCATTTTGAAACGCACCCTGCAGGCCCGGTAATATCTCGCTTTTGCATGGCCCGCTCCCAGAACCGTATGCATTTTTGCCGTCATGCGCGCAAACTATGGATACGGTTTGGCGTTTTGTGATGGCTGGGTTCTCATTTTAGCCCAACGTGGCGATCTTGATAGATCTACCCCTCCCTAGGATAGCCGCCCTTTCATCCACCTCAACCGCGATCTCACCGCCGCTTCACCAGGTAATCAACCCGCCGGCGTCGCCGCCTAATTCTCCTGCATAGCGAACTTCCTTGTATTCGGATAGCGACGCATCCACTTAGGCTAAGTCCGCGCCGCTGCCTAAGCCATCACGCAGCCGGATCAACTCGCTTCATCCAGCCGGTACACAGCTTACAGATAATCACAGGCAGCGTAACCATCCAGGATCGCCCGGCGTGCGTTTGAGTCTGGAAGGGGACCAGTGCCGTCCTCTGCCGAAGCATTCCGCCTTCAGCGTATCGCCGGCTACCGGCGTGTCAAATCATCCTCGTTTGCCAGCACCAGCATTGGCATCCCAACGCTGGAACGATCTGCCTTTGGTCTTCAACGCATGTTCCGGATTCCTGCCTTTTCCACAGCAACCCGTATGGTTGAACGTAGCGTCTTCTATAATCGCATGGGCTTATTATCGTACCGCCGCATCATATTTTTGCATATAAAATCAACATTCTTTCACGCGGCATTGGTTGTATTCTATAAGTTTATCCGGCCCAATCAAGCATAATTCATGCCTGCATTCCATGGGCAGCGATAAGCGCCGCGTTCCCCCAAATGGTTACGTCTTACATAGAGCGCGGGAAGGGCTAAACGCCTTCAATTTTATGATTTTCTTGTCGGCGCCCAACGCATCCACGCTGGAACCCAAGCCCATGGAGCGGTCGCCTCATCCCAACTGCAGGGGCGCTGAGCGGTGCAATGAATTATTTTATCATACCCTCATCTGTACGCCCGCCGCTCGCAACGCGGTAAGAGGTTTGCGTCCCAAAATCCATATAAATCCCGTCCTGCTCGCTAGGCGTTTGGAGCTATCCCTTTCATGAAAAAAGGCCTCCCTTCCCGTTGCTTATCGGAAACGGAGCGCCTGAACGCCTATTCTATGCGGTGTTTTATAAGAGTTAAATAGCGACTGTTTATCCTATGATGGCCGCTTATCCCTTGTAATCCTACTGAATTTATATGCCTATAGATTCTAGATTATTATACAAAATATTACTTCTCATGTCAATTCCCGCAATATAATTAGGTTGGCCGTACAATCTATCTATATCCGGATCATTCTCCACCCACTTCGGCCCATCTTTTTACCCCATCTCTGCACCCAGCCATCACACCCGCGCCTTCCCCTGCGCCGACGCCGGAGCAGTTCCTGCCTCTTGCATTCCATCCCTGCGCGGCCACCCATCCATCGCAATCCAGCGTTTTTCGATCGCTTACGTTTCATCGCTGCGCCTCCGCCCGTCCAGCACGATCAAACCACGCTTCATCCAGTACCAATCGTTACGCTCTATGCGCTGTCATCCGCTTAGCATCATTCAGCCGTCTTATCCAGCACGCTTCATCCCGCTCCGCCCGGCACAATCGTTCCACCTCCGTATTGCCGCTCGCGAAGCACCATTCACCCATTCCCTCTGTGCACTGCCGTTCGTTTCGCTATCTGGCCACGTCCGTGCGCAGCCGTTCTCTCCGTACTATCAGCGATGCTGTCCCATTCTCTTTCTCTCATCCGGCTCCCGCTTTACGGCATGAAAAAAGCGCCAAGCCGTTTTGACTTGACGCTCTGCTTCTTATTTGCAATTTTAGTCGTCCGTTTGGTTTGTGTTGGGTGGACGAAATGTCGGAAATGGGTTGGTTGAAAACAAAAGCGATAATTAATCCAAGAAATCCTTCAACTTGCGGCTTCTACTGGGGTGACGAAGCTTACGCAGCGCCTTCGCTTCAATCTGCCGGATCCGTTCGCGGGTCACCTTGAATTCCCGCCCCACTTCCTCCAGCGTGCGGGCCCGTCCGTCGTCCAGGCCAAAGCGCAGGCGCAGTACCATCTCTTCTCTGGGCGTCAGCGTATCCAGCACGTCCATCAGCTGCTCTTTAAGCATGGCATAGGCCGCCGCATCGGCTGGCGCCGGCACGTCGTCGGGGATAAAGTCGCCCAAATGGCTGTCCTCTTCTTCGCCGATGGGCGTTTCCAGCGATACCGGCTCCTGGGCAATCTTAATAATCTCCCGTACCTTGTCCTCGCTGATGCCCATTTCACGGGCGATCTCCTCCGGTGTCGGGTCGCGGCCCAGCTCCTGCAGCAGCTGGCGGGAAATTCGGATCAATTTGTTGATGGTTTCCACCATATGCACCGGAATGCGGATGGTCCGCGCCTGATCGGCGATGGCCCGGGTAATGGCCTGACGGATCCACCAGGTGGCATAGGTGGAGAACTTATACCCCTTGCGGTAGTCAAATTTTTCTACTGCCTTGATAAGGCCCAAATTGCCTTCCTGGATCAGATCAAGGAACTGCATGCCCCGACCCACATACCGCTTGGCAATGGACACCACCAAGCGGAGATTGGCCTCCGCCAGCTTCTGTTTTGCATATTCGTCGCCCTGCTCCATCCGCTGGGCCAGTTCAATCTCTTCGTCTGCCGTCAGGAGCGGTACCTTCCCGATCTCCTTGAGATACATACGAACCGGATCGTCGGTGGACACGCCTTCGGGCACAGCCAGCTCCGGATCCAGCAGCACCGCGTCGGGCACCTCCTGCGATGCCGGCGCGCTCATTTCAATACCATTCGCCTCTAACTGCTCAAATACACGGTCAATTTCTTCGGGGGTAAGCTCGGTGCCCTCCAGCATATCCTCGATTTCCTTATCCGTCAGCGAGCCCTTGCTCTTGCCCAGATCGATCAGTTCCCGGATACGCTGCCCTTTTTCCTTCATCGTCATTTTGGATGACGCGTTATTCGGCTTGTTTTCATTTGCGGCCATCGTTTTACCTCCTTCCCCTAGTTGTGCTTGAATTCATTCATTTCTGCCAGCACTTGGGTTAACTCCTTTTTAATATCTGCTCTATCCTCCTGAGTGGAGGATCGTAGTCTCTCATTTAGCTCATCCACCCGCCGGTTCAGCGCCGATAGGTGAATCTGTTTCACACAATCGTTCCAGACTTTACCGTCCTCGTCTTTCATACGCGCGCTGGACAGAGTCCGGGATATAACCTGGGCTACCCCCGGCGTCGCCTCATGAAGCCGGGCTACCGGGTCGGCGCCCTGCAGCGTATTCAACCATTGAATGGCTTCCAGATGGGCCGTCGATCCAAACTCCTCCGGCCGGAGCCGGCTAAGCGTTTCCCCGATGCGGGCCGGTGCGTCTAGCAGGACCGCTACCAAGGCTTCCTCTGCCACCGGCACGTCCGGCCTGGCTCGCGGCGCGGGCTCTTCCCTAGTATCCCTTAATTTTCCAGCAGTATGCGCCGTTTCTTCCTCGCCTAGATAGCGGCTTACCTCGCTTCTGAGATCCACCTCCGAAAGGCCCGTATCCAGGTGCAGGCGATGCAGATAATCCCCACGCTCTACCGGCGACTCAAGGGGGGCGATGACCTCCCGGCAGGCCGCCAGGGCGTATTCCCTTCTGGCCTGCGGGTCGCGCATGTCCACGCCCTTTTTCAGAGCGTATAGCTTATAGTCCGTTAGTTCAAGGGCTTCTTCCAGGCACTGCGCTACGCCCTCATACCCACGGGTACGGGCCAAATCGTCGGGATCCAGCCCTTCCGGCAGGCGTACCACGCGCACGCGTAATCCCTCCTGCGCCAGAATATCCATGCCTCGCAGCGTCGCTTTTTGGCCCGCGCTGTCGCCATCATAGGCCAGATAAACCTGGCTTGTATAGCGCTTTATAAGCAGCGCCTGTTCCCGGGTGAGCGCGGTGCCCAGCGAGGCCACACAGGCAGAAAAGCCCGCCTGCTGCAGGGCAATCACGTCCATATAACCTTCGGTTAAAAGCAGCTTGTCCACCTTGGGCAGCCGTTTGACGAGATTAATGCCGTAAAGGTTCTTCCGCTTATTGTAAATAATCGTATCCGGCGAATTCAGATATTTGGGCTGAGCACCGTCCATCACCCGCCCGCCAAAGGCAATAACCCGATCTCGGTTATCCAGGATAGGGTACATGATCCGGTTGCGGAAGGCGTCATATTTGCGTCCGTTGGACTCCAGCACCAGCCGCGCGTCCATCAGCGCCTGCTCCGTCACGCCTTGGGCCGTCATCGCTTCCAATAGCCCCCGCCAAGATTCGGGGGCATACCCCAGGCCGAAACGGCGAATCATGCGCATTTCAATGCCCCGGCCGGTTAAATACTCCAACGCAGCGGCACCCTGGGGCGAAAGCAGCTGCTGGTGATACCATCGGGCCGCTGCCTTGCATGCTTCCCAGGCCGCCTGCTGCCGCCCCCGGCCCACGCCGGAATAGCCGCCCTGCTCCGGCTGAGGCATGGCCATCCCTACCCGATCGGCCAGCTTCTCCAGCGCCTCTAGGAATTCCAGCTTTTCGATATTCTGCACAAACTGAATCACGTTGCCGCCTTGGTGGCAGCCAAAGCAATAGTAAAACTGCTGATCCTGCGAAACCGAAAAGGACGGCGTTTTTTCGCCATGAAAAGGGCAATTGCCCCAGTATCTTCTGCCTTTGGCCTTCAGAGGAACATATTGCGCAACGACCTCTACGATATCGTTGCGCTCACGGACTTGATCAATAAATTCCTGTGGGATCCGCGCCATAGACACCCTTTCCTTTCAGCATCAGAGTGCAAAATTCGACCCCGACTGCATGAATTCCTGCAATCGGGGATCATTTTTCATGACTTTTCCTTCTATTGTCGCAGGGGGCGGTTTCGTTTATTCTCCATTGAAGCGCGCTTTTCCTTCTTTTGAGTAAAATTTTTTACTTTTTCCGCTTATTCCGCCCATTCTGCCAAGAAGTGCTGTATCATAAAAAGGAGCGCTTTATGAGGCGCCCCGTTTGGAGGGATGGATATGATCGTACAAAAAGATATGCCCTATGGCTCCGGCTCCGCACATCGGCTGGACCTCTATACGCCTCACCAGCCGTCCGGAAACCTGCTTCTCTATTTCCATGGCGGCGGCCTGGAAGGCGGCGACAAGTCTGACCTTAACCTCATGCCCGAAATGCTTACGGATCAAGGGATTACCCTGGTTTCCGCCAACTACCGCATGTATCCCGAGGCCCGCTTTCCGGACTATGTGGACGATTGCGCTCGCGCCGCAGCTTGGGCTTGGCAATACGCCCAGAGCCAGGCGTCCCCGCTGGGGCTGTATATTGGCGGCTCCTCCGCCGGCGCCTACTTGGCTATGATGCTCTTTGCCGACAACCGCTACCTTGCCCGCTATGGTCTCAACCCCTGGTCCGCCAGCGGTTATCTCTTTGACGCAGGGCAGCCCACCACCCACTTTAACGTTCTCCGGGAACGGGGATGGGATCCGCGCCTGGTTCGGCTGGACGAAGCGGCTCCCATTTTCCACATCACCCAAGATTTCCCTGCCGGACGGCCGCTGCCCCGGCTGCTCATTCTGCTTGCCGACCATGATATGCCCAACCGCTTGGAGCAGAACCGCCTTCTCATGGGTACGCTCCTGCACTTTGGCTACCCGCAGGATCATATCGGCTTTCGCGTCATGCAAAACGCGGCCCACTGCCAGTATACCGGAGGCGCGGACTTCTGCCGCCAGGTGGTGGATTTTGTGGGATAGCGCCTGTGCTTTCCCAAATCCTATTCTTCCAGGAAGTATCCGGCCTGCTGATAACGCTCCAGCGCCGATAAATACTGCTCCGTCATGGCCGCTTCCACCTCGTCCAGCCCCAGCTACTTAAGCTGTGCCTGCAGCGTCTCCCAAATTTGCACCGCTTCCTGATCGGTTCCGGCCGTCACCATTTCCCATGCAGCCTGTTCCCAGGCCTGCCGGATACGCTGGGCAGCCGGTTCCAGCGCATGGCCCGGGCGAATTTCAGCAAAGGCCAGTACAGGATTCCGGTTCTGTGCGGCATAGGTTTTGTACTGTTGGCCAGCCCGTATTTCCATTGCCCGTAGGGCAATGCGGTCGCTGTTGGTATAATAGGCCTCCGGCGACGCGTCCAGCAGCCCGTTGACCACCGTATTTTCCATCAGCAGCCAGTAATCGATCCCCGCCATCCTGCGTTTTTCCGTACCTGCGTCGAACACATAGTTATCCGGATAGCGATAATCGCCGATAAACCGCACATAGCCATCCTCGGTCCGTTCATAGTGAACGCCTTCTATACCCCAGCGCGTTAGCTTAGCCCCCTCTTTGCTCGACAAAAAATGCATGAACTGGATCGCTCGTTCCTGCTTGAGCGAGGAACTACCGATCATCAAGGCGCCGGTATGGACGGATACAGCGGTGGAAGCGGTCGCATTGTCCGAGGCATACAGGCGCACCTCGCCTTCCACGGTCAGGGGCCGCTCGATCACCGCGTAGGGGAACGGCGTATCATGGGCCCGGTCTCCGTCTCGCATCAGATAAAGCGCCTGTGCCGCATAAGCCAAGCTGCTGTCGTAGCCAGTGGCAAAGGCGCCGTCCCGGGTTGCCATGAGGTAATCGCTCCATTCGCCGTCTTCCGGCAGCCCCAACACACCGTCTCGATACCATCGGTTCAGCATGCGGAAATAATCCAACCACTGCTGCTCCCGGTAAGGCATGCGCACGGCCTGGGCTGCCTCATCCCAAACCGGCTCTTGGGCAAGCCCCATCCAGTCGGATAAAGGTGCGTCCAACGGCCCTGTCAGCCGAAGCGGAACATGGATGCCCAGTTCTTCCGCCCGATCGAGCACGCGGTAAAGCAAGCCTTCCAGTTCCTCCACCGATTGGGGCATCGATGCGCCCATGCGATCCAGCCAATCCTTCCTCAGCGCCATCATCCGCGGCGGCGTCAGCGGCAGGTTGGGGTCGCTATAGAAGGCGTCGCCCCTGTACCCTTTTGCAATCGCATAGACATGGCCGTCAGCGGCCGTATGATTCAGCCGTTCCATGGGGTCAAAGTTATCCCAAAATTCTGGGCAGTATTGCTCTGCCAACGTATCCAGGGGGCAAGTATAGCCGGGTTGAGATAATTTTTCCATATCCGCTTGATCGCTGACATGGATCAAATCCGGGAATTCGCCCGCAGCGATCAGCATATCCGCCAGGCTGGGGCCGGGAATTTCCTCACCGCCAATTTCCACCTGAAGAGAAACGCCGGTCATATCGCCGATTAAGCGGGAACCGGATCCTCCCCCCATTTAGGTGATCGGGGCTGCTGGGTATTTTTCCATTGAATGGTGGTGGCCAGCGTAAGGGTCACGGGCTCAGCAGTATTTTGCGAGCTAGGCCATTGTTCTGCTTTTTCCATTGATATGGTGTTTTGATTTGATAGTGGATTCGCTTGACATCCTTGGAAAACCAGAAAAAAAGAACTTAATAATGCAATAAGTATTATGCGTTTCAAACGTATTACCTCCACTCATCGGTTATAATCGTTTAATGATAATTGCATTATTTAGTTTTGTTTAATCATATTGTTTTTTTACTTTATATTATTCAATAACATTCGACAACATTCGATATCTTATGTATTTATTATTTTTATTATTATCATTTTTATCCATACAACATTTTTCATAAATCATATATCCTAAGAATATGTATGGGAGAAGCAATTGGCGCTCAATCCGGGGAGGAATTTCATGAAAAAAAGCTAATAAAGTCCCTGAGCATCATGTCGGTAATCTTAATACTATTAACTGTCACTGCATTAGCTGCCGGAAGCAGAAGTTGCCCTCGTTGTGGTGATATACAGGGTACATATACCGATATTGGAGACTACAATTGCCATAGGACTGTTTGTGTCACCTGCAAGACTGCTTAGCTTACCTCCAGCCGCACACTTCAAATGGCCAGGGTGTGTGCACTAAATGTAAAATGTTTTTTGGTGGACGTTAACACTTTGACTTAAATCATAGCCCTTGCTTCTCCCTACAAATTCATATAACGTTCAAACAGCATTCTCAACGCCTTACAATTATTCTTCATTTGAGGGAATCATTAATTAATACGACAAAGGCCGTTTGCAGCGGCCTTTGTCGTATTTCTAGCCAGGCCGCCTTATGGCACGGCCGGCTCCTCCTGCACCATCTTCAATAGATCGGCCCACAGCGGGTGGCTCGGATCCAAGACCAGCGTTGCGCCATCCTTTAGCGAAGTCTGCAATGCCTGAAGGCTGCGCCAATAGCCATAGAATTCCGGGTCGGCGCTATAGGAATTGGAATAAATCTCTAGGGCCTGGGCATCACCCTCGCCCCGTATCCGGGCGGACTCCTCAATGGCGTTAGCCGTCAGCACCCGCGCTTCCCGATCCGCATCGGAAACCTGCATCTGGTATTGCTCTTCCCCCTCGGAGCGCAGCTGCTGGGCTACCTTAGCCCGGTTGGCCATCATGCGGTCGTAGGTGGACTGCAGATTCGCCGGCGGAAGGCTGGTGCGGTGAACCTGGATATCGACCACCTCCAGCCCGCCGGCCGCCACTGTTTCGTTAATGGATTGCAGCGCTTCCCCCAGCGATTCATTGAGCACGTCTTTGTTGGAGATAAAATCGGTGGCCTGCAGGCGGTTAATGTTCTGTATAACCACCGGACAGATCAGATTATCAAGATATTGGGACGCCTTGTCCTGGGAGCGGTGCGTAATATGGAACAGCGCTGGATTGGCCACCCGCCACTGGGCAAATATGGTGATATTATACTGCTTTTTATCGGCGGTATTCACCATCTCCGTGCCGGATGAGTAGGTGAATAGCCAGGAAGGATATTTCTGCACCGTTTCCACAAAGGGCACCTTAAAATAAAGGCCCGATTCCCTTTCCACCGTCACGCCCTGAAGCGGCGCGCCTTCGGCATTCATCAGCTCCGGATGCTCGTCCACAAAGGTGTTGTCATAATTGACAATGACCTTGTTGATGACGCCCAGGCGGTTGACCACCGCCTGCTCGGCTTCCCCCACGATGAACAGGGAATTCGCCAGCAGCACGATGGCCGCTGCGGCGATTACCAGTCCGATAATCAATCCTTTGATCCGCCGCGAGCCCTTGCCCCGCATTCCCTGGGGTTTGGATTCGGCGCGGATTGGCTCTTCCGAGCCCTGCGCATGCTCCTGATGCATATCACTCATGGTTATCCGCTCCTTCCTGCTCTGCCGCCGTGGTTTGCGGCTGGGTGGTAGGCTGCGGCGTGGCTGCCGGCGCCTGCGGCGTTTCCTCCTCCAAAGGCAGGATCTTTAAAAGCCCGCCGTCATCCTGTTGAACGATAAATTTCTGAGACGCGCTGGCAAGAATGGCCTCCATCGCCTCGATTTTCAGCCGTTGCCGGGTTATCTCCGGAGCAAGACGGTATTTCTCCAGGATCTGGTTAAATACGGTTACCTCGCCCTCGGCTTGGGCAATGGTTTCCGCCTTGTAGGCCTCGGCCTGCTGCACCATATTATAGGCCTCGGCCCGCGCGGCGGGCACCACCTGGTTGGCGTACTTCTCCGCCTCGTCCAGCTTCCGGGTCTTTTCGTTCAGGGCATTGTTTACATCCTCGTAGGCCGCAGCCACCTCGGTTGGCACAGTGATATTCTGAATACGAACCTCCTTGACTTCCAGGCCCAATTGATAGGCATTGACCAGATTCCGAAAATCCGGCAACACCTGGCTTTCAATATCCTGCTTGTTGAGCAGCGCGTCGTCCAGCGTGCGGTTTTGGATGTTGCGCCGAAGCACCGTTTCAAAGGCGTGCTGCAGGGTGCCCATCGGGTCGTCCACATTAAACAAATAGCTGGCCGGATCCTTCACAACCACCTGATACACCGACTCTACCCGTACAATATTACCGTCTCCGGTAATCATGATAGCCTCTTCCGGCACATCCTCGTACTCGCTGCTGGAGGAGGTGGTGCCCACCGTGGTTGTACGGAATCCAAACTCCTGGGTGATGATCTCTGTCACGCTTTCCGTCTTCACCTGCTGGATCAGCGGGATCCGCCAATACAGTCCGGGGCCCTTCTGTCCGGTAATTTTGCCGAAAGTTAGCACCAGGCCCTCGCACCCCTCCTGCACGCGGTAAAAGCCTGTTGCGGCGATCAGCACCACCGCCAGCGCGGCGATGCCCCAGAGCAGCGCCGTTTTTCTTTTGGAACTCAATGCTGTGAGTCCTCCCTTCTTTTTCTTCGGCACCATTATACCGTAAAACCTTTTATCCGCCTATCCATAGGAGGCAAAAGATACATGCGGCCGCTATAATGCCGCCTTTCACCCTAGCAAAGGCGCAAAAAAGCGCTCCAGTGTCTGGAGCGCTTCCATCAATGCGCGTCTCTATCCTTCTTGGCGGCGCGGTTTATCCGCGGGCGCCCCCTCTTCTTCACGCTGGTGTTTTTGCTCCAGCAGCTGGGCGGCCCGCAGCTCTTCGATACGATGCGCCTCTTCCACAGCTAGCATCTGCGCCTCAGCCTGCCGGGCGGCCGCTTCCAGCTCGCGTTTCTCCGCTTCCAGTTCCATCGCCTCCCGCGTCGCCTCCTTGGCTCTGGCTAAGGCGATCCGCGCCTCTTCCTGCGCGCGCTGGGCCTGCTCTGCCTGGCGCTGAGCGGCCTCCGCAATCCTTTTCACCCGCTCTTCCGCCTCCCTGGCCGCGATCTCAGCCCGGCGCTTTTCCTCTGCCTGACGCATGGCTCTGACAAGGTCCAAGTGCTCCGAATGGGACAGCCAGATAAGGATCATGAACAGCAGCACGCACATACCCACCGAAAACACCACCTCCAGCAACCCGGAGGAACCGGTCAGGAACATCAACACCGCCGAAATCAGCACCATGGTATTTAGCGACCAAAGAGCCCGCTTGTATACGCTCCGGTCGCATTTGGCCAGATAGAAAACGAAAATATACATGGTGACCACCATCACGATCGGCGCCAGCATGGCAAAAAAGTTGTGCATTTCTGCAGCGCGCGGCCATATCTCCGGCACGAAGGGCAGCAGCACCGTAATAATCAGCATGGCGCAGGCCGCAAAGAGCATGCGCCTCACGCGCTTGTTGGTAAATTTGGTTAACATAAACAGGTAGCTGGTGAAGCCCAGGTAAAATACGCCGGACACCACGCCCCAAATCACAAGCCCTCGGTAGCCACCCATATACCCGCCGATATAGGACATATTTTGGGTAATCAGATCAGCCCTCGTGGCATATAGGATCGTATAGATCGGAATAATGACAAGCGCCAAAAGCCCATAGCAAAGACCTGCGCGCTTGAGCCGCCGCAGATATTTTTCCCGCTGTGCCGGGTCCTCCTCTGGCAGAACCGGCCTATTTTTTTCTTTTTTGTCTAGGGTCATCCTATCGCCTCCGTCCATCTGTAATTTTACTTTATCACGATCCGCCGCCAGGTGCAAAGGCATACTTTTTACAGTATGCCTTTTTTTCGCTGAATCCATCAATTTTCCCGATGACAACCTTCAACGCTTTCTTGACATTCCCAGTTTCAAGGCCTTACACTTGAAAAAAACAAAAGGAGCGTCTAAATGCTGCGTAACATGACCAGCATATACATCCAGCACCAGGATGAGGTGCTGATGCTTTACCGGGTGGGGTCCCGGGTCATCGAGCCTTCCTGGGTTGGCATTGGCGGGCATTTCGAGCCTCAAGAGGTTCACGACCCGAAGGCCTGCGCCTTGCGGGAACTGCAGGAGGAAACCGGCCTAACGGAAAATTCTTTGGAGGATCTTGTCCTGCGATATGTCTCTTTGCGCCATAATGGCGCGGAGCTTCGGCAGAACTTCTACTTTTTTGCCAGGCTTCGTGGAGAAAAGCCGCCGCTTTCCTGCACCGAGGGCCGCTTGCGCTGGGTGAAGTGGGATAAAGTCCCTGATCTGCCCATGCCCGTCACGGCTCGGTTCTGCGTCGAGCACTACCTCCGACAGGGCCGACTGGATCACCGGCTGTACGCCATCATCCATGACGCGGAAACCGGCCGGTCCGTCGTTACCCCGCTGACAGGAGGACAAACATGACACCGAAACAGAATCTGCTGGTGATAATGGTGGATCAGTTGCGCTATGATTGCCTGGGCTTTACCGGCTGCCCCGCCTCTTCCACGCCGAATCTCGACCGCCTCGCCCGGGAAGGCGCTTGGTTTGACCGGGCTTACACCAGCCTGCCCTCCTGCTGCCCGGCAAGGCAGAGCTTTCTTACCGGCCTGCGGCCAGAGCAGCTGGGCGCCTATTGGAATTTCGACATCACCCTGCCGGTCGCCTCCATTACCCCGGAGCGCTTCACCTGGACGCAGGCGCTGAAGGCCCAGGGTTACCGCATGGGTTACGTCGGCAAGTGGCACGTGTCCCCGATTTACACGCCGCTTGATTTCGGTTACGACGTATACATTCCCGAATCAAGCCACGCCGACTATATCCAGGAAAAATATCCCGGCCTAACCTATGCCGAGCCCTATCTGGGCGAACCCGATCCGCTGCCATTGGAGGATACCCCGACCCACTATTTATCCCAAAAGGCCATGGAGCTCATGGAGGATATGGCCGCCCAAGGGGAACCCTGGCATTTGCGTCTTGACCTCTCCGAGCCCCATTTGCCCTGCCGCCCGGCCGCGCCCTTCGCCGGCCGGGTGGATCCTGCCTCGCTGGAACCCTGGGGCAGCTTCTCTGAGGATTTTCACAAAAAGCCCTATATTCAAGCCCAGCAGCCGGTCAGCTGGGGGCTGGAAGATATGGCCTGGAGCGACTGGGCGCCAATCGTGGCCCGTTACCATGAGGTGATCAGCCAGATGGACGACGCCGTGGGGCGGCTTCTAGATAAACTCCGGGCGCTGGGCTTGGAAGAAAATACCCTTGTACTCTTTACCACCGACCACGGCGACATGGGCGGCAGCCACCGTATGATCGACAAGCACTATGTGCTCTATGAGGATGTTACCCACGTGCCCATGATCCTGCGGGCCCCGGGCCGCACCCATCCTAACCAGCGGATTGCTGACTTTACTTGCCATACGCTGGACATCGTCCCCACCCTGCTGGAATGGATGGGAACGGATGGGCCCGCTGCCCTGCAGGGACAGAGTCTGTGGCCCCTTATCGCCGGAGAGGCGCAATCCGGGCGGGATCAGGTGATTTCCAGCGGCAACGGCCAGCAATTCGGCCTTTATTGCCAGCGGATGCTGCGAGAGAAGCGGTATAAATATATCTGGAATCTGACAGACATAGACGAGCTCTATGACTTGGAACAAGACCCCTGGGAGTTGGATAACCGGATCTCCGACCCGGCGCTGGCGCCCCTTTTAGCGGATATGCGGCGGCGGCTGTACGAAAGCCTATCCCGGGATGGCGACCCGCTGGCGGGCATATGGACAGCCCGCCAGCTGCTGGAAGGGAAGAAGCTGCCCCTAAAAGGCCAGCCGATATAAGGAGGAAAATCATGAATTGTCAGCAGCTGCTGGATAAAATCGTATCCCAGGCCGACTGGGTAAACCCATCAGACACCGTGGACCGTATTTTGTTCGGCCGCGGGGATAAGCCGGTGCGCCGGATCTTGGTAACTTGGCAAGCCGACCTTAGCACCATCGACCAGGCTGCCTCCGGCGGCTATGATGCTATCATGGTCCATGAACCGCTTTTCTATATCCATGCCCGCGAGCAGGAAAACCTGGGGCGTTGGATCCCCGGCGTGCGGGAGCAGGCGCTGCGCCAGCGTATGGAGCGCCTCGCTCAGGCCGACCTGACGGTGATTCGCAACCACGACACCTGGGACCGCATGCCCGAAGTTGGTATTCCCTTTGCTTGGGCGCGATTTTTAGGCCTTTCCGGCCGCCCCGATGCCACCGGGCACCAAGGGTATGAGCACGCCTATGACGTGGAACCGGTTGCCGCCGGCACGCTGGCAGACCGCATTGCCCAGCGCACCCGTCTGCTGGGCGAGCCCTTCGTGCAGCTTTTAGGCGATCCTGACCGCAGGATCACCCGTTTGGGCTTGGGTACCGGCTGTGCCTGCTCGGTGGACGTTTACCGGAGCATGGGCTGCCAGGCCGGCATCGTGGTGGACGACGGCCAGCTGTATTGGCAGGACTTCTGCTATGCCAAAGATGAAGGGATAACCCTGATCCGGGTACTACACGCCACCAGCGAAGAACCCGGGATGGTGACCATGGCCGAATGGCTCAACCGCCAGGGCTGGGGAATCGAAGCGGATTATGCTCCCTTTAACACGCAGATGCGCTGGGTCGGCGCTCCGCTATAACCGAATATGCCGCCATACGGCAGGGCCATGGAGGGTGTCAGCTCCCATGGCCTTGTTTTTGTTCATTTGCAGCCGGCGCCCGCCACAGTTCCAGGTTTCGATAGGCACATCTGGCCCGTCGGGTATAGCGCCGCCCTATCGTCCTGTAAGGCGCAACGCATTACCGCTCCCGCATTTTTCCTATCGGTTCACCCTTACGCTCCAGCGAGTTCAGCTGCAGAAATCATAAGGGGGCAGTGGCGGACAGGCGCCATCTCCTGCTTCCCTCCAGCGGCGGCGTCCCACGGCTGTCCTTCCTGGAATGGTCTCTGATCCTATCTATCCTGCTGCGCACGACCTCAACCGACGCGCTCCCACGCTGCATCCAAGCACGTTTGCATCTTGCGCTCCGCTGTATGATCAATGGATGCATACCGGATAAAAACTTTGCAAAAAGGGGATATGCCTGCGCTGGATATATGCTTAATAGGTTTCAACCTCGGTTATGGAAAATCCCACTTTCTGAATAACATTTTAGAGCGGCAGCACGCCTTGCCGCCTTCCTTCGCTGTTGGGCAATCTCTATCTCCAGCACAAAAGCGTATGTGCATTACAAAACACATCATTTGCATACGATAAAATTATACGTTATAATACAAATAATATTGGCAGTAACCCCATCAAATATTACTCCGGAAGGAGGTACCTACTATGGTGTTCTTGGCAATTTGCCTCTATCTATATTCTTTCATACAGTTCGTAAAAATGATTGGACAAATCTTTGTTCACGACGTTTCCGCTAAAGTATTCCACGACTATGATTCCGCAAAGAGAAGTTCTCAGCGTAGTGGAGCGCTGAAGTCTTTCGGTAAATCTGTTCTGGCTTTCACTATCGCAGGTCTATTGATGTTCTTCAGCTTCTAATTCATATGGTTTCAACTCATTTACGGGTTGGAATTTTTTTATAAGGTTGTACGACAAGCGTGCAATCGAGCGGCCTTTTGCGAAAGAACATACAAAACCAAAGCTATCATAAACCTTTCTTCTCCCAATGGAACTTACAAGTAAGTTCCTTATTTTTATATGAAACTTATATAGCAACGAAAAAGCTCTGCTTGCACAGAGCCTAGGGGATAATTTATATGAAATGAATGATACGTTGGTGTGTGTCAAGCATAAGAATAGGGGCCGCATCCTATACAATTGAATCGTATATTCAGTTGGTTAAAGGCTTTCTATAAGAGTAGCAGTTGAAAGAAAAAAATGCATGTTTCCCTTGTAAATTTATTGTACTCACGGGTTCGATTCCTACATAATTTACCGTATATATACGAATTTGGGAATTGCCTAACCATAAAAATCCGTGCAATGCAGAAGATGATATGCGAATGCGCGTTATGATGGATGACATTGCCAGCGGTTCTTGATCGGAATTGGGAATAGCGTAGGCTGTCTTTCAAATTCTTGTGTGTTACTTTACGGTCCATGACCATTGTCCTATGGTCTGCCGTTCTGTAGCGGCATACGTTTTCTTAATCAACCGGCCAATGCGCCGGTTTTATGCCGGCCCGTCGTTCCCCCGCAGCTTATGGCTGCGCGCTTGAGGCCGGTTGCTGCCATCAGGGACACCGGCTTCGATCGCCCATGCAGGCGGCCCGATAAAAGCCCCAAGGCCCGGCTCCATCAAGCGTCGCCCCAAGGCGACGCTGCTCCCTTTCGCTGGCGCTATTGATCCCACAGCACGATACGCCCCTGCTCCCGGGTACGCACCATATCGATCAGCCGCTGGTTAGACGATCCCCGAAAGCGCAGGGAAATGTCCTTTTTCGCTTCCACATAGCGGCCGTCTACCAGAACATCGATGGTCTCCAACATAGGTTCCGTGGCTTCGCAGTGGGGGTGGCTGCCCGGCGTGCGGAGCTCCTCCAAGGTAAAGCCGGAAAAGGCCCAAATGGTTTTTTGCGGGTAGCGCGCACGCACCCGCCGCAAGAACGGGAGCAACGCCCGCTGATTCTCCGGCTCAAAGGGCTCCCCGCCCAGCAGCGTCAGCCCGTTGATATAATCGGGCTCAAGCAGCGCTAAGAGTTTTTCTTCGGTTTCTTGGGTAAATGGCTGTCCATATAGAAAATCCCATGTTTCCGGCTGAAAGCAATGCTCGCATCGATTGGTGCATCCTGAGACGAACAGCGTAACCCGCACCCCTTCACCGTTGGCAATATCGCAATTTTTGATCTCGCCAAAATGCATGGTTTCATCCTCCTTGATCGATAAAAGGGGCACCCGCTTCCAGGATGCCCCGTATACCGTAAAGCGCCTTTATAGGTGCATTACGCGCTCTTTAATCTCCTGAGTGCGCCCCTGATTCCAGAACTGCGTACCGATATACCCGCAGGTACGCCGCGCCACATTCATTTTGTCCTGATCTTGGTTCCCGCACTGCGGACAGGTCCATACCAGCTTTCCATCCTCTTCGCGGATCTCGATTTCGCCATCCCAGCCGCAGACCTGGCAGTAATCGCTCTTGGTATTGAGCTCGGCATACATGATATTATCATAAATAAACCGGATTACCTGCATAACCGCCTCCAGGTTTTGTTGCATGTTGGGCACCTCCACATAGCTGATGGCCCCACCCGGAGACAGCGCCTGGAATTTCGCCTCCAGCGCCAGCTTATCGAAAGCGTTGATCGGCTCCGTCACATGCACATGATAGCTGTTGGTGATATAGCCTTTGTCCGTCACACCCGGGATGATGCCGAACCGGCGCTGCAGGCATTTGGCGAACTTATACGTCGTGCTCTCCAGGGGCGTGCCGTACAAGCTGTAGTCAATATTCTCGGCCTTTTTCCACTTGCCGGTATATTCGTTAAGCTTGCGCATAATCTCCAGGCCAAAGGCCTCGCCTTCCGGCTCGGTCAGCTTTTTACCGATCATAGCGTATACGCATTCCCATAGGCCTGCATACCCCAGGGAGATGGTGGAATATCCGCCATGGAGCAGCTTGTCAATCTTTTCGCCCTTTTCCAGGCGGGCCAGCGCGCCATATTGCCAGAGGATGGGCGCCACGTCGGAAACCGTCCCCGTCAAGCGCTCATGGCGGCACTGCAGCGCCCGATGGCAAAGCTCCATGCGCTCGTCAAAGATCTCCCAGAATTTGTCCATATCTTTGCCGGCTGATAGGCCGATGTCCACTAGGTTGATGGTCACCACGCCCTGGTTAAAGCGCCCGTAATACTTGGGCTTGCCATGCTCATCCACATATGGCGTCAGGAAGCTGCGGCAGCCCATGCAGGTATAGCACTGACCATCGCCGTTCTGATCCACCTTCAGCTGCTTCATAATCTTCTCGGAGATATAGTCGGGCACCATGCGCTTGGCCGTGCACTTGGCCGCCAGCTCCGTCAGGTAGTAATACGGCGCATCGGGGCGGATATTGTCCTCCTCCAGCACATACACCAGCTTGGGAAAAGCCGGCGTCACCCACACGCCTTTTTCATTCTTCACGCCCTGATAGCGCTGCTCCAGCACCTCTTCGATGATGAGCGCCAGATCCTGACGCTCCCGCTCATCCTTAGCTTCGCCCAGATACATAAATACCGTCACAAAGGGGGCCTGCCCATTGGTCGTCAGCAACGTCACCACTTGATATTGAATGGTCTGTACGCCCCGGCGCACCTCTTCCCGCAGCCGTTCCTCCACCACGGCATGAATCTTATCCAGCGGAGCATCCACGCCGATCGAGCGAATTTCGTTCAAAACCTGCTGGCGGATCTTTTCCCGGCTGACCTGCACGAAAGGCGCCAGATGCGCCAGCGAAATGGACTGGCCGCCATACTGATTTGAAGCTACCTGGGCGATAATCTGGGTGGCGATGTTGCAAGCCGTGGAAAAGCTGTGAGGCCGTTCGATCAGCGTACCGGTGATCACCGTGCCGTTTTGCAGCATGTCCTCCAGGTTAACTAAATCACAGTTATGCATATGCTGAGCATAGTAGTCGGTATCATGGAAGTGGATAATGCCCTCATTATGGGCGTCCACGATTTCTTTGGGGAGAAGGATGCGATTGGTAATATCGCGCGAGACCTCGCCCGCCATATAGTCCCGCTGCGTAGAGTTGACGACCGGGTTTTTGTTGGCGTTTTCCTGTTTGGCCTCCTCGTTGTTGCACTCAATCAGGCTGAGGATCTTATCGTCCGTGGTGTTGGACTGGCGCACCAGGGTCCGGGTATAGCGGTAAGTAATGTAGGCTTTAGCTACCTCAAAGGCGCCGTGCGCCATGATTTGCCGCTCCACCATATCCTGCACCTCTTCCACGCTGGGAGAGCGCCCCAACTGCTCGCAGGAAAGCACCACGCTTTCGGCAATCCGCTGAATCTGCAGGGGCGTTAAGCGCGCCTTTTCCTCCACCGCTCCATTTGCTTTGCTAATGGCAACGATAATCTTCGTAATGTCGAATATAGCTTCCGAACCATTCCTCTTGATAATCTTCATTGCTTTCTCCCTCATACCCAATATATACCAAAGATTTGATCACTATATATTGTGTTTACCGGTTTTTATGATAGCACATGTGGTATTTCGTGTCAATTGTGCGAAGCAACGTTTCCGTTCGGCTTTCCTTCGTCTATATTGGCGCTTCCTTCCTATGAATCAGCCGGCGAAAACGCTTTTGGTGCGGTATCCTCCGCCGGATTTTTTCTCATCCTCCATGCAGGGACACACATAATAAGCGCAACAGAAAGAACATCGTCTCTGTCGCGCTCATGGGATATCCAAAAAAAGCAGTGCCTTAGCGATTGATGCTCCGGCGATACCCTACCGATCAATCATGGCTTCAGGCTGCCGATATAAGCCCCGATATGCTCCGGTGCATTTCTGCCGTACTTTGCAAGCAGGTCAATAATCGGCAGGTCAATCACTACCCCGTCGGCCATGGAGGCCCGATCCCGTATTTCTTCTGCGTCAGAACTTCCGCCATCGACCACGCACGGCACAGCCGTATTTTCGCGGATCGTTTTCACGATTGCAGCCAGATCCTCCTTCACTATGCCAGCGGCTCCGGCATCTTCACAGCCGGTAGCAATATAGAGCAGGCCTTCCGCTTCTCTGGCAATCCGTGCGACCCGCTTTCCCGAGGTTAATGCAATCGTCGAAATCAAATTCACGCCGTATTTACGGCAGATGGGCAAGAATTCGTCCTGCTCCTCGAAGGGTAAATCCTGAACGAGCAGCCCGCCTATCCCGATATCCCGGCAGGCGGCCATAAACCTTTCCGCACCGTAAGAAAATACGACGTTTGCATAGGTGACGAACACCATGGGCACATCGATCTTGTGGCGCATATCCCTGAAAAATTCAAAAATACGATCCGTCGTAACACCTTGCTTGGATGCGCGAAGATAAGACGCCTGGATGCCGGGACCTTCTGCTGTCGGATCGGAAAAGGGAATCCCCAGTTCGATCAAATTGGCCCCATTGGCAATAGCTTCTTGAATAGCCGCCGCTGTCGTTTCTAGGTCCGGATCTCCGCAGGTAATGAAAACGATGATCGCTTTATCATGCTCAAAAGCAGACCGGATATTATTCATGGATATCCTCCCCCCTATATCGTGCAATAGCTGCGCAGTCCTTGTCGCCCCTGCCGGAAATGGTCACAACCATAATCTGATCCTGTCCCATCTGCGGCGCAAGTTTTTGCGCATAAGCAACCGCATGCGCAGATTCAATGGCCGGGATAATGCCTTCTGTTTTGGCCAGGTACTCAAATGCGTTTACAGCTTCATCATCGGTGACTGGAACATACTGTGCCCGGCCAATATCATGCAAATAAGCGTGCTCCGGACCTACGCCCGGATAGTCAAGGCCCGCCGAAATCGAATAGACCGGCGCGATCTGTCCATATTCGTCCTGGCAGAAATAGGATTTCATACCGTGGAAAATGCCCAGTTTTCCTGTATTGACGGTAGCAGCCGTCTCAAAGGTATCGATTCCTCTGCCCGCCGCCTCACATCCGATCAGATGAACTTCCTCATTTTCAATAAAATGATAGAAGCTGCCGATTGCATTGGATCCGCCGCCCACACAGGCGATTACAGCGTCTGGAAGCCTTCCTTCCTTTTGAAGGATCTGTTCCTTGATTTCCTTTGAGATAACTGCCTGGAAATCGCGGACGATGGTGGGAAAGGGATGCGGTCCCATGACGGAACCGAGGCAATAATGCGTATCTGAAATCCGGCTTGTCCATTCACGCATGGCTTCGGAAACAGCGTCCTTCAGCGTTGCGGTCCCAGAGGTTACCGGGACAACTTCTGCGCCCAGCAGCCGCATCCGGTATACATTAAGCGCCTGGCGGATCGTATCCTCCTCGCCCATGTAGATCACGCACTCAAGTCCCATAAGCGCCGCCGCCGTTGCGGTCGCAACGCCGTGCTGGCCTGCACCTGTTTCGGCGATCAATCGGGTTTTACCCATCTTTTTGGCCAGAAGGGCTTGGCCAAGAACGTTATTGATCTTATGGGCGCCCGTATGGTTCAAATCCTCGCGCTTCAAATATATTTTTGCGCCGCCGAGGTCTTTCGTCATTTTCTCGGCAAAATACAATCTGGATGGCCTGCCTGCGTATTCGTTAAGCAGCGTCGAAAGCTCCCGGTTGAATTCAGGATCATTTCGATAGTGGTTATACGCTTCTTCCAATTCGGTCACAGCGTTCATCAGCACTTCCGGTATATATTGCCCGCCGTGAATGCCAAACCGTCCAATTTTACCCATTTTCATACTCCTCCAAAGTACTCCTTTGAACATTTCCAGCCAAAGGAGCAAAATAAAAAGTCCTTGACAAAAGCTCAAGCTTTTGTCAAGGACGAATAAAACAATTTATCCGCGGTGCCACCTTGATTTCACGGAATCGCCGTGCGCTTCATGGGATACGACCATATCCCCGGCAAATAACGCATGCCCTACGTCGCAGCATACTCAGCGCCTCATCCGCGCCTTTGACTGCGCCCTCCGCGGCCCATTTGATAACTTGTTTCTTACCCGATTCTCAGCATGACGGGCTCTCTGTAAAGGCATCATTACCGTTATCCCCGCTTCAACGGTTTCTCTTATGATAGAACGATTCGCCGCCTTTGTCAAGATGGCGTTGACCCCTTTGCAGCCAGCCTTGCGTAAGGCTCAAGCCGCGCCAGGGCGCCCCATGCACCGTCCTGACCCTTCGGCCTAAAGGTATACTCCCGTGCCTTAGGGGATGCAGCGCTCCTTTCTTGACCTTCCCGCTGCCCGCGCAGCATGGGGGCAAGCAAGGGGTTTTCCCGTCCAAGCTGTCCGGCACATCAGGTTTTTCTGTATATAAGGGAAGCCTGGGCTTGAGCCGGGTTTCTCGTCACAGGTTATCGCCGGGCCATCGCAGCTTCCATATCGCTCGCTTCCCTGCGAACAGCAAGGGAGCCCCCCAAATACTGGGCTATCCTTTTCAAACAAAAAAGGCGGCCCAATGCGCGGCTATAGGTGCGTCGTTTACTTTTGCAGGGGCATCCAGTATAATATCCATACGCCCCGTATAAAAGGAGATGATAGAATTGGTTTATTTCACAGCCGATACCCACTTCGGGCATGAGAATGTCATTCGGTTCTGCGGCCGCCCATATTCCTGCGCAGAGGAAATGGATGAAGCGCTTATCTTGAACTGGAATAGCCGGGTAAAGGGCAACGATACCGTTTATATATTGGGTGATATGTTCTTTCGCTCCACCAATGCGGAGAGCATCCTGAGGCGATTGAAGGGAAAGAAGCGGTTGATTATAGGGAATCACGACGGCTCCTGGATGACAAAATTCAATGCTTCAAAATATTTCATCAGCATAGATAACTTTCTTGAAACCTCCGATGGCAAGCACACCCTAACGCTCTGCCATTATCCTATGCTTTCTTGGAAACACGCTATGAAGTCCTATATGGTTCACGGGCATATCCATAACGACACAAAAGCCGATTTTTGGCCTTTGCTCCTGGTAAGGGACAATGTGCTGAATGCCGGTGTGGATATCAACGGGTACCAGCCCGTTACCTTTGACGAACTGCTTGAAAACAACCGGCGGTTCAAGAATGCAGCGAAAGCTATGGAATAATTCTCAAAGAGACAAAAAAGAGCCGCTTATTCCGACTAAGGAGTAGGCGGCTCGAATTCGGTTCGGATGAATTGGGTACGGACATTTTTTCTTGGCTTTACCGGGCTTGCGGCGGCCTTCAACCGGGGCGCCGGTGCATTGGCCCTGTTTTAAGAAGGCTGCAGAGAACCGCAGCGCGTCCCCGGCTCCGTTAGATTTTTGAGGTATCATCGTCTGCACCCGCCCGTATGCTGCTATTTTTTATATAATGGGGAAAGTGGCGCAAGATGCCCATATGAAAAAAGCAGGCACACTGCTCTTTCGAGCAATATGCCTGCCGTGGTTCGCTTACCTAAGGGCTTTAGCCATTCTATCCTCCTACGGTTTCGCAGAAAGATAGTGTGGCTTTCTGCCTGCCCAGCTTGCCCGAAACCGATCTGAAATCGGAAGGTGTCATGGTATAACCTCATTTAACCTAAAAGCCTTGTCCCAATTACCGAGCCTTTCCACGCCCAAATTTGCCGATAAAATGCTTTGTTTCCGGGATTTTTCGCCGGATAGAAAAAGACCTCATACTGTGTTTTCACAGTACAAGGTCTGATTCTTGGAGTAAATTATTTAACCGAAATTGTGTTGTCGGTCAACAGAAGGGGCAGATTACTTCTGCGCCTCGATAGCAGCCTGAGCGGCAGCCAGGCGGGCGATCGGCACACGGAAGGGCGAGCAGGACACATAGTCCAGGCCCACCTTGTGGCAGAAAGCCACGGAGGACGGATCACCGCCATGCTCACCGCAGATGCCCAGCTTCAGGTCGGGGCGGGTCTTGCGGCCCAGCTCGGCAGCCATCTGCACCAGCTTGCCCACGCCCTTCTGATCCAAACGGGCGAAGGGATCGTTCTCGTAAATACGCTTGTCATAATAAGCGCCCAAGAACTTGCCAGCGTCGTCGCGGCTGAAGCCGAAGGTCATCTGGGTCAGGTCGTTGGTGCCGAAGGAGAAGAACTCGGCTTCCTTGGCGATCTCATCGGCCGTCAGGGCAGCACGGGGGATCTCGATCATGGTACCGACCTTGTACTGCATGGAGGAACCAGCCTCGGCCAGCACCTTGTCAGCAGTGTCCACCACGATGCCCTTGACGTAAGCCAGCTCCTTGACCTCGCCAACCAGGGGAATCATGATCTCCGGCACAATGGTCCACTCGGGATGCTTCGCCTGCACGGCCAGCGCAGCCTTGATGACGGCGCGGGTCTGCATAGCGGCAATCTCCGGATAGGTGACGGCCAGGCGGCAGCCGCGATGGCCCATCATGGGGTTGAACTCATGCAAACCGTCGATGATGGCCTTCACATCGTCCACCGTCTTGCCGGTATCCTTAGCCAGCAGCTCAATGTCGGCCTCCTCGGTGGGCACGAACTCATGAAGCGGCGGATCCAGGAAGCGGATGGTGATGGGATATCCTTCCATCGCCTCATACATCGCTTCAAAGTCGCCCTGCTGCATGGGCTCCAGCTTGGCCAGCGCAGCCTCGCGGGCCTCAACGGTGTCGGCGCAGATCATCTCGCGGATAGCGGGAATGCGGTCGGCCTCAAAGAACATATGCTCCGTGCGGCACAGGCCAATGCCCTCAGCGCCGAAGCGGCGGGCCTGCTTGGCATCGCGGGGATTATCCGCATTGGTACGGACCTTCAGCGCACGGTACTTATCGGCCCACGCCATGATACGGCCAAACTCACCGCCAATGGAAGCGTCCACCGTGGGAATGGCTTCGCCGTAAATGTTACCGGTAGAGCCGTCCAGGGAGATCCAGTCGCCCTCATGGTAGGTGCGGCCGGACAGGGTGAACTGCTTGTTGGCTTCATCCATCTTGATGTCGCCGCAGCCGGAAACGCAGCAGGTACCCATGCCACGGGCCACAACAGCCGCATGGGAGGTCATGCCGCCGCGGACGGTCAGGATGCCCTGGGAAGCGGCCATGCCCTCGATATCCTCAGGCGAAGTCTCCAGACGGACCAGCACCACCTTTTCACCGTTGGCCGCCCATTCCTTAGCGTCCTCAGCGGTGAACACGATGCGGCCGCAGGCAGCGCCGGGCGAAGCGGCCAGCGCGGAGCCCACAGGCGTAGCCTTCTTCAGGGCAGCAGCCTCAAACTGCGGATGCAGCAGGGAGTCCAGGTTGCGGGGATCGATCATCGCCACAGCCTCCTGCTCGGAGATCATGCCTTCGTCCACCAGATCGCAGGCAATCTTCAGCGCAGCAGCAGCGGTGCGCTTGCCGTTACGGGTCTGCAGCATATAGAGCTTACCGTGCTCAACGGTGAATTCCATATCCTGCATATCGCGATAGTGATCCTCCAGGGTCTTGCAGACGCTCTCGAACTGCGCAAAGGCTTCGGGGAACTTATCGGCCATCTCCGCAATGGGCATGGGGGTACGCACGCCGGCCACCACGTCTTCGCCCTGAGCGTTGGTCAGGAACTCACCGAACAGCTTCTTCTCACCAGTGGAGGGGCTGCGGGTGAAGGCCACACCGGTGCCGCAATCGTCGCCCATGTTGCCGAATGCCATCATCTGCACGTTGACAGCAGTGCCCCAGGAATAGGGGATCTCGTTCATACGGCGATAGACATTGGCGCGGGGGTTGTCCCAAGAACGGAACACGGCCTTGACAGCGCCCATCAGCTGCTCCTTGGGATCGGTGGGGAAGTCGCTGCCGATCTTGTCCTTGTACTCAGCCTTGAACTGCTCGGCCAGCTCCTTCAGATCGTCGGCGGTCAGCTCGGTATCCTGGGTGACGCCGCGCTTTTCCTTCATCTGGTCGATGAGCTCTTCAAAGTACTTCTTGCCAACTTCCATAACCACGTCGGAGTACATCTGGATGAATCTCCGATAGCAGTCGTAGGCCCAGCGGGGATTGCCGGACTTCTTGGCCATGACCTCAACAACCTCTTCGTTGAGGCCCAGGTTCAGGATGGTGTCCATCATGCCGGGCATGGAAGCGCGGGCGCCGGAACGGACCGAAACCAGCAGGGGGTT
>CAJFUN010000043.1 GCA_904420205.1 Candidatus Parachristensenella avicola | reverse complement strand
GCGTCACGTTCGCCGCTTTCACCATCGCATCCGCTGCTTCAATCGCCGCCACCAGGCCGCGGGTTTCTACCATTCCTAGAGCTTCCTGCATTTTTCTATTCTCCTATTCGTTCAGACTTTTTCAAATTTCCTTCACGGATTTCTCCGTGGATTGATCCTCGTCGGAGGGCTTTGCCCTGCCTCTGAGCTTATCTCGGCCCAGGGCGTTCAGATGGGCAAACCATTCGATCTCCGGTGACTGGCCGGCAATCAGATGGGATGTGATGTACAGCTCCCGCTTTTGCGCTTCGGCAATGCCCGCCGCCATAGCGGCCTCCACCGCCGCCGCGCTGCCCTCCAGCTTCACTGCCATCACCAGCGGCACCCGGGCGGCGTCGCCGTTGGCCGGTTTGTTGCGGTCCAGCGCCACCACCTTCACATCGGCCGCTTTGGCCGCTGCGTCGGCCACCACAATCGCCGTTGTAAAGCCATACACCTCAATCATTCCAAGGGCCATACTCGCTTACCGCCTTTATTCCGCAATGTAGCAGATTTTGATACCCTTTTGGGCAACATTTACCTCCATGGCCTCGTTGAGCTGATCCAGCGGGAAGGAGTGGGTGATGAGCTCTTTGATCGGAATGTTCATCTCCCGCGCCTGGTGGAGGAATGCCATACAGGTGGGGTAGTCCTCGGCGCTGTAGTCCCAAGAACCTACCAGGTTAATCTCTTTGTTGCACAGGGCGAAGTGGGGATTAATGGAGAATTCTCCGTTGTTCACAAAGAAGCCCATTTCGCACAGGCCGCCGCCCCGGCGAATGTAACTGTATACGTCGGCTGCTGCCGCCGGCGCGCCGGTGCACTGATAGGCAAAGTCCGCACCCATGCCACGGGTGACGGCCTGCACCGCCGCCAAGCGCTTCTCCAGCGTATCGGCCTCGCGGAAATTGATGGTGGTTTTAGCGCCCATCTTCTTTGCCATTTCCAGTCGGGTCGGCGTGCCGTCAATGGCGATGATGTGGTTGATCCCCGCCGCCCGAAGCACGGCGATCATCATCAATCCGACCGGGCCGCAGCCCTGGATCAGCACCTTGCTGCCAAAGTTAAGCAGGCCCGTAGCATTGCCGCGATTATAGGCATGAACACATACCGTAGCCAGCTCCAGCAGCATCCGCTCCTGCAGGTCCAGGTCGTTCACCACAAAATAGGTCGCCCCCTTGGCCCGGATCAGCAGGTGCGTGGAGAACCAACCGTTCAGCGGCTGCTCCTCTTTGTGGCCGATCAAGCCGAATACGCCTTGATTGTCGCATAGGTTGGTGGTGCCGGGATGCAGTCGGCAGATGCCGCACTCGCCGCAGCTGATGACGCTGGTCACCAGCTTATCGCCCACTTTAATGGGATTGCCCGCGGTATCGCATTTGACATTCTTGCCCAGGGCCAGCACCTCGCCGGTCCCCTCATGCCCCAGTACGACGGGAATCAGGCCAAAAGGATCGCCCTTCCACTCGTGTACGTCGGTGCCGCAGATGCCGCAACCCTCTACCTTGACCAGAATGTCGTCGTCCTCCAGCTCCTGGGGAATGGGGAACTCCTTTACCTCGATATGCTTTGGGCCGGTCAGCATCGCCACCCGCGCCATGCCCGCAGCGGGAGCCGAGGATTTAACCGAGCCGCCCATCTGAGCCAGCACTTGGCGCACAATGCCCTCAATCTGGTTGGAACTCATTTCCATGTTCTACACCTCGCTTATATGATTCGGAAGCTATCCGCCATGACGCAGCGCCGCTGCCGGGTAAAGCTGCGGGCGGAGGTTATGCCCTCGCCGGTGGGGCCGGCGATGGTGAAGGTCGTATGCCCTTCTCCTCCAAAGCCGATGCCCGCATAAGAGGGCGCGTTCTTCACAAAGATGGTCGTTTCCACCGCCTGGGCAAACCGAGTCAGGTGGTCGATGTTTTTGCTGTGCATGTGGGCGGTGTGGCGGTTGCCATGCTCGGCCTTGACCGCAAGGTCGATGGCCTCGTCGATGTTATCCACCCGGACAATGGGCAGAATCGGCATCATAAGCTCATTCTGCACAAAGGGATGGTCAAAACCGGTCTCACAGATAATGCAGCGAATCTCCGGCCCCACCTTGACGCCGATCATCTCCAGCAGCACCGCCGCATCGCGGCCCACGCACTTACGGTTCACGGTCTTTTTCTTCTTGCCGGTTTTTTTATCCTCTACCTCTACCAGCACGATCTGGGCCAGCCGGTCAGCCTGCTCCGGCGTAATCATATAGGAGCCTGCCTCCAGCATGTAATGGATCAGCTCGTCGGCAATGTTGGAGAAGGCAAAGACCTCCTTCTCGGCAATACAGGGCAGGTTGTTGTCAAAGGTGCATCCGTCGATGATATCCCGGCCGGCCTTGGGTATGTCGGCCGTATCGTCTACGATGACCGGCGGGTTGCCAGCTCCGGCGCCGATGGCCTTCTTCCCGGAGGAAAGCACCGCCCGCACTACGCCAGGCCCTCCGGTGCAGACCAGCAGCCGGATAGCGGGATGCTTCTGCATAATAGCCGCGGACTCCATGGTGGGCTTCACCATGCTGGCCACCAATACCTGAGGGCCGCCGCAGGCCTGGCACGCCCGGTTAATGAGATCCACCGCATAGTTGCTGGTGGCGATGGCGCCGGGATGGGGATTAAACACCACGCCGTTGCCGGCCGCGATCATACCGATAGAGTTACACAGCACCGTTTCGCTGGGGTTGGTGCTGGGCGTAATGGCCCCTACCACGCCGAAAGGCGCCATCTCCACCAGGGTCAGGCCGTTATCGCCGGTGCGCGCCTGGGAAACGATATCCTCCGTACCCGGCGTTTTATCGGCTACCAGAATATGCTTAGCCTTTTTGTGCTCCACGCGGCCCATGCCCGTCTCCGCTACGCCCAGCTCGGCCATGATGCCGGCTTCCTCCCGGATCATGGCACGGATGCGGGTAATGAGCACCTCCCGCTGGGCCACCGACATGGCCCGCACAGTTTTATATCCTTCGTTGGCCGCCGCAATCGCATCGTTCATATCTTCATAAATGCCGATAAATTTGCGGCCATGATACTGGGTGGAATCCCAGTCCCGTATGGTTTCGCTTGGGCCGGCTGCAGCGGGAGCTTTTCCCATCTGCGATAGCACGGCCGCTACGATTTTTCCGATATCCTGCTGCGATACCTCCACAGCTGTCACTTCACTTTCTTCAGAAAATTTTCCGCGCCCCACTGGGCCAAGGCCGCGTCCTGCTCAGGCGTCCCGCCGCTGACGCCCAAGGCGCCTATTATGCAGCCGTCCACCTTCAGGGGGACACCGCCGCCGAAGGCCACGATCCGCCCTCCATTGGTCTGTTGCAGCCCATAGAGCGGGCCGCCGGGCTGAACCATCCGGCCTACCTGGCATGTGTCCATCTTCAGCGCGGCGCTGGTGTAAGCCTTTCCCATGGCCACGTCGATGCTGGCTAGATAAGCGTCGTCGTCCCGCATCAGGCATACCAGATTGCCGCCTGCGTCGCAAACCGCCGCCACCACCTGAAGGCCTTCCTCACGGGCTTTGGCGATCACCTGTGCGCACAGGCCGGAAGCCATCCCGCACAAGCCGGCGTCCGCTGTGCCCGCAGGCGCGCCCGCTAGGGTTGCGCGCGGGCCGTTCGGCGCGGCCTGGGTGCGGTCGCACAGCCTAGCTACCGCCCCAATCAGGTCGGACAGCCGGTTCAGCCAGGCGATCACATCGCGGCTGACGCCGCCCACCGATGACATGGCTACAGCCTTGCGTTCCGCCCGCCGGGCCACCGCGCGGGCAATATCCAGTGCCGCTCCGCCCTCGCTCCGGACGCCGTCCCCCGCCTGTTCCATCAGGGGCTGCTCATTCAGCGAGCCAATGGCATTCTCCAGCCGGGCCACCCGCTCTGCCGTGGCAAAGCGGCCTTCCCCGGCCATTTCGCCGCTCAGGGCGGCAAGGTTTCCCTGCAGCTCCTCCAGGATCGGCGAAAGGGCTTGGGGGGCTTTCAGCTGCGCCAGGGCCAGCATGCCGGCGCATTCTTCCAGCGTCCCGATCAGCTCGAATACGGGGCTGTCCTTGGGGATATTCCGGCGCGTCTTGGTGCCGGAACGGCCGCTGTCGCCGGCGCCCATGTATCCCTTCACAGCGTTCGCCCCTTTCCATGCCTCCATCGGGCTATTTGTTCAGCTCAGCCATCACGCGGCGGGTAATTTCCGCCACCAGGTCGGCATCCACCGTCTTAGGCGCGCTGGCACCGGCAGCCGGCAGATTCTGCTTGCATTTGCACTTGTCGGTTCCCAGGTTGGGGCACTTCTTGCAGCCGGGATGGCGGCCGGGAATCTGCATCTTCACGCGCAGTTCCATCAGCTTGGCCAGATCGTCGCAGGAGAGCTCCTGCTCGCCGCCCAGCTGGCGGGCCATGTAGCTGATCTTGGCGAAATACTCTACCTCATCCATCACGAAGAAGGCTTTGTTCAGCGTATTGCCCACCGACAGCGCGCCGTGGTTCTGCAGCAGGAAGGCATCGTGATCCTGGATATAAGGAGCCAAAGAATCGGGGATCTCCATGGTGGAGGGCGTACCGTACTCGCAGATCGGTACGGTGCCCACCGTCAGGATAGCCTCCGGCAGGATGTACTTATCCAGCGGAATGTTGGCTACCGCAAAGGCAGTGGCTGTCGGCGGATGGGCGTGTACCACGGCGTTCACATCGGGACGGTCGCGATAAACCCGCAAATGCATCTTAATTTCCGAAGAGGGGTTCAGCT
Source organism: Candidatus Parachristensenella avicola (assembly GCA_904420205.1). Classification (GTDB taxonomy): domain Bacteria; phylum Bacillota; class Clostridia; order Christensenellales; family UMGS416; genus Parachristensenella; species Parachristensenella avicola. The sequence continues at coordinate 73,234 of CAJFUN010000043.1, read as the reverse complement.
TGCCTTCAATCTTCTTGCCTTCGCCGTCGATGCGGATAATCATATCAGGGGTCATGTAGCCTTTGGATACGCCGGTGGGCGTGCAGTAAAACTCGTTGGGGCCGACCTTGACGGAGATATTGCCGTCGTTGGCGGCCACGAAGCCCTTCTCATAGATCCGGCGGCCGATTTCACAGATTTCCTTTTTGATTTCATAGGGTGAGTTCATGGTTGGTTTCCTTCCTTTCATCGGATGAAATAAGGCGAAAGGGATTTATCCCTTATGGTTCAGAAGCTGGATAAAGCGATCGTATACCTCATCGTACCGGGCCGTATTCTGCGGCTGATAGGTGGTGGGCGCCTCGCTAGCGGCTACCACCCGCCGGGCCTCGCCCAGGGAACCGATCTCGCCCAAGGCCATCAGCTGTACGGCCACATTACCCATAGCGGTGGCCTCCACCGGCCCGGCGATGACCGGGACGCCGCAAGTGTCGGCCGTCATCTGGCAGAGCAGCGCGGCTTGGGTGCCGCCGCCGATCATGTGGATCGCGCCGTAACGTTCGCCGGTGATCTCCTCCAGCGCCCGATGGGTGTAGCGGTATTTCAGCGCCAAGGATTCATAAATGCAGCGCATGACCTCGCCGCGGCTCTCCGGCACATGCTGGCCGGTGGCCTGACAATACTGCTGGATGCGCCGGGGCAGGTTGCCCGGCAGCTCGAAGGACGCGTCGTCCGGATCCACAAAGCAGGCAAAGGCGGGCGCCTCCAAAGCCTCGTCGGCCAGCTGGCCGAAGGAGCGCTCTACCCCCTCGCGGATCCACTGGCGCCGCGCTTCTTGGGTCAGCCACAGTCCCATGATGTTTTTCAGCAGCCGGGTCGTGCGGCCAAAGCCCCCCTCGTTGGTAAAGTTATAACCGCTCGTTTTTTCATTGATCACCGGATGGGGCAGTTCCGTGCCAAAAAGCGACCAGGTGCCGCAGCTAATATAGATGAAGCGGTCCTCGCTGGCGGGCACGGCGACCACGGCCGAACCGGTATCATGGGTCGCCACTGCGATGACGGGTACCTGCGGGCAGCCCAGCTCCTCGCAGATCTCCTTCTTTAGCGGGCCATATACGCTGCCTGCATCGATAATCTCCGGCAGAAGCCGCTGATCGATGCCAAGCTCGTCCAGAATATCCCGCGCCCAATCGCCAGTGTTGGGATTGAGCATGTTCGTCGTAGATACTTCGGTATACTCCGCCCGCTGCACGCCGGTAAGAAAATAGGCGAACAGGTCGGGCATCAGCAGCATTTTATCGGCCCGGGCCAGCAGCTCAGGATCCTGCTTTTTCAGGGCGATCAGCTGAAAGAGGGTGTTAATCCGCATCAGCTGGGTGCCCGTTGCAGCATAGAGCTTCTCCCGCGGCACCCGCTTAAAGGCTTCCTCCATCATGCCTTCGGTGCGTTCATCCCGGTAGTGGACAGGGTTGGCCAGAAGCCGTCCCTTTTCATCCACAAGGCCAAAATCCACGCCCCAGGTATCGATCCCGATGGCGTCGAAGCCCCCTTCGTGCACCGCCTTGGTGATTCCCTGCTTGATTTCATGGAAGAGCCGCAGCACATCCCAGTACAGCGTCCCGTTGATCTCCACCGGATCGTTGGAAAAGCGGTGGATCTCCTTGAGCTCGATCTTGCCGTCCGCATAGGCGCCCAGAATGGCCCGGCCGCTGGACGCGCCAAAGTCAAAGGCCAATACCCGCTTGGACACAGCCTTTCCCTCCTTTTCCATTATCGGGTCAGAAGCACGTCGCGCTCGTAGGCCTTGACCTGATCCAGCCAGCTCAGGCCCACGCCGGCGTCCTTCTGAGCGCAGTAATAATCCCACACCAGGGCAAAGGGCGCCGCCTTGAACTCCTGGGTGAAGGCCAGGCGCGCGCTGTTATCGCCGGCAGCCTCCAGGGCCTTCATGGTATCCACCGGGGCCAGCAGGGCCTCCAGCAGCGCCTTGCGGGCATTGCGTCCGCCCACGGCCCAAGCTACGATGCGGTTAATGGAGGCGTCAAAGTAGTCGGTGGCAATATAGACGCGATCCAGCGCCTTCATGCGCACAATCTCGTCCATAATGGCGCGGGTCTCGTCGTCAAAGGCCACCACGTGATCCGAATCCCAGCGCACCGGGCGCGATACATGCAGCAGCAGTTTATCCTTAAAGGTCAGCATGCTGGAAAGCTTAGCCGAAACCATTTCGGTGGGATGGAAGTGGCCGGTATCAAAGGTAACCAGGATCTCCGGCTTCGACATCGCGTAGCACATATAGAACTCATGGGAGCCCACCGTATAGGCTTCTAGGCCGATGCCGAAGACCTTGCTCTCCACAGCGTCTACCACGCCGGGCAGCTTCTGGGCAAAGATCTGGTCATAGGAATCCTTCAGCCGCATACGCGGGCCCAGCGTATCCACCGGCACCTCCTTGGAGCCGTCAGGGATCCAGTGGTTGATCACGCACTCCTGCCCCGTGCGCTTGGCCAGGTAGGCGCCGATAGCGCGGCAGCGCTTGTCGTGCTCGATCCAGAAGGCGCGGACGCTTTCATCGGCGCTGGAGAGCGTGCCGTTGTCGCTCTTGGGATGGGAGAAGAAGGTGGGATTGAAATCCAATCCATAGCCGTTCTCCACCGCCCAGTCGGCCCAGGCGGCAAAGTGCTCCGGCTCCAGCGCGTCGCGATCCACAAAGTGGTCGCATTCGTTGTAGCTGGCATGGATGTTGACCTTCTTGCGGCCGGGAATAAAGCTCAGCGCAAACTTCATATCGGCGCGAAGCTGCTCGGGCGTCTTGGCCCGTCCGGGGTAGTTGCCGGTCACCTGAATGCCGCCGGTCAGGTCACCATCGGGATTTTCAAAGCCCGTGACATCATCGCCCTGCCAGCAGTGCATGGAGATGGGGGTTTCGTCGCAGATGCGGATGGCTTTCTCCACGTCCACGCCGTACTGGGCATAGTAAGCTTTGGCCAGCTGGAAACCTGCGTTGAGATCGTACATGATTCATCGGCTCCTTATCACAAGTTCTGATTGATTATTTATGACCGTTTTGGTATATTCATTGTAGTACATCTCGGTTTAGTTGTCTAGGATTGGCGCGATTTTCGATGAATACGCAATCGCGGACGCGCAAATAATCATTTTTACTCACGAAGAATCACGAAAGGGGGCTTCCGGATGCTTCCTTTGGAGCGTCAGAACCAGATTTTGGACATTCTTGCGCAGAAAAAAGCTGTCACGGTCGACGAGCTTTGCCATTTGCTCTACTCCAGCGGCGCCACCATCCGCCGGGATCTTGCCATCTTAGAGAATAACGGTCAGCTCAAGCGCACCCATGGCGGCGCGGTTTTTCTCGACGCGTCGGCCAAGGATTTTCCCCTGATGCTGCGGGAAAGCGAAAACCTCCTAGCCAAGCAGATCATCGCTCGAAAAGCCCTGCCGCTCATTCAGGACGGGCAGACGCTTTTTCTCGATTCCAGCTCTACGGTATGCAAGCTCGCCGAGCTGTTAACCGGTTTCGGGCAGCTGCGGGTCATTACAAACGGCCTGAAAACCGCCAGCCTGCTGGCCGATGTGGACGGCGTGGAGCTGCACTGCACCGGCGGTCGGCTGCGGGAAACCGCCAAATCGTTTATCGGGCAGAGCGCCACGCGATTTCTCTCCCAGTTCAATGCGGACTACGCCTTTTTATCCTGCCGGGGCGTCGATCCCGTCACCGGCGTCACGGAAGCCAGCGAGGAAGAGGCCGACGTGAAGCTCTCTTATATCCAGAACGCCCGCCAGGTGGTGCTCTTGTGTGATTCTTCCAAGCTGGGCCGCCAGTTCTTCCGCCGTGTGGCCTCGCTGGGGCAGATCTGGCGGATCATTACCAACATTGACGAGCTGCCCGCCGCCTATGGCGAGCGGCTGATTGCGGGCAACCGGGAAAACCGGCCCCGGGAAAGGACTGAATAATGGACGAACCCGTTACCGGCGTATTTGAATCTTCCGTCACCCCGGAAAATACCGCCTTGGCCATGGGCAGCGGCTCGCTGCCGGTGCTGGCTACGCCCGCACTGGTGGCCATGATGGAGCATGCGGCGGTCAATGCCTTGAAGGGCCGTTTGCCCGAGGGAATCGACTCTGTTGGCGTCGCCATCCGCGTGGAGCACCTGGCCGCCTCCCCGGTAGGCATGACCGTTCGGGCCGAGGCGGTGCTTACGGCGTCCGATGGGCGCAGCTATGATTTTGCCATCGAAGCTTACGACGCCAAGGGGCTTGTGGGCCGGGCAACCCACCGCCGCGCTACCGTAAAGGTCGATAAGTTCCTGCAGCGGGCCCAGGCGCGGCTGGGCGACTGATTGAAAAGGAGGCCGCATATGGATACGAAACTTGATGTACTCACCTTAGGCGAAGTAATGCTGCGCCTCTCCCCGCCCCGCCACGAAAAGCTGCAGAAAGGGCTGCTGCTGGAAAAGAGCGCCGCCGGGGCCGAGCTGAATGTGGCCGCCGGCCTCGCTCAATTGGGCCTATCCGCCGCGATCGCTACCAAGTTGCCTGACAATGACCTGTCGCGCTTTGTGCTGGCCCAGGCCCGGGCCGCCGGCGTCCGCGATGATGCGGTGGTCTTCGACCGCTCCAATGCGGCGCGGCTGGGCGTATACTATTATGAAGGCGCTTCCGCCCCCCGCAAGCCCGCCGTGATCTACGACCGCCGCGCCTCCTCGGTCAACAGCCTTACGCCCGACGAAGTGCCCCGCACGCTGTATGGATCCTGCCGCCTCTTTCACACCACCGGCATTACGCTGGGTCTGGGGGGCCAAGCCCAGGATACGGCCATTGAGTTGATTCGCCGCACCAGGATCGCTGGATGCAAAATTTCCTTTGACGTGAACTACCGGGCAAACCTTTGGGACGACCAGGAGGCTAGAGCCGTCATCGAGCCGCTGCTGCCTTTATTTGACGTGCTCTTTATCTCCGAGGAAACCGCCCGGCGCATGTTCCGCCGCCAAGGAGCGCTCCAGGATATCATGGCGGGCTTCTCCCATACCTATGGCATCGGTATAATTGCCACCACCGCCCGCACCGTGCTTTCGCCCACCCACCACACCTTCACCTCCACCGTCTACGATGCCGCGCGCAACGAGTTCTTCACCGAGGCGCCTTACGACATCGACGTAGTGGATCGCGTCGGCAGCGGCGACGCCTTTGTGGCCGGCGCGCTCTATGGCCTGCTGCGCCACGGCAGCGCCCTTAAGGCCATGGCCTATGGCAACGCTATGGCCGCCTGCAAATGCACGGTGGCTGGCGACTTACCCTCGACCTCCCTCGCCGAGATCGATAAGCTCATCGCCCAACACGCCGAAGGCGGGGGCGGCGAAATGGACCGCTGATGAGGCAAAACACGCAAAAGGCTGACATGCGCAATGCACGTCAGCCTTTTTCCATTCCTTGTTGCGAAGCCATTCCTGTCATTTCCGCGTTATTTTCTTGGATATCACCCTAAAGATGCTGAGGGCCGCCATCCCCAGTGCAATCCACAAAATGGGATTGAGCAAATGCAAAACAAGCTCGAAACCTTCCTGCATCATCCCGCCTCCTCTCAGGGCTAGCTTGTGCCGTCAAGTGCAACTTCTTTGAAGCACCGTCAGCTGTTCTTCAAACCAATCAATCACGTCCTATATCATATGCGCCCGCAATCAAGGCGCGATTGCTATCGCTTATTTGTTTCCCGGCATAATCCACTGTATATCCCAAATTGCTACTCGTCACGCTATCACGCTGCGAACCATTTTCACTCCATTAACCGGCTCATACGTAAATTCGCACACAACCTTCCATCATGCACATTCAAGCTTTCATCGCCTATCGCTGCCGCCGACAGTCCGCCTCGATGGGCTCGCTCCAGGCAGCCGCCAGCGGCACGTTGGCCCGCATCTGGCGAACTGCGTCGGACATGGCCTCATAGACAACCCGGGTACCCTGGCCGTCGGCACAGTAGTTTGCGGCATGGTCCGGAGCGATGCCCACGCAGGCAGCCGTTTCCACTGCGTCAATATTGGCCCCGATAAACAAAAATGCCCAGCCTGCCTCCTGCTGCTTGCGGATCATACGCTTGACCTCACGGCTGCTATACCGGGTGCTGCAGTTTTCCATTCCATCGGTGATGATCGCAAAAATCGTGTGGGCCGGCACGTCCTCCGGCCGGGCATAGCGATGGATATTTGCAATGTGTTCGACCGTCGTTCCAATGGCATCCATCAGCGCCGTGCTGCCAAAGGCCTCGTACTCCGCCGGAGTGATGGGCGGCACCTGTGCCAGCGCAAGCCGGTCGTGCACCATGCGCAGTTCATGGTTGAACAGTACGGTGGTCACCAACGCCTCGCCTGGCTGCGCCTTCTGCTTTTCAATCATGGTGCGAAAGCCTCCGATGGTATCCGCTTCCAGCCCGTGCATGGATCCGCTGCGGTCCAGGATAAGGACAAGCTCTGTCAGCATCTCGTTTTGCCTATTCTGTTTCATCAAAATGACCTCCTTTGCCGGGCAGCCGCGCCCGATCTATAGCTGTATCATAGCCGGTCATCCGATGAAAAAGGTCGCCTTCCAGGCGACATATGGGCTACTGGCCGCCCAACAGGGCTTGGTCAAAGGCAAAAAGCGCTTCATTAATCTCATATAGGTCATAGCAGCCGTTTTCAATAAAGTAGGTGACGATCATATCGAATTTGCTGCTGGGCGACAGCGCGAAGCCAGCCCTTTCCAGCAACACCTCCGTCTCCTTCAACGGCAGCTCCAGGGCGATAGCAAAGGCGAGCACCGTGGCTTTGCTGGGTCTGTAATGCCGGTCATTCCGTATTTTGGAGAACAGCTTCCGGTCTACGCAGGCCCGTCTATAGCACGCCGCATCCGTCATGCCCCGCTCGTCGATCAGCCGCAGCAGCATTTGCGAGAAGCCCTCATCCAGCCTGTCCAGCCGCTGCCGAAGCTCCTCATATCGGCCCGCATCATCCAGTCTGCTGCAAATAGCCCCCGGCGCCGCCATAGGCATTGGCCCAGCATCCTGCAGCATCCGTTCCGCCGCGTTGTCCTGCTCCGGCAAAAGCCCGCATCGGCGCAGATAGGCCTCCACCTTGGCCAACCGCGCCCGCCGGCCCAGCCGGCCCCATCCAGCCGCTCTTACCCTGTCCCAAAACCGCGCGCTCATGCTTGTGCTCCTTTCTCCACTCGCCCGGGGCTAACGCTCCCCTGCCAAGCGCAGCAGCACGCCCAGCCAGATGGCCAGCCCATCTTCCAACGAATGAAGGTCGATCCATTCCTCCCGGGTATGGGCCCCGCCTCCCCGGTATGCGCCAAAACAAAGGGCCGGGATGCCCCGGTTCAGGGGCAGATTTATGTCGGTAGAGCCGCTGGTCAGGGGGATCTGCTTGCCGGTAACGTCTTTAACCTGCTCCAGGCACAGCGCCTCCAGCGCATGCTGGGCCGCCTCGTCCACCCGGCCCATGCCCGGACGCTCGCCCAGCAGCTGTACGTCTGCCTCAACGCCTGCTGCCTGCGCCGCTTCCATCTGCGCCCGGAACATGCGCTCCATCCACTCCAAGCTTTCGGCATCATCCGAGCGGTATTCGTAGAGCATTTTAGCTTGTTGGGCGATGGTATTCACCGACGTGCCGCCGCTGATCCTTCCTACGTTATAGGTAGTCTTGCAGCCTTCGACCTTTGGCGGCTTGACGGCATAGAGATTTTGGATCAGCAGCGCCATGGCATGAATCGCGCTGGCGTTTCCAAAGTCGCCGAAACTGTGGCCGCCCTCGGTGTGCAGCGTCACCTCATACCGCCTGGAGCCCACCGCCCGGTTACAGGCGCTGTCATAATCGCCATCCAAGGATAATACGCGCCCCAACCTGTCCCCATATCGATCCATCAGCGCACGGCAGCCCTTTAGGTTGCCCAGTCCCTCCTCGCAGGAATTGGCGGCAAAAACGAACCCGTCCCATCCCTCGCCCTGACGTCCGGCCGCATAGGCGGCCAGCAGCATCAGCGCCGCCACATTGGCCGTATCATCCCCCACGCCCGGACAGTACATCCGCCCTTGCTGCACATACGGGCTGAAGGGCGCCTCGTCGGGGAATACGGTATCGGTGTGGGCCATCAGCATTGTCAGCGGCCCATGCTGCGTCCGCGGCGGCACAATAACGTTATCCGCTTCGTCAATTTCCACCTGCTGTACGCCATGATCTAAAAGCCACTTAGCGATCGCCTCCGCCCGCGCCCGCTCCCGATGAGAGGGCGCAGGGATACGGCATAGCGCGTCAATCAGCGCGCGCTGCGCCGGCTGCTGGGCCTGAGCCCATGCCCGTAGATCCGTCATCGTCCTTCCTCCTTTTTTCTCATTGTACCGCGCTATCTCCCGCCCGGCAACCGCAGCTTTTCAAAAAAACTTTTTATTTCCCCTTGACAAGTAGGCTTTCAACCTGTATCATGCATTTCATCAAGCAAAACCTTTGAGGTGGAAGTAACGCTTTGACCAGCGCCCACAGAGAGCAGGCGATGATGAGAATCCTGCGGTATGCGGCAAGGCAAATGGACCACCGAGGGCGAGGGGAACGGCCGCAAGGCTCAGTATCCAAGACGCGTGCCGGCGTTATTGGCAGAGAATGTGATGGCATTTTCGTGAAAGAGGGTCTGCCCGTACAGGCCAACAAAGGTGGTACCGCAGATTTTGGATCTGTCCTTTTGGGGCAGGTCCTTTTTGTTTTCCGCCTTCCCTTTCCGTAAAGCCGAACCTGCGACCAGGCCCGCAGCCGGACGCCCGCGGCGCCGCAGAAAATATCGCGTCCAGGAAAGGGAAAAAAATGAACAAGCGCGAACTCGTATCCGAAAAGAAAAAGGGCTTAACCATCTCCGATGTCATCCTGATCGGCGTGCTGCTGGCCGCCGGTGCGGTGCTCAAGTTCTTTGTAGGCTCGCTCTTCTCCGCCGGCATGAAACCGAACTTCATCATCGCGATGTACTGCCTGACGATCCTGCTCATCAAGCCCCGCCTGCTGGAGGCTGCCGTTATCGGCCTTCTGGCCGGCGCGATCTCCCAGTTCTTTCCCGGCACGCCCTATATCAACCTGGTCAGCGAGCCCATAGGAGCGGTAGTCATGGCTCTTCTTATGGCGCTGCCGCTATCCGTTAAGCGCTTTTCGCTTAAGCCGGTGGTGGCCACCTTCCTTTCCACGCTGGCCAGCGGTTTTACCTTCATTGGGATGATGTATCTGCTTTTCTATGCCGGCGCCGACATTGTCCCCACCCCGCTGGGCGTATTCATGGGCATTATCTTCGGCACCGCCGCCGTCAATGCCATCATCGTTCAGGTGCTCTATGTGCCGCTAAAGCTGGCGCTGAAAAAGGAGGCCGCTTGACATGATTCGCTTTGAGCAAGTGGGGTTCCAGTACAAAGGAGCGCCTACCTTTGCGCTCCGGGATATCAGCCTAACCATTAAACCAGGAGAATTCGTCGGAATTATCGGCAGCTCCGGCGCGGGGAAAACCTCGCTGACCCGTTGCATCAACGGCGTGATCCCCCATCACTTCCCGGGCAATTTCTATGGCGCCGTTACCGTTGACGGTATGGATACCGTCGTCTGCGGGCTGGACGCGCTCTCCCGTAAGGTGGGCAGCGTCTTTCAGGATATTGATGGGCAAATGGTTGCGTCCCTGGTGGAAGATGAGCTTCTCTTTGGCCTGGAGAATTTCGCCGTGCCCCGGGAAGAGATTCCGCAGCGGATATCCGCAGCGCTGGAGGCGCTCGGCATTGCCGGGCTCCGTCAGCGGGCCATCGCCTCCCTTAGCGGCGGACAAAAGCAAAAGGTCGCCATCGCCGCGATCCTTGCCCTTCGTCCCGATATTCTCGTGCTGGATGAGCCGACCGGAGAGCTGGATCCCGCCAGCAGCCGCGCTATCTTTTCCCTGCTCCGCACGCTGAACGAGACATATGGTATGACAATCGTGGTCGTGGAGCAAAAAATCATGCTTTTATGCGAATACGTCCAGCGCCTATTGGTGATGGATGCCGGATCCATTCGCTTCGACGGCCCCGTCCGCCAGGTGGTTGCGCACAGCGGCGAGCTGGAGGCTTTGGGTGTCCACTGTCCCCGGGTCGTTACCCTCTGCGGCCTGCTGCAGGCCTGCGGTCTGTATCAGGGACCGCCAGCCATCACCGTAGAGCAGGCCCAGGCCATGGTAAAGGAGGCGCTGGCATGATTCAATTCGATCACGTTTGCTTCGGATATGACGGGCTGCAGTCCACGTTGGAAGATATCAGCTTTCATGTCGCCGCCGGTGAATTCGTCGCAGTGGCGGGATCCAATGGCGCGGGAAAATCCACCCTGGCGAAGCTCGTCAACGGGTTGGCCCGGCCTACCGCGGGCCGGGTCGTCACAGGCGGCATGGACACCCGCAAAGCCCACACCAGTGTTTTAGCCCGCTCGGTAGGATTTCTATTTCAAAACCCTGACCGTCAGATTTGCCAGAATACCGTGCGAGAGGAGATCCAATTTGGCCTTACCCTGAGGGGATTCGACCCGAAGGAAACCCACGCCCGCTGCCAGGAGGTGCTGGACGACTTTGGCTTTGACGGCAATGCCGCCCCCTTCTCCCTTAGCCGCGGGGAGCGCCAGCGGCTGGCCTTAGCTTCGCTTCTGGCGCTGCGCCCTCGGCTGCTGATTTTAGACGAACCCACCACGGGCCTTGATTATCGGGAATGTACCCATATCATGCAAATCGTGCGCCGGCAGAACTGCCAAGGCGCCACCGTGCTGATGATCTCGCATGATATGGAAATTGTGCAGGACTATGCCGACCGGGTGCTGGTCTTGCATGAAGGCCGGCTTCTGGGCGACGGGCCGGCGCGCCGGGTGCTGGCCGACCGCGAATTGCTGGCTCAGGCCAGCCTGCTGCCGCCGCAGATTGCGGATCTTGCTTTACGGCTGGGCGAGGGATTTGAGGGCGTTTTCACCGCGGAAGAAATGGTTGGCCGCATCGAAGGGAGGCGGAGCGCATGAAGGGTTTCCTGGAGTATGTGCCAGGCGACACGCCTTTGCACCGCCTGAACCCGTTGACGAAGCTGCTACTCTCGCTTTTGATATGCGCCAGTTGCTTCGTTAGTGGATATCATCTTTTCTCTGTGGGGATCATCATTTTGAACCTGCTGATGGCTGCATCGGCCGGTATTCTCCGCCGGGCGGCGGTCATGCTCGCCTCCCTGGCCAAGCTCTCCCTTGTGCTGTTTCTCATTCAAGTGCTTTGTGTGCGCCAAGGCACGCCCCTTCTGACGCTGCCCTTGGGGTTGATTATCACCGACCGGGGCGTCAGCTTTTCCCTTCTTATCGTGCTGCGGCTGATCGCTGCAACGCTGCCTCTGGCGCTGATGCTATCCGTTACCCAGCTAAGCGACCTTTCCGGCGCGCTGGTCGATCGGGTCGGTGTCCCCTATCTGTATGCCTTTGCCCTTACGACCGCGATCCGCTTTATCCCTGTCTTTGCCGGCGAAATGAGCGGAATCATGGAAGCCCAGACAGCCCGGGGCGTGGAATTTGACAGCCATAATCCCTTCAAAAAAATCCGCCTGATTCTTCCGCTGTGCGTGCCGCTTTTGATTTCCTCGGTACAGCGCATCGAAGGGAGCGCGCTTTCCGCCCAACTGCGCGGCTTTAACCTACGCCGTCGTCACAGCGGCTACAAGCGGTATCCCTTCCGCATCACTGACCTGGCATCGCTGCTGGCCGGCGCTGCGCTGATCGCATTAGCCGCCTGTATATAGTAATATAATAAAAAGAGGCCGCCTTTGGCGGCTTCTTATGCTATCTATTGCAGGATCGACGGCCCATAAGGGAGGATGCGTTCCTCCCGCTGGAATTCTGTCATAAACCGCCAATACCGCTTGGGCATGTGGCTCATCCTGCAGCGCGGATTCTCCCGCCCCTCTACGGCGATGGCGTCATAGTATTCCCGCCACAGCGTCCTGCAGCGCATTTCCTCCGCATCCGGATCAGCCATTTCAAGGCCTGTCATGGGTACAATCGCCCACTCATAGGGCCGGTAGACCAGCGCCATGCCATGGGTTTGGTCATGGATGAGAAAGGCCTCCCGCGGATAGCGCTGGGCAAAATGCGGCGCAAGCAGGGGCAACACCTGGTTCTTGGGCCCAATCTGGCTGACCAGGATCGCGCCCATTAGGGAAAAGCGGATAAAGCCTGTCAGAAGATGCGCCTCATGGCGCAGCTGTTCGGTCGCCCCCGTCAATTTCGACACGGTATCGTCAGTTAAGTGATCCAGGATCTGCGGCCCCACCCTATAGGCCTTATGGATCAGAATCAGGATCTGCAGCTCCTTATCCGGCAGGCAGGTCAGATACGCTTGCTTTATAAAATCATAAAAGTCCACCGAGATGCGGGTGCGCAGTGAATCGGCCACGCGGCGCGCCTTGTTCAGGTCGGTTTCCACAACCCTGCCATGAATAAGCGAAAGCTGGGGCTCATCCCAGCATTGTATGTCCCAAGGGATCGTACGGTGCAAGAAGCTTTCAAATACGCAGCCAAGCAGCCCTTCCCAGGTGCCGTCATATCGATAAATTATATCTGTCCGGTTAAGCATTGCTGCACATCCTCCTGTGTTATCGCACTGGAAGCGGAAAAAAGCGAAAGCTGTTCCAGCCGGCGGGGCAGCAGTTCCTGCGTTACCCGACTGACACCCTGACGCGAGATCAGGGCGGCCAGCATGGTGTTCTCCGTAATACGAAGGCCGTCAGGCTTTTTCCCACCGCATGTGATGAAGAACTGCGCCCGATTGAGCACTACGCCCAGCTTTTTCAGCCCTTCAAAGGTTAGCGTCGTATGGCGGCGGGCCGCAAGGATGCGGCGTACGCTGGTCGTGCCGATACCCGGCACCCGCAGCAGCATTTCCCGCGGAGCACGGTTGACCTCCACGGGGAATAGCTCCAGATGGTTCAGCGCCCAATTGCATTTGGGATCCACCAGCGGGTTCAGCGTTGGATGCGATTCATCCAGTATCTCCGAAGCAGTAAACCCATAAAACCGCAGCAACCAATCCGCCTGATACAGGCGATGTTCCCGCAAAAGCGGGGGTTTTACCGTCAGCGCCGGCAGCAATGGGCTCTCCACCACCGGCATATAGGCGGAAAAGAACACCCGCTTAAGCTGATATTTCCGGTAAAGGCTCTCAGTCAGGCGTAGGATCCTCAGATCGGTATCCTCGGTTGCGCCCACGATCATTTGCGTGCTCTGGCCAGCCGGCGCAAAAGCTTGCGCCCCCCGGTAACGGGCTAACTCGTAACGGCTTTCCTGAACTTTTTCACGAATCAGGCCCATGGGCCTGAGAATGGCCGCCTTGCTCTTATCCGGAGCGAGCCGCCGGAGCCCCTCCTGGGAGGGCAATTCAATGTTGACGCTCATCCGCTCAGCCAATAACCCCAGCCGGGTGATAAGCGCCGGATCGGCTCCTGGGATCGCCTTGACATGAATATACCCGTTGAAGCAGTATTCGTGGCGTAGGATCTCCAGCGTACGGATCATCTGCTCACAAGTATAATCCGGGCTTCGATAAACACCGGAGCTCAGGAAAAGCCCTTCAATATAATTGCGCCGGTAAAATGCCATGGTGAGCTCCGCCAGCTCCCGCGGCGAAAACATGGCCCGGGGCGTATCGTTGCTGCGCCGGTTCACGCAGTATTGGCAGTCATAGGCGCAGCAGTTGGTCAAAAGCACCTTCAAAAGCGAAACGCAGCGTCCGTCCGCGGCAAAGGTGTGGCAGATCCCACAGGCTACCGCACTGCCCATCCCCTGCTGGGCGGATCCTTTGTCCACGCCGCTGGAGGTGCAGGCCACATCATATTTCGCCGCGTCAGTTAAGATCCGCAGCTTCTCAAAGGTATCCATCGAACCAGCTCCTTCAGGGACATTATACCAGAACATTCGTTCCTGTCAAGAACATATATTCGATTTCAGGCGTCATAACCTTGCTGTATGCATAAAAAAGAGCCGCCTTCGGCGGCCCCATTGAAAAGGTAGCGGCTATACCGCTTTGGTCAGCGGCGCTTGCGCATCTTTTTGCAGCTTCTTGAAAAGGCGCATCAGCACGATCACAGCTGCAATCGACAGGATAACCTCCGCACACAGCTGCGCGTAGGCCAGTCCGTAAAGGGGAAACAGTTTATTGAGGATAAACAGCGCTGGGATCTCCAGCACGATTTTCCGGAGGATGGCGAAAACGAGCGATTCTTTGCCAAGTCCAGAGGCTTGGAAGACACCGACAGCGATAAAGTCCATACACAGAAACGGCAGCCCCAGGCAAAAGCCTCGCAGGAAACGGGTGCCATAGGCAACGATGGATTCATTCTGCATGAACAGCCTGGTTAAACCGGAAGCGCCGGCAAAGTACCCAATTGTTACAATCACCATAAAGCTCATGGCGATCTTTACGGTGAACAGCAGGGTGCTTTTCATCCGGGACACGTTGCCGCTGGAGTAATTATAGCTGATCAGGGGCATGATGCCTTGGGAAAGTCCCATGGAAATTTGCATGGGCACCATATTGATCTTTTGGGTGATGCCCATAGCCGCCACCGCGTCGGCCCCAAATCCGGCGGTAAAATTGTTGAGCACCGTCATGCCCGTCACGTTCAACAGGTTTTGTATTGAAGCCGGTATGCCTACGCCGAATACGCCCGCCACGATGGACTTCCGGAACCGGAACTTCTTCGGATTAATACATACAAAGGTATTGCGCCTTTTCAGGAAAAGCAGAACAAAGAAATATCCGCACGCCACGCAGTTAGACAGAAACGTAGCCAAGCCCGCGCCGGCAGCCCCCATGTTGAAACCCCAGGGCAGGATAAACACCGGATCGAGCACAATGTTAAGCAGGCATCCGCTCATGGTGCCAAGGCTGGCATGGAGGGATGCTCCCTCCGCACGCACCAAATAGGCCATGACCACATTTAGAATTGCAGGGGTCGCACCAAAGAGCACCGTCCATTCCATGTATCCCGCTGTAGCCTCCATGGTGTCGGGCGCAGCGCCCAGCAGCCTTAAAAGCGGCTGCCAGAACGCAAGGCAGAGCAAGGAAAACAAAATGCCGCAAAAAATGGAACAATAGAATCCGAAAGCCGAACTTGCATAGACCGTATCAAAATCTTTCCGGCCCAGGGCCCGGCTCATCATGCTGGAGCTGCCTACGCCAAAAAGGTTATTAATCGCGTTAAACGCAAGCAGTACCGGCGCAGCCAGGGTAACCGCCGCATTCTGGATCGGGTCGTTCAGCATGCCGACAAAATAGGTATCAGCCAGGTTGTAAAGGACCATGACCAAGGAGCTTAGAATCGTCGGAATCGCCAGCTTCATCACCGCCTGCGGCACTGGGACCTGCTCAAAGAGCGCAAAGCGTTGTTTATCTTCCATCCAATACGTCCTCCTCCACAAAAACTCCCGCAGCGTTTGCTTGCTCCGGGATAGAAAGTGGGCTTGCCGCAGCGGAAAGCCCGCCGCCTGCACAGGCTTTCCGGCACGCAGCCCCATGACGTTCATAATACCTTGATAGCAAACTAAATGCAAGCGTATTTAGCCGCACGATACGGTGGCCGCCGCTGTTTGGCCGCAGAATTTAAGGGAAATTCCTTTACTTTATGTATTTCTTGGCATAAAAAGACGCGTCGGGAAGCGTGCGGTCATGCCGGGCTTCATAGCGGCGCGCCTTATAGAGGCTTTATCATTCCATATCCTCATCATCTTCCGCTGGGCGCCAGGCTCGGCCAAACTTTACATCCTTAAAGAGCGCCGTCAGCCCGGTGATCTGCTTAAGCCGGAGGATTTCATCCTTGTCCATACCCAGATGTTTGGAAATCCATGCGTCGGATCGCCCCAGCTCGTGAAGCTCTTTGATGATGTTGCTCATCAGGTCCACATTATGGCTGCCCCGGGCGCGATTATGGCGGATCGTGCTGGCCATACAGTGATCCAGCGGTTTATCGATTACCGATACCGGCAGCATGCCCTGTTCCCGCTCATAAATATCCGGATGCTCCAGCATGACACGATAGCGGTGAAAGCCGTCCACAATGATATAAAGGTCTTTATCCTTAGCATAGTAGCAAACCACCGGCATCGTATACCCATCGGCTTTGATGCTCTCATACAATAGCTGCATTTCAGGCGGAGCTACTGCGTTCGGGTTATAGGTATTGGGCTTGATTTTCTCAATCGGAACCGGAATAACGCCGTATACCGGGCTTTTATACCCCATGATTGATCTCCTCGATCCCTTGGTATTTCCTGCGGATCATCTCCACGTGCTTTTGCTGCTGTCTTGTCAGGCCAAAGCCCATGAATCGACAGGTGTGGTCATTTTTTAGGATGCAGTAGCACATCCGCTTCCAGCTCGGGATATCCTTGGTCGATTTAATGTCGTCGGTATCATCCGGGATTGGGCCAATAAATACAATCCTGGATTTCTTATTCCGCGTGTAGTTGGAAATTCCATTGCGCCGTATTGCGTACCCATGGGCTTCTAGCTCGCTGATGGTTTCCTCATCCAGTCCGCCCCCTGTTTCATGCCAAAATCGAATGGACGTCCTGAATTTTTTCACATAGCTATTATGCAGCCGCACCGGCAGCGTATCCAATAAAAATAGGGTATAGGATTTCCAGGTGTGCCCCTCTGGCAAGGTGATGTTTCGGTATCCCATGGCCTTGGTATGGGCATAGATCGCCGTAAAATTTGCCCCGCGCACGCGGCCTACCAGTTTCGCCCAGATTTCCGGATCAATGACCCGGTATAGATTAAGCGAATCCTTCGAGTAATCGTTAAATGGCGAGGCAACCCGCATCTGGGAGGGTTTAAGGCCGGCCATATAATAGAGGTCATAGAGGCGGTTATAGTCGTACCCGAAAAGGTAATATGCATGCCATATATCGCTGGTGCCCCAGTCATAAAGCGGCGATGCGCACCATACATCCTTGAATTGTTTGGAGATCCAGCACTCTCCCTTGTAGCCGAACTTTTTGTTCACAAAGCCGTTATAGCGCTGCAGCGATTCGTCCGCCCGCATACCCAGCAGGCAAACCGTCTTTTTTCCGTTATGGGACATGCGATACCATCGGCCGAACTGCTTGGCCAAATCCTCTTGATGCATTCGGTACCGATAGGTTGTAATGGGATTATGCTGAAGATTGATCACATAATCCTTTTTCGGCATCTCCCTCACCCAGAGCGCTTGCTTTGTCTCATCCCACGGATACCAGTGCATCTCATAGCTGCTCAGGGCCGTCCGGGTCGCCATGGGCAGGCATACCCAGTAGGGCTCCACCTGATCCTTGATGCGTTCAAATGTGCGCTCGACATATTCCGTAGTCACCGTATACTGCGCCTCAAAATCTTGGTGGAAAACCCCCAGCGTCCGGTCCGGATAATGTTGGTTCCGGTAGTCCAGCACCAAGTTCAGCAGCAACCCACTGTCCTTACCGCCGGAAAAGGAGACATAGATATTCTCGAACTCCTCAAAAATTAGCCTCAAGCGTTCCTGCAAGGCGTCGTATACTGATTCTTCTAAATATTCCCTTACCATCCTTTTTTTACCATTTCAAATTAACTTATGGCTATTATACAAAATTCGACAGTCAGCATCAACGGTAATCTGATAAGCTTTGCCGGCCATTCGTCTCTTTTTCCTATACATTTCCGGCAAGACGGCTCTTTTTTCATTTGCTCCGGAGAATATCCTCGCCACGCTCTTATCCCTATGAAAAAAGCTCGTCTTCTGCACAGACGAGCTTTTCCCGATATCTTCTTTGCAGTCTTGAACGCGCCTCTTCACGGAGCAGGGCGCCGTAGCGCCGCATCCCCAAATAGAAATCAAAATGGCGTTTTCTCGTGATGAAAAAAAGCGGCGCGGCAGTGAGCCCAAGGCACCACCGCAATTGCTGGGCTGAGCGTTGAAAAGAAGGGGCCTCTGTGGGCGCTTTGGGACAGTAAAAAAGCCGAAGCAAGCGATACAACGCTTGCTTCGGCATGTCTAAGCCACATGTAAAAAATATTTTCGGCATTACAGAGGCGGGAGTTGAACGCTCTCGAACTCGCAAAAAGCCGGTAGCGACAGCGAGCCGTCGTGAGGGCGTTTACAACCGAACAGGTGAGCCCAGCGTGACTTTTATGAAAAGGAGGAACAAGGGAGCGGGTGGATGGCTTATTTTCTGTCGCAGACAAAAAAACAAGCCGGAGCAAAGCAAACTTTGCTCCGACGTGGCGCGCCTTGAGGGATTCGAACCCCCGGCCTTTTGGTCCGTAGCCAAACGCTCTATCCAGCTGAGCTAAAGGCGCATTGCGTATGCACTTGCATTCCTTGGTAACGAAAGCCATTATACCCTATAGGATGCATACTGTCAAGTATTTTTTTCATTTCCATGGACGGAAGGCTAACCAATTTTCTGCATACGGCTATAATGAAAAATATATTGCTGAGCGATACCGGCATAGGGGCCAAAATCCTCCGGTGTCCGGCCGGGGAAAAGCAAGGCCATAGCCCGCTTCATCCACACGTCTAGGGGAAAGGCCTCCATCCGGCCCATCCCGTAAAGCAGGACGCACTCAGCGACCTTAGGCCCGACACCGCGAACCGTCATAAGGGCCTCCCGTGCTTCTTTAAGGGGCAAGCACGCGATCTGGTCCAGCGGCAGCCGTCCATCGGCCACCCGCCGCGCGGCATCCAGGATATAGCCGCTGCGCCACCCGGCCCGCAACGGTTCCAGCGCAGGCTCATCCAGATTAGCCAGCTTTTGTGCCGTGGGGAACGCATATCCTCCGACCACAGGCTCGCCAAAAAGCGTGCATATCCGTTCAATAATGCCCTTAATCCTGGGAACATGATTGTTCTGAGAAACGATGAAGCTGACCAGCGTTTCCCAGGCATCCTGCCGGAGAATTCGGATCCCTGGCGCGTATCGCGCGCAAACCGCCAGCGCCGGATCTGCCAGAAAGCTCTGGCGGATGGCTTCATAGTCCCGATCAAGGTCGAAGTAGCGCCTCCATTGGCGTTCAAACTCCGCCAGGCTGCAGCCCTCCAGGACAAAGCCGTCCTCCTTTTGAATCAGGCGCGCCTGCCTGCCCTGAGCGATCCCCTGCCATCGCCCATCCTGAAAGCTGAATCGGAAGGCCTGGCCGCAGTCCAGCGTCTCCGCCAGGCTGAAATGGGCCAAACCGCATACCTCCACGCCCTGTATCGTATCGGCAATCTGCATCGGTTATTCCATTCCCAGGATACGCAGCGCATTGCCAAAGCAAACCATATCCTTCTCCTGCTCAGTCAGCGGCACGGTGTCCAGCAACTTAAGCTCATCCTCTGCGCGGCTCCAAGGGCAATCCGTGGCAAATAGGAGCCTTTCCGCCCCATGGCGCTGCACCATTCGGGCAAACTGCTCCTGTGGGCAATAAACGCTGGACATAGATAGATCAAGATATACGCCCGAGCCCACCAGATATCGCTCTGCCCGGTCATAGTCGCTCAGTCCGCCCATATGCGCCGCAATCAAGGTCAGCTCCGGATAGCTATGGGCAACTTGGGCCACTGCCTGGGCCGGACCATGGATGGCCTGTGGAGATACCGGGTCAAACCCCGTATGCATCAATACGGGCAGCTTCAGCTTCTGCGCCGTTTCATACAACGGAGCCAGATGCGGATCGTCTACGAAAAAATCCTGATAATCCGGATGCAGCTTGACGCCATGAAGCCCAAGTTCGCGAATTCGATACAGCTCTTCCACCATATCCGGCGCGCTTGGATGCACCGTGCCAAAGCAAACGATCCGGTCGGATTGGATCGAAGCCGCGAAATCGTTAATCTTTTTCTGCTGCGTAGGTCGAGTGGCGATATGCTGCACCACGCTGATATCCACGCCGGCTTCATCCATGCGCCGCAGAGTGTCGTCCACCGTGCCCTGGGTGTAATAGGGCATCTTGGCGATGGAAGCCAGATGCTCCAGCGTCCGCCCGGCCAGTGCGTCGGGGAACAAATGAACATGAAAATCAATAAGCATAAAAAGTCTCTCAAAAAAGCCCGCCTTCCGGCGGGTATCGGTCCTATATAGGCGGATGGCCGGCGGCCGGGGAATTACGCCTGGAAATCCTTTGCCTCCTGCTCAGTAATGGGGCGGAGAGTCTCCTGAGGATAAGGGCTGGTCTCGCCGCCCAGGCCCCGAATGAAATAGAGGCCCTTTTTCGTCTGATACAGGGACTCCTCATAGCCAGCCGGATCGCCAAAGGCGCCCTGCGTGCGTTTGCCCAGGCAAACGGCCGTGTCGGTATTATAGGTCTTGCCTTTGATGATTTTCTTCATGCTTGGTCACCCTTTCCAGCAAAAAACGCCTGTATTTTCCTGTAAATTTCCTTTTGATTATATCAGCGTTTGCGCCGGCCGTCAAGCGCGGCCCCTTTGTCGTCCTTTGGCGCATCCTGTTCTTCCTATGCCGATTATGGTATAATAAAAAACAATCATATCTGTTTGGCCAGGATTTTCGTCGAAAAAGGAGGATCGATCCTATGGAATATACTTCCGCTATGCTGGCGGACTCGCTGGACTACCTAGCCCTTTTATCCACCCAGTATCCTTCCATTCAATCGGCTTCCAGTCAGATCATTAACCTATCGGCCATCTGCTGCCTGCCCAAGGGAACGGAACACTTCATGAGCGATCTGCATGGGGAATACGCATCCTTTATGCATATCCTACGCAACGCATCCGGCGTTATTAAGGTCAAGATCAACGACCTTTTCCGCAACACGCTATCCCACAAGGAGCGCAGCGTGCTGGCCACCCTGATCTACTATCCGGAAGAAAAGCTGGAGCTGGTCAAGGCCAGCGAGCCGCATTTGGAAGAATGGTATCGTCTTACCCTTTACCGACTGGTGGAAGTATGCCGTTCCGTTACGTCTAAATACAGCCGGGACCGGGTTCGTCAAGAGCTGCCTAAAGATTTTGAGCACGTCATTGATGAGCTTTTAAATCTGAATACTTACAACGAAAACCAGCAGGACTATTATAACGCGATCTTCCAGGCTATCCTGGATACCCATCGGGCAGACGCCTTTATCATCGCTATCTCCCGGCTTATCCAGCGCCTGGCCATCGAGCATCTGCATATTTTGGGGGATATCTATGACCGGGGGCCTGGGGCTGACATCATCATGGATGCGCTGATGCGCCATCCCCGGCTGGATATTCAGTGGGGGAATCATGATATTCTCTGGATGGGCGCAGCAGCTGGCAGCGGCGTATGCATTGCCAATGTAATTGTCAATTCCATCAAGTATAACAACTTCGACACCATTGAAGAGGGCTATGGAATCTCACTGCGCCCGCTGTCTACCTTCGCCGCCGCAGCCTACGCCGACGATCCCTGCGAGGTCTTTCTGCCCCGCTCTCTGGGCAGCCGCCCCTATCATCCCGAGGATGAATCTGCCATCGCCCGGATGCATAAAGCCATCGCCGTAATCCTCTTTAAACTGGAGGGGCAGGCCGTGGCCCGCAATCCAGCCTTTTTTATGGAGGACCGGCGGCTGCTGGATAAGATCGACCTAGAGTCCGGACGGCTGCTGCTCAACGGCCAGTGGTATCCCATGACCGACACGCGCTTTCCGACTTTGGATCCTGCCGATCCCTATACGCTTTCGCCTGAGGAATCGGAGGTCATGGCCCGGCTCACCCAGGCCTTTCTGCATAGTGAAAAGTTGCAGGCCCATGTGCGCTTTTTATACGATCATGGTTCCATGTATCTTACCTACAACGGCAACCTGCTTTTCCATGGCTGCATTCCGCTGGATCAGGAAGGCCGTCCGGCCGTGGTTTCCGTCACCGGCCAGGCGCTATCCGGCCGCGCCTATCTGGATGCCTGCGAAGCGTTGGCCCGTCAGGGTTTTTTCGCCCCGCCCGGCAGCGCCCAGCGCCAAGCTGGCGAGGATTTCCTCTGGTACCTGTGGTGCGGGCCCAAATCTCCGCTATATGGTAAGTCCCGCATGACCACATTCGAGCGCTATTTCATTCTGGACGAACGTACGCACGAAGAAAAAAAGGATCCTTACTACGCCTTCAACGATCAGATCGAGATCTGCCGGCAGCTGTTGGCTTCCTTTGGGCTGAATCCAGACAAAGGTCATATTGTCAACGGACATGTGCCGGTGCGTATTAAAAAAGGGGAAAGCCCTGTCAAGGCCGGCGGCCGGCTGCTCGTCATCGATGGCGGCCTTTCCAAGGCCTATCAGGCCCAGACCGGCATTGCCGGCTATACGCTCATCTATAATTCCCATGGACTTTTCCTGGCCAGCCATGAGCCCTTTGAAAATACCGCTCAGGCCATCGCCGACGAGCGGGATATCCATTCGCTGCTGACGCTGGTAGAGCCGGTAGAGACCCGGCTTATGATTCGGGATACCGATACCGGCCGGGAATTGGCCCGCCAAATTGAGCAGCTGCACAAGCTTATCGCCGCTTATCGGTTGGGCCTTGTCAAGCAGCGCCAGGTTAGCACGGTGGATATTCCCCGTGTGCCCGGCCATAGCTGGATGGACCGAACTTAAGGCGATGCTAACATGCGCCCTGCCCAGAAAATTTCTGAGGCAGGGCGCATGTTTTAGCGGGAAATTTTCCGTGCGACGACGGCAATGCGGCCATTCTCCGTGGAGTATTCACAGGTGGACAGCGTGATCAGCTCATCCCCATATTGCGCCTCCACTCCCGTGTCGTATAGCGCCATCGCCTTTACATTTGCGATGTACGCGTCAAACTCCGCTTCGCTTTCCGCGTTATAGAATTGATAGTATTTGAATACCTCGTCGCTTGTCTTATATACCTTCGACAGGAATACGCTCACAATCTCATACTCACCCCGTTCGTACAGCGTGTCGAAGTGGATTGTCGGATGCTCCTTGTAGTAGCTTTCCTTCTTGTATTCCAGCAGCGTCCGGAACATGCTCCCGTCCTTCATGTTGTGCCCGTGGAACAGCAGGTTCGTATCCCTTGGCTCCAGTGTTGCATGCTTATCGATGAAGATGCACCCTTGCTTGCTCTCCTGCTTGTCGAAGTCGCGATACAGGTAGTAATCCTCCCCGGGCGTATACATCACTGGGTAGTCCACCTCCGTCCCGTCGATCCGGATCCATCCTACCATATCCGGATTCCTTTCATAGGCCTCTTTCAGCTCCGGCAGTATGGCAGGCGCCGCCTCTGTCTCCGGTGGGGTGGAAACGGTGGACAGCGCCGTCTCGGCCGGCGGCGGCGTGACGGTTGAGGCTGTCGTGGGCGGCGCGGTGGTCACCGTGGCCCCGTGCCGCAGATCCTGGCTTCGGACCAGCCACAGGGCCCCTGCGGCGACCGCCGCCAGGCACACCGCGCCCACTGCATACAGCTGACGGCGGGAGCGCCGCTGCTTTTGCTGCCAGCGCCGCCTGTCGCGGCGGGTGGGGCGTGGGCGGTTGTGTTCTGGCATATGCTTCACCCTCCTTTATCAGAAAAAGGCGGGATACATCCCGCCTTTTACGTGAAGAGAAATTACTTGGAGCCCTGCTTTCTGCGCAGCGCGAAGGTAGCAGCGGCGACGCCGGCCACACCTACGAGGATCAGCACATAGGGCATGGCGCTGGTCTCGTCACCGGTCTTAGGCACGTCGTCGGTCTCACCCTCAGCTGCCGTGGTGGTTTCTGCAGGATTGGTGGGCTTGGCCGTTTCCGAAGGCTTAGCCGTCTCCGAGGGCTTGGCCGTTTCCGAAGGCTTTGTCGGCTCCGAGGGCTTAGCCGTCTCCGAAGGCTTCGTCGGCTCCGAGGGCTTCGTCGCAGCAGCCGCTACTTCTCCCTTCACGCTTGTGTCCTCCACGGAAGTGACATTAGCGCCAGTTTCATCCGACACCACTATTTTGGACAGTACAAAGCTGAAGGTCTCGCCTTCCTTGGCCGTCACCTTATAGGTGTAGGTCACCTTGGTACCTGCTAATATGATATGTTCCGCATCACTCTGATCCATGCCATCGGCCGTATGACTGACATATTCCAGCCCTGTCGCTGTAATCCTAGCGTCTATACCGCCGCTACCCGGGCAGGTAACCGTTACGGTAATCGTGTCGCCCGTCTTGGGGTTTGGATCGCTGACGCTCACGTTCACCGATGGAGCGGCAGCCGCAAAGGCCGTTACGCTCATCGACAGAAGCAGCATAGCTGCCAATACGAGAAGCAATCCTTTTTTCATCATGTGTTTTTCCTCCTGGTATTCTATTATCCCAAGTCCATACCATGCGTCGTTAGGCAACCGTTTTTAACAGATTTGCTACCTGCACAAAGTCGCCAATGTCAATGATGCTATTTCCATTCATATCGGCAGCCATCGCAAATGCGCCTTCAAGGCCGCCATTGTTTTTGATGTGGTTCGCCATCATGACTAGGGAGCCAATATCTACACTACCTCGGCCTGACACGTCGCCCATGATTACCACGGTGATCTCCTTGATGACTTCGCCCTCGACCACGGTCTGAATCTTCGCTCCGGTGCCAATCGCCGTCTTCCCCGTGATCACTTCGCCGTCCTTATTCAGCACGACAAGCTCACCGGCGCCGGTCTCAAAACTGGCCAACATATCGTTTACGGTTGATCCGATTTCGATGCCGGACGCATAGCCGCTCCCGTCGATCGTAATGCCGCTGTCATCCTTGGGGGTCAGCTCCGCGCCGGCCACGGTCTTGGATACTTTAAGGTTCTTGTAGACAATGGCATCCCGCATGAAGATACCCTTTTCGCCTACTTTGCCTTCCGCCTCGATGCGCACATCATACAGGCCTTCGTTCAGCTCCTTTGTGTATTCGCCCAAGGCAAGCTGCACATAGCCCTCGCCCTTGGGGAAAGTCTTGCCTTCTTCCGCCCTAAAGGTGAAGGTCGCCTCCGTACTCGCCGAAGCGCCATTCTCGTCCTTCACCGGCGTGAAGGCAACGGTGTAAGCCGTAAGATCCTGGTTGCGGGTGAAGTTCAGCTGCAGCCAAGGCATGGACTTGGTGCCGTTCTCATCATAATAGGGGTCGCCCTCCGTGTAGGGATACTCGGTTACATACTCGAAACCGGTAACCTCGCCCAGGAGCTTATCCGCGTAGGCAAAGGCTGCCTCTGCCGTGGCGGTGTCGGCCGTCACACCATCGTCGCCATAGATCTTCACGCTGTAATTGCCTGCCAGCTCGCTCAGGTCGAGATCCAGGCTGTCATTGTCCGGCAGCGAGCTGCTGCCGGCCAGGCTGATCTGGTGATACACGGTGTTTCCCTGGCTTACATCCGCCGTCTTTTCAAAGGTATCGATTCGTTCGCCGTCCTTATACACTTCGATCACGCTGGTATAGTCCGCCGTCTCATAGACCACGTTCCGATCTACCTTGTAGGTCACCTGGATCCAGGGCAGGTCGCTCTCTTCGTCGGGGGCGGGGGTTTTGTCCGTTACACCCACTGCATCGGTATAGTAGTTCTCAGCCGTGATAAAGGTGATTTCCACATCGCTGATGAATTTTTCCAGCGCCGACTGCAGGGTATACTGCCCTAGGGAATAGGTATACTCCTTCGACTGGTAGGCGTTGCCCTCGCCGTCCAGGTCCACTGTCACGGTGAAGGATTCGACCTTGTCCGCCCCATCCGCACCGGCAACGCGGTAGACCATAAGCAGCTGGCCGTCCTCCATATCCTTGCCGGTAAAGGTTTTCGTCTCGCCTGTGGCGGTAGGATTCACGGTGATGGTGGTTGCGTCGGTGGCGTCGGCCACCTCAATGGCGACGGGCACAAAGTAACCGGATTGCATTTCCTCGTTATCCGGCCAGTATTCGGCCCAATCCTTCACCAGCTTCAGATGGGTTCCATCCACCAGATCGGCCGCCGTTTTGCCCAAGAGGTCGGCGTCGCCCTCGTATTGCTTGACAGTAAAAGCGCTGACCGCCTGGAAAGCATAATCGCTCACCTTGATGGTTTTGGTTACGGGAGCGCAGGCCTTGCCTTCGCCGTCGGCATCCAGCGACAGGGTAATTTCATCCACAACCGTGTTGCCTTCCAGATCGGCGACGCGATAAACCAGGATGTCCGTTCCCTCTGTACCAACCTCTACCACCTTTTCCGTGCCCTCGTTGGTCTTTTCGATGGTATAGGCCGCGCCCTCGCGGGCGTTGTCAATGGTCACCTGCAGCGGCAGATAATAGCCGGACTGCATGGCCTCGTTCCCGGGCCAATAGT
The DNA here is from genome assembly GCA_904420205.1 of Candidatus Parachristensenella avicola. Taxonomy (GTDB): domain Bacteria; phylum Bacillota; class Clostridia; order Christensenellales; family UMGS416; genus Parachristensenella; species Parachristensenella avicola. Next base: position 46,968 of record CAJFUN010000043.1, on the reverse strand, counting down.
TCGCAAAGTCCTTCACCCGCAGGAGCATGTTCTTCTCGGCGTCGATCAGTTCGGCAACCTTTTTGCCCAGGACCTCGGTGTCCCCCTCCTCCGTGTAGGTTTCCACCGTACCGGTGGTGGCGTTGGCCTGAAGGGTGTAGTTTTTCAGGTTAAAGGTCACGATCTCCGGGGTAAAGCTTTCCCCCGCCGCGCCGTCGGCATCGGCCGTCAGGTTAAAGGAGTTTATCCGCTTCTGATCGACGCCGGCCACCCGGTACACCAGGATCATCTGATTGTTCTCGTCCAGGTCGTCCTTGCCATATTGCTTGGGTGCGCCGTCCGGCAGGTTAGTGGGCTCCAGCTCAATGGTCACACCCTCTGTCGCACCTTCTACGGTTACCAGGACCGGAATGAAATAGCCCGCTTTCATGGCTGGATCATCCCAATAGCCCGTGTAATCCTCCACCAGCTTCAGGGCCGAGCCCTCCGCCAGGTCGGCGGCCTTCTTTCCGTAAAGATCCGCATCGCCCGCATACTGTTCAACGGTTACAACCGTCTTTGTCGGGTCTGCCGGTTCGGACGGTTCCTCCTCCGCTGCGAAGGCCGCTACAGGCGCCACGCACAGCGACATACAGACCGCCATGAACGCAGCAAGCCACTTGGCCCTCTTGGTTCTGTGTTCCACAGCACTTTCCTCCCTTTCAGGTAGTGATTGTATCCCAGAGCGCCGTTTTGGATCGTAACGTTTACTTAATGATCCACCTGTTTTTTTCCATATTTTGTTATCTCAAGCATTGAAAAAGCATTTTTTTGATGCTATTATATAGGCGTATCAACTAGCGGGTGTTTTGGGGTAAAAGGTAAAGGTTTTATTCCGATTCATATTATCGTGTTTTTTCCTGTTTATCAGGTTTTCTCGTTTCTCCTTATAGCTTTTTTGATAAAATACTACAAGGCCGCCGGATATTAAAATCCGGCGGCCTCATTTTGTGCGCTATACTCCTTCGCTTCAATGCATCAGATTCAAAAGGTTGCGCGTATCCTCGTCCACCAAGCTATAGCTAATCTCCTGACCCTGGCGCTGCCCCTGGATGATGCCCGCGTTCTTCAGCTTGGCAAGATGGGCCGATACGCTGGGCTGGGGGATCCCCAGGTGCTGCTGAATGGTCGTGACGTTGCTGGGCTGCTGCATTAGCCCTTCGACGATACTCAGGCGTTGCGGATGGGATAAAGCTTTCAGCTTTTCCGAAAACTGCTGGATTTTCGCGTCGCTCATGATGAAGTCCTCCTTTTGTTTGTCTAGGTAAGTATGCACATAAATGTCCATGGCTATACGCCGGAAGGAAATTTTTGCTCCTGCCCCTTTGCACGCTGTGCTATAATGAGCTTTAATGGATATTTTCAATCAAAAAGGGGATGATGCGCATGCAACTGGATACGCCGGTTTCGGCGCTTAAAGGGGTAGGGCCCGCCCGGGTCGAGCAGCTCGCCCGTCTGGGGATTGCCACGGTGGGTGAGCTGTTGGCCTGCTTACCGCGGGAATATCAGGATTTGTCCCACAGCGCGCCCCTTAACCAAGCGCGGCACGGGCAGACGGTTGCCGTACGCGGATCCTTCCGGGGCGCGCGTCCCCGTCCCGCCTATCCCCGCCCCGGTATGACCATCGTACAAGCCCGGCTGACTACGGACGACGGTTCGGTGCTGTGCCTATGGTACAACCAGCCCTGGATGGCCCGCGCCCTGGGGGAGGGCGAGGTGGTAGCCATCGGATCGGTCGATTTGCGGCACGGAGCGCCGCGGTTGGTCAATCCGGTGCTGGAGGCAGGAGCGTGCCTGCAGCTGCCGGTGCTGCCCATCTACCCGCTGACCCAGGGACTCAGCCAAAAGCAGCTGCGTCAGTGGACCCGCCAAGCGTTAGAGGCTGTCGACCTGCCGGAAACGCTGCCTGAATCCATACGGACGCGCCTTGGGCTAATGGGGCGATCGGAAGCCTTCCAGGCAGCCCACTTCCCCCCGGATCTGCCCACCGCCTCTCAGGCACGGCGGCGGCTTGACTGCGAAGAACTGCTGCTCTACGGCAGCCTGTTGCGCCGGCAAAAGCAGCTGCGCAGCCGGGAGGGGAATCGGTTCCCCATCCCCAGCCAAGGCATATTGGACGTTTTCCTGCGCACCCTTCCCTATCGCCCGACCGGGGCTCAGGCAAGGGTGATTGACGAAATATGCCGGGATCTTGCGGGAAACGCGCCTATGAACCGCCTGGTGCAGGGCGATGTCGGTTCCGGCAAAACCCTGGTCGCCATGGCTGCCCTATATCTTGCGGCTAAGGCCGGCTACCAGGGCGCGCTGATGGCGCCCACCGAGGTGCTGGCCCAGCAGCTCTTTGCTCAGGCGCGGGAGCTGCTGGGGCCGCTGGGCATCCGGGTCGGGTTGATGACGGCCGGCATCGGGACGCAGGCGCTGCGCCGGGCACGGGATTATGCCCTTGTGGGCAGTTGGGATGTCGTGGTGGGAACCCATGCGCTGATCCAGGACAAAGTCGCTTTCGACCGGCTGGCCCTGGTGGTAACCGACGAACAGCACCGTTTTGGCGTTACGCAGCGCGCCGCGCTGCGGGAAAAGGGCGATGAGCCCCATATGCTGGTCATGAGCGCCACCCCCCTGCCCCGCACGCTGGGGCTGCTGCTTTTCGCTGACCTAGAGCTTTCAAAGGTGGACGAGCTGCCTCCGGGCCGAAAGCCCATCAAAACGCGCTGCGTATCCACCGAAAAGCGCCTCGACATGTACCGCTATCTGGCCCAAAAGGCCCAGGCGGGCGAACAGGCCTACGTTATCTGCCCGGCCATTGAGGAAAACGAATACGCGCCCATGCAGTCGGTTGAATCGCTATGGGCCGAGCTAAACCAGGGGGTAATGGCCGGCACGGAAATGGCCATGCTCCACGGCCGTATGAGCGCCATGCAAAAGGAATCGGTGCTGGAGGATTTTCGCCAAGGACGGGTAAAGGTGCTGATCTCCACCACTGTGATCGAAGTAGGGATTAACGTTCCCAACGCTACGTCCATCGTCATCGAAGACGCCCATCGCTTTGGGCTGGCGCAGCTCCATCAGCTGCGGGGGCGCGTAGGCCGCGGCGAAAAAGAAAGCTACTGCTTCTTAGTCAGCGACCAAGCCGATGGGCCCGCTCGGTCTCGCCTGAATCTGCTCTGCACCTGCCAGGACGGCTTTACCCTGGCCGAAGAGGATATGCGTCTCCGGGGGCCCGGTGAATTCCTCGGTACCCGCCAGGCGGGTCTGGATGGACAGGTGGCCGCACTGTTGGCCCATCCTGACCTGGCCGACCAAGCCATGGCGCTGCTGGATGAGCTCTTTTCCGATCCAAAGCAGGCGCCCCTCCGGGACGAGCTTCTGAAGGCCGCCCAAGCGCACTATGCGGGCCGCATGGACGGCATCGTCATGAACTAGCGCCTTCGCAGAAAGCATAAGGTGCACTTTTGAAAAAAGCCGCCGCATCTTTCGATGCGGCGGCTTTGTCATATGCTTCTTATTGATCCCGCTCCTTGCCCATAAAGAGCACGGCCAGGGTTCCGGGGCCCGCATGGCTGCCGATAACCGGCCCTACCCAGCGCACCCAGATCTCCTTAAAGGGGATGCCCTGTTCACGGATGGAGGCCTCCAGCTGGCGAGCCGACGCTTCGCTGTCGGCGTGTAAGATCACGCATACCTGCTCCTCAGGATTTTCAACCCGCTCGGCCACGATCTGGGTCATGCGGCGGATCACCTTTTTCTTGCCTTTGATCTTTTCCACCGGCTGCAGCTTACCCTCCCGGTTCACCGTCAGCACCGGCTTAACGTCCAGGATGGAGCCAAAGATGGCGGACGTAGCCGATAGCCTGCCGCCCCGGTAGAGATGCATCAGGTCGTCCACCACAAACCAGTGGTTTACCCGCAGCTTGTTATCCTCCAGCCACTGGGCCACCTCCTCGATGGAGCTGCCGTTATGGAACATCTGGAGCGCATAATACACAAGCAGGCCGCATCCCATGGAAATGGACCGGGTATCCACCAAAATGATTTTGCGCTCTGGAAATTCCTTGAGGATATTCTCCCGGGCCATGGTCACCAGATCATAGGCCCCCGACAGGCCCGAAGAGAACATGATAAACAGGATATTGCTCCCCGCCTGCAGCATGGGCCGCCAGAATTCCTCATAATAGGCGGGCGGCAACGTATTGGTCTTAGGCAGGTTTCCGGCCCTCACCTGGTCATAGAAAGCCTTGATATCCGTCTGCTTTCCAAGGTCATAGGCCTTTTCTTCGTCGTTTAGGATATAGGGCATACGCACATAGGGCGCCTGGAATTGCTCCTGCAGCTCCCAGGGAAGCTCTGAGTTGGAGTCGAACATGATGATGTCTTTGGCCATCGGCAATCCCTCTTTTCCAAAAATCCGCCCCCCGCGCGAATAAAATAACATAATGACGATATATATGGAGCCCGAAAGGCGGTCACTATCATTATACAGGACGGGGTCAATTTATCAACACCGAGGGACCATTGTTTTATTTTTGTAATGTTTGGGGCAAAATCCCGCTTCGCTCCAATCCGCCCATAGCCCGACGTCTAAACGAGCGCCCGCATTGCGATAAAGCGGGCGCTCGTTTCTCATACAGCCTTTTACCGGGGCAGCCCTATTGCTGCAAACGCTGCTGCACCAGGCGGTTCACGAGCCCCCCATCCGCCCGGCCTTTCACGCGGGGCATCAGCGCTTTCATAATGCGCCCTTTATCCTGCTTACCGGGCGCCTCCAGGCCCAGTTCGGCCAGCACCTCATCCAGCACACCGTTGATCTTGGTTTCGTCCATCTGCTGCGGCGCAAACTCACTGTATACCGCGAGGCGCGTATTGCACTCGTCAATGATATCCTGCCGGTCAGCCGGCGCGCTTTCCAACGTTTCCCTGGCCTGCTTCATCTCATGAAGCACGATATCGTTTTCCTCTTGCTCTGTCAGCTCGGCCCGCTTATCGATCGCCTTATTCTTCAGCGCTGACAGCAGCAGGCTGAGCGCGTCCTTGCGCGGCTTGTCTTTTTGCTTCATGGCGGTCATCATTTCCGCCCTTACCTGATCGATCTTCGACATGGCTTGATTACCTCCTATTTTGTTCATCTATGCCGCCGTTTTTTTACTGCCCTATCCATGGCTGCTCTGTGCAATCGCGCGCACCCGCAAGGAAGGCCGACGAGTTCCGCGCACCGCCGCCCAAGCCGGCCTTTGCCGGGCCGCCGCCGCCTTTTGCCGGGCAAAGCGGCGGATTTCGCCCGGTGCCTTTCGCCAGAGGATTTGATATACTATAAGTCGGAAAAGAAAGGAGTTGTTATAATGCTTTCCCTTAAGAAGGGCCTCGCAAGCCTTCGCCCTTATCTGACGGCTGTCCTGGGCGCGGCGATCCTGGCCTTCGGTCTCTACCAAGTCCATAGCCAAAGCAGCATTACGGAGGGCGGCGTGCTGGGCATGACGCTGTTTCTGCAGCACTGGCTGCACATCTCCCCGGCCTTCAGCGGCTTTGTCATGGATATCACCTGCTACCTGATCGGGTTTAAGTTTTTAGGCCGTTCCTTTGCCAAGTATTCGGTGGTGGCAAGTCTGAGCTTCGCCCTTTTCTACCGGCTCTATGAGCAATATCCGCCGCTGTTTCCCTCTATCGGCCAGTATCCGCTGCTGGCGGCTGTGGCAGGCGCGCTCTTTGTGGGCGTCGGCGTAGGCCTTGTCGTGCGTACAGGGGGCGCTTGCGGCGGCGATGACGCCCTGGCGCTCACCATCTCCCACCTGACCCGATGGCCGATTTCACGGGCTTATCTGTTCACTGACCTGATCGTGCTCTTGCTGTCGCTGACCTATATCCCCTTCACCCGGATCTTTTTCTCCCTCATTACGGTTACCATCTCGTCCTTTTTGATCGGACGCATCCAGGTGATGGGCCGGAAAGCGGTCCCAAGCGCCGAAAGTTCACCCGACGGTACCGAATAAGGGTGGCATCCTATTATCGTTTATACCGGCTTTGCGCATCGCGCCAGCCGGTTTTTCTATTCCATCCGCTTGCCCGAAGGCTCGCTCCCCCGGGGGCTGGCCGTCCCCGACAGTCCGGTTCAGATTTTGCCTTCGTTCTTCTCTTCCAGCACCCGTATCGCGTGATATAGCGCCTGATTAATCGGCGTAGGCACGCCAAGCTCGCGGCCCAGGCGGATTACCGTACCGGCCAACATTTCTACCTCCGTAGGCCGCCCATGCTCCAAATCCTGCAGCATGGAGGTCTTGTTGGGATACGGGATACGCTGAAGCTGCGCCCGCTGATCTAGCATATCCTGTTCGCCGATGTCAATGCCCTTTTTCTGTGCAATGGCGATCACCTCTCGCATGGTATCTTCCCGCAGGGCGTTGGCTTCATCGCTTACCTGCCACGCGCCAAAGGGGATACCCAGCACAGCCGAGGTCTGGTTCTCGCTGACATTCGCCATGAATTTGAGCCATAGAGCCCGCACCATATCCTCCGGTACCTGGTAGCGGATGCCCGCCCGGTCGAAAAGCTCCGCCAGCGCGGCTATGCGGGGAGAACGCGCCCCACGGTTGCAGGCCTCGCCGAAAAGGAAGAACCCATTTTCCGGATCATACTGGCTTGTATGGTTTTCCATCACCACCGATACCCGGCTAAGCCCATAGATCACCCGAGGCCATCCGTAGGCTTCCGCTAGGGTCTCCTCGCTGGTTATCCCGTTCATAAAGGAGACGATCATCGTATTGGGCCCCACCAAAGGCCGAATATCCTGCACCGCTTGGGGCAGCGCGTTATGCTTGACCAGCACGATGACAAGATCTGCCGGCTCGCAGGGTTCCCCCGGATCGGCCACCTCGAAAACATAACGCTTCCCATTGATGGTCGTCCCCTCTTCCTGCAGCCGGCGCTTACGCGCCCCCTTGGCCACTACCTTAAAGTTTCCCGGGCCCAAGGCCTCATTCAGGCGCGGAGCAATGAAGGAGCCGATCGCGCCCAGGCCGATCAGCGCCGCCGTTTTTATCTGCATGACGCACACCTCCTGTAATGAATCCATCCGGCGGGACAGCTCAAGCCGTCCCCTTTCCCGCATTGTAGCACGCCTATGGCAGGATGGCAATTTCCCTTGCTTGACAAAACCTAAGTATGATAAATCCATCTGTACGTTTATGCCGGTATCGGCGGACGCTGTAAAGGCGGTGCACGGCGAATGGCCCGTGTCCATTTCGCAAGCGCCGCAAGGCTGGCCATGGTTGGCTATGCCTTTCTGCGCGCTTTCCCGGCCCTGGGCGGAATCTGCCTGCCCCTGTTCTTTTCCATGGGCATCCCCACGCCTGATTTCTCCTCCCACCTGCAGCGTATTTATTGCAATCTCGGCCTTGTGGCTTGGTGTATCTATCCCGGCTTTAACCGGTATGAGGGCGCGCAGCTACCGGCCGGACGCAGCACCATGCATCTTCTGCGAACGGCATGCCATCCTGTACCGGTTTCAGGCATCCGCTTTGAAGGCCCCTTTATACCGGCGAGGTTCGCAAGCACCGGCGCTTTACCGCTGCCTGTCCTGCGGGGCACAGCTGCCGCTGGAGCTCGACCGCCTGCCGGGACTGCTCGCATCTCCCGCCTACCCCCGCTGCGGGGCGCACCTCCCTGCCCTGCAGCATGCGTCCAAACCTCTCCATGGATTTTTCGGCCGCCAGGCTTTTCGCCGGCGGCCTTTCGTGTTACAATATTCATAATACTTTTTATTTATATATTCTTCATCGAGAAAGGTCGGATGTTCCATGGCGCATCGGATTCTATTGGTCGAAGATGATCCCTATCTACAGGACGGGCTGCGGGAAGTGCTGGAGCTGGAAGGATATAATGTCGCCTTAGCCTCGACGGCCGGTGAGGCGCGGGCCGCCTGGGATGACGCCGCATATGATCTCGTGATCCTGGATGTCCGGCTGCCCGATGGCAGCGGCCTTGACTTGTGCCGCCAATGGCGCCAAACAGGCAACCGAGTACGCATTCTGTTCCTAACGGCCTGCAGCGAAGAGCTACAGGTGGTACAGGGTTTGGACGCCGGCGGCGACGACTATGTAACCAAACCCTTTCGCCTGAGGGAGCTGACCAGCCGCATCCGGGCTCAGCTGCGGCGCAGCTCGCCCGCCGCTTATCGGGGACGCCATATCCAGGTCGATTACGGCCGCTGTAGCGCCACACGCGATGGACATCCGCTGATGCTGACGCCCACCGAATACATGCTGTTGGCGGCGCTGACGCGCCACCCTGGCCGCACGCTGACCCGCGCCCAGCTATTGACCCAAATCTGGGATCACGCCGGAGAATATATCGATGACAACACGCTGTCCGTCCACATCAGCCGCCTGAGGGAAAAGTTGGGGCCAGCGTGCATCCATACGGTGCGCGGCATGGGGTACCGCTGGCAGGAGCCCTAACATGGCAGCCGTCTATCTTAGCGCCTTATCCGGGCTTTTCGCGCTGGCGGGCGCGCTGTTCCGACTGCACGGCGCCTTGTCTGCGGCATGCTGCCTTTTAGCGGCCTTATGCGCCGCGCTGGCGGCGGTTTGCGCCCTGCTTGCCCGCCGCCGCGGTATGCGGCGCCTGGATCAGATACGCAAGCGGCTTGACGACTTTCAGCATCAGGGCATTGCCTATGACGTACCGCTAGAGGAGGATTCGTTAGCCGCATTGGAACAATCCCTGGCGCAGCTCTGCCGCCTGGTGTCCAAGGAGCGGGAAAACAGCGCCCGGCAGGCCCGTCAGACTGCGGGACTCATCGCCGACATCGCGCATCAGTGGCGCACCCCGCTTAGTGCCCTGCGGCTATATTGCGAGCTTGACCAGCAGACAGAAAACCATCCTCGCAGTCAGAAGCAGCTTACTGTCATCGAACGCATGGAGGCCATGATTGAATCGCTGCTGCGCCTAGAAAAGCTGCGCGCCCATACTTATGAAATGCATTTTGCCCCCACGGACATCCGTGCGCTCTGCGACAGAATCTGCGGCGAGCTGTCCCCACTGTTTCCCGAAAAGCGCTTTATCCTGCCGGAAGATCCGTATATCCTACGCTGCGACGGCCAGTGGCTGGGCGAAGCGCTTTCCAATGTGCTGAAAAATGCCTGTCAGCATACGGCTGCCTCCGGTGTCATCCGCCTGGACTGCCGCCATCATGGCCGCTACGCCTGGATTATCGTGGAAGATGACGGCGGCGGCGTAGCGGAGTCGGCATTGCCTCGGCTTTTCGACCGCTTCTACCGCCCTCCCGGAAGCGCCTCGGAGGGGCTTGGGATGGGACTTGCCATTGCAAAGGCCATATGCCAAAGCCACCGCGGCGAGATCATCGCCCAGAACACAGGGAGCGGCCTGCGGGTCAGCCTGCTGTTGCCCCAGCTAGAAGATACGCTACGCCAAAGCGCAGAGTAAGCTTAAGGAATCGTAAGCTTTTCTTCACTGGGTTGTAAGGCAGCCGTGGTATGCTCAGCATAAGGAGGTGAATCCGATGCAACTTATCGAATGCCAGGCGCTGACCAAACTATACGGTGGCGCATCCGGCGTACAGGTCAGGGCGCTGGACGGCGTGGATTTCACCGTATCCGAGGGAGAATTTTGCGCTGTCACCGGCCCCAGCGGTTCCGGAAAATCCACGCTGCTGCATCTTCTAGGCGCGCTGGAGAGGCCCACCCATGGCAATGTCTTCTTTCAGGGGCATAACCTGGCCGACTATCGCGACAACCAGTTATCCGTGCTGCGCCGCCGGCGTTTTGGCTTTGTCTTTCAGGCTTATAACCTGGTGCAGGAGCTAACGGCCTATGAAAACATGCTGCTGCCGGTAATGCTGGACGCTGCCAAGCCGGACTTTCATCACATTGCCTACCTCACTGAGGTCCTAGGCATTGGCGACCGCCTGAACCATCTGCCCGGCGCGCTCTCCGGTGGGCAGCAGCAGCGGGTAGCCATTGCCCGCGCTTTGGCCAATAAGCCGGCCGTCCTTTTTGCCGACGAGCCTACCGGCAACCTGGACGGCGCTTCCGGACGCGAGGTGTTGGCCCTGCTCAAGCAGATGAATGCCGAGCTGGGAATTACGCTGGTGCTGGTTACCCATGACTTAAGCATTGCCGAGCAAGCCGACCGGATTGTTCGATTGTCCGATGGGCGGCTTCTGCCTGAAGCCTGCCGGCAGCGGGATGGACAGCCATGACGGGCCGATATGGCGTACGCGCTCTGCTCAGACGGCGTTGGGCCGGGAGCCTTGTGGTCCTTATGCTGCTTTTCTCACCGCAGGGCGCTGCCTACGCAGGCCGTCAATCACCGCCCCGGCTGGCTTTGGAGTCGGTCCACCTCGCTCCCTCCCCGCTGGTTTCCGGCGAAGCCGGCTTCCTGTCGGTCACCTTCGTCAACACCAGCGCCTACCAGCCGGCGCACAATATCCTGCTGCGCTTTCAGGAAGCCAAGGGGCTTCTTATCCCTGCGGAAGGCGCTTCGGCCTTCGTGAATCAGCTAAAGCCCGGCGAGCGCTTCACATGGCAGCTGCCCCTGTCCTGTTCTCCGGAAGCTGGCTCCGGATATATTCAGGCGGCCATTATCCTGGAATATGAAACGGACTCCGGCCTGATCCGCACGCAGGCCGACCCCATTGTGGTAGAGGTAAACCGTCCTATTCGCCTTGCCTATGATCCGCCCCAGCTGCCCGCGCAAGCCTGCGAGGGCGATAATCTGGCCTTCTCCATGCAGCTCATGAATCTGGGCCGGGATGAAATCCGCAACGTTGTCCTCCGCTTCGATATCCCGGGCCTGGATTGCGGAGGGCCCGTGCTGGTGGGTACGATTTTACCCGGCGAAGCCGAAACAGCCGCGGCTAACCTGCTGGTATCGCTGCCCGATCAGGGCGCAGGGCCGGTTTCCGGTACGCTGACGCTCAGCTATGAAGACCCCCTGGGCCGCAAAAGCCAGCGCCGGCATAACCTTACCATCCAGCTGCGGCCCCGGCAGGCTGCCGTTGCTTCCGCCGTTCCTGAACCCAGTGACGACGCCGAGGCTCCTGGTCCCCCTGTTTTTTATCTGGCGGCCATTCTAGCGCTGGCCGCCGCCTGCGCGGCGCAGTGCGCATATATCCGGCGGCTTAAGCGCCGGTCGGCCTAAAAGGCATAAAAAAACGCCGGCAAGCGGCGTTTTTCCTTTTTTATCGCGTCAGGCGTGGGCCTTGTGGTATTGCTCCAGCTTGAAGATCGCGTCACAAATCATCTGCTCCGTTACCGGATAGGGATACACTCTCACGTCGATCCCCTTTAGCGCCTTTTCCGCCACCTTGCCGATCTCGTCGGGCGTCACATCCAGATCCGCTAGGCATGTAGGCAGTCCTACCGAGCGATTAAAGGCATAAAGGCGATCGCGCTCATCCCACTGTCCATCCACCGTCAGCAGCACCAAGATACCATAAGATACAATTTCCCCATGAAGATGATGGTTCGCCTCTATTTCCGGCAGCACCGTAAAGCCGTTATATACCGCATGGGCCAATCCTGTCGTGTAGTCTACCTGTACGAAATTGGATACCAAGCCCGTGGAGATAATAATCCCCAGGATCACCTCGCGCAGTTCATCGGTCACAAGGTTCTTATCGCAGGCCTCCAGCGCCTTCTGCCCCCAGCGAAGGATCGGCGCCGCGCACATGGCGCTTAGGGCGATCCCCATCGCATCCGAATGGCGCGGCACATCGTTACGCGAAGATACCGTACATTCGTAGAACTTCGCCATGGTATCGCCGATACCTGCCCACAGATACCGCTTCGGCGCCTCTGCGATGATTTGGGTATCGATAAACACATGTGCCGGCGGAACCTTGGAGAAGGCGTATTCCCGCAGCGATCCATCGGGATGATAGACAATACCTAGGCTGGTACAGGCGGCGCAGGTGGACGCGATGGTCGGGAAGGTGAAAAAGGGCCGTCCCGTGCGGTGGGCAATCACCTTGCAGGTATCGATCGCCTTCCCGCCGCCTATGGCAAAGAGCATATCCGACTGGCGCACAGCATCCTGCTCCATGAGCCGGTCCATATTTTCCACCGAAGCTTCACCCCCATACCAAAAGCTACCGGTGATCTCAATGGACGATCCGGCGACCGCCGCACGAATCTTCTGCTCCGCCGCGGCCAGCGCATGTTTTCCGCCGATCATCACTGCGGTCCGTCCGTATCCGGGGCATACATTGGGAATATCCTCATAGGCATCGGCACCAATGGTATAGCCCGGCATTAACGTTTTATCCATACTTTCATACCTCCTTTTGCGATACAGCGGCCATACGACGCGCCTTGAGGCCCGAAACACCTCGATATTCTGGGTGTTCCCTCAAAAAACGGCGATTTTTCACGACGCCCACCGTCAGGAAGGGCACGATAACAATGGCGATTGCCAAATAACCGCAATATCCATATCCATACTTAATAATATTGGTCAGTCCCATCAGGGAAACCGTCATCGCCAGAATGATAATAAAAGCGGAAACGATGGCGCTTCGCACCGGCCCGCTTTTCACCCGGCGAAGAACCCTCAGCTTCTCAAAGCGCGCCACAAAGCCAAACACCGTTGTAACGCCGGTGGAAATAAGGCAAAGCAGCAAGCAGGCGGAATATACCACGGTCAGCCAGTCCATCCCCATGCCCGCCTGACACACGGTCAGGGTAGGAATGGTGGTGCCGTTTTCCTGCTGCGTAAAAAAGCTGGCCCACCCCATCAGCATCAGCACCGAAAGCACCAGCGATACTGCATTGAGTCCAAAGGAAATCCACATGGATTGGGAGCAGGCCCGCTTATTCAGCAGGGGCTTGCCGCAGACGATCATCGTCGGGATCACCACGCACTGAAACCCCGCATAGGTAAAGGCATTCAGCAGCGCCTGGGGCAGACGGCTGAGGCCTTCGCCCTGAAAGCTGGTACGGAAAACGCCCATCAGATCCGGCGCCTTCACGATGCCGATGCAGAAAATGGTGATGGCGCAGGCCAGGATCCCGAGGCCCATCACCGTAGATGCCTTCCGGACAAGCCCGGCGCCAAAGATGGTCAGCACCAAAACGACGGCGCCCACGACCACGATGCCCAATTCATAATTCAGCCCCAAAAGTGAGGTCAGCGTTGAAGCAGCGGTAGCAATCGCCGCACCCACAGCCATCAGCACCATAATGTAGAAAAATAATTCAAAAAGCCATTCCAACTTATCCAGCGGATGATACAGCGTCTCGAAAAGCTGCTTATAGCTGTTCAGCCCGCGGGTGTTGTACATCAGCATAGCTTCGCGAATGGTCAGGATAAACAGCAGCATGGCTAGAAGCGCCGAAAAGGGCGCCAGCCACCCTGTCGTCACGAAGTTCTGATAGGCCTGGTTGCCAGAAGCAAATCCGCCGCCTGCATGGGAGCTAAAGAGCACCGCACCCACAGAAAAGCAGACGGAAAAGGGGATAAGCCCGGCAGTTCTACTTTTTCCTTCCATCGTTTTCTCCTTTCCTTTTGGGAAGATCGATAAACAGGAGCCGGGCGATAAAAAAAGCTTCCCGTCTCCTATCCTTTCAGATAAAAGAGACGAAAAGCTTGCTTTCCGCGGTACCACTCTTTTTCGCTTTCTATAAAGCGCACTCATAGATACGGACGCATGGCGTCTTATATCCTGCCAAGATAACGGCCGGCAGCCGGGCGACCCTACTTACCCCTTTCAGGCGCCTGCTCAGAGGCCAGTTCGGCCTGCATCGTCGCGCTGCCTCGCACCAACCGGCAGCTCTCTTGAGCGATCCAGCAGCCTACTCTTCCTCATCATCGCTTTTCTGGAATGGGCTTATGATAGCACCAATTGCCCGCGCTGTCAACAATCTTTCCTGATATGCGAATATTCTCCCCTTTTTTTCTCCATTATTCTTCTTTTGCGAAAAGCCGTTTACCCTGGCGCATATCGGGTGCCTGCCCGCAGACCTGGCAGGCGACCCCTTCTAACCTTCCGCCTTACTTCCCCACTGGGGCTTATACAGCTTCCGGTTCTGCAAAAGCCAGACCGGCTCGGAGAACTCACCGGGCTTGAGGCCTTCCTCAATCTTCTGGAAATCATACATGCGGGCATCCAGGATGTCCAGATAATGCAGCACCTCCGCCTCCGGGAACATCGGCCGCTTGGGGCTGCCAAACTCGGGCTCGTAATGATGTGCTAAGATCATATGCTCCAAAAGGGTAACAAGCTCCGGATCGGTATGAAGGCGCCGCCCCAGCCGGTCCACCAGCACGATTCCCTGGGTAATATGTCCCAGCAGCGCGCCCTCCCGGGTATATTGCGTGGCAATACCGGTATTTTTCGCATCCAACTCCTCCGTCTTGGCCAAATCGTGGATAATCACTCCGGCAAAGAGCAGATCCCGTCGCAGGAAGGGATAGACTGCCAGCACCCCATCGGCCATGCGCAGCATGGACAGCGTATGATAAATAAGTCCCGCCCGGATCGAATGATGATTGCGCAAGGCGGCGGGATAATAAGGAAGCTGCTGCTCGACCTCGGCTACATATGCGGCCACCAGTTCGTGCAGCTCTTCATCCTCAATGCGCTCAATGTATTGGCTCAGTTCCTTTATCATGCTCCGGCTGTCCTCCGGCGCACTTGGAACCAGTTCACCCATGTCCACCGGATCCTCTTCCGTAACCAAACGCATCCGGTCGATACGAAGCTGCGGTTTGCCCTGGTATTCGGTCACCAGGCCCTGCACCTTAATAAAGCTGCCCACGTCCGGGCAGGCAGCAGGATCGGCCACCTCCCATAGCTTAGCGTTGATCTCCCCGGTTTGATCCGCCAGCTGATAGTCGCCATACTGGCGATTGTTCTTGGGGGAGGTTTTAAGCGTCAGGTTTTTCACCAGGAAAAAGCCCGTAATGATCTGGTCGCGTCGAAAATCCGCAATCTTCTGAAAAACAGGCTGCTGCATCAGTTCGCTCCTTTGCTGGCTGCCGGGTATTCCGGCAGTACGATTTTTTTCCATTATACCATGGACGGCGCCTTTTCCCAACGCCTCTCTTTCATCGTCCGCTCGCCCTTTAGGGCGTGGCCCGCCTACCTATCATTTTGAAGCATGCCAAAGGCCGCCGGAAATCCGGCGGCCTTTTCGCATTTTGTCATCCTACAGGGCTTTGTCCAGCATCGCCGCCAGCCGGGGCTTTGGGGTAGCGCCTACCACCTTGTCCACCACCTGGCCGTTCTTGATGACCACAAGGGTCGGGATGCTCATCACGCCGTAGCGCTTGGCCAGATCGGGCTCCTGGTCCACATCCACCTTGCCCACCAGGGCCCGTCCATCGTATTCCGCAGCCAGCTGGTCGATAATCGGCGCGATCATCCGGCACGGCCCGCACCATGTCGCCCAGAAATCCACCAACACGGGCTTAGCGCTCTGAAGAACCTCGCGGTCAAAATCCGCTGTGGTAAAATGCTTCGTACTCATGCTTTGCGCGTCCTTTCCGCTTGGAATAAGCTTATTCTTTCCACAAAGGGAATGCTTCATCCCCTCTGCCGATCTTCAGCCTTATTCTAGCATATTTTCCCATAGAATGCCACTATCTCTTTTGAAGGGCGCCCTTAGCGCGCATCAGGCAAAACAATTCCAGCCGGCTTTTCGTCGGGCAGGGCCGCTGCGCTCTGGCAGTCCCATGAAAAAGCCGGCTTCTAAACGAAGCCGGCTCACCCTATCTTCCGATTCAGCTTAGGGCCTTCAGCAGCCGCTCGCGGGCCGCCTTAAAGTGATTCGGATCGTAATCCACCTGATTAAAGCTGGTAAACACGCTGTCGCAGATAGCGTCGGCCGCAGCCTTATCCTTCTCCTCCAGCATCTTCAGAAGCTCATAATCCTCAGCGCTTTCTCGCTGAGCCTCCAGCCGCATCGACATCCAGGGTCCGTCCGTACCCGGATAGATCAAGTGCGTATCGCCGGAGGGCAGCGTGGTCACCGAATCAGCGTTATGATGGATGGGGCAGTTCTGCTTAAAGGGATCTTGACCAGGCTGGTAATGATTGCTGGCCCAATGCAGATAACCCTTCAGATCATATTTATAATTGCCCCAGAACAGATACCGCGTGGCTAGCAACGGCAGATCCATAAAGCGGTTGATATAGCCGTCCTTGCGGGGGCCGCAGCAAACGTAATGCCAGATCTCGTCGCCGCCCTCCCGGAAGGTTTCGATCTCCGCGCGGTGCTCCTGATACTCCGAGTTTAGCGGTACCCACACGTCCAGCGCGCCGTGCAGATTACCGTAGCTCATCGCGTCGATCAGCCGGATATGGGGCGCCAACTTCCGCACCAGGCCGCACAGGGCCCGGAACTCCGTTGCGTTCTCGGCGTTGGGTTCGTCGGATACACCCATATAGCAGCGGTCCAGCCATCCCTTTTCGGCTAGGAAGCCTTCCAGCGCGGGCAGATATTGCGCCAGATAGCGGTAAGCCTCATAGCTCATAGCCGGCATGCCGTGCACCAAGATGGTCGATTCCTTCCAGCTCTTACGCCCGCCAACGCTGGCCAGGTTAAAGTATTGGAATCCCAGCCCCATCGCCTTTTCCATGAAGGCTTCCAGTTCCTTAAAGGTAAAGCTATAGCGGTTGTCTCCCAGCTCCGTCACCTCGGCGCCGGGCGCATACAGCATGTTCTGATGCATGCGCCGCAGCATCTTGAGATACTGGGTATCCAGCTGCCAAAATGCCTCCGAATCGGGCTCCACATGATGGTAGCTGGCGACATGCCCCCGAGAATAGCCGTTAATGATCCGCATTCTGGTCTCGTCCGGCGTCACCACGTCATATACGGTCAGCTCTACGGGAATGCGCGTGTCCTGCACGCGGACCGCACCAGTCATCTTGCCCGGCTTAGCCTCCTTGCCGATGGTCAGGCTGATATAGAGCCCGCCCACCCCATCGGTCACCTCTACGGCGCCGTTAAAGGGCTTGATGCAGTCATAAATAAGATAGGGCGCCCAGCGCTCAGGGAAGTGTTCCATCGCGTTCTCTTGGGTCAGGAAGGGGTTATCCTCCACGCAGACCGGATACAGACCGTAGATCTCGCCTTCCAGCCCCTCCAGGGCTACGTCCAGGCTGCCGTCCTGCGGAAGGCCTTGCAGGAGAATCTGCGCGCCTACAATGCTGTTGCGCGCCGTTGCTCCGGTCAGCTTATCGCTGCCGGAAAGATAGCTGGAAAATGCCCGGTCCGGATAGGTCCATTCGGTGTTAGCTACTACAATGTAGTCCATATTATCCTCCGCTTTGATCATGTCCCTTTATTGCATCCCCATATTTCTTCGATCTTATTTCGGTTGGCTTTGTTTTACCTTTTGCTGGCAGGCATCCCTCCCCCTTAAAGAAATATGGAATCCGCCGGCGGCGGTCCATCTGCTTCGCCCAAGCGCGCAGAAGTTTTTAGAAATAACTTATCCTTATAACAGCTTCATTATAGCTTTTTCTCTAACGCGATACAAGCATATGCAGCATATTTTATTTTCTATTCCACCCGCTTCTCGATAAGTTACCGGTCGACCCGCGCGCAAAAAGGGCGCCGGGTAATCCCGGCGCCCAGGGTGGTTCATCACGGAAGCGGGTGCGCTTATTTTCCGTTTTGGAAGAAGCCGTGTGGGCCAGACCGCTTTATGGGGGTCATGTCCTTTTATGTTGTGCATCTTTTGTGATCGGCGGCCTGAACCGGCGGCGCGGTCGGGGTTATCCGTCCCCCGCCGTCTCTTCCACTACATCCTATGCTACAGCCCTCCCATTTGTGCTTGCACAGGCAAAGGCTTGAAAAGCCGGCGCAAATGCAGTACAATAAGAGTCGGTGAGCCGAAGTGGCGGAATGGCAGACGCAGGAGACTTAAAATCTCCCGGTTTTGTACCGTGCCTGTTCGAGTCAGGTCTTCGGCACCAGCTCGTCGCAAGCGACATATCGCTTACGACGAGCTTTTTCATTTCATTGCAAAGCTCATCGCGCACTCATTCTGCTGCTCCTCGCTTCCAAACCGAACCCGCTTCGCTGGGCTTCGGTTTGGGTTCTTGAATGCGCACGGGCATCTTTTTTATCAACATAACCCATGTCGGAGCAAAGCATGCTTTGCTCCGATATTTTTTTGCCTTCAGCCGCAATGAACGCCCTCGGCAAGCGCCCTTGCGCCTGCGCTCCCCATCGCACTTGCTGCGTTGTCGTTTGGGCGGGCTGCCCGCCGTGCCTTTTGCCTGCCATTAAAGATTTATTCTACCCCATCCTTCCAGGCCGGAGCCAAGCGCGCTTGGCTCCGGCTTTTGTTGGCTGCCGCAAGCCGCGCATCCACACGGGCCTTTTTGCTGGCCGTGATACCCTTTTGCCGGCCATCCTCCAGGAGGGCGATGTTTTTCAATCCTGGGGGGATATCGGTTTTGACCTTGCGCCTTGACGCAGGCTACGCTCCGCCGCAGCATCTTGCGACCCCTTAGCCAAGATCGCCACCAAAATCCTGTGATCCTCGATCTTTCTCGCCACGGCAAGCATCCTGGCCCATCGTTCTAGCTCACTTATCCCCCATATCTCAGGAAACCCAAAAAGCCGTCCGCATAATTGCGTCGGCTTTGCTTGCATGCGGAGCGGGCCTGCTGCTACGGTCATACGCATCACGAAATCCTGCCGTTCGCAGGCGGCCTCTCCCCGATCTTCCGATTATGCCTATCGCGCTTATATCCCGCCGCCGGCTTCCAACCGGCAGGTTCGCGTTTTCTCATTTGGAGCGGCGCCCTGCAAGGCTGCCAACGCCTCCGTCGCACCACAGGAGTGGCAAATAGGCGCGCAGTAATGGTGCCCATGGACCGCCTTCCCGCGCCAAATAACGTGGCCGGGGGCACGGCACCTTCACAAGGGACTCACCGTCGGTATTGAGGCAGGCGCCAGCGTCTGAGCGCAAACAAGGCGCGGCGCTGATCATGGCCGTAATCCAGCCGGCCCATGAATGGCGCTGCGCCAATCGGCTTTGTAATTTCCCGGGCACCGCTTCAATCCTGCCGCCCGCGAAGCATCCCAGCCTCTCTTTTCGTGCGCGCGCTTTCTTTCGCTCCCTTCCCGGCGGCTGTGCGCTGGCAGCCTGCATTGCCGGCAAGGTTGGCGCGCCGGGGCCCGTTGCGCCGCCTTTGTAGCCATTTCTTCGCAACCGATTCCGAACGCAGCTATCGCCCCTGAAAGCTCTGAAGCATCCGGAAGACAAAGGATCGCGTAATCGCATAAATCGAATGCTCTGCATAGCTTACATGGGCAAGTGCCATGGCTTCCTTCTGCTTCTCGGTGGCGTTTGCATAAGGATAAACGCCGAAAAGGAATGGGAAAAAAGCGTATAGGAACGTCTGGATATCCGCAGCGGTCATGTGCGGAAAGAATTTTTCTAGACAGCCGGTCATTGCCCGCATCGTTTCCCCATAGGCCGCTTTGAAGGCCACAAGGTTTTCGATGCGGCTGTTGCCTTCCATATCGTAGAGGTTCATGGACATAAGCTTAAGCATGCATCTTCGCTTTTCCAGCGTACGGGCCAGGGCATCGGAAAAGCCGCCGGTATCCAGCGATTCATTACGGCCGGCAATAAGCACCAGATCGTCCGTCCAGGCCTCATGTTCCCGCTGCAGCAGGGCAAGAAATATTTCCTCTTTCGTCTGGAAGTAGTTATAAATCGAAGTACGGGTAAAGGATGTTTGGGCTCCAATATCCCGCAGCGTAATGTCTTTAAAGCCCATCGTCTCATAAAGCGCGGCGCAGGCATCGACAATTTCATTTTTCCGCGCATTTGCCAGCGCTTCTGAGCCTTTCGGCATCCTTGACCTCCCTTTGGGGCTTTGTTTAGGCGTTCAGCATCTGCTTCGCCCAGTCCGCCGCCCCGCGTCCGTTCAAAAGCTGTCCCTTGCTCCAATCCGCGTCCGGGCAGCATGCCCGTAGGCTTTCTTCCGCCTTTGTGATCCCACTGCCGCCAGATGTGGCAAAAGGAATCATCCTTTTGCCGGCGAAGTCATAGCTTTCCAGGAAAGTATCGATAATCCGGGGTTCCACATACCACCAGATGGGAAAGCCTACCAGCACGGTATCATATTGTTCCATATTCCGCACCGGCTCCTGAATCGGCGGCCGGCAGGCCGGGTCGTCCATCTCCAAGGAGCTGCGGCTTGTTTTTTTCCTCCAGTCCAGGTCGGCAGACGTATAGGGTGTTTCCGGGCGAATTTCATAAAGATCCGCGCCGACGGCTTCCGCCATCTCCCTTGCCACGCGGGCCGTTACGCCGCTGGCAGAAAAATATGCAATCAGAACCTTACTCACTGCAACTTACTCCTTTTATAGCTCAATCAGCTCATATTCCCGGGAACCGACGCCCAGCTCGGCGGCGGCTTCCAAGGTATGCAGGCCGTTGCGGCTATTTACCCGCTCCATAAAATGCGCCTTGCCCGGATCATCCGCCTGAAGCACCAGGTCGATGCACGCTTGATCGGCGGCCACGGGATCAAGGGATGCCAGGATGCCGATATCCTTCATGCAAGGATCCTCCGCCACGGCACAGCAATCGCAGTCAACCGAAAGGTTTTTCATCACGTTAATGAACGCAATCCTTCCTTTGAAATATTCCACCACGCTGGAGGCCGCATCAGCCATCGCCTCGGGGAAGGCGATGTTGCTGGCATGCTGTTTCCATGTTTCAAAGCGGTCGTCCGTCCTGCCGGCGGAGTGAATCAGCGCTTTGCCGGCCCGGGAAGCGCAGCCGATCGCAAGCTGCTTCAGGGCTCCGCCATACCCACCGGCCGGGTGCCCTTTAAAATGGGCCAGCACAAGCATTGAGTCATAATTGACGATATGCTTACCTACACGGTTCTCCTGAAGCACCTTGCCGTTGGGGATGGGCCACACGATGTCCGGCCCTTCGGCATCCATCAGATCCACGTCAAAATACTGAGTCCAGCCGTGCTCCTTCATGAGCTGAAGATGGGATTCGGTATGGTCCCGTACCCCGCCGGAGGCGTCGCCATAGGCGGTATTGCATTCCACAATCGTGCCGCCAACCGTCTCCACCATGGGCCGCCAAAATTCCGGGTGCAGGAAATTCTGGTTGCCTTTCTCCCCGGAATGCACCTTTACCGCCACCTTGCCGGGAAGCGCAATACCCAAGGCGCCATATAGTCTTACGACTGCCTCTGGGGTGATCGTCCGCGTGAAATAGACCTTTGAACGCATGCTTTTCCCTCCCTTTATTTCGCCCGCCTTTTAAGGGGGCGCATTCGTCTCAAAGCGTTCTTCGCCGTCTTTATGCTGACACGGTGTCAGCATTTTTAGTATAACCATATTCTGACATTGTGTCAATTCCTAGGTTCAATCTCCTGCCCGCTTTTTCTGTCTGCCAATGAATCGGCTTCCAGCGCGCTTGTCCAGCGAAATGGCCCTACCAAAGTGCGGCATGCCCGCAGCATCTATGCTTTCGCAATCGGCCCTGCGGATAAAGGGCACCCGGCCGCCCTCGATTCGGCGCTGCCTGCGTCGGATGCTTGGAGGGCAGCCGCGCTAGCCGGCCCGGAAACGGGGGATCCCCGCGCCTTTGGGAGCGATCTTTGCCCGGAGCGGGTAACCCTAAAACTTACGGAAGCCGGGCGATGGGAAAGCTCCGCATCCTTCCGGATTGGCCAGCCCCGCCTTGGATTGAAATGCTGCCGCCATTAGAAAAAGCTGATCTGCCGGACCTGCCGCTGCGGCCCTTCCTGAGCGCGTCCCCGTTTGATCAGCGCCGCTGGAAACTGGGCCAGGTAGGGCGAAGGCGCCGACCAGTTGAGCACGATGAGCTCCTCCTTGGCCCGCGTCACGCCCACATAGAACAGCCGCCTTTCCTCCTCCGGATCCCCACGCCTTCCCGGTGCCTCCAAGGGGATCAATCCCTCATTGGCGCCGCAAAGGAAAACTACCGGGTACTCCAGCCCCTTAGCGCCGTGCAAGGTCATCAGCGAAACCGCATCCGAAAGATAGGTCGCTTGGGCGCTGCGGACTAGGTCGCGTTCCCCGCCCAAGGCCAGTTTCCTTAAGAATGGTTCCATCCGCTCGTCAAATACGGCCATATGAATAAGCCGATCCATGGAAGTGCTGGCCGTTAAGCCCATGTCCTGCGCCCATGCGGCCAGCAGCTTTTGGGGCGCCTCCTGCTCTAGGCGCGGCCCATAGGCTTGGGCCAGCTGGCCATACCGCAGGATACCCGGATCCTGGGCCAGCGTTTCTGGGATCGCTTCTCCCGTGTCCAAGGCGGCGTAGGATTCTGCCGCCTTCTTTTTTACGCCCATCGCCTGACGCAGGCAGGTGATAAGCGCGGCCCGATCGCCGGGATAAAGCAGGCTGCGGAAGAATGCCGCCGCGCCGCGCGCCTCCTGCTGCTGCAGAAGGTCGTCCCGTCCGGCCACGGTATAGGGGATGCCTTCCTGGCGCAAGCACTTCTCGAGCATCTCCGCCTGCCGGTGCGTGCGGTATAGCAGGGCGATGTCCGAAAAGCTCCTTGCCTGATCCGGCACACTGTCCCGGGCCAGGGTATGGGTGTCCAGCATATCGATACCGCCGGTCATGCGGTTGATTTCCTTGGTTACAAAAAGAGCCTGGCCGAATTCATCGCCGGCCGAAAGGCACCGAACCCGCGCGCCGTCTTTCCGGCTGGGGATCAGCCGCCGCTTGTCCTGTTCCGGCCCTTTGTCGGCAATGGCCGCCAGGGCGCAGCCCAGCACCTGAGGCGTCGAACGGTAGTTACGGTTTAGCCGGATCATCTGCGCATCCGGGAAGTCCGCAAAGAACCGGTCAAAGCTTTGGGAATCAGCTCCCCGGAAACCATAGATCGCCTGATCCGGATCGCCAATGATAAAAAGGCTTTGGGCTGCGGCGCTCCAAGCGCGCATCAGGCGGTATTGCGTGCTGTTCATGTCCTGGAATTCATCCACCAGCAGATGGGATACATCCAATGGCGCTGCGGCTGAATCCAAACCCGCCAGCAGTAGATCGTCAAAATCCATGACGCCATAGCCGGCCAGCCGCCGCTGATAAGCCTCGACAGCCTCCATAGGGATCTCCGGATCCATGCCATTCTTAAAGCGCGACACCCCCTGCAACAGCGCCCTGGGCGATAACTTTTCACCCAAGGATTCCACCGTCTCTTCCGCCAGCAGCAGCGCCTCGCCCTCGTCCAGAAGCATCACCTGGCCGCGCTGCGCTGTCAACTGCTTCAGGCAGATGGCATGAAAGGTGCCGATGGTCATGGCCCGGACCGGATCCGAACCCAGCGCATCCTCCAGGCGCTGGCGCATCTCGCCTGCCGCCTGATTGGTAAAGGTAACCGCCGTAATACCCGCAGGGTTCGCGCCCTGCTCCACCAGATACTGAATGCGGGCGACCAGGGTTTTGGTCTTGCCCGTACCCGGGCCGGCAACCACAGCCACCGCACGCGCGCCAGCCGTGACCGCTGCACGCTGCTCTTCATTCAGGCCGGCCAGCGTGCCGGTCTCAGGCTGCTGCGCCGCAGTCTCCGGTGTTTCCGCCTGCCGCCGAGCCGGCGCGGCTCGGACCGCTGCCGTCTTTTTCTCGCGTTTGGAAGGCGCGGCCGCGCCCAAAAAGCTCATCTGCCCGGAGAGCTGCTTAATTTCCGCCGGATTGAGAATCTCTATCTTTCCGTATTCCCCGTCGTAGCCGGCCAGCAGCGTTAGCTGACCGGCGCGCACCCGCCGGATTCCCTCGGCAACGCAGGGGCCTGCCGGCCGCTCAATCACATCCAGCGGTAATGTCCGCAGGATGGTAAACTCTGGCCCCAGCGCCTGAAGCATGGCCTCATACTGCCGGGTTACCCGGGCGCTGGCAACGGTAAACCCCGTAGATGCGGCAATGATCTCCGGCAGCGGCACCAAGCGCTCAAAGGCCGGCGCATGCTCCGGAACAAACCCCTCCGGCCGGTCTGCCAGCTGCTCCACCCGGTGTAGCACGCCGATCGTAATCTTCCGCCCGCAGGCAGGGCAGCGTCCCTGAGCCTGTTCCGTCTGCTCGGGCGTCAGCTGCTGCCCGCAGGGGCGGTGCCCATCCAGGTGATATTTCCCCTCCTCCGGGAAAAATTCCAGCGTCCCCCGGAATGATTGGTCCTGTGGATCAGAAAGGGCACGGGCAAGGGCATGATAGCTGTATTCCATCTCGATGAGGTTGGCCTCCCTTCCCAACTTGGCCGGGGAATGGGCGTCGGAATTGGAGATCAGCCGGTAGCCGTCCAACGCCGAAAGCCGCCAATTCATGGGTGGATCCGACGAAAGGCCCGTCTCCAGGGCATGGATATAGGGCGTCATATCCTCAAAGCATTCCTCGATTGTATCAAATCCTGAAAACGCACCGAACAGGGAAAAGTGCGGCGTCCAAATGTGCGCGGGAATCAGCAGGCCCTCTGGGCAGGCGTCCAGGGTAATCTCCAGCAGATCCCGGCTGTCCAGTCCCAGGATGGGCCGGCCGTCGGAATGCAGATTACCGATGGCTTCCAGCCGCAAGGCAAGCTTTTCCGCCGCCTCCAGCGATGGTAGCAAAATCACGTTATGCACTTTACGGGTGCGTCCGTTTTTCTTATAAATCGAGCTGATCTCTCCGGTGATCACAAAACGAGGCGCAGATTGTCCGCCCGCCGTGCCGTCGGGCAGCCGTTTATCCGGTTTCAGCCGGTATAGCCCCTCTTCTGCGGGTTCCATCGTCTCCTTCAGCAGCGCCCGCCAAGCCGGATGTGTAAAGTCACCGGTGCCAATCAGCCCGATCCCCTTGCGGCGCGCCCACAGGTCCAGATATTCCGGCAGGCACTCCCCGCTGGTGGCTCTGGAATATTTGGAATGTATATGTAGATCGCAGATCAAACGCTTTCTCCTCCTTTATGCGCGTCAGGATTCGGCGCCCTGCGCCTGTTTTCCTTAGCATTTTATCCCAATTTAACCCGCTTGAAAAGCGCCGTGGTGAATTTCCCATTTTACGTACGCAAATTCCGGTATGCCCTGCGCATAGCCCTCATAAGTTGGTACAAACCTCCCCAAAACACAAGATAAAGGAGCCGCCTATGCAAGCAAGAGCATATTCCCCCACCGCCGTGGATCCGGGGCTTTCGCCCCAGGAGATCCTCCTTAGCCGAACCCAGTACGGCGAGAATCGGATTACCCAGAAAAAGCGCAAAGGCTTTTTCTCCCAGTTTATGGCCAGCTTCTCCGATCCCGTCATCAAGATCCTGCTTATTGTGCTGGCCATCAACGTACTGTTCATGTTCCGCAATTTTGATTGGTATGAGACGGCCGGCATCGCCCTGGCCATTTTTCTGGCCACCTTTATTTCCACCTTATCGGAATACGGCAGCGAAACAGCCTTTATCCGCCTGCAGCAGGACGCAGAGCAGGTTGCCTGCCGCGTTCGCCGTTCAGGGCGGCTGGAACAAATTGCCGTTGGGGATGTGGTTACCGGCGACATCGTACTGCTGGAGGCCGGCGAGCGCGTCCCTGCCGACGGCGTGCTGCTTTCCGGCCTCTTGTCCGTCGATCAATCCCCCCTCAACGGCGAAAGCAAGGAGGCGGAAAAGCGCCCGGGAACCGGCCGCGCCCCTCAAAGTTGGGATCTGGCCGCCACCGACCAGCTTTTTCAGGGCTGCACCGTCGCCGCCGGCGAGGGCGTCATGCGGGTTTGTCGCGTAGGCGACGCGACCTTTTATGGGGAAATGGCCCAGCAGATGCAGGAAGAAACGCGGGAAAGCCCGCTGAAACTGCGCCTGAGCGGCCTGGCCCGCACAATCAGCCGCCTGGGCTATATGGCTGCCATCCTCGTCTTTCTGGCCGATCTATTCAATTCCCTATTTATGGATTACAATTTCAACATGGCGGCTATCGGCCAAGCGCTGCGCAACCTGCCGCTGATGCTGGAATATTTCATTCACGCGCTAACCTTGGGGATTACCGTGGTGGTCGTCGCCGTGCCTGAGGGGCTGCCCATGATGATTACCGTGGTGCTTTCCTCCAACATGAAGCGCATGCTCAAAGACCACGTGCTGGTGCGTAAACTGGTCGGCATCGAGACAAGCGGTAGTCTCAATATCCTTTTTACCGATAAGACGGGTACCCTCACCCAGGGCAGCCTGAAGGTCGGGGATTTTTTGGATGGCCAGGGGCGGGCCTTCGGCACCCCGGCTGAGCTGCGAAACAGCCCTGCTCTCTATCGTCTGGTGGCGCTCAGCTGCCAGTATAACACATCCAGCACGCTTTCAGACGGGCGGGCCATCGGCGGAAACGCTACGGACCGGGCGCTTCTTAGCTATACCGCAGCCCAGCCTTTCGGCAAGGCTCCTGCATACCGCGTAACAGGCAGCGTTCCCTTTGACAGCGCCAACAAATTCTCCGCCGTCCACCTTGCCGGACCGGAGACGCTGTACCTTGTTAAAGGCGCTCCGGAGAAGCTGCTGCCCGCCTGCACCCACTATTATGACGCTCAGGGTTTGGTTCAGCCCGCCGGGGATCTCCAGCGCCTGCGGGAAGCCTGGGCTGAACATACGCAGAACATGGAGCGTGTCGTGGCTTTAGCCGTCTCCCCCCGTCCGCTTTCCTCCGGCGGCCGGTTCGCTGGGCTTACCCTGATTGGCCTGGCCTGCATCCGCGATGCCCTCCGGCCCGATGCCGCCCCGGCGATTGCGCAGATCCGCCAAGCCGGCATCCAGGTCGTCATGGTTACCGGCGACAACCTAGATACTGCGACGGCCATCGCCCGGCGGACCGGCTTGCTGGAGCCGGGCGGCGAAGCCATCACCAGCGCCCAGCTTGCCGCCATGGACGACGAAGCGCTGGCCCGGCATCTGCCTCATCTTCGGGTGGTTGCCCGCGCCCTGCCCGCCGATAAAAGCCGCTTGGTGCGGGCAGCTCAGCAGCAGGGCCTGGTAGCCGGCATGACCGGAGACGGCATCAACGACGCGCCGGCGCTAAAGCGGGCGGATGTGGGGTTTTCCATGGGCTCTGGCACCGAGGTTGCCAAAGAAGCGGGCGATATCGTGATTTTGAACAACCATATCGCCTCTATCGCCCGGGCTGTGCTCTACGGCCGTACCATATTCAAAAGCATTCGCAAATTCATTGTATTTCAGTTGACCATGAATCTCTGTGCGGTGGGCGTATCCATTATCGGGCCCTTCATCGGAGTGGATACGCCGGTCACCGTCATCCAAATGCTATGGATCAATATGATCATGGATACGCTGGGCGGCTTAGCCTTTGCCGGCGAGCCCCCGCTGGAGGATTCCATGCGGGAGCCGCCCAAGCGCCGGGACGAACCCATTCTCAACGGGTATATGGTGCACCAGATTGTGATAACCGGCCTGCTTTCCGTGGCGCTGTGCACGCTCTTTTTGAAGCTGCCGCTTATCCGCTCCCTATTCCGCTACGAGGCCGACCCGCTTTACTTCCTGACGGCGTTCTTCGTGCTATTCATCTTCTGCGGGGTGTTTAACAGCTTTAACGCTCGCACGCACCGCATGAACCTGCTATCCCACATCGGGCGCAACAAGCCTTTTATTGGGATAATGCTGCTGGTCATGCTGATCCAGCTAACCCTGGTCTATTATGGGGGGATGCTGTTCCGGACCACGCCTTTGACGCCGGCCAGCCTGGCGCTGGCCATAGCGCTGGCTTTTCTCGTGATACCGGCCGACCTGCTTCGCAAGCTATCGCTGAAGCTTTCCGGCAGACCCAACCGCTTTTAACGCAATGCCATACGGCTTGATCATACAAAAACCCGCCGCGATGGGGCGGGTTTTTCGCGTCCGGCGCCCTTGATTTTTCACAGCGCCGTCGTATATAATAAGGGCCATTCTAGGATAAAGGTGACGCCGCTATGGAAACCGTTCATGAAATTTGGGTTCCCGATTATGACGCTCGCTTCCATTGCAAAGGCGGCAGCTGCCGCACCAGCTGCTGCATGGGATGGGGCATTTCCTTGACGCAGGAGGAGTATTTTCGGCTGCTGGGACTGGCCTGCTCTCCCACGCTGCGCGCTCGGCTGGATGGCGCTTTCCATTTGGCCGACCACCCCACGCCCCAGCGATATGCCCTGATCTCCCCGACCTGGTTGGGCGACTGCCCGCTGCACGATACCGATGGGCTCTGCATGCTGCAGAAGGAATGTGGCGAGCAGGCGCTTGCCAGTATTTGCCGGTGTTATCCCCGCAGCGTAAAAGCGGATGGTCAGGCCATCATGGAAAGTGCCTGCTCCAACAGCTGCGAAGCTGTGATAGAGCTGCTTATGGCGCAGGAGGCGCCGCTTCAATTTATCCGGCGATCCATCCAGGGCCCGCCTCGCCCCGTACTCCATCCGGCCGGGGGGTTCCGCCTGCCCATCCGTGAGGCGTGTATTCGCCAGCTGCAAGATCGCAGCGCGCCGCTGCAGGATCGCGTGCTGCGCATGGGCGCTTATCTTATGCGGCTTGAATCCGCTTCCGCTGAGGAACTACCGCGCCGCCTCTCAGCCAGCTTACAGCATCATCTACCAGAAACCGGGGCGAAACCGAAGGCCGCAGCGCTTTCCTCGCTGTGCAACATGATGAAAGCGCTGGAGCCTTCCAGCCCCAGCATGCAGCATTTTGGCGCGGCCGCCTTGGAGCGATACGGCGCTGCCGGTCTTTCCGGCCAAGCGCTGGCGCGCTATTGCGCTGACAGCCGCCAGTTTGACGCCCGCTTCCCACTGTGGCCCCGCCATTTTGAGCACATTCTGGTCAATCATATTTTCTATGAGGATTTCCCCTTTACCGACGACCGGGTTAGCTTTAGCGGCGAATTTTTAGCCTTCTGTGGCGTCTATGCTTTGCTGCGCCTGCTATCAGTGGCTTACATGACCCGCCATGAGGGAGACGACGACCTGGCAGACGTATTGGCCGGCGCCTTCCGGCTCATTGAGCATACGCGGTTTTATTATAACGCCGATCGGCTGATGAGCGCGGAAGGGCTGAACCATGAGGAGGGGCTGTATGCGCTGCTGGCGTTGTAGCGCATACAGATAAAATCCCCGATAAAAAAACAAAAGGCAGGAACTCCTGCCTTTTGCTTATGCCGTTCGTTATTTGGCTAGGTCGCTGGCGCGGGTTTCCCGCAGCACCGTAACCTTGATCTGACCGGGATATTCCATCTCCGATTCAATACGATGGGCGATGTCGCGAGCCATCAGCACGATGCCTGCGTCGTCGACCTTTTCGGGGATTACGCCGATGCGGATTTCGCGCCCCGCCTGGATGGCAAAGGACTTATCCACACCCTCAAAGGAGTTGGCGATTTCCTCCAGCTTTTCCAGCCGTTTGATGTAGCTCTCCAGCGTCTCCCGCCTTGCGCCGGGCCTTGCGCCGGAAATGGCGTCGGCCGCCTGCACCAGCAGGGCAATGGCGGATTGCGGCTCAATATCGTTGTGGTGCGCCGCAATGGCGTGTACGATTTCATTGTGCTCGCGGTACTTCTTGGCCAGATCTACACCGATCTTCACATGGCTGCCTTCAACCTCGTGATCGATGGCCTTGCCGATATCGTGGAGCAAGCCCGCCCGCTTAGCCAAGCGTACGTCTGCCCCTACCTCAGCCGCCATCAGGCCAGCCAGATGGGCGACCTCAATGGAATGCTTCAACACGTTCTGCCCATAGCTTGTGCGGTAGCGAAGCCGGCCCAGGATCTTGACAAGCTCTGGATGCACGCCGGTAACGCCGACCTCGAACACCGCGCTCTCGCCGGCCTCGCGAATCTGGGTTTCCACTTCCTTGCGGGCTTTAACCACCATCTCCTCGATGCGAGCCGGGTGAATCCGCCCGTCCACAACCAGCTTTTCCAGCGCCAGCCGGGCAATCTCTCGGCGAACCGGATCAAAGCCAGAGAGGATCACCGCCTCCGGCGTATCGTCGATAATGAAGTCAATGCCGGTAGCCGTCTCCAGCGTGCGGATATTGCGGCCCTCCCGGCCGATAATCCGGCCCTTCATTTCCTCGTTGGGCAGCGCCACCACAGATACCGTGCTTTCCGCCACATGGTCGGCCGCACAGCGCTGGATTGCGCCGGTGATGATATTCCGTGCCAGCTTATCGGCTTCGTTCTTGGTCTCCCGCTCAATATCGCGAATCAGCAGCGCGCAGTCATGGCGGGTTTCCCGCTCCGCCTGCTGCATAATCTCGCTTTGCGCCTCCTCTTTGGTCAGATTGGATATCCGCTCCAATTCAGCCAGCTGTTTCTGATAGAGCTCCTGAGCCCGCTCCTCCAGCTGGGCGGTCTGTTCGCGCATCCGGTTGAGCTTGTCCTCCTTGCTCTCCAGACCTGCGGCCTTTTTGTCCAGCTGATCCTCTTTTTGCTGTACCCGGCGTTCAGAGCGCTGCACCTCGTTGCGGCGGTCCCGGATCTCCCGGTCCAGCTCCGTCCGCAGCTTATGCACTTCGTCTTTAGCCTCGATGATGGTTTCCTTCTTTAGGGTTTCCGCCTCAAGCTGAGCGTCCTCGACAATCTTGCTTGCTACCTCTTCGGCCCGGCCAAGCCGCGCCTCGGAGATATTCTTCCTATACATAAAGCCAGCAACACCGCCGGCGGCCAGTGCCAGCAATCCTACGACAATGGGAATGATAATCTCCTGCATGTTTACCTCCTTTCTTACATAATGCGTATTTTCGGATATTTTTCAGCGTTTCCAAACTGGCGGTTCAGAACACATTTTGAAATAGAATCCAGTATATTATTTTATCCTTACTTAGATAGATTGTCAAGAAAAAGGCCCGCCCTTTGAGAAAAAGCGCCGAAGCTTTTTTCAACAGGCAGGCCCAATCTGGTTATAGTTCCTCTGCAGGCTCCGCCGTTTCCGGCTGAGCTTCTTCTTCCTTTTTCCCTTTTCCCAGCACGAGCTCGCGGATCTTCTGATCCACCAGGTTGGTCACCTCCGGGTTCTCCTTAAGATATTTGCGGGCGTTCTCGCGTCCCTGTCCGATGCGGTCGCCGTTATAGGAGAACCAGGCGCCGGATTTAACAATAAGGCCCTGGTCTACCGCTCGGTCTAAGATACAGCCTTCGCGGGAGATGCCTTCGCCGTAGAGCACGTCGAATTCCGCCGTTTTAAAGGGCGGAGCCACCTTATTCTTTACCACCTTCACCCGGGTTCGGTTGCCGATAATCTCGGTTCCCTGCTTGATGGAATCCGTCCGGCGGATGTCCATGCGGATCGTCGCATAAAACTTAAGCGCCCGGCCGCCCGGCGTTGTTTCAGGATTGCCGAACATGACGCCCACCTTTTCCCGCAGCTGGTTGATAAATAGAATGACCGTATTGGACTTGCTGACTGCGCCGGCCAGCTTCCGCAGCGCCTGGGCCATCAGCCGGGCCTGAAGGCCCACATGGGCGTCGCCCATGTCGCCCTCGATTTCCGCTTTCGGCACCAGGGCAGCCACCGAGTCCACCACGATCACATCCACCGCCGAGGAGCGCACCAGGGCATCGACAATCTCCAGGGCCTGCTCGCCAGTATCCGGCTGGGATACATAGAGGTCGTCAATGTTTACGCCCAGATTACGGGCATAGACCGGATCCAGCGCATGCTCCGCATCCACAAAGGCGGCAGTGCCGCCGGCTTTCTGTGCCTCTGCCACGACATGCAGCGCAACCGTCGTTTTGCCGGAGGATTCCGGCCCATAGATTTCGATAATCCGGCCGCGCGGCAGGCCGCCGACGCCCAAGGCAAGATCCAGATCCAGGCAACCGGTCGAAATAATATCCACATCCATCATCGACTGGGACTCTCCCAGTTTCATGATGGCGCCCTTGCCAAACTGCTTTTCAATTTGCCCCAGAGCCAGTTCCAGGGCCTTCTTCTTTTCCGCCGATGCCAAACTATCGCCCTCCGTGTATCAGAATGTTTTTATTATACCATATTTTCATCTAATGCAAACATATTTTCGCATGGCTAGGGCTGCTTTTGCAGAAGATGCCGGCGGAGCATATCCAGCGCATTCAGCGCGGTAGTTCTCCGGTTCAGCGCCCGATCCCGCTTCAGGTGGTAAGTCTCCACCGTCACCCCGCTGTCGGAAGCCAGCGCCGCATAGATGAGTCCCACGGGCTTATCCGGCGTGCCGCCGCCTGGGCCGGCGATCCCGGTGGTCGCCAGGGCGAAATCCGCTCCCGAAGTGCGGCGCATTCCCTCGGCCATGGCCCGCGCGCAGGCCTCCGACACCGCGCCATGCTGCGCCAGCACCGCCTCCGGCACGGCCAGCCGCCGCATTTTCGCCTCGTTGGAATAGGTTACCGCGCCCTCCAGCAGCACGTCGGAGGCCCCCGGCACGTCTACAATCATGCTGGAGAGCAATCCGCCAGTGCAGGACTCGGCACAGGCCAGGGTCTTTTCTTGATTGGAGAGCAGGCGCACCACCACCTCGGGCAGCGTTTCGTTATCATCGGAAATGACAACGTCGCCCAACAGCGCCTCTATCTGGCGTACCATGGGCGCCAAGAGCTGTTCCGGATCCTCATCGGGAGCAGTCCGGGCCGTCACGCGGAGCAGCACGTCCCCCTGGCCCACATAGGTGGCCAGGGTGGGGTTATCCTGCCGCTCGATCAGCGTTTGCAGCCGATAGGCAGCCTCCGACTCGCCCATGCCGAAGATATGGAGGATTCGGGAAGTAATCTTAGCATCGCCCCGGCGCAGAAGATAGGGACGCACATGGTTTTCAAACATAGGGTTCAGTTCCCGCGGCGGTCCGGGAAGCACCACAAAGATGCGCCCCTCCTGCTCCACGATGCACCCCGGCGCCGTCCCGTTGGGATTGTCCAGCACCAGGCACCCCTTGGGGAAATAGGCCTGCTTCTCATTGTTGGGCGTCATCGCCCGTCCAATCCCCTGGAAATAGCGCTCCATAGCCTCCAGGGTGGGCCGATGCAGCTCCATCGGCAGCCCCAGAAACTCGGCCACCGCTTCCTTCGTCAGGTCGTCTTCTGTGGGGCCAAGTCCCCCGGTGGTCACAATCAGGTCGCTCCGCTCCCACGCCTGGCGCAGCTGCCGCTGCAGGCGGCCGGGATTGTCCCCCACCACCGTATGGTAAAATACATTGACGCCCAGTTCATTAAGCCCCCGGGAAAGAAATTGGGCGTCGGTATTGGCAATCTGCCCCATGAGCAGTTCCGTCCCCACCGATAGAATCTCCGCGTTCATATAAGCCTCCTATATTCCGCTGAATACGCTCCGGTTCTGGTAGCAGTAATCCCACAGGGACCACAGCGTCAGCAGCACGGCCGCCGCCATAACCGCGTCGGAAAGGTACCAAAGCTTCAAAAAAGGAAGCTCCGGCTCCATCAGCATCATGATAATGGCCGCGTCCTGCATCACGGTCTTGGCCTTGCCCAGGGGGCTGGCGGCGATGATCGTCCCGCCTTGGCTGCTGGCCTGGATGCGGACGGCACTGACGATAAACTCACGACCCACCAAGATCAGCACGACCCATACCGACAGCCGCCCCTGGACGGCCAGCGGCAGCAGGGCCGACAACACCAGTATTTTATCGGCAATGGGATCAAATATCTTCCCAAAGCCTGAAACCGTGCCATGCTTGCGGGCAAAATACCCATCCAGCAGATCGGTCAGCGTAGCTGCGAGGAAAACGGCCGCCGCCCAGGTCATATGGTGGGGAAAGGGGATCTCCGCCAGCACCAGAAAAACCGGCACCATCGCAATCCGCGCCAGGGTCAGCTTATTGGCCAGCGACATCCTCGAACGCTCCTTCCAGGTCGTATTCACGGCTTCCTGTAATCCTTACCGTCACGATACATCCAGGTTCCAAGCCCTGAGGCCCGGTAAACCGCGTCACCCCATCAATATCAGGAGCCTGGTAGCGGGTGCGTCCCACATACCGCCCACCGGGCAGAGCCTCCTCCACCAGCACCTCCAGGTCCGCGCCTACGTAGCCCTCCAGCTGCCGGCGCGAAACAGCCTGTTGCGCCTGCATCAGCCGGTCCAGCCGCCGGGCCTTGACGTCCTCCTCTATCTGATCTACGCGGTCGGCCGCCGGCGTTCCCTCCTCGGCCGAATAGGTAAAAGCGCCCAGGTGATCGAAGGGGTGGCGCTGAATAAAGCCCACCAAAGCTTCAAAATCCGCCTCCTGTTCGCCAGGGAAGCCTACAATCATGGTCGTCCGCAGCGCGAAGCGCTCCGGCAGCGACCGTATCCGCTCCATAAGCGTCTCGATCTGCTTTTCATTGGACCGCCGGTTCATCGCCTCCAGGATGGTATCCTGGCAATGCTGCAGCGGAATATCCAGATAATGACAAACCTTCTCCTGCTGCCGCATGGTGTTAAGCAGCGCTTCATCCACCATCTCCGGATAGCAGTACAGCGTTCGCACCCACCGGATCCCCTCCACCTGGCAGACGGCCTCCAGAAGCCTGGGAAGGCTGGGTTTGCCGTAAAGATCCATGCCATAGCGCGTCGTATCTTGGGCAATTAGGATGAGCTCTTTGACGCCCTGCGAGGCCATCCATCGTGCCTCTTCCACCAGTTCCTCCAGAGGGCGGCTGCGGTAGGGACCTCGGATATCGGGAATAGCGCAGAAGGAGCAGCGGTTATCGCAGCCCTCGGCGATTTTAAGGTAGCCCATCCACGGCGGCGTGGTTAGAATGCGCTCCGGCGAGCCTGCCAGGCGGCAGTCCAGCGCCGTATTGCGGATGCGCTTGCCCTCCAGCGCCTTTTCCACCACCGAAACGATATCCGGATATTGGGAAACGCCCAGCAGGGCGTCCGCCTCGGGAATCTCCTCCCACAGCTCGCCCGGATAGCGCGCCGTAAGGCACCCGCTGACAATCAGCGCCTGGCAGCGTCCTTTTTTATATTCCGCCATCTCCAGGATAGCGTTAACCGATTCCACCTTGGCGTCGTTGATAAAGCCGCAGGTGTTGACGATGATGACGTCGGCCTGGGCGGGGTCCATGGTCAGCGCGTAGCCCGCCCGGCTCAGTTTGGCCAGCATCACCTCGGCGTCCACCTTGTTCTTGCTGCATCCCAAGGAGACCATGCCCACCGTTATCGCGTGATTTTTCATATGCGCTCCTTATCCGTCCTGGGGCAAATCGCCCTCGGACAGTATATTGTTGATCTCAGCGCGGGTCTTGATGATTTCCCGGGCCTTGCTGCCCACGCTGGGGCCCACGATGCCTAATAGCTCCATCTCGTCCACCAAGCGCGCAGCTCGGGCATACCCCACCCGGAGCCTGCGCTGCACCATGGAAATGGAAGCCTGCCCCTGCTCCAGCACGATGTCTACCGCCTCCCGCAGCAGCGGATCCAGCGGCCGGCCCTCGCCCTGCTCCTTGGCATCGTCGCTCTCGATCACGTAGTTCTCCACCTTGTCCAGAATGGCCTCATCATAGCCGCCGGTCTCTTCCAGGCCCTGGCTCCGGATGAACTCCACCACGCGCTCCACCTCTTCATCGCCCACGAAAGCGCCCTGCACGCGGGTGGGCTTGCTGGCGCCAATGGGCATATAGAGCATATCGCCATGGCCCAGCAGTTTCTCCGCTCCCACCATGTCCAGAATCACCCGGGAATCGGTTTGCGAAGAGACAGCCAGGGCGATCCGACTGGGGATATTGGCCTTGATCATGCCGGTGATGACGTCCACCCGGGGGCTTTGCGTAGCCAGCACCAGGTGCATGCCCGCAGCTCTTGCCTTCTGGGCCAGGCGGCAGACCGAATCCTCCACGTCGTTCGCCGCCACCATCATCAGATCGGCCATCTCGTCGATAATGATGACGATATAGGGCATATGAAGCGCGGGATCGTCGATCACCTCGTTATACCGGCTGATGTCCCGCACCTTCAAGGCTGCAAATTTCTGGTATCGCTCCTCCATCTCCTTGACCGCCCACTTCAGCGCGCCGGCAGCCTTTTGCGGGTCGGTCACCACGGGAATCAGCATATGGGGGATATCGTTATAGACGCTCATCTCCACCACCTTGGGATCGATCAGGATCAGCCGCACATCCCGCGGCGATACTTTATAGAGCATGGAGATCAGCATGGTGTTGACGCAGACGCTCTTGCCCGAACCGGTGGTGCCGGCTACCAGCACATGGGGCATCTTGGCCAGATCGGCAATCACCGTCTTACCCACAATATCCCGCCCCAGTCCGAAGGCCAGGGGCGATTTAGCCCGGTCAAATTCGGCGGTTTCGATGACATCCCGCAGGCGCACCATCGCCGCCTTGGTATTGGGAATCTCTACGCCGATCACCGACTTGCCCGGGATGGGCGCCTCAATGCGGATGGTGGGCGCAGCCAGGCACATGGCCAGATCCTGGGCCAGGTTTACGATGGAACTGCTTTTTACCCCCGGAGCGGGCTGCACTTCAAACTGGGTGATCACCGGGCCGCAGTTCACCCCCACGACATCGGCGCGGATGCCATAGGAATGCAGGGCCTCCTCCAGCTTCCGGGCCCGCTGCGCCGTATCGTCCCCGGCGTGGGTGGGCTTGGATTTCTCCAGCAGGGACATGGGTGGGATCTGGTAAAAACGCTCCCCCGGCTGTTCGGGCGGCAGCGCCGTCTCCATGGCCATCTGCTGGGGCTTGTCCAGCGGCTGGGGTGCCTCCTGGTCCACCGGCTCCTGGGGCGCTTCTTCCGTATCGTCCTCCTCCGGTTGGGGCGCCTCCTCCTCCGGCTCCACCACCTCGATATGCATATCTGGGGCCGACTGATCCACCGGGGCCGCCACCTCAATGTCTTCGGCCTTCAGTACTTCCAGGGTATCCTCCGGCTCCTCTTCCGTCTCGGGCCGCATGGCAAAAAGCCCATCGTCGATCAGCTCCAGATCAAGCTCCGGCTCCGGCGCGCCGCCCACGTCGCCCACATACAGCCTGCGGCTTTTCTGCTGGCGGATGCTCTGACGCTGCTGTATGGCCGTATCCACCTTCTCGGTAATTTTCCGGGACATAGCCCGGAAGGAAAAGCCCCAGATCACGGCGATCAGGCAAAGCGCCAGCACGCACAGGATAATGGTCCCCTCTTTACCCAGATAGAGCAGCAGGGGAAACACGATCATGCCGGCCAACGCGCCGCCGCTGGCCTCGCCTGCTTGGGCGTATTCATAGCAGCGGGATACAAAGCCGCCGTATCCGTAATCCTCCAGCACCAGCTTCATGGCTTGCGTGGCAAACAACGTCACCAGGCACAGAAGAAGCGGGAATACCACGGCGATGGTCACGTATACCCCAGCAGAAAGCCGGACATCCGGATAGAGCAGGACCATTGCGCCGACAAAAACGACGAGGAGCGGAAACACATAGGCGCCCCAGCCGAAAAAGCCCCGGAAGAATCCCGAAAGCGACTGGCTCAAGAGCCCGGCGTCCTGCTGGAAAAGGCAGGCCATGAAGAAGATGCCCAGCGCTACCAGTATAAGCCCGACAATATCAGCCTTGATATTCCTCGGCGCGCGCTCAGGAGCAGCCGGACGGCGCGCCGCCCTTGCCGCCTGCGTTTTTGTCTTCTTCTTCCGGGCGGCGTTCTTTTTCCCGCCGCCGGCTTTCGCGCTTTTTCGCTGTGCCATATTGGCTCCTTTCTTCGTTATCTATGCAAATGGACATAGGAAGGCATGTTAATGATATTTTATTATACTCCATCCCCTATGGTTTTTCAAATCGGCTGTCGAGAGCCCCCTTTTCCCCTTCCTATCCACTATACCGAAAAGGCGCAGTTTGGGTTGAACGGCAGGCGGACTATGGCGAAAGCGTGCGCGATGGGTAAAGGCGAAAGCAGGGGCCGCCACAAACCGGGTGATTGACCGCATGGAGGAAAAGGCCGGCCGGCGAAACCAATTACGCTGCGCGGCTAGCCTTCTTGGCCGCAGCGAGCCGGCCCAGCGTTTTACGCCGGTGACAGGGATGCCCTTTAACAAAAATATTTGCCGGCATAGGCTCGCGCTAGCCCCCTATGACCCTACAGCCGTCCATGAACGAATTACCGCTATCGCGCTGATATATGGCGATGCTGCGCTGGTGGCCTTTAGCCGGTGCTTCCGGCAGACAGAGTTCCGCCTCAGCATGTTGGAAGCCGCAATAGCTTTATCAGCGCTTATCCATGCCTCCGCTTTCAAGTGGATGGGCAGGGATGCGCCTATATGAAATGTAGAATCGGGAAAAGTGCCTTTTACGGTAACGGGCGTGGAAAGGGGCTTGCGCAAAGGCATGCCAGAAAACCGGATTCCTCCATTTCGGAACAGCTGCCCCGCCAACGCTGCGATCCCAATTTGCCCAGGCCAACGGCGCCCCGAGGGATGCTTGGGCTGGGCGCTGATTTTGATGGAAACCTTTTTTCCAATGCGGCTGCAGTCGCGATGATGAACCCGGCCGGGATTATCCTGAGCTGGAGGAGCTGGCAATGGCTGCGGCAACCTGGGCTGTCTTTGGGGCTGATGCCCCTCTGATGTGCATCTGGGGAGAATGGGCTCCTCCCTCGGCCGATTAGTGCGACTCCGGATATCGAAGCATGCTTTCACCTAAGTTATAGGATCCAGTCAGCCGCCCGGATAACGAAGCAAAAGCGCCTGCCTCCGGCAGGCGCTTTCACATGGCTGTGCAATTGTAAGGTTACAGCGTAATCCGCAGCGCCGTGGGCAAGCCGTCGTCCCTGCGCCCTGCGGTATGCACCGTCAGGCCATCGGCATCTTGCTGGTACCAAACAACTTCGCCTTCGCCCAGCAGGCTTACGCCGTTGACCGGCGTATCCCGTAGGGCTGTCAGCGTCACTATGCCCGACTGAGGCCAGCGCATCACATAGGCATAAAGCGTATTTCCCTTTTGGGTATAGCGAATATCCCGCTCCGTATAGGCCGCCCGCTGGGTATCCGTGAAGGCGCCCTCCGGCACGGCCGTAGGCCCCTCGCCATAGACCTGCCAAGGCCGCGAACCATAGATGCCCTCTCCATGGACGGACAACCACGCGCCTATGGCCAAAAGCGTCTCCGCTTCCTCCTCCGGTATGGTCCCGTCCGCCCGGGGGCCGATATTGAGCAGCAGCACGCCGTGCTTGGACACAATGTCCACCAGGTCGGCGATCAGCGAGGCCGCCGTCTTATATTGCTGGTCTTCCGTATATCCCCAGGATGTTTTAGAGATGGCCGTATCCGTCTGCCAAAGCGCCTCCCGGATGCCGGATAGCTGGCCGCGCTCCACGTCAAACACGCCGGCGTTAGGCGGCAGGGCTGAATACTTATAATTTATTGCGGCTTCAAAGCCCCATTCATAAGCCCGGTTGTAATAGTAGGCCGTCAGCGTGGGCAGCACCTGCTGCCATGCCTTTTGGTTGATCCACCAGTCAAACCACAGCACCCGGGGATGGAGCCGGTCAATAAGCTCGCAGGTCCGAATCAGCCAATCCTCCATAAAGGCTTGGTCGGGCGGCGCCTCATCATAATCCTCCGTATGGATGGGGGCATCCTGGGCCGGGCCGTAAAATGCCTCGTTGCCTGCCCAATCGCCGGGCAGGCGGCGCACGCCGTCCATAAACCAAAAGTGCTCGGCCCGATGGGAGGATGCCCCGGGGATCAGGCCCTGCGCTTCTACGGCCTGAAGCAGTTCGCCGACTAAGTCACGCCGGGGCCCCATCTTCAGCGCATTGAAGGGGTTCAGCTCCGAACCGTACATAGCGAACCCGTCGTGGTGCTCGGCCACCGGCACCACGAAGCGCGCGCCGGAGGCCGCAAACAGCCTGGCCCATGCCTCCGGGTCGAATCGCTCCGCCCGAAAGAGCGGAATGAAATCCTTGTATCCAAACCGTTGGGGCGGGCCATAGGTTTTGATATGATGCTCATATTCCGGCGTTCCGGCGCGGTACATGTTTCGGGCGTACCACTCATTGCCAAAGGCCGGCACCGCATACAGCCCCCAGTGGATAAAAATGCCGAACTTGGCCTCCTCATACCAGGCCGGCGTCCGGTAGGCGGCGGTAATCTGCGCCCAATCCGGCTTGAAAGGGCCCTGAGCGGCCACGCGCCGGATATGCGCAAGCGCTTGACGGGTATCCATTTCACTTCCCTCCTTTGGCTTATCATACCATGGCCCGCCCCGATGGGCAATCGGAAGATAAAAAGCGCGCCCCGCCGGAAAACCGCCGCGGATAATTGCAAGTTGCCGGATGGGTATGGTATAATAGCTTCGGTCAAAATTTCCACAAATACGCAAATTTTAGCAGGGAGGAAATAACATGCAGTATTCCAGAGAAGTGGATGAAATGATCTGCGTTGCCAAAGGCCCCAAGCACGGCCCGGCTCCGATTCCTGAAGAGGGGAAATGGATTAAAGCCACCCAGATCACCGATATTTCCGGTTTCACGCACGGCGTCGGTTGGTGCGCGCCTCAGCAGGGCGCATGTAAGCTGAGCCTGAACGTCAAGGACGGCGTGATCCAGGAAGCCCTGGTCGAAACGCTGGGATGTTCGGGTATGACCCATTCTGCCGCCATGGCCGCCGAGATTCTGCCCGGCAAAACCATCCTGGAGGCGCTGAATACCGACCTGGTCTGCGACGCCATTAACACCGCCATGCGCGAGCTGTTCCTGCAGATCGTCTATGGCCGCACCCAGTCCGCCTTCTCCGAGGACGGCCTGGTCATCGGCGCCGGCCTGGAGGACCTGGGCAAGGGCCTGCGCAGCCAGATCGGCACCATGTACGGCACCGCCGCCAAAGGCGTGCGTTACCTGGAGATGGCCGAGGGCTATGTGCTCAACATCGCCCTGGACGCCGACGATCAGGTGATCGGCTACCGCTTTGTGAACATGGGCAAGATGATGGACGCTATCAAAAAGGGCGTGGATCCCAAGGAAGCCTATGAGAGCAACATCGGCACCTACGGCCGCTATGATGAGGCCGTCCGTGTCATCGATCCCCGCAAGGAATAAGAAAGGAGGCGTTCCATCATGGCAATGTTTGAAGGATATGACCGTCGAATCGGAAAGATCACCAAAACCCTGGATAAATATGGCTTCGAATCCCTGGACGCGGCCAAGGAATATGTCAACGCCGCGGGCATTGATCCCGAATCCATTGTAAAGGGCGTTCAGCCCATCGCATTTGACAACGCGGTATGGGCCTACACCCTGGGCGCCGCGATTGCACTGAAGAAGGGCTGCAAGAGCGCCGCCGACGCCGCCGAGGCCATTGGCGAGGGCCTGCAGGCTTTCTGTGTGCCTGGCTCCGTGGCGGAGAACCGCCAGGTCGGTCAGGGCCACGGCAACCTGGCCGCCATGCTGCTGCGCGAGGACACCAAGTGCTTTGCCTTCCTGGCCGGCCATGAGTCCTTTGCCGCCGCCGAAGGCGCCATCGGCATCGCCCGCACCGCCAACAAGGTGCGCAAAGAGCCCCTTCGCGTCATCCTCAACGGCTTGGGCAAGGATGCCGCGATGATCATCTCCCGCATCAACGGCTTCACCTATGTGCAGACCCAGTTTGATTACTATACCGACGAGCTGACCATCGTCAACACCACCGCCTACTCCAACGGCGAACGCGCCAAGGTCAAGTGCTACGGCGCCGACGATGTGCGCGAGGGCGTAGCCATCATGCAGCATGAGGATGTGGACGTTTCCATCACCGGCAACTCCACCAACCCCACCCGCTTCCAGCATCCGGTGGCCGGCACCTACAAGAAGTGGGCCATTGACCACGACAAGAAGTATTTCTCCGTGGCCTCCGGCGGCGGCACGGGCCGCACCCTGCATCCTGATAACATGGCTGCCGGCCCCGCCAGCTACGGCATGACCGACACCATGGGCCGTATGCATTCGGACGCCCAGTTTGCCGGTTCCTCCTCCGTGCCTGCCCACGTGGAAATGATGGGCCTGATCGGCATGGGCAACAACCCCATGGTCGGCGCTTCCGTGGCGCTGGCTGTGGCCATCGAGGAAGCCCAGAAGTAATCCTGCTTATGCAAAAAGCTCCCGTTCGCGGGAGCTTTTTTATTTGCCCTTTGAGCCGAACAGCACCGCCCCAAAGTAGGTCACCGTACCCGGGCCGAAATGGCCGTGCATGCCGGCTTCCTTGGCCATGCGGCCGATATTGAAACCATAACCCTCGATAGAAGGATACAGTTTATCGGGAAAGCGGCAGGGGCTCTCCGGATAGGTGCAGCGGCTGCACCGGCCGCAGCCCTCGTTGGAAAGCATGAGTCTTTTCCCGATCCACGGGACAATCGCGCCGTCCAGCGTTTCCACCCGAACCTTGAAATCCCGCAGCGCTTCGACCATCCCGTCATAATCAAAGGGATCCTCCAGCGGATATTTTCGGTTAAAAAGTATCATATGCCCATACTGCTCACATTGCCTCCGGCAGGCGTCAAGGGCGCCCACCGCCGGCGGGCAGGCCCAGGACGCACCGTAATTGCGGCAGCTGTTGCCTTCGCAAATGCGGCGTATCTCCTCCTCATAGGTTAAACTATCGATGTCCACCGCCCCCGCTTCGGTAAAGCCTGCCGCAAAAATCGCTTCTTTTACCCGTTCCATGCTGCGCTGCGCCTGTGTGTTGTCCATAGATTCATGCTCCTTGTCAGGATAGATGCATTCATTATACCATAACGAAGCGATGTTCCCCCTGATACAAAAAATGCTCCGGGACAGGCGTGAATTCGCCTGTCCCGGAGCATTTTTTGTTCGTCCATTACAGCCTTGTTGGCAGCCACTTTTTCCCCGCCACAATGGCAGCAGCAACGAGAAGGGCAGCTCCCCAAGCCAACCACAGGCGCCTTATCGGGTGCCCATCCCCAGTTTGCGGCTTAGCGGGTGGCATCTGCTCTTTTTGAAATGCGACCGACAAGATACCATCCCGTTCCGCACCGGACGCGGTATATTTCCCATCATATACCAAACTGGTCACCTCCACGCCGCTATCATAAATAGCGGCCAGCGTATATCCAGCATCCGGCAGCAGCATATAGGTTTCGGCTCTATGGCGATCTACCCGAATGATATCCCCGTGGCTATAGCTTCGGTCTCTAACCATTACCCGACCGCGCCCTGTGATCTCCAGCCGTATGCTGTGTTCCGACGGAACAGTGGTATGCAGTGTGGTAGTTGCCGCCAGTGCATGGGGGGTAAGAACGTATGCGGCCAGAAGAAAACCGGCTAATAGCGGGAGGCGATGCTGTCTTTTTCTCATCGCCCGCCATCCTTATCCGGCGACAACCTCGGAGGTAAAGGTGATGGTAGTGGCA
The DNA here is from genome assembly GCA_904420205.1 of Candidatus Parachristensenella avicola. Lineage (GTDB taxonomy): Bacteria > Bacillota > Clostridia > Christensenellales > UMGS416 > Parachristensenella > Parachristensenella avicola. Next base: position 3,701 of record CAJFUN010000043.1, on the reverse strand, counting down.
TATTCGCCTGCCAGGGCTTGCCCCCAATCTGTGCTATTGATTTCTATATTTAGTCCACTTACGCCAAACACCCCTTGAGGCAGTATAGTAGCGTTTTCTTCCACCGTCCCTTGTGCCGTTCCGGGAAATGTCAAAAAATCGCCAGATTCTAAATACTCGTCAGAAGAATCGGGGTTTTCAATACCAATCAAGGACAACCGAATTTTATAAGGAATTGTTGTGGATGTATTCTCGCATTTTATTTCATCAAAAACCGCTGTCACTTCTAGATTCTTCCCTTCGGCAAATCCAGTTGAATCTGTAACAGTTACATTCCCGATATTTGTTCTTGTTGCCCCAAAGGGAATTTCCTGATCCGCAGGAATATTTAGCGTATAGGTCGCATCAGGAACGGTGGTGGTCAGGGTAGTGGTACCGTCGGCCAGGGCCGAAAGCGGCAGGATAAAGGCCATGCCCGCTATCAGGATGGCGGCAAGCGTCTTTTTCATGTTTTCTCTCCTTCAATCGTTTTATTTAACCCGAAGGGTCAATTTGGTTTCCACGCCGTTGAGGCGTTTCCCGTCCCGGGTGAAGCAATCATATTGCAGAACCGCCGGATAATTTTCCTTCGCTAGCGGCTGATTCAGTACCATCTTGGCGGACTGTTCACCCGGTAAGACTGCCTGCGACGTCCAAAGCACCGAACCGTCCTCCAACCGCAGCGTGATATAAAAAATGCATGTATTCTCCGACGGATTATTGAGGCAAATATTTTGCTTGACCGTATCCGCCTGAAGCGTTAGGCCTTCATACCCGGGAATCGCAATGGAGGGGTTCTCCTGCAACTCGAATGTTGTTGTCATCGTCGCAGTGTCTCCGCATGGCAAATTCTCCAATCTTTGCTCCTGCGCCATTAAAAGATATATTCCGCCTCCCATCGCCATGAAAAAGAATGCCAGCAGTGTAGCTATAGCCCTTTTCCGTTTGGGCAACGGTGTTTGATGCAAGCCGCTTCTTTTATCCCCCATTCTTACCTCACCTTTGTAATCGCCCGTTCTATATCAACAGCTACTTTCAGAAGTTCCCGCACTGCCTCACTAAAGGATTGTAAATTTTTCCTTTGACGGTACAATTCAACTCTTTTTTTCAGTTCTTCATCCTGCACGCCGAATTTAAAACTATCTGCCATAAATTACGCCCTTCCCAAGTTTCATTTTCCCATTCCCATCGTTTGTATTACTTTATATGCATTTTATAACACCCATAAGTTGTTGTCAATAACTACTTTTTGGATTTTTTATTTATTCCGCCAAGTGGTTAAAATACCAGTAGAACGATATGTATTGGAGGTGTCGCCATGTTACCCAACTTAAAGTGCTTACGCCGGGAATATGGCGTCAGTCAGCAGCGCTTGGCCGATGCCATCGGGGTCAGTCAATCTTCGATCAACAAATATGAGAACCATAACATCGAACCGGATATTGACATCCTCAAGCGTTTGGCCGACTACTTCAACACCTCTATTGACTTTATTGTCGGTTATACCGATGAACGGCAGCGGATTGAACGCACAGAAAGCTATCGGTTAAGCCATGCGGAAGCAGAGCTCCTGCTGCGATACCGCAGCCTGACGGATGATGAAAAGCAATGCATCCACGTCGTCGTGGATACTCTGTCGAAAGGCCGAAGGCCAACCAAATAGAAAAGGCTTCCAATCGGAAGCCTCTTTTATTGAATTCCATGGATTTTTCCGCTAAAATAAAGATAATTTTACCGGCTTAAAGGGGGCTTTTTTATGAACGATCCGGTTTATCATTCCTTTTCCCTGGATTCGATTGCCGCCGCGCTGGCCGAGGGCATGGGTATTATGCCGCCGGAATGCGCCGCGGCGGCCAATCCTGCGCTTTCCTCCCTTGTACGGCATGCCGGGGTAAGCCAGGCCGATCGGGTGCTAATGTACAACCCTGATGCCATCGCCCTATGGCTGTACCAGAAATACACCGCCCTCTATCTGCCCGTGCTGCAGCACACGCAGTTGGCGCTTCCCCTCGCCTCGGTAATGCCTTCGGTGACGCCGGTCTGCTTTGGCACCATGTACACCGGCGCGCAGCCCCAGGTGCATGGGATCCGCAGCTATACCAAGCCGGTAATCCGCATAGATACCCTCTTTGACGCATTGATCCGTGCCGGGAAGCGTCCTGCCATCGTCTCGACCGCCGGCGACAGCCTATCCATGATCTTCCTGGAGCGGGCGATGGATTACTTTATCTATGATACGGTTGAGGAGGTCAACCGCAAGGCGCTTGCCCTGATTGAAGCCGATGAGCATGATTTCATCGTGGTCTATAACGGCGACTACGATGCGACCATGCACCGCTTCGCGCCGGAGGGCGCGGCCTCCATCGAGGCCCTGCGGCACAATATCCATACCTTTGACCAGCTGGCCCAGGCGGCCCGGCTCCACTGGGCAAGCCATAATACGCTGATCGGCTTTGCCCCGGATCATGGCTGCCATGAGATTGACGGTGGCTTGGGCGCCCATGGCCTGGACATGCCGGAAGATCTGAATATCCTGCACTTTTATGGCGTTATACCCAGCCGCTGACCGGGCGCGCTGCATATGACAACGCGAGGAGGAAATTGTATGAACTTAATCCCCAGCATTAACGGATTGATTCGTCCGATGCCCGGCTACTGCACGCTCCCCCGCCTGCTGACCTACGAGGGGCCATGCGCGGAATCAACGGTCCAGCTCTTTATCGGCCGGGTCCGCCGCCTGCCCGGCATGGGCAAACTCTCATCCCAAAAGTCGCAGGAAGGATTTCTCGTTTTTCGTACTGTCAAGGGGCTGAAGGACGAAGCTTACCGCCTGCTGCTTGCGGAGGATGGCGTCACCTGTGAAGCCGCATCGCAATCCGGCTTTTCCATGGCCCTTGTCACCCTGTATCAGCTGCTGGCCGATGAAGGTCCCGACCTGCCCTGCCTCTATCTGGAGGATTGCCCGCGCTATCCTTGGCGCGGCTTCATGCTGGACGTATGCCGCCACTTTTTCGGGGTGGACGAAATCAAGCGGATGTTGGAGCAGTGCGCCCTTTTAAAGCTGAACCGCTTCCATTGGCATCTCAGCGACGACCAAGGATATCGGATTGAATCCAAACGTTTCCCGCGCCTAAATGAAATCAGTGCATGGCGGGCGCAGACAAACGGCGACGGCGTGCCCCATGGCGGCTTCTATACCCAGGCGGAAATTCGTGAGATCAATGACTTTGCCGCCGAGCGCTTTATCGAAGTGGTGCCCGAGATCGATCTGCCCGGCCATACGACCGCCCTCCTGGCCGCCTATCCGGAACTGTCCTGCACGGGGGAGCCGCTGGCGGTAGCCGAGCATTTCGGCATTCTGGAGCGCATCCTCTGCGCCGGTAAGGAGTCGGTCTACGCCTTCTTGGACGCGCTATTAGAGGAAGTCTGCCCCCTGTTTCCTTCCCGCTATTTCCATATCGGCGGCGATGAAGCGCCCAAAGTCGAATGGGAAAAATGCCCCGACTGCCGCCGCGCGCTGACTGCCCATGGATTGGCCGACTACGAGGCGCTCCAGGCATATTTTACCGGCCGGCTGGTGACGCTGCTGAAGCGCCGGGGCAAAACCGCCATTGGTTGGAATGAAGCCCTATCTTCCGGCCAGCTGGATGCCACGGTCATCGCCCAGTACTGGGCCGAGTGGG
>CAJFUN010000042.1 GCA_904420205.1 Candidatus Parachristensenella avicola | reverse complement strand
GCATAATGGGGATAAGGTAACGGTGACAGGCTCGACGGACGGCTGGTATGCGATCAGCTATGATGGAGGCACGGGCTATGTATCGAACGCCTACATCACCAAGAGCGATGGCAGCGAGACCAGCGCGCCGGGCGGCGATGAGGATGCGGAGGGCTATGTCATCGCATCGGCGCTGAATGTGCGCAGCGGCCCCGGCACGAACTACAACATTCTGGGTAAGCTCTATAGCGGCGATTTGGTGGAAATTCTGGGTAGCTCCAACGGCTGGTATAAGATCGTTTACGACAGCGGCGAGGGCTATGTCAGCGCCGAGTATGTGCAAAAGGGTGCGCCGCCGGACGATATTCCACCCAGCACCAATGATATGCTGAACAAAGATCTGGATATCGACACCACGCTGAAGGTAGGCAGCACGGGAAGCAAAGTGAAGGATCTGCAAACCGCGCTCAATATTCAAGGCTTCTATTCCGGCGCGATCGATGGCGTGTATGACAGCGCGGTGCAGTCGGCTGTCAAAGCGTTCCAGAAAGCGGCGGGCTTGGATGCCGACGGAATTGCAGGCAACTACACTTTGGCCACGGTTTATACGCTGCTGGATCCGATTCCCAAGAGCCAATTGAATCTAAAAGCCTATGATGACGGAAGCAGCATCCCGATTATCAAGCCCAGCTGGAGCGAAGCGAATAATCTGCTGCCACGGCGGGCGACGTTCACCATTGTGGATGTGCGTACCGGATATACTTTCCGGGCAACCCGTACCGGCGGTTCACAGCATGCTGACACTGAACCGGCGACGCGGGTGGATACCAACATTATGTTCCAGGCGATCGGCAGCAAATGGAGCTGGGCGCGCCGCCCCATATGGGTTGTGTATAATGGCGTGCGTATGGCGGCTTCTATGAACTGCCAGCCCCATGGGTTTGAAACCATTGGCGGCAATGATATGACCGGCCAGTTCTGTATCCACTTTGTCGGCTCTAAGACACATGGAAGCAATAAGGTGGACGCGGATCACAAGAGCTGCATCGACGAAGCCTATCGCGCAGGACAATAGCGGGGCTGAGTAGAGGCAAGCGCAACACCCCTGACGGGTATATCCCGCCAGGGGTGTTGTTTTCTGCCGTAGCCCAATCCAGGGCTTGAAATGCGAAGATAAGTGTGATAACGTCTAATGGAGAGCGGGTATAACCCGCTAGAGAGGAGTTACCATGAAACGCATTCAAGACAAGGAAATCCTGGTAGGGGCCGATTTTGCAGGGTTCCCGCTGAAGGAAGCCGTTGTTGCCCACCTGAAAAGCAAAGGTTGGAAGGTTACGGACGTAGGCGTCCGTTCACCGGAGGACGACGATACGGATCTTATGTTTCACCGTATCGGATTGCGGGTAGGCTCCATGATTGCTGAGGGCGAGTTTGAGCGCGCCCTGATCTTCTGCGGCACCGGTATGGGCATCCACATCGCAGCCAGCAAGTGCCCCCACGTTCATGCCGGCGTGGTAGAAAGCGTGCCGGCCGCTCTGCGGGCTATTACCGGCAATGGCGTTAATGTGTTGGCGATGGGCGCCTTCTATGTGGCCCCGCAGATGGGCATCGACATTGCTGAAGCCTACTTGAGCCATAATCTGGGCGATGGATACGAGTGGTGGCATAATTTCTATGAGTTCCATAAACTGGCCATTGACGAGCTGGAAGCTTTCGATTACGAGACTTATAAGGCAAACGGCTTTAAGGTAAAGCATCTGGGCGATTATCCGCTGCAGTTGGAAACAAAGCCTGAGGACTAACCGTAAAGCAAAAGCCTCCGCCCAACGGCGGAGGCTTTTGCAAATGCGAATCAATCAGCGATATGCATTGGCATCGTAATAGGCTTGGGCTATTGCGGGGAATCCGTTTTCGCGCAAGGTGGCGACCACAATGACGTGCACGCAGCCGGAGGGCAACGGGTCTTGGCTCTTGCCCATCTCCACCACGCGCCGGGTGATTTGTTCTATCAGGCGACGGAGATCGCCTTCGGTCAGCGGCTGTGCGACCTCGTCGGAGGTGCGCTCCAAGGTAAGCACGATTTTATCGGGATCGTAGGGCTGTATAGCGCCGCTTTTTTTCAGAATCTTCATGGTGAAGCCCTCCTTTAGCTTAGTATACTCCAACTGAGCCATAAAGGAAAGCGATGGATGGAAAGGAGCCCCATATGAAGTGTGAGGAAGAGAATACCTTTAAGCCGATTGCAGAAGGCGGATCCTGCCGGCGCATTTATACGGCCATGCCCGATCAGCCTCGGCCTGCGGCCACGGCCATTGAATACCGGCTGCCGGCCGGTGGGCGGTCTGCGCCCCACAGCCTGGATGCCGACGAGCTATGGTTTCATCTGGGCGGTGGGGAGGTGGAAATCGTGCGTTCAGAGCAGGATGGAAACTTATCTCGCATTCGGTTGCGGCCTGGCGGGCATTGCCTGCTGCCGGCGGGCTGTGTATTTGGCGCGCGTGAACTCTCCGGACAGGAGGCCCATTTTGGATGCGTAGTTGTTCCTGGATATGAAGATGCAGGATTACAGCTCTATACTGCACGCCAACTACTCCAGCGATTTCCAGGCAGTTGGGCGATATGGGCGGATTTCATGCCTGCATACACATATGAAACCGATGACAGGTAAAAAAAGTATTGACAATTTGCCGCCGTTATAATAGAATATATCTTGCAGCGAAGGAAAGGGCATGCAGTCACAAGCCTGGTTGACCATTGAGTAGTTCCTACCATTGTTTGTCAGCGTTGCCGTCGCCCATAATTCCCGCAGGGATGCGCCACCCGCTTTGCGCCTGTAGCTCAGTCGGATAGAGCAACGGCCTTCTAAGCCGTGGGTCCGGGGTTCGAATCCCTGTAGGCGCGCCATTTTGTGGAGGGTATAGCTCAGTTGGTTAGAGCGCCAGGTTGTGGCCCTGGAGGCCGTGGGTTCGAGTCCCACTACTCTCCCCATTTTTTATTGGGGTGTAGCCAAGTGGTGAAGGCACGGGACTTTGACTCCCGCATTCGCAGGTTCGACCCCTGCCACCCCAGCCAATGTGACCCATTAGCTCAGGCGGTAGAGCACCTGACTTTTAATCAGGGTGTCCAGGGTTCGAGTCCCTGATGGGTCACCAATATGCGGGCGTGGCGGAATTGGCAGACGCGCTGGATTTAGGTTCCAGTGCCTATGGCGTATGAGTTCGAGTCTCTTCGCCCGCACCATTTTTGTGGGACGAAGGGGCAGCCCTTCGTGATGCGGGAATAGCTCAATTGGTAGAGCGTCGCCTTGCCAAGGCGAAGGTCGCGGGTTC
>CAJFUN010000041.1 GCA_904420205.1 Candidatus Parachristensenella avicola | reverse complement strand
TGACTCTTAATCAGGGTGTCCCGGGTTCGAGCCCCTGATGGCCCACCAGCAGAATTCAGAGCATTCTGAATTCTGAACGATTTTTCAATAGGCGTAAGCCTATTGTACGCGGGAATAGCTCAATTGGTAGAGCGTCGCCTTGCCAAGGCGAAGGTCGCGGGTTCGAACCCCGTTTTCCGCTCCATATGGGCCATTAGCTCAGTTGGTAGAGCACCTGACTCTTAATCAGGGTGTCCCGGGTTCGAGCCCCTGATGGCCCACCAAATTAAATCGGCTATGCGTAAAGCATAGCCGATTTTGTATTAGCATGATGATTGAGCGATGCGATAAGCCCCCGCACTGCTGAGGAGATCATGCCAATTTCGATCGTGAATATAGCGGCATAGGCAGCGCCCCAGAAAAGGCCGACGTGTTAAGCGCAAGCATTTGCGGATTCCACGCGGCCCTTTGCGGGGCGCTGCCTTCGGCTATTTGGGCGATCATGAAAAGAGAATAGATGATGCGGCAAACGCCATGGGTCCGCCTGCTGGAACCAATAGCATTGAAATTATTTCGTTTTCCTCCATTTCAACAAAAATGCCGAGTTTAAGATCACGAGAACGGAGCCGGCATTATGCACCAATGCCCCGACGACAGGATTAAGAATACCAGTCATGGCCAGCAAAATAGCAGCAAAATTGAGCCCCATGGAGAAGGCGAGGTTGCACTTGATGGTTCGCATCATGCGTTTGGCTAGGCGCAACAAATGGGGAAGTTCCTGGATAGCGTCGTTCACCAGCGCAATATCGGCGGCGTCTATTGCAATGTCGCTGCCGATTCCGCCCATAGCGATGCCGACATGGGCCTTCTTTAAGGCGGGTGCGTCGTTAATTCCGTCTCCGATCATGCAGACAGGGCTTCCCTCTTGCTGGGTGCGCTCAATATAGTTCAGCTTATCTTCCGGACGGCAGCCGGCATACACGTGGCTGATGGCCAGCTGTTCGGCAATGTGGAAGGCCGCCTGCTGATGGTCGCCGGTGAGCAGAACGGGCGTCACGCCGACTGATTTGATCTGGGCAATGGTTTCCGCCGCTTCCGGCCGCAGGGTATCGGCGAGGGCAAGAATACCGGCCAGAATACCATCAAGGGATAGATAGATAATCGTGCAGCCATCTTCCAGATAATGAGCGGCGGCCTGAGAAACCGTATCTTCCAGTGGAATATGGTTTTGATCCATAAGATCAAGATTCCCAGCCATCACCCGTTTCCCCGATACGATAGCCTCAACCCCTAGGCCGGGCAGCATGTGGAACGCCTCGGCAGCGCCGGGCGCAACGCCGTAACGGGCACGATAACTGCCGACCACCGCCCGGCCAAGGGGATGTTCGGAGCGCTCTTCAGCGCTAGCGGCATAGGCATACAAGGCCTGCTCTGAAAGGCCGGGCAAGCAACTATGCACGGCGACAACCTGCGGGTTGCCATAGGTCAGCGTTCCGGTCTTATCAAAGGTAAATTGCTTCACCCCGGCCAAACGCTCCAACGCGTCCCCTTCACGCACGAGGAAGCCGTGCTTGGTTGCATTCCCAATGGCTGCCATGATGGCGGTAGGCGTGGCCAATACCAGGGCGCAAGGGCAGAAAACCACCAGGATGGTTACGGCCCGGATCATTTGGCCGGTAATCATCCAGGTTAGCGCCGCAGCCGAGAGGGCGATCACCACAATCCATGTCGCCCAGCGGTCTGCAAGGCTCACAATCTTAGCTTTTCCTGCGTCGGCGGATTGGACGAGCCGGATCATTCGCTGGATGGAGCTGTCCTCGCCCACCTTTTGCGCCTGCATATCAAATGACCCAAACTGATTCACTGCACCGCTGGACACCTCGTCTCCGGGCTTCTTATCCACCGGTAAGGATTCGCCGGTTATGACGGCCTGGTTGACAGAGGTCTGTCCAGCAATAATGACGCCGTCTACCGGTACGGTTTCCCCCGGCAGCACACGCAGGATATCGCCTACCTGAACTGATTCGGCTGGCACAATTTTTTCAGCGGAACCGCGAATTACGCGGGCCGTACGCGGCGTAAGCTGCACAAGGCGCTCAATACCCGCCCGCGCTTTGGCCACGGTCAGATCCTCCAGCAGCGCGCCCAGCTGCATGATAAAGGCGATCTCGCCGGCGGCAAAGTCCTCACCGATCATCACCGAAGCGATTAAGGCGATGGAAACAAGCACATCAGCCTTGATATCAAAGGCCGTGACAAGACCGATCAACGCCTCCAAAAGAATCGGCACGCCGCAAAGGATAATGGAAACCCAAGCGGCGTCAAAAGGCAGGGGAATGAGGTCAAAGATGCTCAGAATGAGCGAGATAGCGGAGACGACGAGAAAGGCGATGTCCTTTTTCATCCCGCCCCAGGATAAAACCCGTTCCAATGCTTGCATGACGCACTCCTTTACTTATAGGGGTATGGGTATAATATACCCCGTGGGGTATGGGATGTCAAGCAGCATTTGAGATGGCCGCGAGGATATAACAAGGCGGGCGTGAAAGCCCGCATGGTTCAAGTTTTGTCTGGCTCAAAGAGAAGGATGCATTTTTACCAGCGTAGATCAGCACAGGCAGGAGGATGGCTGATCAAGACGTGTGACGGAGGCGCGGCAAAGCGATCATCAAGGACAGGCAGAGGGGGGCAAGCTCGATAAAGTCAAAGACCCGGTGATTGAATGCCAAACATATCGAGGGCGCCTTGCGGATGCCGGTGGAAGGTGCCTGGAAGGGCCGGTAAAGGCGCCGGGCTTTTTCCGCAGCGTGGCGATACCGATGGAAAAGACCTGTAGGGCGCCATTTCTAAAGGTGCGGTGTACTATCTGCTGCTTGAGCATACGGATCCAATGTAAGAAACGATTACCGGGCCGCCTTTAGATCACTGGCGGATCATTGACTGCCGGCAGCACTGCATCAACGGTCGTAAGCCACTATTGCGCCGAAGCCGTTTTGGCTTTTTCCCGGTAGCCAGCGCCATTTTATACCAAATTTGTAGACCCAGCGTCAAGGCGTGTCAGCGGGCTTATCTGCCGGCCTTTATACAGCTAGGGAATGGAACGATTGATCAGTGCTTGCCGTTCGATGGCTCCGATATGCGCCTGATAGGCCTTTAAGGCGGGCGCAGCCTTTCGTTCTAGGTTTAGCAGCAAAGGATTCCGCGCTCATCGGCACCCCATGGCCGATCGTTTGTCGCAGCGATTGGACTGTCCGATAGAAATCGGCTATATCCAGCTCCTTGGCGAGGAAAGGTGGTGGGCTTTCCTCTTGTTTTGATAGGAGACGAGGCGGCGTATGACCGTTGTCCTCACAGGATCGACGGGCTTTTGTTGGAGCGCTGCGGGCAGCGAAAGCGACAAGCTTTGGGATGGCAAGCATAGAAAGAACGGATTCTGCCGGCATGCTGATTCGATGACGCCAAACCCGTTCAAAATGGTTTGTCGATATTTTTTAGGCATAAACCCGGGAAAAACGCATTGCCCCCGTCCATGGTTTGGGCTATGTATGCTAGCGGTATGGCAGCCTAAAAACGGAAACAATACAGCATCCCATCGTTTCCGTTAAGGCAAAGAAATCCGCATAACAACGCTGGGGCGGAGAACCTTTTTCGCTCCAAAGGGAAGGCACCTACCGGCACAACCCCGTGCATTCAGCTGTGAAGCAGGCAATGGGTTGATATGCTCGCAAGCGCATTCGATACAAAAGGCAGTGGCGCAGCTTATGCTGCGCCACTGCCTCTAAAGCATAATGCTTTCGGAATCAGGGCATCTTTTGTGATATCCGCATCATCCGGTTTATCTTAGCAGAATGACATTGTAGCAAAGAAGGCTAAAATTACACATACGCGGCGGTTTGCCGCTTACCGCGCACGGCTTTTATTTTTCCCTTTACAGAATGTCGATATATTCTCCGTTTAGCGCCTTATTCATGCTTCTTACAGCGCAGAACTTACCGCACATGGAGCAGCTGTCCTCATGCTCCGGCGCTCTATCGTTGCGGATGCGCTTTGCCGTTTCGGGATCTATGGAGCAGGCCCACTGCTTTTCCCAATCAAAGCTTCGCCTTGCATCCGCCATCGCATCGTCGATGTCCCTGGCGTGGGGAACCTTTTTGGCGATATCCGCCGCATGGGCTGCAATCCTGGCGGCAATGATGCCCTGTTTTACATCCTCCACATTCGGAAGCGCAAGATGCTCGGCAGGCGTCACGTAGCAAAGGAAAGCCGCGCCAGAAGCCGCCGCGATTGCACCGCCGATGGCCGAAGTGATATGGTCATATCCAGGCGCAATGTCAGTCACGATGGGACCGAGGACGTAGAATGGGGCCCCCATGCAAAGGGTCTGCTGCATCTTCATATTCGCTTCGATCTGATCCATCGGCATGTGCCCGGGCCCCTCGACCATCACCTGAACATCCCTTTCCCAGGCGCGCTTGGTCAGCTCCCCGAGACGAACCAGCTCCTCGATCTGGCATACATCACTGCCGTCTGCGAGGCATCCGGGGCGGCAGGCGTCGCCGAGCGAAATGGTGACGTCGTATTCGCGGCAGATATCCAGAATTTCATCAAAATACTGGTAGAAAGGGTTTTCCTCGCCTGTCATGCACATCCAGGCAAACACAAGGGAGCCGCCGCGAGATACGATGTTCATTTTCCTTTTATGTTTCTTGATTTGCTCGATGGTTTTGCGGGTGATACCGCAGTGAAGGGTAACAAAGTCCACGCCGTCTTGGGCATGAAGCCGAATGACATCGAGAAAATCCTTTGCGGTCAAGGTTGCCAGATCGCGTTGATAGTGAATAACGCTGTCGTAAACCGGAACGGTACCGATCATGGCCGGGCATTCGCTGGCAAGTTTTCGGCGGAAGGGCTGCGTATCGCCGTGAGAAGAGAGGTCCATAATTGCTTCGGCGCCCATATTCACGGCTGCCATGACCTTTTGCATTTCAATATCGTAGTCTTTGCAGTCGCGGGATACGCCCAGGTTCACGTTGATCTTGGTGCGCAGCATGGAGCCTACGCCGTTGGGGTCAATGCAGGTGTGCAGCTTGTTGGCGCAGATCACGACCTGGCCTTTAGCAACCAGCTCGCGTATTTCTTCTTCCGAACGGTATTCTTTCGCTGCGACGGCTTTCATTTCGGGCGTGATGATGCCTTTTCTGGCGGCGTCCATTTGCGTTGTATAATTCCTCATGTTTTTGTTCCCTTTCCAAGCAGATTCATATTATATCCCATCAGCAAAGCGACTGTTCAGATCAAAATTGTGCTGTACCGGTCCTGAGCCTTGGCCGAGATCAAGCATTGCCGCCAAGGCGCAGGAAACATAGTCCTTCGCTCTTTTTACGGATTCAGCAAGATCAAATCCTTTGGCAAGGTTAGAAGCAATGGCGGAAGACAACGTGCATCCCGTGCCGTGTGCGTTGGGATTGTTGATCCGCGCGCCTTCAAACCAGTGATATTCCCCATGGCCATACAGAAGGTCATGGGCATCGTCGATCCTGTGCCCACCTTTTAGAAGCACGGCGCAACCGTAAGCCTCGCTGATTTGCTTTGCTGCGCCCTGCATATCGGTTTTGTTGGAAATAGGCATTCCAGCCAGGACCTCCGCTTCTGGGATATTCGGCGTCGCAAGGGTAGCAATAGGCAGCAGCTCACGGGTCAGGGCGGAAACCGCGTCGGATTTCAGCAGCTTTGAACCGCTGGTGGATACCATAACGGGGTCGAGCACAATGTTTTTTGCCTGGTAGAATCGAAGCCTATCGGCGATCACCTGGATAAGCGCTGCCGAGGAAACCATCCCAATCTTGACCGCATCGGGGAAGATATCCTCGAAAACAGCGTCAATCTGCGCTTGTAAGCATGATGGGGAGGACTCCTGAATCCCTCGAATGCCGGTTGTGTTCTGCGCTGTGAGCGCTGTGATGGCGCTCATGGCATACACGCCGTTCATCGTCATCGTTTTTATGTCGGCCTGAATACCGGCCCCTCCGCAGGAATCGCTGCCTGCGATAGATAATGCTGTTTTCACCATTTGCCCCCTTTCGATGTAATGCATGATTTTTATCGGGCCACAGCAGTTCACGCTTGCATTTCTTGACGGCTGGTTCCCAACCAGCCCGTTCGGGATCGCCTTCTGTGCCATCCTTGGCCACAGGATGATGAGATGCGCGAGCAGGGCAAGATCATATTGGGCCGCCTCATTGACGCGCCGTTGCCCAGCGGCGAAGGCCGCGCATGATTCCTCGCGATGAGAGGCCCTCCGCCCAGTGTGCTTTGCCATAGCGGGCGAACGCTCGGGAAGGGGCGTCTTAGCGGCTTATCTTACCTTCGCCCTTAGCCGGCGCGGGAAGAAAGGCTTTTCCCGGCGAATTCCAATGCGCGAGACCGGGATCCAGCGCAGCCAGGACGGCGATATCGCTTTTATCATAACGGCTGAATCGCCGCCCGTGCCTTTTCCTTCAGCTTGGCCGCAGCGTTCTGAATGTCATCTGCTGCAAAAATAGCCGATATGACGGCAATGCCGTCCATGCCACACCCCTGGATTTCCATGACGTTCTCAAGGTTGATGCCGCCAATCGCAACCGTGGGGATTGAAACGGACAGGCAGATGTCTTTCAGCTGCCCGAGGGTTATGCGGATAACGTTTTTCTTTGAAGGCGAAGGGAAGACTGCACCCACCCCCAGATAATCAGCGCCCGCTTTTTCGGCATCCTGTGCCTGTTCCACTGTTTTTGCGGTTGCGCCGATAATAAAATCCTTCGGGACTTTTTGCCGAATCTGGCGAACGGGCGTGTCTTCGATTCCGACGTGAACCCCATCCGCGCCGCTCTTGATCGCCACGTCTACCCTATCGTTGATGATAAGCGGTACGCCGTATCGATGGCAAAGCGCCTTTACCTTAACCGCCTCCTCAACATAGTCTGCGTCTGAAAGATTCTTTTCCCGAAGCTGAACGAGCGTAACCCCGCCCTTCAGTGCCGCTTCAATTTGCTGGTAAAGCGTTTGGGCGCTTTCGCAGCCCCGGCCGGTAACTCCATAGAGCAACAACATGTCCTTGCAAAAATTCATTTCAATTCACCCAAATATCGCTGTACATCCTCGCACGCCATAACGCCGCTCATGACGCAAGCCCCCTTTGCGCCGCACTGCATCACCGCATCAATGTTATCGGCGCTGATGCCGCCAATGGCATATACAGGAACGGAGACGCTCCTGCATACGGTTTTTAGGAACCCAAGGCCCCGCCCAGGTAAGCCGGCTTTGCAGCGGGTCGCAAATACATGGCCTGCGGTAACATAGGTGCAGCCTTTCGCCTGTGCGGCAACCGCCTCCTCCGCCGAATGGCAGGAAGCGCCGATCACAGAGAACCGAGCCTTATCCGCCCTGCTGAGCTGCATAAGCGACGGCAGCGGCAGGTGAATGGCATCCGCCTTCAACGCGATGGCTGCCGAAACAAAGCTGTGCAGGATACAAAGCACGTCGTATTGCCTGCAGATCTTAAATACATCGGACGCCAATGCCTTATAGTCGCTTTCGTCTAGGTCCTTCTCCCGCAAGATAATGCCGGCCGGCTTTGCCTGAGCGATCTTCTCTATGCGGGCTAGAAAGTCCTCATTGCAGCATTTCCGGTTGGTTACACAAAGAATGTTAGACATACAGATAATCGTTTAAAACGGGCTGCAGGCCTTCTCCGGCTATGTCTCGATACATTTTTTCAAGGCTGCGGCTGTCGTCGATTTCAAATTGCTCGTCGCCATGCGCCCCGTCGGGCTCCTTTCCGCTGTATTTGCGTTCATGGTCGCCAATGCCGGTGGATACGCCGGCAGATACTTTGGTTGCGGCGATCTTGACGATGCCATTTCGGAACTCCGCGCTTTCGCGGGAAGATACGGTAATGCCGACAAAGGGAAGGAAAATTCGATAAGCGCAAAGGATCTGGCAAAGCTGCTTTTCATGGACATCCAGTGGATTGATTTTATCATTGTTAATGATCGGGCGAAGCCTGGGGCAGGATAGGGACATCTCCGCATGAGGATATTTGCGCTGCAAATAATACACATGCAACGCGCTGGCAAGCGCGTCCTTGCGGAAATCCGAAAGGCCCAGCAGCGCAGAAAACGCTACGCCCCGCATGCCGCCCATGAGCGCGCGCTCCTGGGCATCGAACCGATAAGGCCATACGCGCTTATGCCCCATCAGGTGCAGTTGTTCGTATTTATCCGTATCGTAAGTTTCCTGGAAAACGGTAACATAGTCTGCTCCGCATGCATGAAGATACCGGTATTCCTCCACGTTGACGGGATATATTTCGAGCCCAACCATGCGGAAATACTTTCTAGCCAGCTTGCAGGCCTCGCCAATGTATTGTACGTCGCTTTGCGAGCGGCTTTCGCCGGTCAGAATCAGGATTTCCTCCATGCCGCTGTCGGCGATTACTTTCATTTCATGCTCCACCTGCTCCATCGTCAGCTTCATGCGATGGATATGGTTGTAGCAATTAAAGCCGCAATAAACACAGTAGTTCTCGCAGTAGTTGGCGATATAGAGCGGCGTGAAAAAGTAGACGGTATTGCCAAAGTGCTTGCTTGTTTCAAGCGCTGCGCGCTGGGCCATGGGCTCAAGGAAGGGCTCAGCCGCCGGAGACAGCAAGGCTTTAAAGTCCTCGATGGAGCATGTCTCATGCTCCAGGGCTGCCTTCACATCCTGGGCGGTATACTGGGAATAATCGAATGCGCGCATCTGCGCCATGACGTTTTTACATACATCCGATTCGATCCGCTCCATCCCCGGCATATATTCCATATGGCTTTTGCGGGAAGAGGGATCGTTTTCGAGCTGATGCTTTTTCATGCGCGCTTCGGGCGATAGATAATCCGAATCGATAAAAAATTGATTTTCCATAATAAGCGCACCTCTTAATCGCGAAGAAAGCCGGTTAACGGGTCGGATGCCGCTGCCCCGCGGGTAAGGACCCGCCCGAGCCCTGCCAGATAAGCCTTGCGTCCGGCCTCGATGGCTTGACGGAAAGCAGCCGCCATCAGAGGCAGATCTCCGGCGGTCGCAAGTGCGGTATTGGCCATAATGGCGGCGGCGCCCATTTCCATGGCTTCGCAAGCTTGGGAAGGCCTTCCAATGCCGGCATCCACAATGATGGGGAGGTCGATTTCGTCAATTAGGATCTGAATAAAATCCTTGGTCGCCAGACCTTTGTTGGAGCCGATGGGAGAAGCCAGCGGCATAACGGCGGCGGCTCCGGCCTTAACCAAGTCACGGGCCGTATTCAGGTCAGGATACATATACGGCATCACAACAAAACCCTCATTGGCAAGAATTTCCGTGGCCCTAATCGTTTCCTGATTGTCGGGAAGCAAATATTTCGAGTCCCGCATGATCTCGATTTTTACAAAATCGCCGCATCCCAGCTCGCGGGCCAACCTGGCGATACGAACGGCTTCTTCAGCATTTCTTGCGCCGCTGGTATTGGGGAGCAAAGTTACCCCCTGGGGGATAAAGTCAAGGATGTTTTCCTGCTCTTTGGTGTTTGCGCGGCGGACGGCCAGCGTGATAATTTCTGCTCCCGCATCTTTTACCGCCGCTTCGATCAGATTCAAAGAATACTTGCCTGATCCGAGGATAAAGCGGGAATGAAAGGTATGCCCGCCGATGACCCATTGATCGTTGTTCATTTTCAATGCCTTCTTCCTTTAGGTTTCAAATTCACTTGCCAAAATGCGCAATACCATGTGCGCTTGATGGGCGGCGCAAAGCATGACACGGGATGATACGAGACTGACGCTTTCCGCCACTTCGCTGACCTCATCCCCGCAGAGATAAAAATGGTCGGCTACCTTTCGCGTCCGGATGCTGTTCGCGCTGCCCAACCCGGCCATGCCGGACGCGGCGACCAGATATTTATCCGGCATCGACTCCAGCACCGTATTCGTTAGCATAGCTTTTGCCTCCGGTTGATCGAAAGCCTCGCAGATCACGTCCGCCTCTGCCAAGAGCGATAAAGCGTTGTTTTCGGTGATGCGCACCGTATGCGCCTTAATCTCCATATACGGCGCCACTTCTTTTAGGTTTTCGGATAATGCTTCCGTCTTGTAGCGGCCGACCTGCGCTGCTTTATATTGCTGGCGATGCAAATTGGAGATATCCACCCGGTCAAAATCCATCAGGATAAGCTTGCCGATGCCCGCCCGTGCAAGGCTTATGGCGATATGGGAACCAAGGCCGCCGAGACCGCAAATGGCTACGGTGGCCGAGGAAAACTTTGCCTGCAGCTTCTTTCCCTGCCGCATCTCCAAGGCTTTTGTCATGTCTTCTTTTGTCGGGATCAGCTTAGCCACCTCCCACGAAGCTGACAATTTCCAAACTGTCGCCATCCATCAAGACGGTTTCGCCGTACTGTGCCTTGGGCACAATCGCGCCATTGCGTTCTACGGCGATCCGTTTGGGGTCATAGGTGGTGGTTTTCAGATATTCCGCGACCGTTTTGCCGGCAATATCCAGGCTTGTTCCATTGATTTTAACCATGTTTGTTCCCCCATGCCAAACAAAAACGGAAAGCTACCAAACCGGTAACTTCCCGTCAAGCATTCTTATTATGAGCAGTCGTCCCTACGTTGGTATTAACCAAATCAGGTTATCGGTCGAAGATCACACCTTCCTCTCAGCCTGTATTACAAGCTCCCGTCTGTTTAATTGTCGCCTATATCTTACACGATTCCGAAACAAATTGCAAGTAACTTTGAAAAGCGGCGCGGATAAGATGCCATCTGCCCGGACAGTGTGGATGCTTCAAGAAAGACCGGCAAGGGCAAAGGGGCGTAAAAAGTGCAACGTTTGCACCGATGGAATGGCTCGCTCATCGCTTTATCGATACAAGGGCGAGGATTCCATATCGATGCTGCATTACACGCTTTTCGGCTGCTCAAAAGGACGAAATGCCGTTGCATACTTCGACGCAATCATTAGCCCTGGTATAGACGAAGAGAAGACAAATAATCGCAGTTCTTGGGAGAGACGCAGAGGAAAAACAGCAGGCGCACAAGTTGGCGCTGTCGTTCATCGATTTGTAGCAATGGGGAGGCGGAAGCCCCGCCCCAAGATCGATGAAAGCGGGTGCGGCAGAAGACGGAGAATGGCGATCGTAATGCCTGCCGGTGCGAATTTCGCGTCGTTGAAATAAAAAACAGGCGTATGCCTGCGTAAGAATTAAAAATCCGAATGCCTTATGGGCACTCGGATTAGTATGGGGCTCAGAACGACACTTTGTCCAATAAAAAATCTTAGCGGAACGATAGAACTTGGAATAAGTCTGATCCATCAATGCATTACAGCCCGTCAAGTGAGTAAGGCTTTCTGTCAATGAATAGAATATCCCAATAAGAAAAGGGAATCTGACTCGCTGGAAAAGATATTCAACCTATGTTTGACGCTGTGCGCTTTTCAAGCGTGTTTTCTTCCGCGCAAAATGCTTTATTCCACTACTTGAGGCTCCTGGATACGGCCGACGACAAGCATTGCCGTGACAAACAATAGGAATGTGAAAACGAAGGGCAGGCGGCGGTCCAGGCTGGAGAGCCATCCGGCCAAATATCCGAAGGGGGAGGAGAGGGCGATGGTCGAGGCCATGATAAGGGCATTCAGGCGCGCTCGTTCCTGGGCGGTGATGTTCAGTTGGAGAAGCGCGTCTTTGCGCGGGTTCACCAGCGCAGCGGCCACAGCGGCCACAAATACATAAAGCAGCACAAACCCTAGATTAGCCGCAGGAGAGAAGATCAGCACCAAGGCCGCCGCAGCGTACAGTCCCAAACCGATCCATAGCGGAACGCGGAATTTGGTGGCGTTCATGCGGTGCTGAAAGCCCACCATGAAGATCAGCATGACCGCAGCATTCAAAATGGGAAACAGCGCCAAAAAGTTTTCCGAAAGCCCCAGCCGCTGTGTCACATATAATCCGAAAAAGTTCGTGCTCACCATGTTGGTGACATACAGGATCACGGAGACAGCTACCGCTTTGAGTACGTTCCGGTTCTTCAGCAGGCTGGGGATCAACTGGCGGTATTCGCCCAGCATATGGGGGATGGATACGCCCTTTGTCTCTGCCCGGCGGATTCGGCCTTGCTTGGTCTCATGGCAAAACCGGAAGGTGATGAGCGTTTTTATGAGCATCGTCAGCGCGAAGAGAAAGTACAATACCCGCACCACCGGCACAATGGAATATGAGCTGACAAAAAGACCGGAAAGCGGCGCAAAAAAGATAGCCACCAGCCCGCCGATGTTTACCCAGGTGTAGATCCCGACCAGATCCTTTGGATGGGCGTCCTCAATAAGCAGGCAGTACCATGCCGTCTGGTTGATCTGTTCAAAGCAGTTGAGCAGCGCGGCGGCCAAGAACAGCCAGAAATT
>CAJFUN010000040.1 GCA_904420205.1 Candidatus Parachristensenella avicola | reverse complement strand
TTCACGCTGCCGATTCTCGCATATCCCGTTCCCGGGCCCTTGCGCACGTTCAGCGTGTTCGAGCTGATCTTTACCGTTCCAGTCTTCGGGGCCTCCGGCGTGGCCGTCGGCGTTGCGCTTGGCGTGTCGCCGTTTACAACCACATACTCCTTAGATACATAACCCGTTCCACCGTTATACTCGATCTTGTACCAACCGTTTTCCTCGCCCAGGATGGTCACCGTCGCGCCCTTCTTCACGCTGCCGATTCTCGCATATCCCGTTCCCGGGCCCTTGCGCACATTCAGCGTGTTCGAGCTGATCTTCACCGTTCCAGTCTTCGGGGCCTCCGGCGTGGCTGTAGGCGTCACCGTGGGTGCGGCGCCATCCAGCACAATGTACTCCTTGGACACATAGCCCGCACCGCCGTTGTACTCAATCTTGTACCAGCCGTTTTCTTCACCCAGGATGGTCACCTTAACACCATTCTTTACGCTGCCGATCCGGTCATACTGTGTCCCCGGACCCTTGCGCACATTCAGCGTATTAGAAACCTTCACTGTGCCGGTCAGAACCTCGCTGGTCGGCGTAGGCGTGGGGCTTACCGTAGGCGTGGGGCTTAAGGTCGGCGTAGGCGTCGGCTGTACATCGCCCACCGTAATATAATCCGCCGACACATAGCCGATATAAACATCATAGGCAATCTTGTGGAAGTCTTCTCCAACTTCTAGGATCTGAACCGTCTCGCCGTTATTCAGATTGGTTAAGATGCCGCTGGTCGTATTGGGCTCCAGCCGCACGCGCAACCTCGTATCTACCTTGACCGTCCCCGTCGCCACAATGGGCTCCAGCGGGTTGCTGTCCTGCAGGGTTAGCGAGGCGGTTTTCACATATCCCACCGCATTGTTAAAGCGGATCTTGGTCCATGTCTCGCCCTTCTCAAAAACCTCCACCACGCGGTTGGGCTTCAGCGTGCCGCGGAGCGTAGCGTTTTCTTCCCCCTTCAGGTAGACGTTCACCGGCCCGGTGCTGGGCGCGATGCCATAGCCTGTTACCTCCAGCCCTTCATCATCCTCGGGCTTTTCGGCGCTTTCATAGTCGGGCCGTTCCGGCAGCGTGTTGGCCTGCTGATCCAACGTCTCCAGGGTGCATCCCGTATAATAGAAATCCAGAATATCGCGATAGCCGATGCCATCATTCGCCCGACCAATCGCGCCCGCCTGGCTCAAGCCTACGCCATGTCCCCAGCCTCGAACGGTAAGGGTAATGGCCGTATCGTTCTCCGTTACGTCCATGATGTTGCGCATTACGCTCAGGCGGCTATAGCTGCTATAAAAGGGAACCCGGAACTCTTTATAATCAAACTCCAGCGTCTCGTTCCTGCGGGAACCATTGACCGAAAGCACAACCCCCAGGCGCAAATGCGTGCGCACACGGCTTTCCTCCGGATATCCGTCAGGCCGTCCGTAGGGCTCCACCGAGGTAAAGCCCAGCACCTTAATCTTGCTCTCGCTAACGCCCAGCTTCTTGGCTGCCGCTTCAATCACCTGGCTGGTAGCCCGGGAATCGGTGGTACCTTTCCCTTCCTTATAGAACACAAAGTCATAGGATTTATGATCCGAACCGCCCTTCAGGTCATAAGGATCATCCTTTAGCGTATGGTAGGTATCCTTCATATTCCATTTTAGGCTGGCCAACTGGGTCTGGCCGCCGTTACAGGCGCTATACAGCCCATCGGATATGGAGCCCTTCCAATACAGCACCTGCCCTTTGGTGGCGTTCACCGCGTTGATAATGTTGGAATATCCGGTTACATACCCCTTATAGACCTGGCTATCGGTGGTGTCGTTCACATCATAGGTGCTGTTGCTGCCCTTAGACCGGTTAACGGCAAAGGTGCGGGCCGCAACCGCCTGAGCCTTTAGCGCCTCCAGCGGCCGGTTATTGCCCATCTCACCAATCAGAACGCCGCAAAGATAGTCCTCCATATAGACCCGGCAATAGAGCGTCAGGGCGCTGCCGCTGGCATCCAGCGTCATGTTGCCCGGATAGTTGACCGTAAAGCCAAATTGAGGGTTATCCATACTTAGATAGTTGGCCGTATTGCTGGACTTGCAGCGGATCAGCGTAATGCTGTCGGCCAGCGCCTGGCCGTTTAAATATACCTGCCCTCCGGACGCTGAAAAGGTATAGCTTCTCCCTTCCACAAGCTCAATGGAGGGATCTTCCTGTATATAGTATACACCGTTGATCTCCATGGTCACCGAGCTGGGGTTACCCATGCTATCCAGTCTCACGCGGACGAAACTTGCTTTATCCGATGCCGCCGTAACCGGCGCCGGAAAGGTCAGGGCTAACATCAGCGCCGCCATTAGGCAGGCTAATATCAGCTTTGCCGTCTTCTTCATATTCTCCGCTCCTTCAAATTTCTGATTATATTATATCCCAATATGGGATGATGATAGCATATCACGGATATTTACGCAACCCTTTTGTAACACTTTCGTAATGATTTCCTCCCTTCCAACAAAAAAGCCCAGCAAAAAGCTGGGCTCTTTTGTTGGGATTGATTAGTCCTCCACGGGGGCGCTCACCGGACATACGTCGGCGCAGGCACCGCAAGCGATGCAGGTATCCGCATCGATGACGTACTTCTCGTCGCCCTCAGAGATGGCGCTCACAGGGCACTCAGCCTCGCAGGCACCGCACTTGATGCATTCATCGGTAATCTTGTAAGCCATGAAAAAACACCTCCTTCAGGTTATTTCAGTCTATCGATAACCCAAGCCAATGGCTTGAATCCCGCTGATTATAGCATAATTCCCCGCTCCATGTAAACCCGCTACGAGGGATTGTCCGGCGTTTTATTGGCAGAAGGCTCATGGGGCTTATTTCCTGGTCCACCCTTGCGGCGGCCGCCCTGAAAATGGCGGTTGCGCCTGGGGCGGTCGCTGCCGGCCTTTTTCTCTCCAGCGTCCTCTTTAGCCGGCTGGCGGGCGCCCTCCGGCCTGCGGCGCGGACGCCTTGGTTTATCCTGACCCTCCTGCAAGGAAGCCGGCTCCGCACCTTCGGTCTCCTCCGGCTGCGCCTCCCGGATCGTCGCCTCCTGGCGGACCCGCTCGGCCTGCTGGGCTTTGGCCTTTTGCCAAGGCCGCGGTTCCGGCGCAGGCCGGGGCGGCCGAGGCGTAACCACTGGCGCCTTATCGGCCAACTCCTTCACCGCAGCTTCCCGCTCTTCCTTGCTGACGATCTGCAGTTCAGAAAGCGCATACTCCCGCAGGTCGCAGGTCATATCGGGCAACGTAACCCTAACCTTAAGCCGCTCGCGCAGAATCTGCACCTCCGCTACCTCGCCAGGGCCGTCGGGCGTAATCACATCTGCGCCCGCTTTCGGCAGCTCCTTGCGCGCCTTGACATAGGTCTCATGCTCAAACTGCAGGCAGCACATCAGCCGCCCGCAAAGTCCAGAGATCTTAGTGGGGTTCAGTGAGATGCTCTGGTCCTTAGCCATGCGGATGGATACCGGAATGAAATCGTTCATAAAGCTCTTGCAGCATACTATACGGCCGCAGGGCCCCAATCCGCCCAACATCTTAGCCTCATCGCGCACGCCAATCTGCCTAAGTTCAATGCGCGTGCGGAAGCGGGCGGCCAGATCGCGGACGAGATCCCGGAAATCCACCCGGCCATCCGCTGTAAAGTAGAATACCACCTTTTTCCCGTCGAAGGTATATTCCACGTCGACAAGTTTCATATCTAACTTGTGCTCAGCGATGCGCTCAGCGCCAATCACCAGGGCCTCCCGCTCCTTTTGCTCGTTCTCCTGCACCTGGCGCTTATCCGCCTCGGTAGCCACCCGAATGACAGGCTTAAGCGGGGCCACTACCTCCGTCTCCGGCACTTCCCGGGGCAGCATGGCGACATCGCCGTATTCAATTCCCCGCACGGTCTCGACGATGACGCCGTCGCCCTCGGTGAATGCAAGCTCGCCCGGATCAAAATAGTATACCTTACCCATCCGCTTAAAGCGGACGCCAATCACCAGAGCCAATCTCGTCACGTCCTTCCCACGTTGAAAGCAGCCAATCCATCACAAGCGCTGCGTTAGCGTTTCCTGCCAGCCGTTGCTGGGCCTGATGGCATGACCACCACATTTTCTGTATTTTCTCGCCGGAAAAGCGCGCGCCCAACGCGCTTAACCGAGCTGCTAGATCCGGATGCATCCTGCTCTCGACGCTTAGCGCCGCATCCCGGAGCAAACCTTGCCATATGGTGATAAGCCGGGGCCACTGGGCCTTATAGGGCTCGGCCATCGTTATAATCCGCATAATCCCGCCGGGCTTGTCCACCTGTTCCAGCATCTCCAGCGCAGCTTGGCGCAGCATCCAGTATTCCTCATCTTGCGCCAGCCCCAAGGCAGAACCCACCCAGCCATCGCAGGCTTGGGCCGCATGGCGCGCCCTCGCCTCGGGAATATTCCACCGCTCGCGCAGGGCCGACTCGATCTGCCCGGCGTTAACGCGCCGCATGCGGATCTGCTGACATCGGGAAACCACCGTGGGCAGCAGCGGGGCCGTATGATCTGCCAGCAGCATCAGCGTCACGCCTGGCGGCGGTTCCTCCAGCGTTTTCAGCAGCTTGTTCTGCGCCTGCGGCGTCAGAAGGTGCGCCGACCGCAGAATGAACACCCGTCGACCGCCTTCATAGGCGCGGTTTGTCATGGCGTGCTGTAGCTGCTCTACGTCCTCCACCTTTAGGGATTTGACCCCTTTCCCCGGCTCGATAATCTTCACATCCGCGTGGTTGCCGGAGCGCACCTTTTTACAACCGGGGCACCGGCCGCAGGGGATCTCCGTGCGGCTTTGGCACATCAGCGCCTGCGTCAACCACAGCGCCAACGTATATTTCCCCGATCCCGCCGGTCCTGAAAGAATCAGGGCATGACCAATGCGGCCTGCCGAAATGGCGGACCGCATTGCATCCAAAAGCTCTTGTTGCCCGATCAGGGCCGGCATCTGTCCGGTATCCATCGATGAACCTTAGTACTTCTTGAACTTCTCCACGTCCAGAACGAACACCGTAGCGCCGCCTACTACAACCTCAATGGGATAAGGCACATAGGCGCCCGTGCTGCCAGCCACGGGAGAGGGAGAGGTGGCCACTTGTTTGCGGGAATGGCCGATCTTTTCGATAAGCGCCAGCGCGCCATCCAGCTTATGGTCATCTACGCCCAACAAAAGGGTCGTATTGCCTGCACGAAGGAATCCACCGGTCGTTGCAAGCTTCGTTACGCTATATCCTTCCTGCATTAGGTTACTAATCAGGCGGCCCGCATCCTCATCTTGGACAATTGCGATAATCAGCTTCATACCGAATCCTCCTAATCTATCCTCAAAGGGATTTTTCTGCTTATATCATACATGCTTTGCATGAAATTGTCAACTATTTTATCCGAAACAGCTTAAAGCTCATTGGTGGATATGCCTAATTTCATTCTTTACAAATCCGCTCTCGGAGTATGCGGCCAATCGCTTCGCTCAGTTCTTCGATCGATTGTCGTGCGTCCAAAAGCACAATCCTTGCCGGATCCACCGTCTTTAGGCTCAGAAAGCCCTCATAGACCCTGCGGCGGAACGACTCGGCTTCCAGCTCCATGCGGTCCAGCGGCTTGCCGCTCATCCGCTCCCGGGCGGCCTGCGGCTCCAGCACCAGAACAAAAGTAAGATCAGGCGTAAGGCCGCCGGTAGCCATGTCGTTGGCCTGCTCTACCATTGCTCTCCCCAGTTGACGCCCGTATCCCTGGAAGGCCATGGTCGAATCCATATAGCGGTCCAGCACTACTGCCCGCCCCGCTTGGAGCGCAGGAAGAATTCGCTGCTCCACATGCTGTGCCCGAGAAGCTGCATATAGCAATAGTTCTGTCCGGGCAGTCATATCCTTATTCGCTTTATCCAGCAAGAGCTCGCGTATCCGCTCGCCAATAGCGGTGCCTCCGGGCTCGCGGCTACATTCTACCTCATACCCCAGCTCACGCAGGAAGCCGGCGGCATAGGCGATCTGTGTGGATTTACCCGCTCCGTCCGGGCCTTCAAAGGTGAGAAACGGCGGCCTTTTTTTCATGCTTCCATCTCCTTAAGCAGATAATCGCCCAGCGCCTGCGGCGTTTCCGCCTGCCAGTCCGCACGCGCCAGCTCTTCTTCCAGTCCGAACCCCCACCGCACGGCTATGGCCTCCAGGCCGCAGGCGGCCGCTGCCTCCAAATCAAAGCGAGTGTCGCCAACCATGACTGCCGGCCGGGTAGGCTGCCGTTCCTGCAGCAGAAGCCGCAAAAGGGATGGCTTATCGTTAAGGCTCCGGTCCATGCTGGCTCCAACCACCCCTTGAAAGGCCTCTGCAACACCCAAATAATCCAGCACGCGATCTGTCACGGTTTTCGGCTTTGAGGTACAGATATATAGCGCTGCGCCGGCGGCATTCAGCCGCTCCAGCAGCTCCTTAATTCCAGGATAAAGCCGGTTTTCATACATACCCTTGGGGATGTAATATTCCCGGTACAGGGTTACAGCGCGATCCGCCTGCTCCGAGGTTAAGCCAAAGATTTGAGAAAAGGTATCGTAGAGCGGCGGGCCAATGAAACGGCGCAGGGTTTCCTCCGGAATATCCGCCACGCCGAAGCGCTCCATCGCGTATCGTACACCCTTCATAATTCCTTCACTGGAATCGCTCAAGGTGCCGTCTAAGTCAAATATCACCGATCGATAAACCATTGGCTACCTCCACTTTCCCGTCATATATGCCAAACAACTCAGCGCCTTGCGCCCCAAGCGCCTGCAAATATGCAATCTGCGCCGGCGTAATTCGCTCTCCCGGTTGCCAAAGGGCAATGCCGGGCGGATATGCGCCGGCGGCATCCGCTGCGATTTCCCCCGCGGCACAGGCTAATTCGACCGCTCGCCTCGGGCCCCGCGCGCAGGTCAGCGGCGCCGCCCGCTCGCCGGGCTCCGGTAGCGGAGGCAGTTCCATAGCCGCTTTCCTCTGGGGCAGCCGGGCCAGCGCTGCAATCAGGCGGTCGAATTTCTCCGGCTTGTCCCAAGGCGTCGCGATGGCAACCAACCGCCGGCTATCGGCCATCTCCAGCTCAATCCCGCTTTCAGACAAAACCCGAGCCGCAGCCAAACCGCTTCCCATCCGATTCGCCACGTCAATGACCAGCCGAGTCGGATCGTCGCTGGGGAAGATATGGATCCCCTCCAGCGTCCCGGCCTTCCGGCGAAAATCCTCGCATCGTTCAATCAAGCCCGCCCAGTCGGCGCGCTCCGCTTGGGCTCGGGCCTGATCCAGCGAG
This sequence comes from Candidatus Parachristensenella avicola, assembly GCA_904420205.1. Classification (GTDB taxonomy): domain Bacteria; phylum Bacillota; class Clostridia; order Christensenellales; family UMGS416; genus Parachristensenella; species Parachristensenella avicola. Next base: position 37,991 of record CAJFUN010000040.1, on the reverse strand, counting down.
GCCATCAACCAGTAGCTGGGGCTGGAGCTTTGCACCCAAGCCAGGCTCCGCATCAGTCTATCCTCCGGTATCCTGGCGGATGCGTGCAGCCAGGCGCTCTGCGTAAGCGCGCCAAGGGTTTTATGTGCGCTGGCCACCCATAGATCCGCCCATGCGGCCGGGGAGGGCGGCAGCAACGGGGAAAAAGGCAGATGGGCACCGTGCGCGCTATCCACCATCACCAGCATCCCCAGCCGGTGTGCGCAGCGGCTGATCGCTTCCAGCGGGAGGCAGCGCCCGTAGTAATCAGGCGTTGTCACCAATATCGCTTTCGCTTGGGGATTACGCTCCATGGCCGCCACCAGGTCCTCCGGCCGGTCTTCCGGCAGCTGCTCCGCACGACTCCAAGCAGGCTGCACCCAATGGGGCACAAGGCCATATAGCTGCGCTGCGTTGACTACCGCCTTGTGCACCCAGCGGGAGAGGATGATTGCATCCCCTGGAGCCAACATCGTCAGCATGGCGTGAAGCCCAGCGGAAGAGCCGCCCACCAGCAAATGGCTATGGGACGCACCCACAGTTCGAGCCAACAGCTGCTGCGCTTGAGCGATTCCTTCAGCCGGATGATGCAGGTTATCCGTTCCCGCCACTTCCGTCACGTCCCATGCGCCAGAGAGGGAAGGGAATTCGCCTTTATGCCCCGGCATGTGCCATCGGTCGGTCCGCCGCTTGCTATAGGCCTCCAGCATGGCGATAATCGGCATCTTTTCCGTCATAGCATCCTCGATTCTTCAAAAAAAGGCTGCCCCGTCGTTTGGGGCAGCCGGACTTCATTTTATTGGTTCTGCTCGGCAGCCGTGGTCGTCTGGGTAGCCGGTTCCTCATAGTCAAGCTTCTCATCCACCATCCACTGAATGACACGGACGATGTTTTCATAATCCAGCTCCCGATAGTCGGGAATGCAGATCACATAGTCGGTTGGCACAACGCCAATTTCCAAAAGTCCGAATATGTTGGAAGCATCAATCCCGCAGATCTCCCGGGCCGAAACCTCGTTCCCATCGGCATCCGTCGTGGTGACGGTAATGCGGCACCGCTCCGGTTCAATCGCCTCCGGCAGCTCCAGCCGGTCCAGCACCGAACGCCCCTCCGGGTCCCCTGGAATGGGGTCTTCCAAATTCACCAGATTATCGCTCTTGGCCAACGCCTGATATACTGTGTAAGGAATGATGAAAAGATCACCGTCCTGTCCGGTCATGCGGCTAGCCATTACCATCTGCGCGTCGCTGGCGCCGTATTCATCCAGTGTCAGGCCTTCAATGTTAATCTGGGTCTGATTTACCGTTATGCCGCTGAGCAGCTCCTGCGACCAAGCCTGGACGCCTTCCTCCACGTAGATGCCGCCCTGCAGGATATCAAACCGCTGCGCTGCGGGCACTACCGGGCGGGTCAGCTGGAAAAGCGTATAAAAAATGGCAACTGCCGCCACGATGGCGATAAATACGCGCCCTTTTCCATACTCCCAGAACATCCGCATTCGTTCTTTGGTTAGCCTTAAATCCATGCCGGCCTCCTTAAGCGGTCCGTTGGCGTATCTTGTAGTATCTTATCATCCCCCGAGCCTTGCAGCGGGGATATATAGCTTTGCTTTTAATAGAGCTTCGCGCCTGCCGGGATCGCGTCATCCAACATCAGCAGATGCAGTCCTTCCCGCCCGTCGTACTCGTACACGGCTGAAATGAGCATACCCTCGGACGCAATGCCCATCATCGTTCTCGGCGGCAGGTTCGTAATGGCCACGCAGGTCTTCCCAATCAGCTGCTCTGGCTCGTAATATTCATGAATACCGCTCAAGATCGTACGCTTCCGGCCACTCCCATCATCTAAAGTGAATTTTAGGAGCTTTTTCGACTTAGCAACCGCTTCACAGGCCTCAACCTTTACTACGCGGAAATCGGACTTAGCAAAGGTATCAAAATCGACCGACTCCTCAAATAGCGGCTCAATTCTCACCTTGGAAAGATCGATCTGCACGCTTGATGCAGACACGCTTACCGCTTCGTCAGAAGCGCTTTGCGCTTGCTGCACGGCTGTTGCTTCTTCCTTCCTCGGCGCCTGATTCTTATCCCGCGGCCTCATCGTGGGGAATAGCAGCACGTCGCGAATGGACGGCGCATCGGTAAACAGCATCACCATCCGGTCTACGCCGATCCCCATGCCTCCCGTAGGCGGCATACCATATTCTAACGCGGTAACAAAGTCTTCGTCAATCTCAAATTCAGCGTTTTCGCCGTGCTTCGCGATGGCTTGGCGCACAAAGCGCTCCCGCTGGTCGATGGGATCATTGAGCTCGCTAAAGGCGTTGCCCATCTCCTGGCAGTTCATGAAGAACTCAAAACGCTCGGTCAGCCGGGGATCGTCCTTCTTGCGCTTGGCCAGCGGCGATACTTCTACCGGATAATCGTAGATAAAGGTGGGCTGCACCAGGTTCTCCTCGACCTTTTCCTCGAAGAATGCGTTCAGCACTTCACCCCAGGTATCGTCTTCCCGGACGGGCACGCCCTTTTCCCGCGCCAGAGCCCGCGCCGCTTCGTCTCCCTCCACGGCCAGCATATCCACGCCGGCATATTGCTTAACGGCCTCGACCATGGTCATTCGCCGCCAAGGGGGCGTCAGGTCAATGATCCTGCCCTGATAGGGGATCTCAAGCGTGCCGCGCAGCGCCTGTCCAATGTGGACAAAGAGCCCCTCCGCCAGGTCCATCATTCCCTTGTAGTCCGTATAGGCTTCATACATCTCGATGGAGGTAAACTCCGGATTATGGCGGGTATCCATGCCCTCGTTTCGGAAAATACGGCCGATTTCGTAGACCTTTTCCAGTCCGCCCACGATTAAGCGCTTCAGTGCCAGTTCCGTCTCCACCCGCAGGTACATATCCATATCCAAGGTGTTATGGTGGGTCTTGAAGGGGCGCGCGTTGGAATTGGTGGCATGGTCGTGCAGCACCGGCGTTTCGACCTCTAGATAACCCCGCTCATCCATATACCGGCGGATCTCCCGCAGGATGGCCGAGCGCATCTTAAAGGTATCGCGCACCTCCGGGTTCACGATGAGATCCACATAGCGCTGCCGGTAGCGCAGGTCCGGGTCTTTTAGACCGTGGAACTTCTCCGGCAGCGGAAGCAGCGACTTAGCCAGCAGTTCGATCTGCGTCACATGGAGGCTTACCTCGCCGGTACGGGTTTTGAACACCCGGCCGTTGACGCCTACCAGGTCGCCGATATCCATTTTCTTAAAGGCGTCGTACTGCCCTTCCGGCAGCTCGTCTCGGCGCAGATAGATCTGAATGGAGCCGACAGCGTCCAGCACATGGCCGAAGCTGGCCTTGCCCATGATCCGTTTAGCCATCAGGCGGCCCGCCACCGCCACCGTTTCGCCCTCAAGCGCATCATATTGGCCGACGATTTCCGCTGAATGATGGGTACGCGAAAAGCGCACCTTCTCAAAGGGATCAAGCCCCTGGGCTTTGAGTTCATCCAGCTTTTCCCGGCGGATCTTCACTACCTGGGAGTATTCCTGTTCGGTCATGGGGTTCTGGACGTTTTGCTCGCTCATCTGTGGTCTCTCCTTTGTAATGGGGCGCACTCGCCCCTTGCTATGCCTTACGAATAGACAGAATTTTCATATGCCGGATACCGCTGGGCACCTGCACCTCTACCTCGTCGCCCTCCGCATGGCCCATAATAGCCGCGCCAATGGGCGATTCATTGCTCATCAGTCCCGAGAAGGGATCCGCCTCGTCGGAGCCTACCAGGGTGTACTCGCTCTCTGTGCCGGTCTCCACATTCTTCAGCACCACGATGGAACCTAACTGCACACCATGGCCCAACGCCGAGTCGTCAATCAGCTCTGCCGTGCGCAGCTTATTCTCCAAGTCGGCGATTTTGCCCTCCAGGAAGGCCTGCTCGTTTTTTGCATCTTCATATTCGGAGTTCTCCGAAAGATCGCCCAAAGCAATGGCGCTTTTAATGCGCTCGGCCACTTCCTCGCGGCGCACGGATTTGAGATAATCCAGCTCTTTCTCCAGCTTGGCAATCCCCTCGCTGGTCATGTAATTGTTCTTCTTGCTCATCGTAAGTCCCTCCGTTTATTTTCACAAAAAGCATTGTAGCATACGCTTATAAGCCGCTCAGTATGTCCGCCTTTCAGCAGGCATAAAAAGAAAAGAGGTAACGGCCACCTCATAATGACCCTCATTATAGGCAATGACACTCGCCTTGTCAAGGTATGACCGCACCGGGCCACAGCTGCCCAAGCCGGTGCGTCCGGCCCCAGGCTCTGGCCGTCTCCTTATCGGACAGCACCTGGGCCTGCAGCGCCTCCACCGAGGCAAAGCGGCATTCCCCTCTCAGCCTTTCGCCGAACCAGGCTTGCGCCCGGTCGCCGTAACCCAGGGGCGTTTCTTCTAGGGTGTGGGTTTCCAGACGCATCCGTCGGCCGCTTTCCACGGTGGGGTTGGTGCCGATATTGGTTACCGCCGGCACTACGACACCGCCATAGCTAACCCAGCCGGTATATACGCCGGCGGAAGGCACGGCTTTTTCTGTGGGAAAATCAATATTCAGCGTGGGAAAACCCAATCGGCGCCCCAGCTGCTTTCCCTGCTCAATCACACCGCCCAGCCCATAGGGCCGGCCCAGCAGCCGCCCGGCGGCCAGCGTATCGCCTTCCGCCAGGCACGCGCGGATCCTGGAGGAGCTTACCGCGCCCCCCTCCAGCGCAACCGGCGGTACAACGTGGCAGGTAAAGCCGAGTGCTCCGGCCAGACGCTCCAACAGCGACGCATCCCCCTGCCCTTGGAATCCGAAGGTATAATTATATCCCACAACCACGTGGCGCACCGGCAGCATCGAACAAATCCAGCGGATAAATTCCTCCGGCTGCGTACCGGCCAGCGCAGGGGTAAATTCCAGCTCCACGACGCCGTCCATGCCCATCGCCTGCATCAGCCGGGCCCGCTCGTCGCCGGTGCTCAAAAGCGCTGGCGCGCGATCCGGGCAAAGCACGGAAAGCGGATGCTGCCGAAAGGTTATGGCGACTGCGGCCAAGCCATCCCGATCCGCCAAGGCCTTCGCCTTGGCCAGCAGCGCTTGATGGCCCAAGTGCACCCCGTCAAAGCTGCCCAGTACAATCGCGGAGGCTCTCATGCCTGCTGGCGGTTTGCTTTGTCGAAACATCGTCTCTCCTTCCCTTGGCTATGCTTCTTCCGGCGGAAGGTATAGATCCAACTTCAGCTCCGGGCCCCGTTCCCCTATCTGCCCGTGTCCGATGCCGAAAAACGCTCCGCCGCAATAAACGCGGACGTGCGGATGCTGAGGCAGCGCGGCAAGCGGCGGCCGGAGGCCGTTGCGCAGGCCACGCTCCCGATCCGCTGCCACCGATAGCGCAGGAAGAAAGGCAACCGCATCTTCCATGGGCTCCACCGGCAGGCAGCCGCGCGCGGCCAGCACCGCAGCCTGGGCCAGAGTCAGTCCATCCTCCAGCCGGTACGCGCCGCTCTGGGTGCGTAGCAGATAGGTCAGATATCCCCTGGTACCCACGGCCCGGGCGATATCCCGGCATAGGCTTCGCACATAGGTACCCTTTTCGCATTCTATCCTCACCCATGCCCGGTCGCCTTCTACGCGCATCAGCTCCAGGCGATGAATGGCCACCTGGCGCACGGGCATGGAGGCGCATTCCCCTTTACGCGCCAGGTCATAGGCCTTGCGTCCGCCCAATTTAACCGCTGAATACTGCGGCGGCACCTGGTCGATAACCCCGGTAAAGGCGTCCAATGCGCTGGAGAGCCGCGCCGCATCGCCATCCCAAGGGAGCCGTTCCGTAACCGTTCCTTCGGCGTCCAGCGTATCCGTCTCCGCTCCCAGGCAAAATTCGGCGATATATTCCTTGTTATGCATGGAAAGGTAGTCGAAAAGCCGCGTTGCCTTTCCCACCAGGATGGGCAGCACGCCCGCCGCAGCCGGGTCTAAAGTTCCAAGATGGCCCACACGCTTTTGCCCAAGGATGCGGCGCATCCGCGCTACCACGTCTGAGGAGCTCATGCCGGCAGGCTTGATGATATTCACAACGCCGTTCATCAAAGGGCCTTTGCCTCCTCAACCGCTTCCAGCACCTGGCGCTTCGCCTCATCCAGCGTACCATGGGCGCGGCCGCCGGCCGCCTTGGCATGGCCGCCGCCGCCCAGCAAATCTGCAACCATGTCCACCCTAGCGGTATTGGCAGCCCGGAGGCTCACCTTCCAGCGCCCGGATGCCGGATAAATCATAGCGCCGATCTCAACGCCGATTACCTCGCTGGCGTAATTAACGATCCCCTCCATATCTTCGAGGGAACCGCCGCAGCCGGCCATAATTTCAGGCGTTACACTCATCAGGGCCATTTTCCCATCAAAATGCAGCTCCATAGAGCTGATTGCTGCGCCCAGCAGCTTTGTTGCCGCCAAAGAGCGGCGCTGAAACTGGCTCCGGCAGATCTGCACATAATGCGCACCTGCCTCCAGGGTCTGTGCGGCCCGCCGCAGGGTCTGCCCCGTGACGCCGGGAAAGCCAAAGCGTCCTGTATCGGTTACCATGCCCGTATAAAGGCAGTCCGCCATCTGCGCATCCAGGTCCGCACCCAGCGCCTCCAACAGGTCAAAGGTTGGTTCGCTGGCGCTAGATGCCCCGGAAACATAGCACAGGTCGCCGAATCCCCGGTTGGAGCCGTGATGATCCAGCACCATCACACGCTTGCCCGCATCCAGCAACGCGCGCCCCGCACCCATCCGGTCCGGGGCCGCGCAGTCCACGGCTACCACCCAATCGCTGGCCATAGCCGCCTCCAGGCTTTGCGTAAAGGCGTCCGCTCCAGGGAGAAAGGCAAGCCGCTCTGGCACCCGGTCAGCGCAGTAGCGCACCACCGGCTTGTGCAGCTGCTCCAAAGCCAAAGCCAGGGCGCAGGACGCCCCCAGCGTATCCCCATCGGGCGCGATATGGGCGACCACGGTGATGCCCTTGGCCATAAGCAGCCCTTGAGCCATTTCCCTAATCGTTTGATTCATTGCGCTCCTGATCCTTTTCAATGGCGTTCAACACCTGCTGAATATGAATGGAATAGGCGATGGAATCGTCCAGCTCAAAATGTAGCTCCGGCACAATGCGGGTGGTCAATACCCGTCCTAGGCTGCGCCTGATAAACCCTTCCGCCGACTTGAGCGCCTTGATCGCTTCCTTTTGGGTCTTCTCGTCGCCATAAACGGACACCAGCACCTTGGCGTGGGACAAATCGCGACTGACCTGAGCGGATACGACCGACAGCATGTCGCTGGGAATATGGGGATTTTTTACTTCTTCCCGGATGATGCGGGCAAGTTCCTTCCGGACCTGCTCCGATACCCGGTCGTTTCGATACGTAGGCATAATTTCCTCTTTTCCAGCCCAATACTTAGATATTTTAGATTTGGCGCACAACGGGATTCACCCACTGTGCGCCAAACCGATTATAGAATGCCCCGATTATTCCACGGGTATTTCTTCCACCTTATAGGCCTCGATCACATCCTGCTCCTTGACGTCGTTATAGCCGTCCAGCGTGATGCCGCATTCGTAGCCCGCGTTAACCTCGCGTACATCGTCCTTAAAGCGTTTGAGCGAAGCCAGACGCCCCTCGAAAATGACGACCGAGTCCCGAAGCAGCCGCACCTGGCTGCCGCGCATAATCTGGCCGTCGGTCACGTAGCAGCCCGCTACCGTACCCACCGAGGAAATGGTGAATACGTTGCGCACTTCGGCATGGCCGGTCACCGTCTCCTTAAAGGTGGGCGCCAGCATGCCCTTCATGGCCTTCTCTACGTCCTCAATGGCGTTATAGATGACGCGGTACAAGCGAATATCCACCTTCTCGCGCTCGGCGGCCTCTCGTCCGTTGCTGTCCGGCCGCACGTTAAAGCCGATGATCACCGCGTTGCCGGTGGAAGCCAGCAGCACGTCGTTCTCCGTGATAGCGCCCACGCCGGTATGGATGGCCACAACCCGAACCTCGTCGTTGGAGAGGCGCTCCAGGCTCTGGCGCACAGCCTCGGCAGAACCCTGCACATCCGCTTTAATAATCAGCTTGAGCTCCTTGGTTTCACCCTCGGCAATCCGGCTGAAGAGGTCATCCAGCGAGACGCGTGCGGAAGCCCGCATCTGTTCGGCCTTCATCTTCTCGCGGCGCTCCTCGGCTACGCGCTTGGCCAGCCGCTCGTCCTCCACCACGTAAATCATGTCGCCGGCATCGGGCACATCCGACCAGCCCAGCACCTCAACCGGAATCGAGGGACCGGCCGCCTCAACACGCGCGCCCATATCGTTAACCATGGCGCGCACGCGGCCGCTTACGCCACCGGCCACCACATAGTCGCCGGCATGGAGCGTGCCGTCCTGTACCAGCACCGTGGCCACCGGCCCGCGTCCCTTATCCAGCTTAGCCTCTACCACCGTGCCGCGGGCGCGGTTGTTGGGATTGGCCTTGAGCTCGGCCACCTCGGCCACCAGCAGGATGGTATCTAGCAACTCGTCAATACCGTCCCCATGGGTGGCGGAAACCTTGACCATGATGTTGTCGCCGCCCCATGCTTCCGAAAGCACGCCATACTGGCTCAGCTCCTGCATCACCCGGTCCGGATTGGCCTCGGGCAGGTCGCATTTATTGATGGCGACGATCATCGGCACATCCGCATCCTTAATGTGGTTGATGGCCTCAATGGTCTGCGGCATGACGCCGTCATTGGCGGCCACCACCAGCACGGCTACGTCGGTAATCTGCGCGCCGCGGGCCCGCATCGCCGTAAAAGCCGCGTGTCCGGGCGTATCAATAAAGGTAATGGACTTATCCCGCACGGTAATGTTATAAGCGCCGATGTGCTGGGTAATCCCGCCGGCCTCGGTGGCCGTCACCCGCGTATTGCGGATCGCGTCCAGCAGGCTGGTCTTGCCATGGTCGACATGGCCCATGATGGTCACAACCGGCGGCCGCTCCACATCGCCGGAGCTATCGCGCTCGGTCTCCACCACGTCCAGCATCACTTCCTCGGCAGTCTTGGTCAGCTCCTGCTCCAGCTCCACGCCGAGGTCAGCCGCTACCAGCTGCGCAGTATCAAAGTCAATTTCCGAGTTAATGGTGCACATATTGCCCAGCAGGAAGAGCTTCTTAATGATGGCCGCGCCGGGCTTGCCGATCAGTTCGGCCAGCTCTTTAATGCTGATTCGCTCAGCGGTGACTACCGCATGGGTGATTTCCTTCTTTTCGATGACCCGGGGCTGCGCCTTTTTCTTGGGCCGGCGTCCGCCGCGGAAGTTGTCGTCGTCCATGTTCAGCGACGGCGCCTGCTCGCGCACCAGGGCCTTTTTGCTCTTCTTGGAAGGATCCTCGTCGGGCTTTTTGTTATAGAGCTTCTTCTTGGGGTCATAATTGCTGACCCGCTCCTTTTCCATTACCGGAGCCAACTCCCGGTCAATGGAACGAGCACTAGCCGCTCTGCCCGTCCCGCGGTTAAAGCTGCGGGGCGGCGCGTCCTTATCGCCGCCGTCGCGGAAGCCGCCGCGCTGCCCATCCCGGGGCGCGGAGCCTCGGCCTGCCGGACGCTGGCCGTCGCGGGCTGCCCCATCGCGGAAGCCGCCGCGCTGTCCGTCCCGGGGCGGGCGCTCGCCAGTGCGCTGCTGCCCGTCGCGAGGCGCGGGACGCGCCCCACGATTTTCCCGGAAAGGATAATTCGCACTCCCCGCCGCCGGCTCCTGCTTGGCAGGTTCGGAGGCCGTCGGCGCGGCAGGCTCCGGTGCAGCGGCCGCCATGGCCGCCTCCCGCTCTTTCTGTAAATTTGCTTTTATCTGGCTTTCCACGTCCCGAAGGTGGGACATGTGGCCCTGCAGCTGCTTTCGGGATTCGCGAATCCGAACCATAAGCTCATTGGTCGATGCAGCCAGTTCCCCAGTCGTTGTGTGCACATTCATTTTGCTCATACTTTTTTCCGGCACCCCCGTGCATTTATTCCGTATATTTCAAAATCATCTGCGCAAAGCCATCATCGTTTACGGCGAGTACCCTTCGATTGGCAGCTCCCGTGATGCCCTCCAGCATACCCGCCTGGGGCAACATGATCCATGAGCAGTGATAATAATCGCACATGTTCTTCACAAGCTTGCGCAGGTTATCTGAAGCCGTCGGGTCCAGCACCACGAGGCGCGCCCTGCCCGAGCGTACGGCGCGCTCGCAGGCGTCAGTCCCCTGTGCGCACTTGCCCGCCCGGATCGCCAGCCCCAGCGCGCCGCTAAGCCTCTGGAGACTCATAGCTTGCAAGCTGCGCGCGCAGCGATTCGTAAATCTCCGCCTCGATGGGCGCCTCCAGCGCCCGCTCCAGCGCCCGGCTCTTCACCGCCTTCTCCAGGCACTGGGGCTTGTCGTAGCACACATAGGCGCCCCGGCCCGCCAGTTTGCCCGTCGGGTCCAGCACCACGAGGCCGTCGGCCGCCCGGCGCACCACGCGCACCAGTTCCCGCTTGGGCCTTCGCTCCCGGCAACCCATACACATCCGCATGGGGATTTTTCTCGTCGCCATCTAAGCTCCTTTTATTCGTCCATGAGTTCAACCGTCTGCGATTGGCTCTTGATATCGATTTTCCAGCCGGTCAGCTTGGCCGCCAGGCGGGCGTTCTGCCCCTCCTTACCGATGGCAAGCGAAAGCTGATTATCCGGCACTACGACCCTCGCCGTCTTCTCCTGCTCGTTCAGCGTAACCATAATGACCCTGGCCGGGCTCAGCGCGTTGCCGATGTATTCGGCCGGATCGGCGCTCCACTTGATAATGTCGATCCGCTCGCCGTGCAGCTCAGCCGATACGGTGTCCTTTCGCGCCGAACGCTGGCCTAGACATGCGCCGATGGCGTCCACCTCTTCATCCCGGGAAGCGACCGCCATTTTGGTCCTCGCACCGGCCTCGCGGGCGATGTTCTTAATCTGTACCACGCCCGAATGGATCTCCGGCACCTCCATCTCAAAGAGGCGCTTGACCAAACCCGGATGGCTGCGGGACACCACAACCTGGGGCCCGCGCACCGCTCCTTTGCGCACCTCTACCACATATACCTTCAGCCGATCGTTCACCAAGTACTTTTCCCCGGCCATCTGCTCCGTTGGTGGAATGTATCCCTCGGTGCTTCCCAACTCCACATAGACGTTGCCTTTTTCCACGCGCTGTACCACGGCCGAGAGAATTTCGTTCTCCTTTTCCGAGAACTCATCCATAATCTTCCCCCGCTCCGCCTCGCGGATACGCTGTACGACCACCTGCTTGGCCGTCTGGGCCGCCGTATAGCCAAAGCTTCCAATATTAACCTGCTGTTCCAGGGTCATGCCCGGCTGCACCCGGGGATCGATCACCTTTGCGGCGGTAAGATGGATCTGGTTCTCCTCGTTCTCCAGCTCCTCCTCGTCGGGAAGCACCAGCTGGCGGCGGAACACCGCCACATCGCCCTTTTCCCGATCCACGGAAACCCGCACGTCCTGTCCCTGGCCGAAGCTCCGCTTATAGGCGGCCGCCAGTGCCGCTTCGATGGTTACCAGCATATATTCCTTGCTGATCCCCTTTTCTTTCTCAATGTCCTCCAGCGCCTGGATAAAATCAGCGTTCATGGTATCTCCTTCTAAAAATGCACCACATAGCGAGCGAGCGCAATATTTTTTCGTTCAATCAACCGGCTTTGCTTCCCCGCAGCCAGTTGAATTTTTTCTTCATCAAAGGCCTCCAGCACGCCGGTAAAGCGCTTTTGCTTATCCACCGGCGCAAAAAGCCGCACCTCGATCTCCGCATTGAGGGCGCGGGTGAAATCCCGGTCCGTCTTCAGCGGCCGGTCCAACCCCGGAGAGGAAACCGAAAGGTAGTCGTGCCGTCCAGCGATCCGAGGATCGGCGTCAAAGAGCGGATCCAATGCGCGGCTGGCCGCTTCGCAATCGTCCAGGTCCACCCCGCCGGGCTTATCAATATACACGTTCAGGTTCCATGCCTGTCCGTCTTTTACAAATTCCACATCGACAAGTTCAAAGCCCATCGCCTGAAGGGCGGGCTCTGCAATCTGCCATGCGGCCTGTACCACTTGGTTCTGTGCCAATGGCTTCCTCCCGCAGCGGCTATTTTTATGCCGTCTTTATGTCCGTTTAACGGTATACAACAGGAAAGAGTGGGAAACCCACTCCTTCATCTGATGTGTTTATCAAATTATACCACCTGCTACGAACGATTTCAAGCGTTTCCAGCGGCTATTTTCCGCTTTCGCCGGCTCTTTTATCCTACAAATTGTCAAAGAGGGAAATCTGATTGGTCTGGGTCATACCGTCCAGGATCCGAAACTGTTTCATGCTCTCCAGCACCGAAGAGGAAACCTTGCCCCGCTTTTTCAAATCCTCAATAGATAAGAACCGCCCTTCCTCCCGCGCTTGCACGATGGCCTGGGCCGCGTTGGAACCCAGCCCTGGAATGGCGTTCAGCGGCGGGCGTATCCCCGTATCGGTCATTAAAAAGCGGGTGGCGTCCGATTCATACAGGTCAATGGGGTCAAAGACGATACCACGGCAGAGCATTTCCCGGACAAGTTCCAGAATGATCATCACGTTGGCGTCCTTGGCGCTGGCCTCTTTGCCCATCTGCTGAATGCGGTTGATCTGTTCCTGCACCGCCTCCAGGGAACCGCACATGATCGATGCGTCGAATTCATCGGCGCGCACCGTATAATAGGCCGTGTAGTAGGCCTTGGGCTGGTATACCTTATACCAGGCTACCCGCAGGCTCATCATGACGTAAGCCGCCGCATGGCCCTTGGGGAACATATATTTAATCTTCTTGCAGGAATCGACAAACCACTCCGGCACGTTGTGCTCCGCCATGGCCGCTTCCATTTCCGGCTTTAGCCCTTTGCCCTTTCGCACGCTTTCCATGGTGTCAAAGGCCATCTTCGACTCCACGCCATATCGGATCAAGGCTAGCATAATATCGTCGCGGGTGGCGATACATTCCTTCAGCGTGGTTACGCCTTCGCGTACCTTCTCCTGGGCGTTGTTCAGCCACACGTCGGTGCCATGGGAAAGGCCGGCAATACGGATCAGCTCGCTGACCGTGGTGGGATGCGTATCCTCCAGCATCTGCCGCACAAAGGCCGTGCCGAACTCGGGAATGCCCAGCGTGCCGGTATTGGAGCCGATCTGCTCCGGCGTAACGCCCAGCGCCTTGGGGCTTTGGAAAAGGCTCAGCACGCCTGGATCGTCCAGGGGCCGCGTCTTGGGATCAATCCCCGTCAGATCCTGCAGCATACGCAGCATGGTGGGATCGTCATGGCCCAGAATATCCAGCTTAACCAAGCGGTCATGCAGCGAGTTAAAATCAAAGTGCGTGGTAATCGTCCCGCCCTCAGCGTCGTCCGCCGGATACTGGATAGGAGAGAAATCGTAGATGCTCATATCGTCCGGCACCACGATGATCCCGCCGGGGTGCTGCCCGGTGGTGCGCTTCACGCCGGTGCATCCTGCCGTCAGCCGGTCTTCCTCGGCCCGGGGCACCACTTTGTTGTGTTCAGCCAGGTAATTTTTTACATAGCCGTAAGCCGTTTTCTCGGCGATGGTGCCGATGGTGCCCGCTCGAAACACGTTGCCTTTGCCCAACAGCACCTCTGTATAGGCATGGGCCCGCGACTGGTATTCACCGCCAAAATTCAAATCAATATCCGGCACCTTGTCGCCCTTAAAGCCCAGGAACACCTCAAAGGGGATATCATAGCCATCTTTGACAAGCTTGTGGCCGCAGCGGGGGCAGTCAGCGTCGGGCAGGTCAGGCCCTGTGGGATATTGGGCGGTATCCACGTCGAAATTGGAATATTGGCATTGGGGGCAGCGGTAGTGGGGCGGCAGGGCATTGATCTCGGTGATGCCTGTCATGGTCGCCACCAGCGAAGACCCCACCGAACCCCGGCTGCCGACCAGGTAGCCGTCGGACATGGACTTGGTTACCAGACGTGAGGCGATCAGGTACAGCACGGAAAATCCATAGCCGGTAATGGAGGCCAGCTCCTTTTCCAACCGCTTCTCCACAATCTCCGGCAGCGGATCGCCATAGCGAGCCTTGGCCGTGTTGTAGCTCATGCTGACCACCTCGTCCTGAGCGCCCTCGATGGTGGGCGCATAGAGCTTATACGGGGGAAGCGGGGCCACCTCCTCCACCTGCGCGGCGATGGCCTGTGGATCGCCGATCACCACCTTATACTGGTCGTCGCTGTCCAAGTAATCAAATTCATCCAGCATTTCCTGGGTGGTGCGGAAGTAAAGCGGCGCCTGGAAATCAGCGTCGGAGAACTTCTGTCCATGCATCAGGATCCGCCGGTAATATTCATCCTGGGGATTCAGAAAGTGCACGTCGCCGGTGCCTACCACCGGCTTTCCCATGCGCTTTCCCAGCTGCAGGATCTGGCGGTTCAGATTGCGCAGGCCCTCTTCGTCAGCTACCTCGCCTTCCCGGATTAAAAAGGCGTTGTTGCCTATGGGCTGAATCTCCAAGTAGTCGTAAAAGGAGGCGATCCGTTCTAGTTCATCGGGTTCGTCGCCCCGTAGCACGGCGCGGAAGAGCTCTCCTGCCTCACAGGCGCTGCCAATGATTAACCCTTCCCGCTTTTCAGCCAGCATGTGCTTGGGAATGCGGGGCTTGCCGCGATAGAGGTGGTGCAGATGGGCCTCGCTGACAAGTTCATACAGGTTACGCAGGCCTGTATGGTTTTTTACCAGCACCACGGTATGAAAGCTTTCCCCGGCCTGCGGGTTCATCTCCAGCACCTTCTGATTGACAAGCTCCAGGCGATCTACGCCCTTGCCCGCCAGCTCAGCCAGCAGTTTATCCAGGATACCGGCGCAGGTTGCCGCATCGTCGCTGGCCCGGTGATGCCGGATCATGGTCACGTTCAATCGCTTGGCAATATCGTTCAGCTTATGGCTGCGCACATGGGGATACAAGCTCCGGGAAAGGGCCAGGGTATCCAGCACCGGATTGGCGAAATTCAGGCCGTACATATGGCCGTAATAACGAATGAACCCAATATCAAAGGCCGCGTTATGGGCCACCAGCACGCTATCCCCACAGAAAGCGGCAAAATCCTGCAGCACTTGAGCAGCCTCCGGCGCGTCGGCCACCATGGCGTCGGTGATGCCCGTCAGATGCACCACCTCCGAAGGGATGGGCATGCCGGGGTTGACAAAGCTCTCAAAGGTGTCCAGAATCTTGCCGTCCTGGACGCGCACCGCGCCAATCTCGGTAATGCCGCATTTAAATTTATCTAGCCCCGTCGTTTCAATGTCGAATACCACGAAGCTCTGATGGAAGTCGCCTTCGCCGGGGCCGCGGATCACACCGGCCCGATCGGCTACCATGTAGGCCTCCATACCCAAAATCAGCTTGATGCCCGCCTTATGGGCCGCCTCATAGGCATCTGGGAAGGCCTGCACCACGCCGTGATCGGTAATGGCCAGGGCAGGATGTCCCCACTTGGCCGCGCGCTGCACCACCTCCTTGATGGGCGTCAGGCCGTCCATGGAGGACATCTGCGTATGCAGGTGCAGCTCCACCCGTTTCTCCTGGGCGTTATCCATCCGCTCCACCGGGGAGATGGGCCGGATTCCCGTGGCCCGTAGCACGACCTCGTGGGCATAGCTGTCGTATTGGCAGTCGCCGCCCACCCGCAGCCACTGCCCTTCCTTGATTTTGCCGGTCACGCTCTCCAAATCCTTTTCCTCCAGGAAAAGTTTGCTGGAGATAGAGCCCGTGTAGTCGGTCAGCGCAAAGGTAAAAAGGTATTTACCGCTCTTCAGCTGGCGGCTTTCCCGCTTGAACACCACGCCCTCCACCGCTATACGGCCCGATTCCTCACCCACCTCGCCCATGGGGATGGGCTCGTCCCGTATGGTGCGGCCATAGATCAGATCCCCCTCCTCGCGCACAGGGGCCTTGGATGCCCGTGGACGCCGGGCCGGCGCCGGTTTCTCCGGCTGCGCGTTTTTTTCCGGTTGAGACGCAGGCAGCACCAGCGGCATGTCAAACATCACCTGGATCGTGCGGCCAAGGGCTTCGGACAGCCTACGGGCCAGCAATGCGCCCAGCTGATCATGATGGCGGATGTTGGTCATCTCTCCTACCGAAATAACAAGGCTATCGCCTTTATGATGAATCCGGGCGTTCATCAGCGCCTCCATCTCGCCCACCTGGGGATCGGCAGGGTGAAACTCCGTCTCCAGCGCCTCCACCCACAGGGGCCAGCAGGACGCCGCTTCCTGCAGTGTCGTAGGCTGAATCACCTCCAGCAGGATCTCCTGCTGCTCGTAACTTTCGCAGAGCGAGCGGCGCAGGCACTCGGTCTGCTCCTGATCCAGCGGCGCAAGCGACATCACCTGCATCATCCACAGCTGGCGTACGGGGTTGATTTTTACCTTTTTCAGCCAGCAGCTGCCGGTTTTCCCTAGGGGATCCCGGTAGCCGATATAGCTGTCCATGTGCTGCAAAAGGGTCATCATCTGCTCCGACATGCCTGCGCGCCTCCTTGCTTTCTGCTGACTACCATATCACAGCCCAGGGGGCGTTTCAAGTCTTGACATCGAGCCAAAATACAATCTTCTCCGCTTGCCTTTCCAGTTCCCGGAGCCTATAATAGGCCCAAATGCGCAAAGGAGCCTATAATGGATTATATCGATCTATTTTCAGCGGAATGCCCGGACTTTCTATCCGAACTGGCTGCGACGCCCCCTTTGCGGCGGCTGGGCGGCGTCGGTATGCACTGCGGATGTGAATACACCTGCTTTGCCGCCTACCGCAACCTTGCGCCCTATACCCGGCTCACGCACTCCTTGGGCGTAGGCCGTATTGTCTGGCGCTTCACCCATGATCCTGCCCAGGCTGTAGCCGGCCTGCTCCATGATATCGCCTCCCCAGCCTTTGCCCATGTAATCGACTTTTTGCAGGGGGATTACCTGGCCCAGGAATCCACCGAGGCCCACACCGCCGACATCATCGCGTCTTCCGCCCCCATCCGGCGCATCCTCTCCGGTCTGGGCCTGCGTACCGCCCAGGTATCCGATTACCACCGCTATCCGGTGGCTGACAACGCTGCGCCCCGGCTGTCGGCCGACCGGTTGGAGTACACGCTGGGCAATGCCTATCTGGTGCAAGGTGCGCCTCTTGAAGAAATCGCCGCACTGTATGGGGACCTGCGCTTGGCAACCGGCGAGGACGGGCAGCCTGAGCCGGCCTTCTCCCAGCTGGAAACGGCTGAAGCCTTCACGCGCCGGGCTCTGGCCAACGGCTACTGGTACGTGTCCGATGAAGACCGCTTTGCCATGCAGGCGCTGGCCGACCTGCTTCGGCAGGCCCTGGCCAGCGGCGTCCTGCTGCCCGGCGATCTTTATACCACCGAACAGGCTGTAATCGGAAAGCTGGAGGGGGATCCCCAGACCCGGACAGCCTGGCGCGCTTACCGAAACCTCCATGGGCTCTGCCGTCATGACGAGCGGCCCCAAGGATGCTATTGCGTCAACATTCCCGCTAAGAAGCGCTATATCGACCCCCTGGTGCTGACCGCCCGCGGCCCCCGGCGCGTTTCGACGCTCTCCCCCACCGTCGCCGGGGAGATACGCGCCTTTCTCCAGCTGGATTTCGACCGTTGGCTCACCGCGGTCCTATAAAAGGCGGCCGTCCATCCACGCCTCAGCCGCCCAAAGCATATCATAAAAAATCGGATGAAGCCGATGGCTTCATCCGATTTTGGGATATACCGGCCTTTTAGGGCGCTTGAAGGTCCGTCCGGTATCCGGCCTGCTGATACCGGGGCAGGACTTCCAAATAGCGCTCCGTCATCTGGGCCTCCAGCTCGTCAATGCCTTGTACGCTCAGCTCATCCATCAACTGGTTCCATCGAAGCAGCATAGCCTCCTCGCTGGGCGCCTCCACCATCTCCCGCGCCGCCCGATGCCACGCCTCTTCCATGGCGCCATATTGCTCCTGCAAGGCCGGCGTATTGGCGTCCGGCAGCGCAAAGTGCAGGGCTGGGTTCCGGTTTTTCGCTGCGTATTGCTTATGCTCCACCCCCGCACGAATCTTCATTTCCCGCAAAGCGATGAGGTCCGAATTGCTGTGGTATAGCTGCGGCGAGGCATCCATCATGCCGCTGACCCAGCCGTCATCCAGATAGTTCCACAGCTCGATACCCGTCTTCTCCTGGATGGGGAGGATAGGGAGGCTTGGTCGCTGACGTAATCTTCCGGATTGCGGTATTGGGTCTCATAGAGCAGCGTGCCGTCCTCCTGGACGGTGTAATGCTTCCCCTCCACGCCCCAGTGCGTCAGCTTGGCGCCTTGCTGGCTTTTTAGGAACTGGAAAAAGAGGATCGCCCGGTCCGGCTGCGTGCAGGCCTTGCTGATGAACAGCCCGCCGTTCTTCCACCCTGTGACGGATTCACCGATGGACAGGTCGGCCGCCCGATAGCGCACCTCGCCCTGATAGGCCAGAGGTCTTTCCACCAGCCGGTAAGGCAGCGGGGTATCGTGCTGTTCCGCCCCCTCTCGCAGCGTGTAGATATTGCTACTGTCGCGGTACAGCAGCTCGCTTTCCGCCGTGGCGAACCATTCCCCGCCGGTGGCGTCGTAGTATTCGTAGGAAGCAATCCGGTACGTCGTCTTTTCCGGATCCTCGGGATCGGCGATCTGATCCATCTGCTCCGCTCGCCAGGGCAGCGGCTTTTCCGGCAGCGTTACAATGCCATCCTGCACCCATCGCCGCATCATGCTTAAATAGTCCGTCCATTCCTGCTGCCGCCAGGGCGTACGCACCCGGCCCGCCGTCTCGTCCCAGTAAATGGTCTGCCAGATGCCCATCCAGGCCGGCACCGGCGACTCGGACACATCCGCCAGCCGAAGCGGTATGCGGATGCCTAGCTCCTGGCTGCGTCCCTTGATCCGATACAGCAACGCCTCCAGCTCCTCCACAGAATCGGGCACGGTTTCCCCAGCCCGCTCCAGCACATCCTGCCTCAGGCTCATAAGGTAGGGCGGCGCCACCGGGATCCTGGGGTCATCATAGGCCGCGTCGCTGCGATAGCCCTTCCGCAGCGTATACACATGCCCGTCGGTATATGCGTTGTTCAGCTTCTCCATTGGCTCCAGGCTTTCCCAAAAGTCCGGGCAGTAAGTAGCCGCCAGCTCATCCAGCGGCTGGTATTCCGCCGTGCTGACCAGCTTCACTCCGGTCAGATCCATGATCTGACGCGATACATCGTCGTCTCCCCAGGCCATGAGCTGCCCCTGCCGCATGACTACGCCATGATTGATGGTCAGGCTAACCGGCGATGTGCTGTGCTGCCAGCTGTCCGTCCGCCTTTCCAGTTGCCCGCCATCTGCTTCCCCCAGCGGATCGCCTGCCCGCTTGCATCCTCCGGCGCAAAGGCACAGGCATGCCGCAATCCACCAGGCCGCCACCCATGTGCGCTTTCTTCGCATGATACACACCTCCTCCATGCCGTTTGTTTCTTCTATCATACAGCCGAAATGCGCCGGGCTGGATGGAGGCATATGACGATTTATCTTTTTCTCGAATGCGCTTTTTTGCCTGTTTTATGCACTTTTTCCATAGAAAAAGGCCGGGACAAACATTGTCCCAGCCTCTCGTCTTTCGCACCTATCCGATCACACCGGCTTGTTCAAGCTCGTAGATCAGCTCCTCCAGCAGCCGGTCACGGGCCACCTTGCGCGGGGGCTTGCCCCGGGAAAAGACCATACCATACTCCTTGCCGCCGGCCAGGCCAAAATCCGCCTCCCGCGCTTCGCCGGGGCCGTTGACCACGCAGCCCATGACGGCAATCTTGAGCGGGCGGGTCACATGGCGCACCCGCCGGGCCACCTCGCCGGCCATGGCTTCCACGTCGATTCCGCAGCGGCCGCAGGTGGGGCACGAGATGATCTCCGGCCGGAAAGACCTAAGCCCGCAGGCCTGCAGAATCTGCTGGGCTGCCGGGATCTCGGGTACAGGGCTGCCGGAAAGCGATACCCGCACGGTGTCGCCGATGCCTTCCATCAAAAGCGTGCCGATCCCCACCGCCGATTTGATGCTGCCATAGCCGACCGTACCCGATTCGGTCACGCCCAGGTGGATGGGATAATCGCAGGCGGCCGCCAAAATCCGGTTTGCTTCCACCGTCTGTCTCACGTCGGTGGACTTGACAGCCACCACAATGTCCTCAAAGCCCACCGACTCCAACACGGCCACCTCCTCCAAGGCGCTTTGAGCCAGGGCCTCAGCCGTAGGGCCTCCATATCGTTCCAGCATTTCCCGGGACAGGGAGCCGGAATTGACGCCTATCCGGATCGGTACACCGTGGGCCCGTGCGGCATGGGCCACCCGCTCCACCCGAACCCGTGAGCCGATGTTGCCGGGGTTAATGCGCAGCTTGTCCACGCCGTTTTCTACCGCGGCGACCGCCAGGGCGGCATTGAAGTGAATATCCGCCACCAACGGGATATGGATAGCCGCCTTAATCGACCCTATGGCCTTGGCACAGGCTTCATCATACACCGAACAGCGCACAATCTCGCAGCCTGCCGCCTCCAGTTCCAGAATCTGCGCTACGGTCGCCGCTACGTCGCGAGTGTCGGTGTTGGTCATCGATTGAATATAGATGGGCTCCTGACCGCCCAGGGTCAGGTTGCCCACCCGCACGCATCTTGCCTTGCGTCTTGCCATATTATCCTCCAATGATCCGGCCGACGTCACGGAAAGTCAAGAAAATAAACAGCAGAAAGAAGAAGCCCAACCCGACCAGATTCATCACGCCTTCCTTTTCCGGCGGCAGGGGCTTGCCCCGCAGCTTTTCCACGCCCATCAGCAGCAGCTTGCTGCCGTCCAGCGCCGGCAGCGGCAGCAGGTTCATCACGCCCAGGTTGATGGACAGGTAACTAACCATCGTAAGGAAGGAGGCCATGCCATAGGTGGCGCCCGATTCCGCCACCATGGTCACCGCGCCGACAATCCCGGCTACATCGCCAGCGCCCTGTCCCCGAAAGAGGCCGCCCAGGAAGACCAGCATCTCCTTGACCATGGTGAAGGTCCAAACAAAGGCCTGCCCCAAGGCCGGGAAGAAGGGAACCGGCTGGTATTCATAGCCCACCGTGATGCCTACCATGTAGCGGTTCGCCTCGGTGTCCAGTTGCGGCGTCAGGGTCGTATCAAAGGTCTGCCCGTCCCGGCGCACGGTAAAGGTGGTTTCCACACCGGTATTTTGCGCTAAAATCTGGCTAAAGGCCGCGTAATCGCCCTCTACATCTACACCGTCTACCGCAATGATATCGTCACCCGGCATCAACCCGGCAGCTTCCGCAGGGGAGCCCGCGTTGACCGACTCTACCCTGGGAATGTTGACCGCCACGCCCCAGCAAGCCAGCACCAGCGCAGCGATCACAATCGCGATAATGATGTTCATGAGCGGGCCGGCCAGCACCACCCAGAACCGGTGCCCCAAAGGCTGCCGCTGAAAAACCCGCTCCTCAGCCACCTGATCGGTCATGCTCTCGAAGGCCACGTATCCGCCCACCGGCAGCGCCCGCAGGCTGTATTGAGTCTGCCCCCGCTTGCGCTTTATAATCGCGGGCCCCATCCCGATGGAAAACTCAAAAACCGGGAAACGAAAGACCTTTGCCACCAAGAAATGACCAAGCTCATGCACGGTAATCAGCACGCCGATCATCAAGATCGTCAATAGGATCCAACCGATATTCATCTATGGCGCCTCCTTGCGCAGTTCTGCCCGGCATCCGCCGCATACCGGCCGGGCCGGTTATCATGATAGACGCAGCGCTTGTTTGAAAAGTTTCTACAGCCACCGCTCCACGCGCGCGCGGACCCGCCGGTCCAGCTCCAGCACATCGCCGATACTGCCCACAGGCTCGCCTGCAAAAGCGTCCATGGCTCGCGCTGCCAGTGCGGGAATCTGCGTGAAACCGATCCGCCCCCCCAAGAAGGCCGCCACCGCCAGCTCATTTGCTCCGTTGAGGGCGATCGCCGCCGCGCTGCCGCTTTGCAGGGCGCGGTAACCCAGCTCAAGCGCCGGAAAGGCCACCCGATCCGGCTCGGTGAACTCCAGCGCACCGGCGGCCGTTAGGTCCAGGGCGGGCGCTGGGCAATCCAGCCGATCCGGATAGGTAAGCGCATACTGGATCGCCACCCGCATGTCCGGGCAACCCAGCTGCGCCAAAATGGAGTGATCGGCAAACTCCACCAGCGAATGAACGACGCTCTTCCGATGGACCAGCACGCCAATACGCTCCGGAGGCACATCAAAAAGCCACCGGGCCTCCATTACCTCCAGCGCCTTGTTCATCAGCGTGGCCGAATCGACGGTGATCTTGCTGCCCATGGACCAATTGGGATGGCGCAGCGCCTGCTGCGGCGTAACATGCTTTAGCTCTTCCGGGCTATAGCCGTAAAAGGGGCCGCCGGACGCCGTTAGCCATAGCCTGTAAGGCGGCTTCCCGCCTTGCAGGCATTGAAAAATGGCCGAATGCTCGCTGTCCACCGGTAACAGCTTCACATGATTCCGCCGGGCGGCCTCCATCACCAGCGCACCGCCGGTCACCAGCGCTTCCTTGTTGGCCAGGGCAATATCCACCCCCCGGCCGATCAGGCGCATCACCGCCGTCAAACCCGCAATGCCCACCACGGCATCCAGCGCAAGATCCGCTTGCGTGTCGTCGCACAGCGTCATTAGCCCCGCTTCACCAGACAGCACTGGCACATCCACTCTGTCGGCCAGCCGCCGCGCCGCCTCCGCGTCCACCATGCAAACGCGGCGCGGTCGGTATCGGGCTACCTGGGCCTCCATCGCATCCACCGATCGGTAAGCCGCCAGCGCTTCGATCTCAAAGGCGTCCGGATGGTGGTCCACCACGCTCAACGTCTGGCGTCCGATGGATCCTGTCGATCCCAGGAGCAAAAGCTTTTTTTTCATGGCTTCCTCGCTTTAGTAAAAGACCGTATAGAACACGAACAGCGCGACCGAACCCAGCATGATGCTGTCTGCCCGGTCCATAATGCCGCCATGGTTGCCTAATACATGGGAAAAATCCTTGATCCCCATGGAGCGCTTCAGCGTAGAGGCCGTCAGATCCCCCACTTGGCTGAAAAGGCCGCACAGCGCCCCCACCAGCGCATAATGCAGAAGCGGCATAACTGTATACCCGAAAAGGGAGCGAAACACCGCCCCGGCCGCAAGCGATACGAAAATGCCGCAGCAAAAGCCTCCCAGCGCGCCTTCTACCGTTTTCTTGGGGCTGATCTTAGGCGCCAGCGGCGTTTTCCCCCAGAAGCGTCCGAACAGGAAAGCAAAAATATCATTGGAGCAGGGAATCAAAATTAGCAGCGTCATGCCGATATCCGCCAGCTGCTTGGGCTGTGCGTTGATAATGACCATGGTCAACACGCACCAGCCCGGGTAAAACATGGCAAAGATGGAGGCCATGGTATCCTTCAGCTGGCGCTGCGGCATGAAAACGCCCCACACCAGGTTGACTGTCGTCAGCACCAGGTAGATGCAGAGCACCCCTTCCAATCCCCAGAAGGTATAAACGGGATACAGGCAGGCCATAAACAGCATGCCCGTCCAGATGGTCGGCTTATAGCCGCCCTTTCGGAAAGCGCCATATACCTCCCACTGCGCCCACAGACCCACCAGCAGGATAAAGACGGGAAAGAGCGTCTCCCGAAAGATCAGAAGCAGAGCCGCCAGGCCCAGCAGCACCAGGGAGATCAGGGTCCTTTGAAGCATTTTATCCTCCCTACCGCGGTTTTATGCCGCCGAAGCGCCGCTGCCGGGCCGCATAGCTGCGCAGGGCCTTGTCATATGCTTCGGGCGTAAAATCCGGCCATAGCGTATCGGGAATGTAGAGCTCTGCATAGGAGCTCTGATAGAGCAAGAAATTGCTGAGACGCTGATCCCCGCCGGTCCGAATCAAAAGGTCAGGATCGGGCTGACCCGCAGTATACAAGTACCGGCTGATGGTCTGCTCATCGATCATCTCCGGGCTCAGCTCTCCCTGCTGCACGGCTCGGGCCAAAGCCCGCGCCGCATCTACCAGCTCAGCCCGGCCGCCGTAATTGAGCGCCACATTGAACGCCAAGCCCTTACAATGGGCGCTGGCCGTTTCAGCCTTCTCAATAGCGCTAAGCAGCGTATCGTTGAGGTGGTCCCGCCGTCCGATGATTCGGATCCGCACCTGATTTTCCACCAAGGCCGCCACCTCGCGATTCAGATATTCCAGCATTAAGCGGAAAATCGCTCCCACTTCATCCTGGGGGCGGCTCCAGTTCTCCGTAGAGAAGGCGTACACGGTCAATACCTCGATCCCTACGTCGCTGGACATGCGCACGATATCCCGCAGCGCCTCTACGCCAGCACGGTGCCCTACCGGCCGCGGCAGGCCCCGTTTTTGCGCCCACCGGCCATTGCCGTCCATAATGATGGCTACATGCCGGGGTATTTTTTCATAAGGTTCCTTCACGATGCTCCTTTCCTCCTGTGCGTTTGCCGTGATAAAGAAGGCTCCCCGCGCCCTCGCCGGGCCAATCGGGGAGCCACTTACCCATGGATCAAAGCGCGTCTGGGAAACGGCAGACCACAAGAAGGGGTATGCGCCCCCGGAATGATTGCCGGACAACCCGCACCAGCGGCCAGGCTTGGCCCCGGCCCAGCGTAATATCCGCCACCTGGACGCGGTCATATCCCTCCGCCTTCAGCGCAAGCAGCGCCTCTGCAAGGGGCAATCCCACCACCTGGGCGGACTGGATCATACCGCCATGATCTCCTTTTCTTTCGCCGCGGCCAAGTCGTCGATGGTCTTAATGTACCTATCGTGTACCTTCTGCAGCTCTTTTTCTCCGGAGCGCAGATCGTCCTCGGTGATTTCACTCTTTTTTTCCAGCTTCTTCATGGCGTCCATCGTGTCGCGTCGGATGGCGCGGACAGCGATGCGCCCTTCTTCCGCCACCTTGCTGACCGTCTTGGTCAGCTCCTTGCGGCGCTCCTGCGTCAGCTCCGGCACCACCAGGCGAATCACCTTACCATCGTTCATGGGGTTAATCCCCAGATCGGACTGCAAAATCGCCTTCTCAACCGCTTTAAGCATCGAAGCTTCCCACAGCTGGATGACCAATACCCGGGGCTCCGGCGCGGAAACGTTGCCAATCTGCGTAATGGGCACTTGGCTTCCGTAATAATCTACGGTAATCCGATCCAAAATCTGAGGGTTGGCCCGGCCTGCTTTCAGCGTCGTAAGCTCCTGCTTAACCACGCCGACGGTTTTAGCCATGCGTGAATCCGCGTCCTGAATCAATTCTTTATGGGTCATGGTGCTCTCCTCCAGACGATTTCATTGCTTGATAGCTCATATTTTATACGGTTTTGGCTCCGAATACAACACCTTACCGCGGGATTGCCCCATTTTGGCCCTCCAACGATGCAAAAGCGCCGCTTTAGGCGCCAATGGTCGCGCATCCGCGATCTGCGGCCAAGCTATGCATAAAATTCCGTTTGAATATCCCGCCCTACGACGGTCCCGATATCCTCGCCCTGGCAAGCGCGAACAATGTTCCCCTCCGCATGGGAATCAAAAACCAAGATGGGCATACCATTTTCCATGCACATGGAGAAGGCGGTGGCATCGGCCACCTTGAGCTCGTCTTTCAACGCATCAATGTAGCTGATCGTGCGGTAGCGCTTCGCATTGGGATCCTTGCGGGGGTCGGCGGTATAGATGCCGTCCACATTGGTTGCCTTCAGGAATACGTCGGCCTTAATCTCGTTGGCCCGAAGTGCAGCCGCCGTATCGGTTGTTACAAAGGGATTTCCCGTGCCGCAACCGAAGATCACGACGCGGCCTTTTTCCAGGTGGCTCATGGCGCGCCGGCGAATATAGGGTTCTGCGAATTCCTTCATCTCAATGGCGGTCTGAACGCGGGTGGGCACGCCCAGGTTCTCCAGCGCATCCTGCAGCGCCAGCGCATTGATCGTGGTGGCAAGCATGCCCATGTGATCGGCGTTCACGCGATCCATTCCCACGCCGATGCGGCCACGCCATATGTTCCCCGCCCCTACTACAATGCCAAGCTGCACGCCAAGATCATAGGTTTCCTTCAGCTCCTTGGCAATATGTCGCAGCGCTTCCGGATCGATGCCGTACCCTTTTGTTCCAGCTAAGGCCTCGCCGCTGATCTTCAGCAGCACCCGCTTATAACGCAGCATGTTCATCTTTTGTCCTCCTTGTCGCATATCAGGTTGATGGTCTGCTAAAAGCGCAAAAAATGGGTAGGATTCGCCATCCTGCCCTTATGATACGGAAGAAAAGCCATTGTTTATCTTGTCCATGGTGTTTTCCACAATCCGATCCTCAATTCCTAGAAATTTCCAGCCGCATACCGCCTGCGGCGATATCCCAACTGGATCGGGTTCGCTATATGAAAACGTCCCCGCATCTTTTGTATCATACCAGAAAGGCCCTACAGCGTCAATTGCGCCAGGGATATTCCCAGCAAACCAGCCGCGTTCCCTGCGCCAATAGGATTACGATCGCCCAGCTATCCATATCGGGCAACGCTTCTTGGCCCGGCCGGGGATCGAATCGTTTCGTCCCGCGGTTTGCTTCAATGCTCCATGCGCCGGATCCCTGCTCAATGGTTCCCCTGGCCGGGCTATCGCGCTTCTTCCTGTGGCGCGCCTCCCCGACTGCACCGGCGCTTCCGGGCTCCGGATGCTGCTTTGATATGCACGCTGCGCGTTTCGCATAGCGCGATCCGCCGCCGCCCGTCTTTCCATCGTCTACCCGCCTTTGCGATTGCGCTCGTTCGCCATGGCTCTCCATACTTGTCCAGCCCGGGTGCCGCATCATCCGGCTATTGCCGGTCTTCATTGGGCCTGCCCTTCGCATCTTTACCGCATCGATCGCTGCACCCCGACCGGTATTCGCCCCGATTGGCGGTTCGTCCCTACTTTCATGTCTATTTTCAGCAAAAGGGAACATCTTCAAGAAAGATTCTATTGTACATATGTGCTTCTCTCTACGCGCGGCTTGCCCTGTCCGGCGTTCTATCGCACAGCAAAAAAGGCGTCAAGTCGTTTGACTTGACGCCCTGCTTTTTATGTGTAATTTTAGCCGCCCGCTTTGGTTGCGTTGAGCGGACGGGATGCCGGAAATAGGCTGCTCGAAAACAACAACCCTTGCAGGATTACTTCATCTGAGCCGCAACTTCCTCGGCAAAGTTGTCCTGGCGCTTTTCCAGGCCCTCGCCCATCTCAAAGCGGACAAAACGGCGGATGGAGATCTTCTCCCCGATCTTGGCGGTTTTCTCCGTTACCAGCTGGCCGATGGTCACGTCGGGATCCTTAACAAAGCGCTGGTTCATCAGGCAGTTGTCCTCATAGTACTTCTTGATGCGGCCTTCCACCATCTTCTCCACGATTTTCTCGGGCTTTCCTTCGTTCAAGGCCTGGGCGCGCAGGATCTCCTTCTCAGCCTCCAGCACGGCGGCGGGCACGTCCTCAGGGTTTACATAGGTGGGATTCGCAGCGGCAATCTGCAGCGCCACATCGTGAACCAGGTTGCGGAAATCGTCCGTCTTAGCCACGAAATCAGTCTCGCAGTTCACCTCGACCAGCACGCCGATACGGCCGCCCATGTGAATATAGGAATCGACCACACCCTCGGCCGCAATGCGTCCGGCCTTCTTCGCAGCAGCGGCGAGTCCCTTTTCGCGGAGCAGCTCAATGGCCTTTTCCATATCGCCGTCGGTTTCTACCATGGCCTTTTTGCAATCCATCATCCCAGCGCCGGTACGCTCGCGCAGGGTCTTAACATCCTGTGCAGTAAACATCTCATACCTCCATAATCTTTCTTAAAAAAAGGGAAGCAGCCTTCCCTTTTCTGTGTATGTGCTCCGGCGATTACTCGGCAGCCTCAGCGGTCTCGGCTGTCTCCTCCGCGGCGGTTTCCTCAACAGGTTCCGAGGCCGTCTCCTCCAGCTGCTCGCCCTGGCGGCCCTCCAGCACGGCGGAAGCCATGGCGGAGAGGATCAGCTTCACGGCACGGATGGCGTCATCGTTGCCGGGGATGATATAATCGATTTCATCGGGGTCGCAGTTGGTGTCAACAATACCTACGATCGGGATATTGAGCTTACGGGCTTCCGCTACGGCAATATGCTCCTTGCGGGGATCCACGACAAACATTACGTCGGGCAGCTTGGTCATTTCCTTAATGCCGCCCAGGTTCTTCTCCAGCTTATCGCGCTCGGCCTTCAGCTTAATGACTTCTTTCTTGGGCAGCTGATCAAAGGTGCCGTTTTCCTCCATCTCATAGAGGCTCTTGAGGTAGGCGATGCGGCCCCGGATGGTCTTAAAGTTCGTCAGCGTGCCGCCCAGCCAGCGCTGGTTGATATAGAACATGTTGGCCCGGCGAGCCTCAAACTGAATGGATTCCTGCGCCTGCTTCTTCGTGCCGACGAACAGAATGCTGCCGCCGTTCATGGCCACTTCCTTAATGTAGTTGTAGGCCTCGTCCACCTTGCGGACGGTCTTCTGCAGGTCAATGATGAAGATCCCATTGCGCTCCGTAAAAATATAGGGTTTCATCTTGGGGTTCCAGCGACGGGTCTGGTGTCCGAAATGGACGCCGGCTTCCAACAGCTGCTTCATGGAAATAACGGGCATGATAAAATCCTCCTTTGTTTTTGGTCCTCCTCCGGCTTCATCCTGCGCGGGGACCCCGAAAGGCACCTCCCGTTCAGTCTACCGGAGTGCGAAATACCGACGAATATTATAGCATAGCCGCAGACGCTTGGCAAGGCTCTTTTCTCCCCATTTACGGGAAAACGCCCGCTTATATGCGCTGATTTTGCCGCAAAAGTTACGGCTCCTCTTCGTCCGAATCCAGGATCAGCAGGAACTCCTCGAAAACCTCCTGCGCCAGTTTCTCATCCTCTACGATTTCGTATACTTCTTCGCCCTCATCGTCGGTGCGGATCGCCAGCACCACGACCTCGCCGTCATCCACATCCTCCGCTTCGGCAGGATGCATGATGAGATAGGCATTTTCCTTGTACTCCAATGTCATGAGGTGCTCAAACTTTTCGGGTTCTCCCTGTTCATTAATCAGTTCAATGATCGCGTCGTTCATTTCTTCGCTCATACTGTCCTCCTGTTTCTAGGGTTATCGCCCCGTAGGGTGGCTCTGCATCCAGCTTTGCAAAATAAGGACCGCCGCCAGTTTGTCCACCACGCCTTTGCGCTTTTTCCGGCTGGTGCCGCCTTCAATCAGCACACGGTGGGCAGCCACCGTCGTCAGCCGCTCGTCCATATAGTCGACAGGCAACCCTGTCGACTCAGCAATTTGCTCGCCCAGCAGCTGTACCTCCTCAACCTTCGCACCCCCGCTGCCGTTCATGTTCAGCGGCAGCCCTAGCACCCAGCGCTCTACCTGCCACTGAGCCGCTAAAGCCTTGAAATGGGCAAGGTCCTGCTCCAAGCCGCGTCGCTCATAGACCTCTACACCCTGAGCGGAAATACCCAGCGGGTCGGTAATCGCCACGCCGATTCGCCGCTCGCCCACGTCCAATGCCATCACCCGCATGGCGTGCTCCTTTCTTCACAAAAAGAGGGCTCCGCGTTTCCGCCGGAGCCCTCGGTCAGTTTGGCTACAGCCGTGCTTTTGCATCCAGATAGGCTAGATAGTGGCCGACAATCTCCTCCAGGATCTCGTCCCGCTCCCGCCGGCGGATTAGATACCGGGCGTTATTGTGGGTCGTGATATAAGTAGGGTCGCCCGAGAGGATATAGCCGACAAGCTGCGCGTTGGGATCATAGCCCCGCTCCTTCAGCGCGGCATAGACCTGCTCCAGCATACCTTCTACGGTATTGGCCTCATCCCGCCCCCGGGTAAATTTCATGGTTTCATCGAAATTGCTCATGATCCTATCCTCTTCATGTTTCGCTTGGTTCTATTATATCTTATTTATTCGCTTTAATCAATCTTTCCCGCTCCAATCGCGGCAAAGTCATCCGGTCCATAAAATAGCCGATCCATTCCCGGGCGATAATGACGGCGGGCAAGGCAAACAGCATGCCGCCCACGCCCCATAGCATGCCGCCGGCCAGCACGCTGATCATCACAATCAGCGGATTCATCTCCAATGAGTTTCCCATTACCCGTGGGGAAATCACGATATTCTCCAGCTGCTGCACCACAATGACCGCCGCCAGCGCGCTTACCAGGCGGCCGGCTGCCGCGGCCACGACGACAATGGGCGCTGCGCCTAGAAAGGGCCCAAAATAGGGAATTACATTGCACAGCATCATGGTCAGGCCCAGGATCAGCGCATAGGGCACCCGGGCAATGTAGAGCCCTGCGCTGGTTAAAAGCCCCACAAACAGCGAGACCCATAACTGCCCCCGCAGGTAGCCCGTTAGCCCCCGGTGCACCCGCTCCATGATCCGCGTCACGTCACCGCGCCAGCATCCGGGGATCAGGTACAGCGCGCCCTGCCAGATCCGTTCCCTGTCCTTCATGAGGTAGTAAGCAAAGAGCGGCACGAGCAGCGCATTGGCAACCCCTTGGGTATCGGGCATAGGGATCGTGCGCAAATAGTCGGTCAGCGTTTGGGCGAGCCCCTCGCCCAGCAGCCGGCTGGAAAGCTTCAATGTAAAGCCTAGCTGAGTCTGGCACCAGGCGTCCAGGGCAGCTAACCGCTCTCGAAGCCAGGCGAACATGCCGGGAAGCTGCGTGAGTAGCTCCTTGCCCTGGGCGATAAAACCCGGAACCAGCAGCATGGCCAGCGCTCCGCCTGCCAAAAGCGCCGTGCCCAGGCTAGCTGCCGCGGCGGCCGCCGGCGGCAGTATCGCTTCCCATTTACGGGCCAGCGGCAGCAGCAGGTAGGCAATTACCGCCGCCCACAGCAGCATTCCCAGCAGGGCCTTAAGCCGCACGCCCATCCATAAGCACAGGGCAAGAAGGGCCGCCGCGCCTAATATCAGCCAAATTTTTTTCATCATGTCCCTCCTCTTCCACGAAAAGCCAGCATTTTTCCTTAACAAAAGGCGGCCCGAACCGCTTCGGGCCGCCCCCGGCCGCCTAGAAGGAAAAATCCTTCAGGTCGCTCAGCTTCCGCTTGCAGCCCTTGTACAGGCTGCGCCCCCGCTTCATCATCCGGTTGCATACCCGGGGATCCAGCGCCGTGACTACAGCCACCGTACCCAGCGCACCCAGCGCCAACCCGGTTACCATGCCTTTATAATACCGCACCATTTTTTTCACATCCTTTCCCTATCCTGAATTCTCCGGCGGATGATACATCACCCGGTCGTCCCGTATCGCAAGGTCTGTCGAGGCCTGGACCACCCGGCATCCATGGGCAAGATCCTCAAACAGAGAAACCTGCACCTCCGCCTGGCCCACCTGAGCCGTCGCCGGGTCAATCTGCAGGGCGCTAATTCGGCCCCATAGCTGGCCGTCGGGCGTATAGATGGCGCTGGGGCAGCTGGCCTGGGCCGGTAGGACCCGGAGCGGCCCGTTGGTCATCACCACGTGCGCGCCTAAAAGCGCGATGTCCGCCCGGCGAAGATACCGCTTTGACCGGCGCAGCCCTCCGGTTTCAACAATCAGCCCCCGAATCCACCTTTCTCCCGGCCGGTAATCTACGCCGCAGACCTTGCCCAGCCGTCGGCCGTCCATGCGGCTGACCACGCTGATACCCATTAGCTCCTTGCTGCGTATCATGTCCACCACCTCTAGTCTGCCCCGGCCGTGCCGCTTTGATCGATCTTTCCCATAGAGAGTAATTCCCAGCGGCCACGGCCCAAACAAAAATTTCCTGGCTTTAGTATGTCCCGTTCGCCGGCGCTTTTGCATAAAGCAAAAGAATTTTGCCAAAATGATTGACAGACCGATAGGCGCAGGCTATAATAAGCAAAAATTGATCGCTAAAAGGCTTAGATGAGAAAAGTACCCTGAAAGGGTCGTTGCAGAGAGCCGCCGGTTGGTGGAAGGCGGTATGGATTTTCAGGTGAAGAACACTCGGAGCCGCTAAGAGAAAGCAGCCCTGCTGCGAGTAGATTTAGCCGTTTGCGGAACGTGATCTCCGCTAGACATCAATGACGCTGTCACACGCAATCCATTGCGCAGAAGGTGGAATTCGTGTCGAAAAAAGAGGGCTGTAAAGCCTATTTGGGTGGTACCGCGGAAAGTGAGCATTTCGTCCCATGGTGGGGACGGAATGCTTTTTTTATTTTCATATCAAGGAGGCAAACGCCATGAAACGAACAAGCTATGCCGGCATCCTGAGCGAAGCCGATCTGGGGCGTCGCGTTACGGTAGCCGGATGGGTGCAAGCCCGCCGGGACATGGGCGGGGTAATCTTTGTCGATCTGAGGGACTGTACCGGCACGCTGCAGCTTGTCTTGGATGCGATGCGCCTGCCGGCCGAAGACTTTGCCTTGGCCGAGCATCTTCGGAACCAAAGTGTCATCGCCGCCTCCGGCCTGCTGCGGATCCGTGATGAGGAAACCTACAATCCGAAGCTGGCCACCGGTACCATCGAGCTGGCTTGCGAACGATTGGAGCTGCTCTCCATGGCCGAAGAGCTGCCCTTTAACCCCGACAGCGACGCAGTCCGTGAAGAACTCCGGCTCAAATACCGCTTTCTTGACTTGCGCCGCCCCGCTCTGCTTGAGAACCTGCGCGCTCGCCATCAAGTGGTGCAAGCCGTGCGCGGCTATTTGGACAGCAACGGCTTTCTTGAGGTGGAGACCCCGATGCTCACCAAGAGCACGCCCGAGGGCGCGCGGGATTACCTGGTCCCCAGCCGCGTGCATCCTGGAAGCTTCTACGCGCTACCCCAGTCGCCGCAGATCTTCAAGCAGCTGCTTATGGTAGGCGGCGTCGATAAATATTACCAGGTGGCCCGATGCTTCCGGGATGAGGATCTGCGCGCTGACCGTCAGCCGGAATTCACCCAAGTGGATATGGAGCTTGCCTTTATCGACCAGGCGGACATCCTGCAGCACCTGGAGCAGCTCTTTTTTCACATTTTCCGCCAGGTTCAGGGGATTGAGCTGCCGCTCCCCTTCCCCCGCATCACCTGGAAGCAGGCCATGGACCGCTACGGCTCCGACAAGCCCGATATCCGCTTCGGCCTGCCGATCGTGGATCTGACCGATCTGGCCGCCCGCTCCAGCTTTGGCGTATTCCGTCGCGCGGCCGATGCCGGCGGAGTGGTCCGCGCGATCCGCGTCCCCGGCGGCGCCGCCTTCTCCCGGTCAGTGATCGAGGAGCTAACGGCAAAAGCGATCGGCTATGGCGCCAAGGGTATGGCCTGGATCGCAATCCGGCCCGACGGGACGTTGAACTCTGTCCTGACCAAATACTTTACCTCCGAGCAGATGGATGCCCTGCTTGCGCGCATGGAGGCCCAAGCCGGCGATTTCATGCTCTTCTGCGCGGATACGCTGTCCTGTGTCCGCCGTACGTTGGGCGGGCTGCGGTTGGATTTGGGCGATCTGCTGGGCCTGCGGCCCCGTGACGACTATCGCTTTCTTTTCGTCACCGACTTCCCTCAGTTTGAGTATTCCGAGCAGGAAAAGCGCTATATCGCCATGCATCACCCCTTCACCATGCCCTATCCCGAGGATCTTCCCTACCTGTCTACCGATCCGGCCCGGGTACGGGCTCAGGCCTATGATCTAGTGCTCAACGGCATTGAACTGGGCAGCGGCTCCATCCGCATCCACCAGCAAGAGGTGCAGCGCCGCATGTTTCAGGCGCTAGGCTTCAGCGACGAGCAAATTGAAACCCGCTTTGGATTCATGGTGAACGCATTTCGCTATGGCACGCCGCCCCACGGCGGCTTCGCCTTTGGCTTGGACCGGCTGGTTATGCTCATGGTTGGGGCCAATTCGCTTCGGGATGTCATCGCATTCCCCAAAACAAAGGACGCCGTCTGCCCGTTGACCCAGGCGCCCAGTCCGGTCGACCTGCGGCAGCTGGAGGAGCTGCATCTGGCCGCGTCCAGCCCTTCCCCGGTTCCCGCGCCGGCATCGCATAAAACGCTAGATGATACGGAGCTTGAGAACGTGGCGCGTCTAGCCCAGCTTTCCCTAACGGAGACGGAGCGAAAGCGCATGCCCAAAGATCTGGCGGCTATGATCGCCTTTGCTGACGAGCTGGGACAACTGGATACCGCCGGTGTTCCGCCCACCGCTCATATCGTCCCGCTAACCAACGTATTCCGTCCCGACGAGCCCGTGCCCTGTGTGAGCCGCGAAGGCATCCTCGCCAACGCTAAGACATGCGCTGGCGGTTATGTGGCTGTTCCCCGGGTCATGGGGGAGAAAGGAGATGCAAGATGACCGATTTCACCGCTTTAAGCGTGCGCCAGCTGGTCCGAGGCTATGCCGCCGGGGACTTTACCGCCCGCCAGGTTACGGAGTCCTACCTGGATGCGATCCGGGAAAAAGATACCGCATTCGGCGCTTACCTGACCGTTACCGGTGAACTGGCCCTCGCCCAGGCCGATGCGGCAGACAGCGCCCGGGGCCGAGAGGCGGCGTTGCCTCCCTTGGCCGGCGTTCCCATGGGGGTAAAGGATAACATTTGCACCCAGGGCG
Source organism: Candidatus Parachristensenella avicola (assembly GCA_904420205.1). Lineage (GTDB taxonomy): Bacteria > Bacillota > Clostridia > Christensenellales > UMGS416 > Parachristensenella > Parachristensenella avicola. Next base: position 3,228 of record CAJFUN010000040.1, on the reverse strand, counting down.
TGCGCACCACCTGCGCCTCCCGGATGCTGGAAGACTTTATCCCGCCGTACAGCGCCACTGTCCTGAACCGCTTAAAGGGCGCTGTCATGCTGGGCAAGCTTAACATGGATGAATTTGCCATGGGTTCTACCACCGAAAGTTCCTATTTCCACCCCACCCGTAACCCCGTAGACACAGGGCGCGTGCCGGGGGGCAGCTCCGGCGGCTCCGCGGCGGCGGTAGCTGCCGGTGAAGCGGCCTTTGCCCTGGGCAGTGATACGGGTGGTTCCATCCGCCAGCCTGCCGCCTTTTGCGGCGTGGTGGGGATGAAACCTACCTATGGTTCCGTATCCCGCTATGGGCTCATCGCCTTTGCCTCTTCTTTGGATCAGATTGGGCCCATCACCCGGGATGTATTCGATAATGCGCTGGTGCTGGAGTCGCTGGTGGGGCCGGATCCCAGGGATGCTACCAGTGTAGACTGCGGCAGCGTACACTTTACCCAGCGATTGGACGAAGGCGTCCGGGGTATGGCGATGGCCCTGCCCGTCGATCTATTGGGCGACGGAGTGGATGAACCCGTCCGCCGGGCTATACTGGACGCCGCCCAGCGCTATGCCCAGCTTGGCGCAGAAATCGTCGAGGTCTCCATGCCCACGTTGCGTCATGCGCTGCCGGCTTATTATGTCATTTCCTCCGCAGAGGCCTCATCCAACCTCGCCCGGTTCGATGGTGTGCGCTATGGTCACCGCGCAGCGGACTATCGCTCCATGGAAGAGCTCTACCGCGCTTCCCGCAGCGAGGGCTTCGGCGACGAAGTGAAGCGGCGGATCCTGCTGGGTACTTTTGCGCTGAGCGCCGGTTATTATGACGCCTATTACAAAAAGGCGTTGCAGGTTCGGACGCTGATTATCCAAGAATTCAACCGCATTTTTGAGCGGTGCCCGGTCATTCTCTCTCCCGTCGCCCCCACCACCGCCTACCGGCTGGGGGAAAAGCTGGACGATCCCCTGCAGATGTATATGGGCGATGTCTTTACCGTGCCGGCGAATATTGCTGGGCTGCCTGCCATGAGCCTGCCCTGCGGCCAAGATGGCGATGGGCTGCCCATCGGCCTGGGGTTGCTGGGCAAGCCCTTTGATGAGGCTACCCTGTATCGGGCAGCTTATGCTTTAGAGCAATCCGGGCCATACGGCGGCTTAGCCGGGAAAGGAGCTTGACTTCATGGCGCAAAGTTATGAAATGGTCGTTGGGCTGGAAGTCCATATTGAGCTGAAGACCCAAACCAAAATTTTCTGCGGATGCCCCACCACCTTTGGGGCTGAACCCAACACCCAGTGCTGTCCGGTTTGCACAGGCATGCCTGGCGCGTTGCCGGTGCTGAACCGTCAGGTCGTGGATTATGCCGTCAAGGCCGGCCTGGCCACGCATTGCGCCATTGCGCCCTATTCCAAGCAGGATCGAAAAAACTATTTCTACCCCGACCTGCCTAAAGCGTATCAGATCTCTCAATATGATTTGCCCCTATGCCTGAACGGCTATCTCGACATTGAAAGCCCGGGCGGCGTTAAGCGGGTGGGTATCACCCGGATTCACATCGAGGAGGACGCAGGCAAGCTCATACACGATCCTCAACTCGGCACGCTGATCGATTGCAACCGCTGCGGCGTGCCGCTCATCGAAATCGTATCCGCGCCGGATATCCGTTCGGCTCAGGAGGCGGTCAGCTACTTGAAAAAGCTGCGGGCTATTATACTATATACCGGCATTTCCGATTGCCGGATGAACGAGGGGTCCATGCGATGCGATGTCAACCTCTCCGTGCGGCCCGCCGGCACCGATATGCTGGGCACCCGCACGGAAATCAAGAACTTGAACTCCTTTCAGTTCGTCCAGAAGGCGATCGAATCCGAGTACCAGCGCCAGGTGGAGGCATTGACCCAGGGCGAGGCCATCGTGCAACAGACCCGCCGCTTTGACCCGGCCAGCGGCACGACCTTCTCTATGCGTGCCAAGGAGGACGCCAACGACTACCGCTATTTCCCCGACCCGGATCTGCCGCCGATCTTGACATCCCAGGAGCAGATTGACCGGCTTCAGGCTCAAATTCCGATGCTGCCCGACCAGCGCAAGGCCCTGTATATGGAGCAATACGGTCTGTCCTCCCTGGCCAGCGAAACGCTGGTGACCGATGCGCAGACCGCCGACTATTTTGAAAAGGCTGCTGCGCTGTGCCGCTATCCTCGTCTGTTAGGCAATCTAATCACCACTGAGGCTTACCGGCTGATGGACGCTGAAGAGGCCGACATCCCGATCCAGCCGCTTCATATGGCCGCTTTGGCCGATCTGCTGGGCGAGGAATCGATCAGCTTCTCCACAGCCAAACGAGCCTTGACCGAACTATGGCAAACCGACCAGGATCCGCGAACGTGGGTACAGGATCACGATCTAATGCAAATCAATGATCCGGCTCAACTGATCCCCACGGTAGAGGCCGTGCTGGCTCAAGAAGCTCGATTGGCCGAACGCTATCGGAGCGGAAAGGCCAACGCGCTGCAAGCGCTGACCGGCAAAGCCCTTGCCGCAACAGGAGGAAAGGGCAATCCCGCCGTTCTCCAGCGCCTGCTAAAGGAACGGCTGTAGTGCATCAATCCGGAGCCTCTCGCCTTTGATCGGCGGGAGGCTTTGTCTATTTCTGGCATTCTGCTGTTAATTCTTGCTGCATTCGTCAAACCTGCCAAAATCATCCTACAAAGATTAGAAATAGACAACAAAACGATTTGACAAAATTGTTGAGTCACATCTATACTGAGCATGTAAGAAATTCTAATATTTTCTTATAATTTCTTGATTGGAACGATGGGTTAGCGCGGGATTTCCATCATATACTTAGCACATGCAGGTTTGCCGTTCGGTACTTTACCATCTGTCTCGTGGATCAGGATCAGCTTATGGGCATAGGGACTTTTGCCCATAGGATATACGGGTAGGGACACCCAAAAAGGAGGGAGCTGCATGAAGAAGCGAATCGTTGCCGGCCTATTGGTTTTGTGCATGGTTCTGGCGCTGGGCCTCACTGCCTGCCAGGGCCAGGATACGGCCGCAACCACCCCCACCACGACCGCAGCAAACGACGAGGCAACCACGACTGCCGCCGACTCCGGCGACGAGGCAACTACGACTGCCGCTGAAGGCGAAGCGACCACCGCCGCCGAAGAAGCGCCTGCCACCTGGGAGAACCTTTCCTGG
>CAJFUN010000039.1 GCA_904420205.1 Candidatus Parachristensenella avicola | reverse complement strand
CCGCCTTTTCTTGTTATCCAGCCCTCCGGCTGTATCGGTTGAGCAAAAGTCAGCGTGGGATTGATGTGGTATCTTTATCTAAGTGACCCCCCGCTTTCCCACTTGGCCACAGCCTGCCGGGATACGCCTATCTTTTCAGCGATATCCTCCTGGGAATACTGGCAGTGCTGCCGAAGCGTGGCTAGGTTCTCTGCAATGAAGAGACTACTCGTTTGCTTTTTCCTATTTTTCATGTTCTTCATGCCCTCCTATCCAGTATTGTAGCTTTATTTTTCCTTTTTTCCACCAACCAATGATAACCGTTTTCGTGATCTTTAGATGGCATGATATCGGCCTAATCTTGCCTATAAACGAAGCTTCATCCATGATTCAATGCCGCACCATAAAGAAAAAGAGGAGGCGTAAAGCCTCCTCTTTGCATAATTTGGTATGCTTGATTCATTTAGCCGTTTTTTATGAAAGATTACTTGCATCCAAAACATTTTTCCTAATTTTCTATTATTTTACTATAATATAAAATAAAAGCATGATATAGTGGTAGTAAACTTACATAAAATCGTCTAATTTCGAGAAAGTACGAGGTAACGATCCATGCGTATCTGTATTGCCGGCTCAAAAAGCCTGGATATGGACATCAGCCCTTATATCCCAGAAGGCGTTACCGAGCTGGTTACCGGAGGCGTACAGGGGATCGACAAAGCTGCGAACCGCTGGGCAGACGAACGCAATATTTCTAAGCTTGTCTTTCATCTGCATCCGGGCATCACGCTGGGCAAGCTCAATGAGATGATTCTGGACAGCGTCGATTTAGTGATCATACTTTGGGATGGAAAATCCCGCGGTACCCGCCGAATCCTGCAGTATATCCGAAAACATAATATCCCCTGTCATCTTTATATCTTTATATCCGACTATCCTGGAGACCCCAGCTCCATCGCACTGAGAGCTGAATTCCTGTAGGAATTTATTCCGATAAAAAGGATATATTCTACAAATGTAGAATATATCCTTTTTATTTTGCATTTGGTGAATTTCTATGTATCCAGCGTTACTATCCCGTGATCCACCTTAAATCGCCGCACGCTTCCTTCCTTTAGGGCAAGGCTCTCCAGATCCACGCAGGTAATAAAAGTCTGAACCCGTCCGATATAATCCTGCAGCATCTCGCGCCTTGCGCCGTCCAGCTCAGAAAATACGTCATCCAAAAGCAGGATGGGTGCTTCACCGGTCATCTCTTCCATAAGCTTTAATTCGGCCAGCTTCATCGACAGCACAGCCGTACGTCGCTGGCCCTGTGAAGCATCGCTGCGGGCATCCGCCCCGTTAATTCGCACGGCTAAGTCATCCCGATGCGGGCCCGCAGTGGTGGCGCCTAGCCGGATATCACGCTGCCGGTTCCGGAGCAGCAGTTCGGCCAGCTGCTCCTGGCGCTGTTGTAGGTTTCCTTCCAGGGCGGATTCATAGCGGATCTCCAGCTGCTCCTGGTCATTTGTCAGCCGTCCATGTATCGCTCGGGCGTTCACGCTTAAAAATTCTGCAAAGTCTCTGCGCCTTAAGGATAGCGCCGCGCCGGCTTCCGCCAGCTGGGCTTCCCATACCTCGATGGTTTCCTCGCCTTTTCCTTCCCGCTGGATGCGCTTAAGCAGCTCGTTGCGCTGCAAAAGCGCACGCTGATAGCGCTGCAGTAAAAAGAAATATCCCCCTCTGGCTTGGGATAGCGTCATATCCATAAATCGCCTGCGCCATGCAGGGCCGTCCTTGATCAAATTGAGATCTTCTGGTGAGAACATAACTGCATTCATATGGCCCATGAGATCGCCCAATCGAGTTATAGAGCTACCATTCACCCTAACGGCCTTGCGCCCGCGATGGGTTAAGGCGACCTCCAGCTGATGATCCCCATCCCGCTGGCGGCAGACTGCAGCAATGTAGGCGCGTTCTGCAAAACTCATGTCGTCATCGTGGCGGATCATCTCCTTGTCCCGTGCAGTGCGATGGCTGCGGCCGGTGCACAGCACATGGATGGCCTCCAGCAGATTCGTCTTTCCCTGGGCATTGCGTCCCGTGAACACCGAAAGCCCCGGGGCAAAGGATAGCTCCAGGGCTTCGTAATTTCTGAAATTTTTCACCGTTAGTTGGGTCAGTATCATGGCGCGTCCTTCCCTGCCCTTATGCCTCTTGCTTCATCCAGCGCGGCGGTTCCATGCCTGAGCGAACCATTTCCTGCTGCAGGCGGGCCACCGGAATCTTTTGCACGCGGCCGCCGGTATCCATCGCTAGGTAAGCCGCGATTCCGGCAGCCTGGCCTGTAGCCAAGGTGGGCTGAAGAGCCCGGAAGCTTCCATGAGCCCGGTGCGTGCCGCTAATGCACCGGCCGCAGAGCAGCAGATTTTTCACCCGCACCGGCGTCAGGGCCCGATAAGGGATATCATAGGACCGCACCGACGGCGCCTCTTCAATCCCCTCCATGCCCGGCAGTTCGATATCCGCCGTTAGGTTTGCCACCACCCAATCGGGAAAGCGCGTGCCCGAGGCTAGATCATGACTATCCAGGATGGTGCGCCCCTGGGGATGCCGTCCCTCTGGAAACACCACCCGCGCGCCTTGGCGGGCGATTGTAGCCCCTTTAAAGGCGCTGTAACGGGTCAGAAGCGCCGCGACTGGATCAACAGCCGCCCGAAGGGCTCCATCCGCCCTGGCGCGATCGATGGCGCTTGTCGCTACAGCCTCCTCATCATAGAGCATCATGACCGTGATCTCGCCGTCGCGGGCGCCGGGAAACAGCCGCAGTCCGGAAAGCCCTATCTCAGCCAAAGTTTCCGGGTCAGGCAGAACCGATTCCCATCCCATACCGCACCCCTGCAGCGTAAAACAATAAATCGGCGGCAAGGAGCGCCCGTCTTCCTCCCGGCCCTCCGTATAAGGAACGGCACAAAGGGCGGCCACGTCGCCATCGCCGGTGGCATCGATGAATACGTCGCCTTCCACCTGCATGGGCCCCTCCCTTGTCAGGGCGATCAGCTGGGTGATCGAACCGTTCTCCAGCGTAGCTTCCATCACCCAAGCGCTGGTTAAAAGCAGCACGTCCTGCTCCCGAAGCCTGCGGTAATAGAAGCGCTGCAGCGCTTCCGGGTCCAGCGAAAGCCAGCTCCCCCGCGGCGTGCACAGCGCGGAAAAACCCGAGATGGGATCATACTCGTAGACGGGCTTAAATGCGGTGGTCCCGCTCTGCACATAGCCGCCACCGGCCGCCGGCTCCTTCTCCAGCAAGCAGACCCGCGCGCCCTGGCCGCTGGCCGCTACTGCAGCCGATACGCCGGCAGCTCCCGCGCCCGCGATCACCACATCAAAATGCTCGTAGATTCGACCTGCCATGATAACCTCCCTTTGGCTTGCGATACAGCCGCTATTTTTTGGCGCGGCGCTGCTCCTCTATGCGTAGATACGTACCGGCAGAACGAGATAAAGAAAGTCGTCCCCCTCCACAGGCCGGATCACGCAGGGAGAAATATTGGTGTTAAAGCAAAGATACATTTCATCCTCATCCAGGATCTTGAGCACATCGTTCATATACCGAGCGTTAAAGGCAATTTCCAGCTCTTCGCCTTCCATTTGGCAGCTGATGCGCTCTACTGCCTGCCCCATCTCACTATCAGCCTTCATGGTCATCTCATTGGATCCCAAAAGGAAACGCACCAGGTTATTGCGCCCTTCACGGGCCAGGGTCGAAGCGCGCTCCAGCGCCGCGCCGAATTCCGCGGTGGAAACCTTCACCCGCGTCTGCCACTCGCTGGGCAGGATCTGAGAATATTTGACATATTCGCTGTCCAAAAGGCGGGTAATAAAGCGTGTGTTGCCCATATCGGCCAAAAGGTGGGTAGCCGTCAGCGTCAGGCGCATCTTATCTTCCTCATTGGAGGAGAGCACTTTGGCAATATCCTGAAGGCTCGCTCCGGGAATAACTGCGCTCAGATTGCCATAATCTTCGCCCAAAAGGGTTTGGCGCAAAGCCAGACGGAAACCGTCCAGGGCCACCAACCGGCACGATTGCCCATTGATTTCCAAAAGGGCGCCGGTTAGCGCCGGACGCAATTCCTCGGTTGCAGCGGCAAAGATGGTCTGCCGGATCATATCTTTAAACTTCAGCTGCCCAACCACGATCGGGATCGCACTTTCTACCGTAGGCAGGCTGGGATACTCCTCCGGATCTTGGGCTTGCAGGGTCGTATGGGAAAAAAGGCAATCCAAGGTAATGGTGCCTTCCTCCACGCTGATTTCTACGTCTCCATCCGGCAGCTTTCGGGCTATCTCGGTAAAGAGCCGGCCCGGCAGCACCGTGGACCCTTCTTCCAAAATCATTGCAGGAAGGTCGGTCTCAATGCCTTTTTGCAGGTCTGTGCAAATCATTTTGGCATGATCGCCTTCCGCTTCCAGGTAGATGCCTTCCAAAATCGGCATGGTGGTACGGGAAGGAAGCGCTCGGGTTACGATGGATAGAGCGGCGTTTAGCTGATCTTTGCTTAGGCGTAGGCGCATGGCGATGTACTCCTTTTGGCGCGTTGCGTTCACCCCTTTTTCTGGGGCGTGTTCTTCAGATGAAAGTAGTAGTCGTAGCAGTAGGGGCTGTGGATATGGTGGAAAGTCAGGCTTTGTCCCCAAAACCAAACCAAAACCCATGGGCAAAACCCTGTGAATGAAAAATTTACTTATCAAAACCATTCACATTTTGGCAAGGTTGTCCACGAAAAGAGGGCCTGCAAAAAGGCCCCCCGAGACGTCCCACTATACCTTGCCGCCCCAAAAAAGGCCGGCAATTTCATTTATCCACAGCACGATTTCTCCACAGGCGGGGGAAAGGGTGGATCCTTGGATGAAAATATGCCGCAAATCCGAAAAATCTTCCTGGTTTTTCGGACGCAGTCGGTGGACGGGCGGTGGATAACTTATCCTTTTGACTTATCCATCAGCTGATTTCGGATATCGGCGAGCAGCGCGCGCAGCTCGGCGTTGCTGGCCATGTCTTCGCTGATGGTGCGCCAGGCATGCAGCACGGTGGTATGGTCGCGGCCGCCGAAGGCCTCTCCAATGGAGGAGAGGGAGATATCGGTCATTTCCCGCACAAGGTACATGGCGATTTTCCGGGGATAGGCGATTTCCTGGTTGCGTTTGCGGCTTAAAAAGTCTTCCATGGAGATGCCGTACCGGTCGCAGACCAAGCGCATAATGTTCTCAGGAGTCGCACGCCGTCCAGCATTGGCATCCAGCATATCTTTGAGGGCCTCGTGGATAAGGTCCAGGGTGATGGGCTGGCGGGAAAGCCGGGAATAAGCTAATACCCGGGTCAGCGTTCCCTCCAGCTCACGAATATTGTTCTCCGAATTGGTGGCGATGAACTCCATCACGTCGTCGGGAATATTGTCTACATGCTCAGCTTCCGCTTTTTTGCGCAGAATCGCAATGCGGGTTTCCAGATCCGGGGGCTGGATATCGGCGATCAGGCCCCATTCAAACCGCGAACGGAGCCGCTCGGTCAGCTGCTTCATCTCCTTGGGCGGTTTATCACTGGTCAGCACAATTTGCTTCTGCGCTTCCCGAAGGGTGTTAAAGGTATGAAAAAGCTCTTCCTCGGTGGAGTCTTTGCCGGCGATAAACTGGATATCGTCGATGATCAGCACGTCGGCGTTGCGGTAGCGATTGCGGAATTCCATGTTGGTTCCGGCTTTAATGGCGTTGATAAGCTCGTTCATGAACATCTCCGAGGTAACGTATACGATCTTCATGGACGGGTTTTGCTCGCGAATAAAATGGCCGATCGCCTGAATCAAGTGGGTTTTCCCCAATCCGGCGCCGCCATAGATAAAGAGCGGATTGTAAGCCTGGGCCGGCGCTTCCGCCACCGCCAACGCCGCCGCGTGAGCAAAGCGGTTGGAATTGCCAATGACAAAGGTATCAAAGGTGTTCTTCGGGTTGAGCATCAGCATCGGCGCCTGAGCACTTCCGGCCTGCCTTTGTTCAGCCGGCGGTTTCATTCCGCTGACGATTTCTTTTGCCTGATCCTCTAAAACAAGCACGATTTCCCATGTACGGCCCGATACCTGGGACAGCGCATTGGATAAAATGCTCACATAGCGGGCTTCAATAAAATTACGCACAAAGGCTGACGAAACCTGTACGTAAAGGGTATTGTTTTCCATCGCCATGGGCAAAAGCGGCTGTATCCAGGTGGTATAGCTTGTCCGGGGGATATCGGATTCAATCAGCTTGCAGGCTTCAATCCAGTCGGTCCAGTTCCCGTCAATCGGGGTCTTCATCCAATCGCAACCTTTCTTCTCTATCGGTGATCTTTACACAATTTATCCCCAATGGGTGTTGAATTGTCAATGGAAAAAGTGGATTATTCACAGGAAAAGCAGCGTATACACGGAGTTATACACCAAGTTATCCACTAAATGTGGATAACTCGCCATGTAGCAAGAAATAAGGATCAAGGCGAATTTCACGGCTATTTTATCATGTTGGGCGCCAGGTTTCAATGCTTTTTGTCCAATTATCCACAGGCGAACCCGACTTTTTTTCCACAATTGTGGATAACTTGTGCAGATAATACAAGATATGGTGGATACTGACGAATCAGGGCCTAGGGTTGCGGGAGGAAATAAGAAAGGCGCGCCGGTTGATCCAGCGCGCCAGCTTAGGGGAGCATCAGGATATAAAGAAGGACAATCGGGGCTATAGTGCCTCAAAGAGCAGGGGTGCTTGCCCGGTATAGCGATAAAGGGCGACACGGGCGCTTTGATTTCCCGCTTCATCCGCCAGGTTCTGGCAGGCATAGAAGCGGCCGTCCCCCAGGGAGAAAAGGCCGGTGCTACCCAGAGGAAAATCAAATCCGGGCAGCGATCCCTCTCCCCATAGGGTAAGCGTCAGCCCTTTCAGAGGCGGTTCCACGCCCTGGAGCGTCTCAAGGCGGGCGGGGACGCCCATATCGGCCACATACAAGGGGTGGTTGGGGAATTGGGATTTAAGACCGGGATAGACGGCGAGAAACAGGTGATTGGTATAAGAATCATATTCCAAATTCTGCACGCCCCACTGTGTATTCCCAGTATAAATATAGTATATGTTATCGGGTTGCCGGGGGCCGCTGGTATGGGGATCTTCAGCCCTCAGCGGCTGAAGGAACGAATCCCAACCGGCCGTATCATAGCGCAGCAGCACCTGGTAGTCGTTATCGGTTCTGTCCAGATCGCTGTATACGCCATAGGCCACATAAAGGGAAAGGGGGTCACCGGCACGGCCGCCCGGCAGCGGAGCGAAGGTGATCCCATCGATGCCGCTGCAGCCATGGCGATGAAGGCGCGGCTTACCGGCGTTGACCACCTGGGCGTGATAATCCTCCACCACTTTATTCAGATAAACAGCCTGCATAATGCCGTCCGCTTCCGCGTCCATATCCAGCCGGTCAATCCGGTCCACATCGAATACCGCCACATAGAATCCGTCCCGATGGCTCTCTCCGCCGCGCCCCATCCGGGCAAGGATACCCTGCCCGATCGCATCGTTTTTATATTCCAGAGATCCATAAACTTTGCCGTCGGGTCCCATTGCGATGCATCCAAGATGGCCGGTGAGGCCGCGCACAGAGCCAATGACCCGGCCGGAGAGGTCGGATTTGACCAACGAAGTGGTGAAGGAGTAATAGATGGTCTGACGTTCCCGGTCCAGGCAGATCCCCTGGACGTGGAATTTCCCCTGATTCCCAGAGTCGATGATGGCGGGTAATTGATGCATGACACACTCCTTTTGTGATTCATCCTTTGCAATTTGAGTATAATCTTGCAAAAAGCGCGCTGTCAAGGGCCCGTCGGGCGGGTTCGACTTCCAGCCTTAGGGAAAAGGCAGTTGAAGGGAATAAGAAAGGGGGCCGCTCTCTAGCGGCCCCCTTTCGATGGATTGCTATTCTTCTTCATTCGGTTCCGTGGGGTTGGCGGGTTCTTCCGCGAAGGCATCCGTTTCTTCCTCATCTGCCTCCTCGGTCATATCCCGAAGGTCATCGAGCTCCACCTCATTGTCGTGCTGAGCTTCGTCGTCGCGCTCCACCACGGCCACCGAAACCACGGTGTCGTCGCCCCGCAAGCGCATCACCCGCACACCCCGCGTGGCCCGCCCAATGACGGGCACATGCTCCATCAAGGTGCGGATGATGGTACCGTCGGAGGAAATCAGCATCAGATCCTCGCTCTCGTCGACCACCTTCAAGGCCACCAGCTGGCCGGTTTTCTCGGAAATGGCAAAGGTTCGCATGCCCATGCCGCCGCGGCTTTGCAGCCGGTAAGCGTCAAAGCCTGTGCGCTTGCCATAGCCCTTTTCAGTAATAGCAAGAAGCGTTTTGCCTTCCTCGACCAAGTCGAGATCCACGGCGTAATCATCTTTTTTCAGCCGGATCCCCATAACGCCGGTGGAAACCCGGTGCATCGAGCGGATATCGTTTTCATCAAAGCGAATGCTCATTCCCTTGTGGGTAGCCAGCACGATCTGGCGGCTGCCGTCGGTCAGGCAGGCGCCGATCAGCTCATCGTCTTCAGCCAGATTAATGGCTTTCAGCCCCACCGAGCGAAGGTTGGCATATTCAAAGAGCGGCGTCTTTTTTACGATGCCCTTGCGGGTAGCCAGCAGCAGGAACATGCCGTTGTCCTCGCGATCGGCCAGCTCCTGGGCGGGCACGATGGTCTGCACCCGTTCGCCGGGATCCAGGTTAATGAGGTTGATGAGGTTCGTGCCCCGCGCCTGCCGCCCCGCTTCGGGGATAAAGAAGCAGCGCAGCCGGAACACGCGGCCCTTGTTGGTAAAGAAGAAAAGCCAGTCATGGGTGCTGGTTACCAGCAGGCGCTCCACGAAATCCTCTTCCCGGGTGGTCATGGCCTGCACGCCCACGCCGCCGCGGTTCTGGGTGCGGTATTCGCTCAGCGCGATGCGCTTAATATAGCCGTTGTGGGTGACGGTGACAGCCATGTCCTCCCGCTGGATCACGTCCTCCCAGTCAATATCCGAGCTGGCAGCTATGATTTCGGTGCGGCGGGGATCGCCGAATTTGTCGGCAATGGTCCGGAGCTCATCGCTGATAATGCCCATCAGGATGGATTCATCGCTGAGAATGGAGAGGAAATATTCGATCTGGCGGCGCAGCTCAGCGTATTCCTCCTCTAAGCGGATACGCTCCAGACCGGTCAAGCGCTGCAGGCGCATATCCAAGATAGCCTGAGCCTGCTTTTCCGAGAGGCCGAATCGCTCCACCAGGCCGGCTTTCGCCTCCGCAGCAGTCTGGCTGGCACGGATCAGGGCGATGATCTCGTCAATCACATCCAGGGCCTTTAGGAGGCCCTCGACGATATGGGCGCGCTCCTGGGCCTTTTCCAAGTCATATTGGGTGCGCCGGGTGACGATCTCCTTCTGGTGGTCAATATAGTGAATCAGCGTCTGCTTCAGCGAGAGGGTGCGGGGCTCCCCGTTGACCAACGCCAGCATATTCACGCCGAAGGTCTCCTGCAGCTGGGTATGCTTATAGAGGTAGTTCAGCACGATGGAAGGATTTACGTCGGTTTTCAGCTCAATGGCGATGCGCATGCCTTCACGGTCGGATTCATCCCGCAGGTCGCTGACGCCCTCCAGCCGCTTTTCCTTCACAAGGTCGGCGATCTTCTCCACCAGCGTCGCTTTGTTCACCTGGTAAGGGATCTCGGTGACAACGATGCGGGAACGGCCACGGCCCATATCTTCAATTTCCGTCTTGGCCCGCATGATAACCCGGCCACGCCCCGTGCGATAGGCCTGCTGGATGCCGGCACGCCCCATGATGGTGGCGCCAGTGGGGAAGTCCGGACCGGGAATATAGGCCATGAGCTCGTCGGTGGACAGCTCAGGATTCTCAATGAGGGCGATGGTGCCATTGATCACCTCGGTCAGGTTATGGGGGGGGATATTGGTGGCCATGCCCACGGCGATGCCGCCGGAACCGTTCACCAGCAGGTTAGGGAAGCGGGAAGGGAGCACGGTGGGCTCTTGGGTAGATTCGTCGAAGTTGGGCGCAAAGTCCACCGTGGCCTTATCGATATCCCGCAGCATCTCCAGGGTGATGCGGTTCATGCGGGCTTCGGTGTACCGCATGGCCGCGGCAGAGTCGCCGTCCACCGATCCGAAGTTGCCGTGACCGTCTACCAGAGGGCAGCGGATAGAAAAATCCTGGGCTAGGCGCACCATGGCGTCGTATACGGCGGTATCGCCGTGGGGGTGATATTTGCCCAGCACGTCGCCGACGATACGCACCGACTTTTTATAAGGCTTATCGGGCGTCAGGCCCAGCTCATGCATGGAGTATAGGATACGCCGGTGTACCGGCTTGAGGCCGTCACGCACATCGGGAAGCGCCCGGGAGATAATCGTGGCCATGGCATAGGAGATGAAGGATTTCTTCATCTCTTCCTCCAGATTGACCGGTACGATCTTTTGCAGGTGAAGGTTATATTCTTCCATATGGCGGCGCTCCTTTACACGTCAAGGTTGGCGACGAGGTGGGCGTTTTGCTCAATAAACTCCCGCCGGGGCTCAACGGCGTCGCCCATGAGGATGGAGAAGATTTCATCGGCGGCCATGGCGTCTTCCATGGTAACCTTCAGCATGATGCGGCGGGCAGGATCCATGGTGGTTTCCCAGAGCTGCTCGGCATTCATCTCACCCAGGCCCTTGTACCGCTGCAGGGTCACGCCGTTGCGGCCGATCTTGTTGAGGAATTGCTCCAGCTCGATGTCGTCGTAGCAGTAATAATCCTCTTTATTCTTCGTCACCTTGTAGAGGGGGGGCTGGGCGATGTAGACATAGCCGTTCTCAATAAGCGGGCGCATATAGCGGAAGAAGAAGGTCAAAAGCAGCGTGCGGATATGGGAACCGTCCACATCGGCATCGGTCATGCAGACAATGCGGTGATAGCGCATCTTGGTGATATCGAAATCGTCGCCCACGCCGCCGCCGAAGGCGGTAATCATCGCCCGGATCTCGGCGTTGCCCAGGATACGGTCGAGCCGGTTCTTTTCCACGTTGAGAATTTTACCCCGCAGGGGAAGGATGGCCTGGAATTTGCGGTCCCGTCCGCCCTTGGCGGAGCCGCCGGCGGAGTCGCCCTCGACGATGTAGATTTCGCAGAGGGAGGGATCCTTTTCCGAGCAGTCGGCCAGCTTACCCGGAAGAGATGTGGATTCCAGCACGTTTTTGCGCCGTGTCAGCTCCCGGGCCTTGCGGGCCGCCTCGCGGGCGCGGGCGGCGCCCAGGCATTTGTCCACGATGATGCGCCCCACCGAAGGATTTTCTTCCAGGAAGGTGGATACGCCGTCGTAGACGATGGAATCCACCATGGAGCGCATAAAGGAATTACCAAGCTTGGTCTTGGTCTGTCCTTCAAACTGGGGTTCCTCCAGCTTGACCGAGATGATGGCGGTCAAGCCCTCCCGCATGTCCTCGCCGGAGAGGTTGGCGTCGGATTCCTTGAGCAGGCCGATTTTGCGGGCGTATTCATTGAGCGCCCGGGTCAGCGCGCTGCGGAAGCCCACCAGATGGGTGCCTCCTTCATGGGTAGGGATATTGTTGGCATAGGTAAAGACGCTTTCGGTATAACCGTCGGTATACTGCATCGCTACCTCGACCCGGGAACCGTCCACCTCCTTAAACAGGGCGATGGGCTGGGGAAAAAGAGGCTCCTTTGCCCTGTTGAGGTATTGAACAAAGTGGGTAATGCCGCCCTCATAGTAGAATTCCCGGCGCGCTTCTTTGCCTTCCCGCTCGTCGGCCAGCACGATGGTGATGCCGCCATTCAAAAAGGCCAGCTCCCGCAGGCGGTTCTTTAGCGTGTCAAAGTCCATCTCGAGCGTTTCAAAGATGGTATCGTCAGGCAGGAAGGTGATGATCGTGCCGGTATGGTCGGTTTCACCGATGACCTCCAGGTCAAAGCAGATCTCGCCCTTTTCATAGCGCTGGTGGTAAATCTTACCGTTCTGATGGACCCATACCTCCAGCCAGCGGGACAGGGCATTGACGACCGTGACGCCAACGCCATGCAGGCCGCCGGAGACTTTGTATCCACCGCCGCCGAATTTGCCCCCGGCGTGAAGCACTGTCAGGCACACCTCGACGGTGGGGCGCCCCATCTTGGGATGGATGCCGGTGGGAATGCCGCGGCCGTTGTCCGACACGGTTACCGAGCCGTCCTTATGTAGGGTTACCTCAATATGGTCGCAGAAGCCGGCCATGGCCTCGTCAATGGCGTTATCCACCACCTCGTAGACCAGATGATGCAGCCCCCGGTAATCGGTAGAGCCGATATACATACCCGGACGGCGGCGAACCGCCTCTAGACCTTCCAGCACCTGGATATTGTTTTCATCGTAGTGGGCGTCAGGCGGCGTCTCTACGCCCTCCACCGGATGCAGCTGCCGATCGTTTTCCAAATTGCATATCCTTTCTGCCGGGCGGACGCAAAAAAAGAAACGGGAACAGATCCGCGTCGGCTGTAAATAATCTCTTTATACTATAGCTATAGTATAACTACTACTATATATTATATACTATAAGGACGCAATCTTCAATCAATAAGATCACAAAATATGCGGCGCATGGTAGGGCGATTAGCCAGGGGAAGGCAATGGGAACAGAATGGGGTTTCATTTATGTTTGGGCAGATGATTGTAAAAACACGGGCGTTATGGTTCAATTTAGGTGTGTAAGGAAAACAGGGGGGAGGGAAGGGAGGATGTTTGTCCTGCTTGATTTGGAATGGGTGGAAGAAAGAGGGCTTCGCTACCCTACGCAATTGGCTGCGCGGCGGGTGGATGCCCATTGGGTAACGGTTGCATCCTTTGACACGCTGATCCGCCCGCACTTGCCAGAATGCAGCCAGTGGGATCATATGGCTTATCGCGGATATATGCCTGAGGATTTCCGTGCAGCTTTGGAGGAGGAAACCTGTATCCGCCAATTTTGCCAATGGCTTATGAAGAGCGATATCCTATGCTGTTGGCATCGCGGAACGGTTGAAACCCTTTCATCCTGCTATAAACGGATAATGAAGAAGAAATTCCCTTTTCATTGGATGGGCATCAACAACGCCGTCTATGTGCAGTCGCAGGAGGATGGGATTGAGGCCCGCGGTCTATATGCTCTGGCAAAAGAATATGGGTTAGTGGTTCCCGATGTGGAGCATAAGTCCAGCCATGACGTATTCACCATGCAAAGCCTGCTGCAGCATCTCAATTTCGATCCAAAGGCCGCAAAAAGGACGCTCCAATTGTCCAAGAAGCTGATGCTTCCCGGAGAACGCCAGGAACATAATAAGAAAGTTATTGAAAAGGCAGGATACGAATATATCTATGCCCCTGGATCGGGAATTTTCCACCGGCGCGGATGTAAGCTGGCCTTACAAGCCAAGACTATTTGCGGGTGCAGACGTTACGCAACTGCTGCCAAGAACCGAAGACCGTGCAAACGGTGTAGGCCGGAACCACCGGCTAAGGCAGAACACAAGGCGATCGTCCCATCCTTGGGCGCTCCTGCAAAGCAAAAGAAACCAGGCGGGGAAACCGTGGCCGTAAAATTGCTGGGTGGGGAATGGGCAAGCGTTTCCAAAGGGAAAATTATCGGATTTTGCCATAGCTCCCTGCATCCAGGCAAAATGACGGTTAAAATGATGAAAGCACACGACTGTATCAATAAAGCCTGCTGGTATTTTGAAAAATATGCCGACGCCCCTTATTGGCAGCAGCTGGAGGCCCATAAGGAAAAAAAACGGAAGGACAAGGAAAAATTGCGGCTTCAAAAGGCCAAAGATGCAGCTGAGGAAGGACGGATGGAAGAGTTGAGACGCCTTTTTCAGGAATATGTAGACAAAGCCGGATATAGGATGCAAATTGTGCGGGTCCATCAGCAAAAACCCCAGATATTTAAGGTGTTTTATGTGTCAGATAACGCCTTTGCTGATGGAAACCGATTTGGACTTTTTTTGAGGAACGTAAAAAGTTCCTATCCCGGCTATCGGGTGATTTTGCGCCATATTCAGGATATGGAAAAACGCTTTGTAACTATTGAAGAATTTATGCACCGCAGGCGCTAGCCGGAAGGGAAGCGCAAAATCCTTGACATCACTTTAACACTGTAGTATGATAAAGCATAATCAAGATACGGTGGCAGGAGGGAAGTACGGGATGATCGCCATAACCGACTATGGCATGGGTAACCTGGGCAGCGTGAAAAAAGCGCTGGATTATCTGGGCGCACCCTGCCAGATCACCAAAGATCCGCAGCTGATCCGGCAGGCCAGCCATGTAATCCTGCCCGGCGTAGGGGCCTTTGCCGACGCGATGGACGAGCTTGAGCGCCGGGGCCTGGTGGGGCCGCTGGAGGAAGCAGCAAATCAAGGGAAGCCCCTTTTGGGCATTTGCCTGGGTATGCAGATGCTATTTGAAGGCAGCGACGAAGGCGAGCCCCGGCGGGGACTGGCGCTGTTGCCCGGGCGGCTGGAGGCGCTGACCCCCAGGCAGGGCGTGAAGGTGCCCCATATGGGATGGAACCGGCTTACCTTTCCCCGGCCGCATCCGCTTTTTGAAGGCCTGCCGGCGGAGCCGGAGGTCTATTTTGTCCATACCTACGCCTTCATGGATACGCAGGCGCCCTTTGCCGCGGCTCTGTCCGACCATGGCGCGCCCTTTGTGGCGGCGGTGGCCCGGGGGAACCTGATGGCGACCCAGTTCCATCCGGAGAAAAGCGGTGCGGTGGGGTTGAAGATTTTGGCCAATTTTGCAGCCATGGGCAAAAAGGAGGGCGTATATGGTTTGTAAGCGAATCATTCCCTGTCTCGACATCCGGGGTGGGCGGGTGGTCAAAGGCGTCCGCTTCCAGGAGATCCGGGATGCCGGCGATCCGGTGGAGGCCGCTGCGCGCTACGATAAGGCCGGGGCCGACGAACTGGTGCTGCTGGATATCGACGCCTCCTACGAGGGGAGGCTGGCCATGCTGGACGTGGTGGAGCGGGTGGCTTCCCAAGTATTCATTCCCTTCACCGTGGGCGGAGGCATTACCCAGGTAGAGCAGATCCGCGAGATTTTGTTGCGGGGGGCGGATAAGGTCTCGCTCAATTCTTCGGCCGTGGCCAATCCCGCGCTGGTGGCCGAGGCGGCCGGACGATTTGGCAGTCAGTGTATTGTAGCAGCCATCGACGTCAAGCGCGTGGGCGATCACTGGGAGGTATTCGTCAAGGGAGGAAAGCAGCCCACGGGCTTGGAGGCCATCGCTTGGGCACACAAGGTGGTGGAGCTGGGGTGTGGGGAGATCCTGCTGACCAGCATGGATACGGACGGCGTGCAGCAGGGATTCGATCTGCCGATCCTCAAAGCCATCGCCACCTCGGTACCGGTGCCGGTCATCGCCTCCGGCGGCGCGGGAACGCTCCGGCACTTTGCGGACGCGCTGACCGAGGGGGAGGCCGACGCCGCCCTGGCCGCTTCGCTGTTCCATTTTGGCCAGCTGACCATCGGCGAGGTTAAGGATTACTTGGCGGCGCAGGGCATCCCTGTACGGCGCCTGCCGGAGGCGGATGGCGTCCGGCAACTTTGAGGCCGTACTTTTTGCCCCCTTTCCTCATAAAAAAATCCCTTGCAGGTTTGCGGCGGGTTAGTAAGGCATACGTTTAGAAATGAGAGTGTAATCTGAGAAAATGAGATTACACTTTTTTTCTTATCCGAGCTAAGTTTTCCGGATCGCGTTTTCAATGTTGAATGGTTGCGTCCACAATCGCCGTTCTTGTCCGGCTGGAAAATTCAAAAATCTGATGACGGTGAAATGGATAGGCGTCGGTAAAAATAAACTCATTTGGTCTGCTGCGAAACGTTTTTATTTGTCATGGATCAATTTGGACGCCGGAATCCAGTTGTTTTTGCTAATCGTTGCTTCTTGTGCATGGAGTGCGATATAATAAAAAAATCGAGAAACATTCCGTTATCGACGCAAATTATGCCGTGCATGCACCCCCCAATCAGTAAAACCATATCGATTCATCCGGTCTGCTGCTTATGTAAAACGGGATGAACGGGCGTTGCTAACAACGGGTATAAAATGCGCGGTATTGCAATAGCCGTTAAGAGGCTTTTCATAAACCGCCATATTGCCAATTGCAAAAATAGCCGGATCGTTTATGTTTGTTTTTGAAACGGAAAGATTATGAGGGAAAACTATGGATAAAAGGGAAAAACCCGGAGGTTCATCCAATCATTTGTGTAAGGGCAATATTATCATATTTCCGGATTTTGAAAAACTGAAAAACGACGTTGAGAAAATGCGTGTTGAGCTATCCATGCTTATACTTGAACGCGATGAACTTCAGTTTGTCATTTGCAAAAATATCGAAATGGATTATATGCTTAAACTCGGCGGTATCGAATTTAAGATATATGAAGCTCAATGTTTGGCTTTGCGTTTGAAAAGGAAAATAGAATTGATTCAGGCGAAGAAAAACCGGCAGGAAAAGGTGGATATTTCGGATATTGAAAAAGTCCTTGATCGCGAATTTGTTGAGTATCAGAATCGACTTGACGAACAAATCAACAAAATGAACGACGCGTTAGAGCGAAGCAAATCGGAGGTTTTATCTGATGAAGAGCGTAAAGAACTAAAAAGCCTGTATCGGAGAATCGTCAAGGTGCTGCACCCCGATATGAATCCCGATGCTTCAGAAGCCCAGGTCAAGTTGTTCGACCATGCAGTACTAGCATATAAAAACGGCGATTTGGATACTTTGAAAATGATTGGCGAAATGGTGGGCAAGCAGCCTTTGCCGGAGCAACATAAAGACGCTATGGCGCAGCTCGCCAAAGAAAAAGCACGTTTAACGATCTTATTGAAAGCCATCAGGGACAGCATTGAGAAAATTCGATCGGAGTATCCGTATACAATGAAAACCATTCTTGCGGATGCGGAGAAGACGGGGCAAAAGAAACGGGAGCTTGAACACATTCTTCGTCAATCCAATGAACTCGTCTCGTTTTATCAGGCGAAACTCAAAGAGATGATGAGGTATGATGATGAGTGATTTAGTAAAATCAGACGCCGGTGGGCTAATAGGCTTGTTTCACGGTAAAAATGACGGGCTTTCCCTACCGAAACCCTTTGAAAAAGATATTTTCCTTTTCGATACTTATGTTGCAGGAACGACGCATATTGAAGGCATTGAAGAATTGGAGCCGCACTTGAATCAGGATGATCGGCTTGAATTCTTTCGGGAACCGCATAATCCTTTTGACCAGCAAGCCATTGTGATAAAAACAAGGGACGGCGTAAAAATCGGTTATGTGCCCAAACAGGACAATGTGGTATTCGCCCGGTTGATGGATGCCGGAAAACTCCTATTTGGTAAGATTACCGCAAAGGAAAAGAAAGGTTCGTGGATCAAGATTTATATAAGGATTTTCCTGCACGAATAATGCTCAGGAAAAGCCAAAACGCTAATTCCATTTGAAGCATGAGCCTATCTTGATAGGTTGCAGCCCCAAGCCTCCTATGGGCATTTTTGACCAAACAGGTAAAGCGCTTTTTCATTGTAGGTTTTCTGGAGCGGCCCGAATGCAGCATTTGAAAGCTGCCGTTATCCCAATATGCGCTGGGATAGCGTCCACAGGCGGCGGCCATATAACCAAGCCTATCCATAAAGGGTTTTATCGGTAAAATAGGATAGGACGAAATATAAAGCAAAATACAGCCTGCGCAGTTATATCTCCGCAGGCTGTATCGTTTTATAATCTAAAAATAGTTCAGTATTTCCGCTCCCCGCCGCACAAATCCAGGGAAATACCATAACCGCTACCCATTAGGCCGGGACAAAACCGGTTATTCATTCACATAGCAGGCCACAATTTCACCATAATAGGCTACGTGCATATCGTGATCCTTGTAGAAGCCCTCCATGATCTCTGGAGCCAGCGTATCCTCATCCAACAGGGTTCGGGCCACCACGCGGCACTCAAAGTGCAGCCAAGCCTCTTTGATCACCGGGCAGTCTACCTTCTGGCCGGGCTGAGCGGTCAGCTGGCAGGCAGCGAATTTGTCTTCATTACGGCCCGACTTGCTGCCGCAGTGGGCAAGGGCCTTATCCAGACCGCTGTCCTTGGGTACCGATACGGTAAAGACTGGGTTTTCCTTCAGCTGCTGGTCGGTAAAGCGGCTCTGGCGTACCACGCAGGTAAAAACCGGCCGCCGCCAGTAATAGCCCACCGAGCCCCAGCCGATGGTCATGGTATTGAGCCGGCCATCCGCCCCTTTGGTGGTCAGAAACGCGCCTTGCCGGGTCATCTTGCCAAAAAGTTCAGGATGCAGCTGCGTATAGTCGATCTGTTTCATCTTAGCCTCCTTTGGGGTAAAATCCCCCTTTAGTCTATGACGGCCGTCCTTTAATAGATGCGGGGCTCCTCCCGGCGGGCACGGAAGAAATCGGTGAGAAGCTGCGCGCATTCCGTCCGGAGCACGCCGCCCGTCACCTGCGCGCGCCAGGGAAAGCGCTCATCCTCAGGCAGGTTATACAGGGTGCCGCAGCAGCCGGCCCGGCCATCGTATGCGCCGAATACGATCTGTGCGACGCGGGCCTGAATCAGCGCACCGGCGCACATGGGGCAGGGTTCCAGTGTGACGAAGAGGACGGCTTTTGATAGGTTCCATCCGCCGACGGCCTGGGCGGCGGCCCGCAGCGCCTCCACTTCGGCATGGGATAGCGGGTCGCCGGTCAGCTCCCGCCGGTTGCGGCCCCGGGCCAGCACACGATCATCCATGACGATACAGGCCCCCACCGGCACGTCGCCGGCCTCGCCGGCCAGCCGCGCCTCTTCCAGAGCGATGCGCATATAGCGCTCCATCCTATCCTGTGTCATGGCGCCCTCCTTTACGCTTTCATTATGGGCCGGGGTCCGGCGGCCTGTCAAGCGTCTTGTCCCTTGTATAGCGGGCGGAAGATGTGATATGGTAGAAGGGCATATAGGCGGAAGGAGGAAATGGGATGCAGGCATTGGATCGGATCCGCGCGCCCAAACCCCGGCGGGGGTTTCCTGGAGCGCTGGTGCCGGTGGTGCTGCTGGCGCTGGCCGGGCTGGCTGCCGGTGTGGCCGCCAAGTGGCTGGACGTGATGTCCATTGACGGGACGATACGCTGGCAGGCGTTTTTGGGCCGCCTTGATCTCCGGAATGTCTTTTCCCGTCCGGCGGCCTGGGCGGTGTTGGCGCTGCCCATCGCCCTGTTCAGCCGCGGCCCGTTGCGTGCTGCCCTTCACGTGCTGGCTTTCTTTGCCGGAATGATGGCGGGCTATTACATATACACAGTCGCCGAAGCCGGTTTTTTTCCTCAGCAGCAGATTGTGATCTGGAGCGCGATCACCTTGGCCACGCCCTTAGCGGGTGCCGCTGCCTGGTATGCGCGGGGGCGGGGATGGCCGGCGGCGCTGATGGGCGGGGTAATCTTGGCTTTTTTCCTTACGCAGGCCTTTGCCTGGGGAATGTGGTATTTGGATATTGCCAATCCGGCGGAGGTGGTTTGCCTGGTGCTGGCCGCGATGATGCTATTGCGTTTTCGGTGGGAATATGCGGCTTCTTTGGGCGCCGCTGCCGTGCTGGCCCCAGCCCTGAACCTGCTGCTGGAGATCCTGCCCGGGCTCATTTTATAGGCAGAGCCGGTGCAGGGAAGAAAAGGACATGATGCGTTCGGGCCGAAGAAACGGGCCGAAGCGTGACAATGATATAGAGGAGGCAACAACATGACACCGAGGCAGCAATGGATCGCGCAGGCGGTGGATAAGCACCGCGCGATGATCCTGGAGGCGGAGCGTTGGCTGTGGGCCCATCCGCAGACGGGCTATACCGAATGGGAAGCGCACCAATATCTGAAGGAGCGCTTTGAGTCGCTGGGCTATTCGCTGACGCTGGCTGGGAACATTCCCGGATTTTATGCGGATGTGGATACCGGAGTCCCAGGCCCCAAACTCTGCATCATGGGCGAGCTGGACGCGCTGGATATCGCCAATCATCCGGAATCGGTCAATGGCATGACCCACTGCTGCGGCCACCATGGCCAAGGCGCAGCCCTTCTGGGGATAGCGGCCGCGCTGAAGGAGCCCGGCGCGCTGGAGGGGATGAGCGGTTCCATCCGATTGATGGCCGTGCCCGCCGAGGAAATGATTCAGCTCGCTTTCCGGGAGCAGCTGCGCAAGAAGGGCGTGATCCGGTATCTGGGCGGCAAGGTGGAGTTTATGGCCCGAGGATATTTTGACGGCGTGGATCTTGCTATGATGGTGCATGGCGCGGTCATGGGAGAGGAAGCTGACTTTAGCTGTGAACTGGGCAACAACGGATGCCTGGCCAAGACCATCCGCTTCAAGGGGCGTTCATCCCACGCCGGCGGCGCGCCCCATCTGGGGGTGAACGCCCAGTACGCGGCCATGCTGGGCCTGGAGGCCTGCAATGCCCTGCGGGAAACCTTTCAGGACAAGGATACCGTCCGCTTCCATCCCATCCTCATGGGGGCCAACTGCGCGGTCAACATCATCCCCGATGAGATGAAGATCGAAAGCTATGTGCGGGCCAACAACATCGAGGCCATGAAGCGGGAGAATCAGAAGATTAACCGCGCCCTGGCCGGCGCAGCCCTGGCCATGGGGGCAGGGGTGGAGCTCTCCGACCGGCCCGGCTATTCGCCGGAATACCATGATCCGGAGATGATGCAGCTGGTGGAGCGCTGCTGCGCCGACCTGGTGGGCGCAGGCCGCGTAGCCTTCGACTACAGCGCCCGAAGCACCGGCTCCTCCGATTTCGGCGATTTGACCTGCGTGATGCCC
Organism: Candidatus Parachristensenella avicola; assembly: GCA_904420205.1. Classification (GTDB taxonomy): domain Bacteria; phylum Bacillota; class Clostridia; order Christensenellales; family UMGS416; genus Parachristensenella; species Parachristensenella avicola. The sequence continues at coordinate 138,809 of CAJFUN010000039.1, read as the reverse complement.
GGCATACAGTTCTACAGCGCCGGCGCATCCGGCACCGGCCACGGCACCGATTATGCCATTACCGATCCGGAGCGGCTGTGCGTCAACGCCGCCAAGGCCCAGCTGCTGGCGGCCGATGCGCTGCTGTGCGGCGGCGCGGACCAGGCCCAAAGGATTGTCTCCGGCTATAAGCCGCAGTATCCCTCCATCCCCGCCTATCTGGCCGCCATCGACCAGCTTTTCCTGGAGAAGGACGCGGTGGTCTATGACGAAGCGGGCAACGCGAGGGTGGATTACCAAAACGAAGCATAGACGAGGACAAGCCCGCCGCATGGGATGATGCAGCGGGCTTGTTGCGATTAGAATAATTCAAACCAAATAACAGAAGAATAATTTGTTACTCACCACAGGCATCGCAGAAACCGTTATTGTTATAATCGTAATGAAACTGTTCATAGGAGGTACGGCAATTAGAGCATGTTGTAATGTGGTAACTTGTCGCGCCCCAAACGGCTGAACCACTATAGCTACCACATCTTGGACAAGTTGTTCGTGGGGCTCGTAAAATGGCAGCTGAGGCAATTGTGCAGATGGTTAGCGTCAGGAGTATAACTGCTGTAATGGTTTTTGCTAGTTTCTTTTTCATGCCACTAAACCTCACTTTCTATCCTTTAATTTCTATCTTTAAAGGATAGTTTGATTATATAACACACTAATATGAGATGAATATATAATAAAGTGACCTATTACATATATAATATTTTGATTTATAGATTACTAAAATTATTAAAAAAATAAAAAGACAGAAGATGCTATAACATTTGTGTGAAATAATGTATATATTAATAATGAGGTGATTGCGATGGCATGGTTCAAGAGGGTGGCGGCCATCATTGCGGCGATGGTATGCGCCTGCTGTACGGGCTGCGGACAGGTGGAACCCCATGCGCAAGGGAAGATAACAGGAGCCGCCCCCATCCAAGAGGCGGCCAGCTGGCAGCGCGATACATCGCCGGTGAAGCTGACCATCAATTATGGCGGTAAGAATTTGCAATGGGGAAGGGACGATATATCCCGCCGGATCATGGATCTGACAGGCGTGAGCCTTGTCCTGCCGGCGGAAAATCAGCCGCTGGAGGTGATGCAGGCCTCGGGCGCGCTTACCGACCTTGTGAAGGTGATAACCAGCCAGGAGGTCATCCGTCTGTCCGACAGCGGCGATTGCTGGGCCTTGGATGAATTAGCCGCGCAATATTGCCCGGATTTTTGGGAATATCTAGACCCGCTGGAGCGGCTGAACAACCAGTGCGCGGACGGCCATGTCTATACGCTGAAGAAAAATATCCGCAGTGAAGCGAACTATACCGATCCGGCCGTTCCGATTACGCCGCCCTATACGCTGGGCCTGCGGCAGGACCTGTTGAATCGGGCCGGGGAATCAATCCCTACCTCAGTAGAGGAATTGGAGAAGATGCTGTACCGGATCAAAGGCCGGGCGCAGGAACTGGGCTTTGTTTCGCCGCTGCGATTAGCCGATGTGGTCGAGACCCCGATACCGGGGTGGATGGGCATTTGGCAGACTATCTACTGGGACGAAGCCGAAGGCAAGGTGCGGGCGCCATGGAGGCAGCGGCAGTGGATGGCGTATCTGAAGATGCTTCGCCGGTGGCTTCAGGATGGGATTATTGAATTGCCGGAGGGGCCTCTTCCATGGCGGCACGATCAGTTAAATGCCATAACTGATCCGGACGATCCCAATAAAGGCACGTATGAGGAAGCCCAATATGCCTACTATGAAGAGACCAGGGACAGTTGGTTTGCCACAGCCCAGAGCAAAATTACCCCTGCCTATGCTATCTATTCATGGCGGCAAGGGGCCGATTCCCATGAATCCCCCTTCCCCTATGTGTTGGCGGAGGGGCCGCTGCGGTATCAGGGGGAAATCCGGTACCGGACAGCGGATGTGGATACGGCGAAGAGCTCCATGCGCATCTGGGATGACGGCGGCCTTTTTATTTCAAAGGCTTGCGCCCAACCAGAGAGGGCGATCCTGTTTTTGCAGTTTTTGAAAAGCCCTCAGGGTGCCCGGCTGACCCACTGGGGCGTGGAGGGGCTGCATTATACGGTTCAGGAGGACGGCACGCTGCGGTATCATGCCGAATACCGGCGTCCGGCAGAGGACGCCAGCGGGGGAGGGCTTGCCTCGTTATCGTCATCGGTTCGGAGCAAGACAGGATTGGGGCAATGGATCTTCGTGGAGGACTCGCGGGCGATGGGCGCAATGGCTGCCTCGCCGGAGCTCTATTACAGCAATGCCGATCTGATTGCTTACCGTAGGATGGAAATTCAGGCGGGGATGGCCTACAAGGACTATGCCGCCCGGGGGCGGAATCCGGCGCTTGCCTGTGCGCTGCCCGATGAGCGGACGCCAGCGTTATTGGAACTGTATCGGAAGCTGGACGACGCCTGGCATAAGGCGGCCCGGGACATGGTAGAAGCGCCCAACGAGGAGGAGCTGGAAAAAGCGTGGGCGGCAATGGAAGATTTTATGGAAGGCGAAGGGGTGGACGCGCTTGAGCAAGAGATGACCGGGCGCTTCCTCCGGGCGCTGCCGCGTTACCAGCAGGCAGGGTACCTGGAGGAAATCCAAACATCCGCATCATAAAGGCAAAGGCCCGGCATCAAAGGGATGCCGGGCCTTGGTATTGAACGGGTCTTTGTGTTTTTCGTAGGCCAGGTATAGGCTATTTCCCCGCCAGATAGGCGGCGACGTCGGCGGCGTTGGTATCGGGCTTGACTTTTTCCATAACTTTCTCTACAACGCCTTTTTCATCGATGATGAAAGTGGTGCGCACGGTGCCCATGCTAACCTTGCCGCACATTTTTTTCTCCTGCCATACGCCGTAGGCTTCCATCACCGCGTGATCGGGATCGGAGAGCAGCAGAAAATTGAGCGCGTTTTTTTCGGCAAATTTGCGGTGAGAAGCGGCGGAATCCTTGCTGATCCCGATAACCGTGGCGTTTAACGCGGCCATCTGATCATGAGCGTCGCGGAAGGCGCAGGCCTGGCGGGTGCATCCGGCCGTGTTGTCCTTGGGATAGAAGTACAGCACCACGCGCTGCCCGGCAAAATCAGATAGGCTGTGGGCGTTGCCGTCCATGTCAAGAAGGGTGAAATCCGGCGCTTTGGTTCCTGCGGTAAGCATTGGCGAATACCTCCTATTGCTGATAAAATCGATAGATTTGGTCGGTGGACCGCTCTGGAGAGAAGCGATAACCCAGGCTGTCAAAGCCCTGCAGCCCCTCTGGCCGGTCGATCCTGTTGGAGATTGCGTATCGGGCCATCGCGCCTCGAGCCATCTTGGCCGCCGTAGCCATCACCCGATATCGTCCCCGGCTGAGCGTGTAAAATTCGCAGGTGATCATCCTGTCGTTCCAGGCCAGATAGGGCGTAACCGCCCTGGCATATTCGACCGAAGCCAGGTTGACCACCGTATCGCCCGCCGCAAACAGGGCCTGGTATAGCCTGTCCGCCCAGTAGCCGTACAGGCTGTCCCCGGCCTCCGGAAGACGGCAGCCCATCTCCAGGCGATGGGGCAGAATCCCGTCCAGCGGACGCAGCAGGCCATACAGCCCGCTGAGGATCCGAAGATGGTTTTGCGAAAAATCAACCTCATCGGCGGAAAAGTCATCCGGCCGCATGGTGGAGAAAACGAGGCCCTGATAGGCAAAAAGCGCAGCGGCGCCCGACGCCGTCAAGTCCATATCCTGGTAATCCATGTAGGCGCGCAGGGCCAGGGCAGGGCTGGTTTTCAGCGCTGCGGCCAGCGGCCCTGGCGCATAGCCCTTTAAAATATCCGCTAGGCAGGCGGCCTGGGCCATGAACTGGGGCCGGCTTTGCGGCGGGATCCGCGAGACGGCAGCCATCCGCTTGGCCGGGGATAGAATGATGAACATGGCGGCCTCCTGCATGGGAAGGGATAGGCATACTATATCATAATATTGAAAACAAATCAATAATTAAACCAAAGTAATGTTTCCGATTCGAGGGGAATTTCGTAAGTTTCGCGCCCCATACCCATATAAGGGTCAGATTTCTTCATGCCAAGGCGGCGGCGGCCGTGGTATGATGGGTGCGAAACGGACAGATCCATAAAGGAGGCCCTTATGAGCGAGCAATGGTATTCGCGCAGCTTCCGCCGGAACCTGGTGGATATGCATATCGACGATTGGAATCCAGAATTTTTGGCGCAGTTTGACCCGAAGGCATACTTTGAATGCCTAAAAACCGCCCATATTCAGACGCCCATGATCTATATTCATTCCCATGTGGGACTGTGCAATTGGGATAGCGTCACCGGCCGGGTTCATCGGGCTTTCGCCGGGCGCAACAAAGTGCGGGAGCTTTTTGACCTATGCCATGGTGCCGGAATGTCAGTGGTAGCCTATTATAGCCTAATCTACAACAACTGGGCTTATGACGCCCATCCGGAGTGGCGTATGCTGGACAGCCGTGGTTTGGGCTCCCGGGAAGCGGGCGCGGATCACGGATTCATGACAGGCAGCCGCTATGGCCTGGTATGCCCCAATAACGAGCAATACCGAGCCTTTGTCAAGGCGCAGTTTGCCGAGTTCTGCCGGGAATACGACTTTGAGGGCGTCTTCTTGGATATGACTTTCTGGCCCCAGGTGTGCTATTGTGAAAGCTGCCGGGCCCGCTTTGCCCGGGAGGAGGGCTTGGAGATTCCCGGCGAGGTGGATTGGGGAAACCCCGCCTGGCGGCGCTTTCAGCAGGCGCGGCAGCGGTGGATGGGCGAGTTTGCCGCCTACTGCACCGAGGAACTCAAGCGGCTGCGGCCTCAGGCGACGGTGGAGCACCAGTTTTCCACCATCTGCCATGATTGGCGTTATGGCGTGGATGAAAAGGTTAACCTGGCCAATGACTATACCGGCGGCGATCTGTACGGCGGCTTCCTTCAGCAGAGCTATATTTCCAAAATCTTTATGGAGGCCACAGAGAACGCACCCTTTGAATATATGACCTCCCGGTGCGACCCCCGTCTCACCGTGCACACGACCACCAAATCCCTTTATGATCTAAAGCTGCACAATTATCTAACTTTGGCCCATCACGGCGCCTTCCTTGTCATTGACGCGATCGATCCGGTGGGCACCCTGGATAAGCGGCTGTACGACCGGATCGGGCAGGTGTTCGAGGAGTCCATGCCCTATGAGCCCTATTTAAGGGGGGAGATGGTATCGGAGGCGGCGCTAGTCATGAGCTACGACAGCAAATACAACCCGGAAGCGCCGTCCGCTCCCGATGGGCGAGCGGATACCAGCCATCCTCAGCTGCAAGCTCAGCTGGGTGCGGCCCAGGCGCTGAAGGATATGCGGATGCTCTATACGGTGCTGCCTGGCAATCGGTTGGAGCGTATAGCGGAGAAGAAACTGGTTATGGTGACCGACGCGCCCTCGCTGCGTCCGGAGCAGGTGGACGCGCTGGAGCGCTACGTGCTCGGCGGAGGCAGCCTGTATATTTCCGGAGCCACGGATCCGGAGCTGGCGCGGCGGCTGCTGGGGCTGGAATACCAGGGGATGACCCAGGAAAAGCTCACCTATGCAGCGCCCACGGCGCTGGGCGAAGCTTGCTTTAGCCCTGAATATACAGCCCAATATCCCCTCCAGTATGAGGGGCGGCAGGCGCTGGTATCCAATCCCCAAAACCATCCGGTGCTGGCCCGCATTACCTTACCCTATACCGATCCTGCCGATGCCGGGCGATTTGCTTCGATCCATTCCAACCCGCCGGGACCGGAAACCGAATACCCGGCAGCCATCCTGGGGAAGGTGGGCGAAGGGAAAGTGCTATGGCTTTCCTTCTGTCCGGAAAAGGCCCAGGCTGCTGCGCCTCGTCAGGTAACCCGGAACTTGATCGGCCTGCTGCATACCGCTTCAATCGTGGCAACCGACGCCCATCCCTGCCTGGAGCTGACGCTCTTCGACGATGGGGAAGGATATATCCTCCATGCGGTCAATGTGCAGCAGGAGCCGGCCTTGCCCCTGCCGGGTTATCAATTGACCCTATCTCTGCCCCGGGCGGTGAAGGAAGCCAGGCTTGCTCCTTCCGGTGAGCCGGTAGCGATGGATACGGCCGGGGGGAAGATTACGCTGCAAATGCCGGCCCCCGGTATGTTTACCACGGTCAAGCTGGCGTAACGAATAGGACTGGATGCAGCCTTAGCCGAGGCTTGAGCTTGCAAAAGGCCGGAATAGGATGGCCGGTTCCCCGGCATGGGATACCGGCGGTGTCGCCCGGAAAAAGGAAGCGTCCCTTCTGAAAGCCATGATCCAGGCACGACAAAAAAAGAGCACCGGTGGGGAATCGGGCTCTTTTTTTATGCTTACTCCGGCCCGAAATGAGGGGGAGTGGGTTTCAGGGCCGGGCGCCCTGCGCCGGGGGTGGCGCTAGACGCTGCTGGTGGCACCACCTCCTTGCACAACCGACAGGGGCTGCTGGGCGCGATGCGCGTTCTTAGGCACCAGCACCAGAATCTCCATATTATCCCCGGCGTCCCTGAGGAAATACTGCACCGGCAGGCCGGCCGTGACCATTTGGTTTACCGAGGTTTTAATGGCGTTGTTAAGCAAACGCCAGTCGCCATAGGCGCGGCGCACACGCCCGGAGGCGGGTTCCTCGGCCTCCTCCAAGGGCATCAGCTCCTGCAGGATCCGCTCCACAAGTGTATCTGTGGCACGGACATTGAGGCCTTCGGCGGCGATGCGCTGAGCGATCTGCAGCTGCATCGAAGCATTGGGCAGCCGCAGCAAGGCCCGGGCATGGCGCTCAGATAGCCCGCAGCGAATGACGATTTCCCGCACCTGCTGAGGCAGGCGGAGCAACCGAAGCTTGTTGGCGATGGTGGACTGCTGCTTGCCCAGCCGCTCGGCTACCTGCTCCTGGGTTAGGCCGTGCACCCGGATAAGCGAGGCAAAGCCCTCCGCCTCTTCAAAGAAATGCAGACCTTCTCGCTGCAGGTTCTCCACCATGCACAGCAAAGCCGCCTGATGCTCGTCCACCGAGAGCACCACGGCCCGAATCGTAGCCTGGCCGATCAGCCGGCAGGCGCGCAGCCGGCGTTCGCCGGCAATGAGCTGATATCGCCCGCCTGGCAAAGCCCTGACGCTGATGGGCTGCAGCAGGCCGTGCTGACGAATCGATAGCGCCAGCTCCTGCAGCGCCTGGGAGGAGAAGGTCCTCCGCGCCTGATAAGGGGAGGGCTGGATGCTGGCAATGGGTAGCTCCTGAATTTCCTTGGAGCAGGGCGTGGTGCATTTTCTCATGGGTGTCGAGTCTCCTTTGCGTCTTTGGGGAAATGGTTTCTATGGTAACGCGAGCCATGGCCGCGAGGGTTTTGTTGCCGCCCGGCTTGGGAGAGAGCCGGGCGGCGGATGCAAGGATAGAGGAGAATGAACGCACGGCTCATATGCCGTTCGCACCGTTCACGGTGGCTTTAATTCGTCCTTCCCTTTCGGAATCCTGCTGCTGTCCCACGAGTTTCGTGCGACAAAAAAATCCGGAAAATATGGAGAAAATTAAGCGTTTATGGCGGCAATGGAGGAATGGGCGGATCATTCGCCATGGGAACAAAAAAAGCGACGGCCAATGCTGTCGCAAAAAGGGGAAAGTTTTTTTCATCTTTTTTAAGATGCATGCATAATAGATCGCGCGGGCAAAGCGGGGGGCGGATCAAAGCTGGCTCTTGACGGCCGCGGCTTCATGGCATACCATGGGCATAGCAAGATGAGGAGGGAAATGATGAGACGGCGTGTGCTGATTGGCTGCGGCGTGGCCGTAGTAGTCCTGGTGCTGGGGGCTGTGGCGCTGCTCAGCGGGCAGGAAGCGGTTCGGCGGAATAAAGCGCAGGCGCAGCTGGAAGAAATGCTGGACTTTGCCTATGGCCCCTTGACCTATAAAGGAGAGGTCTTTTCTGGCGACGAGGTTTCAGGCCAAGATTACATCATCTTCGAGGACGATTACTATACCTACCAGTTGGACGCTGGCAGCGGCGCGCTGAAAAGCATGATCGCCCGGCACCTGCCCCAGGATGCGGCGGTAACGCGGACGCAGCTAGAAGGGCTGATTGCCCAAGCGCAGCCGGTACTGAAGGAAAAGGCCGAGGTGCAGCTGCTGGACGGCAGCGGCCAGCCTCTTTCAGGCGATACCTTGCCGGCCGACTATTTCGCCCTATGCAAGGAGCCGGTGGAAGGGAACGTGCGCACGGGGAAAGAGGCCCTTGCCCTGATTCAGGATGGGCAGATCCGCTATCTGATCACGGTGCAATCCGACTATGACCCGCCCATGGGTGCGGCCTCCACCAGCCGGAGCGACGCGATCCGCATAAGTTACAGCCGGGCGCGGGCCCTAAGCGACGCCGGACAGCGGCAGATTATGCGCCCGGACAGCCCCTATTGGGACACGGAGAAGGAAACGGAGCCCATCCGTATGGATCAGGAAAAAACCCATACGATTAGCTGCGCGCTGGCGATCTACCGCAATGCCCCTTATTGGAAGGTAACGATCGGCCATGTGCCTGTGGGGGATGGGTTTACGGAATACACCTTCGGCGTGGATATGTTTACCGGCAACCTGCTGGAGGATCCGTAATGCAGCGCATTCCGGCTGCTATCAAGAAGGCCATGGAAATGGGGAAAAAATAAAGCTACGGACGTTGTGCCAATATTGGCAAAGAGATAAAGGGATTATCTTTGCAGAGGACGCGTGCATCCCGTATGAATACACGGGTCCGATCTTACCTAAAAAGGTTGAAAATCCTGGGCGCCTGTAGAGGGGGATGCGCAAGAATTTCCGAATAAAGCGTATCTTTCTATCCGTTTGGCCGCATCGTTTCTCCCGCTAAAACCTTCCATGGATCGTTTTGCGGAGAAAACGATGCTCCGGATACGCGGGTTCACGCCGCTTGGATCGCCATGTTCCCTAATCTCGCTGGCTTTTGTCTTCAGCCGAAAAGGATGGTCAGCGTACATCGCTTGAATTTGGTGGGGATTTGGCCGGCCGATTACTGCGATTGCGGTTAGAAGCGCTTGCTGTGGCTGGACATACCAATTAGAGCATCAAGGCTTTGGTGTGTTCCAATGAAGGAGCCCGCATGTAATCCAAATGATTGATTGTATCAAGCGCCCAAATTCTCATAAGATAAAAGCAACAGCCAGATCCCTATTCATCCCCGGGTATAGTGCCAATCAAATGCTTAAACAGTGTAGGGCTGAAGGTTTGACGGCATTTGAAGGATGTCTATTCGGAAGCCTTTTTCTTTGTGTGCCATCGTCCTGCTGGTCGGAAACGTATAATGTTCCCAGTAGGCTCCCGGATCGGATGGGGTTATTTCATTTGAATATATAAAAGGAAGGAATCCCCCGTTTCCCGCCTATTAAATGATAAGCAAGCCGAGAATCATCGCCGGGAAGGGGCATACTCGCCGCCATACAGGCTTTACCACCGCTTTAGGGTTCACCCCCCATAGGCGTACTGACACATATATGTTCATCAAAGCAAGAGGACGGTGGTCGTCCTCTTGCTTTCTTTGTTGATCCCGCTGGAGGTGAAATTGGGATGGACCCGGATTCAGCCCTGTATCAGCCTACCCTCGGGGCCGGGAGCGGAAAGCAGATCGGCTACGCCGCAGAGCACCATCAGCACACCCTGCACTCTGTGGGGTATCACGCGGTAGCGGCCCCGGGGAGCGGACGGCTCTTCCTGCACCAAATCAGCAGCCAGCAGCGCTTTGAGGTGATGATAGGCTTGGCCGGTAGTGCCAAACCCGCAGTCTTCTACCAGCTGAGACACAGAGCGGCTGCCCTTCAGCATGGCTGTCAGCATGGTTAGCTCCGGCCCGCCTAGGGCGCGCATCACCCGGTCAGCCGCCGGGGTGCCGGCAAGCCGCAGCAGCCCGTCGGCGGAGACCGACTCCCTGGACCAGGTGGATTGATTCTCTCCATTGGTAAACACGCCGGCATAAGCGATCCGTCCGCTGTCCCCGCTTTGGCCGCATTCCGTCTCCAGGCGGCGCTGCACTTGGTTTAGCGCTTTGTCCTGGGCAAGGCCCGGCGCCCGGTATACCTTGCCCACCGGCGCCCCTATATCGGGCCTGTCGTCATGGTCCGCTGCGCTTTGGGCCAGCTGTTGACGGATTACCTGAAGATCCCTGCGGATCTCGTCCAGTTCTGCACCGTAGTCACGTTCCATAACATGTTCCTCCCATTTTCAGAGGCTGTGTCCAGCCCGGATTCTCCCTCTATTTTATCGTAAATACGTAATTATGTAAATACGTAAAAACATAGTTTACAAAAAACAAAAACCCGCTCGGGTTGCAGGAAGGGACAAATTGTGGTAGCATATTTCGTAATGATAGGGGGAGTTGCGATGCGGATTTTGTGGAAGGTTCTCTCAGCTATACTGGCGCTGGTGCTATGTTTCGGCGCTTTAGGCGGGCTTGTTGCTTGGGTTACCATCCAGTCGGTGGAGCGGATGATGACCGAGGAGGCCCTTTACCGTATTATGGATGAGGCGGATACGGACGCAATTCTGACCTCGCTGCTCTCCAGCAGCGGGGAAAATGTGTTGACCCAAATGGCCAACTCAGAGGCAGTAAAAGAGCTTGTTGTGAACTATTTTGTTGGCTATTGCCACTATCTCATTACCAGCGAAGGTGAATTTACCCTTTCTGACGAGCAGAAGCAAGCGCTGGTGGACGCGATCGTCGAGGCTGCAGCGGGCCAGAGCGGAGCATCCAGCGAATCGCTGGAAAAGGTGCTGCGCATGCAGACGGAGGTTACGCTGGAGGGCGTGTTGACGCAATATATCCCCTCCTATAGGGAGTTGGACATTGGACTGAGCCAGTCGGATATTGAGGTGATCCGGATGCTGTTCTCCACCACGACGAAAGCCTTGCTTCTGGGGCTGGTCACCGCATGCATGCTGCTGATTATGCTGGTGCGCTTCAGCTGGCACGAATGGCTCGCTTGGGGAGGATTTACCGGCCTGGTGGCTGGCGCAGCCTTGGTCAGCGTCAACATGGTGCTGAACATCGCAGCGGAGAGCTCCTTATCCGGCAACGCAATGGCCGATCAGTTGGTCATGGCAGTGATTCAGGAGCTGGGCAGCGGGTTTACCCGCTATGGCCTATGGGTGCTGGCCATCTCCGCGGTCATGGTGGTGCTGTTCTTTGTGGTGCGCGCTATGCTGCACCGCCGGGCAGCCACCCAGGGGATGCATGTAGCGGGATAACGCCGCTTGCATCTGACGCGGGGCATGAGGGTGCCTGCGCCCTGAACCTTCCATCGGATATAGAACAAGCCTTGGAGCACTGCTCCAAGGCCTGTTTCTTTATCATGGTTTGTCCTCAAAGTCCTGATACAGCAGACTGGGTTGGATGCCGGTATTGTTCTGATATTTTCCACTGCGGTAGCTTTCATAGTCGCCTAGAAGGGTATGGTAATAGATTTGGCAGATCTCAATCCCAGGGTAAATACGGATGGGCTGCACGCAGAAGATTTCCAGCGTCCAGTAGCCAGCAAAGCCTACGTCGCCAAAGCCGGCGGTCACATGGATGAAAAGCCCCAGCCGGCCGACAGAGGATCGCCCCTCCAACATGGGCACCAGGCCCTCGGTGCGGGTATATTCCCGCGTGCGTCCCAGATAAAGCCGTCCCGGCGTTAAAAGCAGCCCCTGCTCAGGAATATCCAACCGGCAGGTGGGATTGGGCCGCTTCATATCCAATGTGTTCTCGCGATAGGTCAATAGCTCCGGATACAGCGTTAGGTTGTAGCTGTTGGGGTTCAGCTGTTTCTCATCAAAGGGATCAATGATGATATCGCCGCCGAGGCGGCGCTGGATCTCCTTGCCGGACAGAATCATAGCCGCTCCTTTCGGGGAATGTGGGAATGCGCAAAAAGAGAAACACCGGCCCCTAGCAGGCCGGTGTTTGTTATGCGTCATAGAAGGCCCGCCGGGCGCGCCGGGGGGAAATGGAGGTGGGCCGATAATTTAGCTCTCCGCCAAATTGACGGCAGCTTCGGGCGTCAGGTTGCCATAGATCATGGGCAGCAGGCCCTTGCCATAGCGGTCCAGCACCAGGAAGGAGAAGTCCACGCACTTCTCTACGTCGGCCAGGTTCGGCAGCGCGTCCTTAGCGATGATGTAGGTACGGTTGCGGATCTCACCGTCGTTCATGTCCATTTCCAGCGTACCGACTTTTAGGCCGTAGTTGGCCCGGGCGATAAATTCACAGGCGGCCTGGCGCTTCTCCTCCGGCACATTGATGGGAGCGATGGCGTAGGCGATGATGCTGTCGTCATTGATCTGGATGACTACGCGGGAGCCGGTAAAGTTTTTCGTTGACATATTCAGGGTGAAGAGGCCACGGTCAGCATTATAACCGAATTTCCAGTTCTGAGAATTGAGATAGGTTTCCACCAAAACTGCCAGTTCCTGTCGCATGTTGTGCTCCTTTCAACGGTTCAACAATGATCATCATCCCGTGGGACGATGGATATAAAACGCGAAGGCATTAGCCTTATCCTTCGACCAGCTTGACGGCGGCCTCAGGCGTCAGGTTGCCGTAAATCATGGGCAGCAGGCCCTTGCCGTAGTGATCCAGCACCAGGAAGGAGAAGTCCACGCACTTTTCTACATCCGCCAGTTTGGGAAGGCCGTCTTTGGCGATGATGTAGGTGCGGTTGCGGATCTCGCCGTCGTTCATGTCCATCTCCAGCGTGCCGACCTTCATGCCGTAGTTGGCGCGGGTGATGAATTCACAGGCGGCCTGGCGCTTCTCCTCCGGCACATTGATGGGCGATATGGCATAGGAGATGATGCTGTCATCGTTAATCTGAACGACGATACGTACGCTCGTAAAGTTCTTTGCCGACATATTCAGGGTAAAGAGACCCTTTGCCGAATTGTAGTTAAATTTCCAGTTCTGAGAATTGAGATAGGTTTCTACCAAAACCGTCAGTTCCTGCCGCATGTTGTGCTCCTTTCCTTTTCAGAAATGATGAAAGGCTTGCCCGTGGGGCCCGCCGATTCATAAACCGAGTTAAAGCCCGCCCAGCCGGATCAGGGTGAGCATGGCCTGCGCGCCGCGCCGCTCGCGTTCCAGCACCAGCAGCCGTCCGCGCCCCCAAAGTCCGGGGCGTGAGGAGGCCATCGCCTCCATGGCCGTGTGCAGCCGCATGGGGCCGTCCAGCGAGCCAGTCAATCCGCCTCCGGTTTTGAGTTCCCGCAGAATGTTCCGATAGGCCGGGGATTCCAGCTTCTGCTCGAAACGGGGCTGTTCGCGCTCAAAGGCATCCAGAAGGGCGCCAAAGAATTCTTCCGCGCTGTAGGCGCGGTCGCGCTTCATCCCATAGAGCAACGCCGCTTCCTCCAGCCCCTCGCAGGTATAGCGGGAAAAGTGATCCGTCATCCGCCCATAGGCAGCGCAGGGGAAGAAATAATACTTCCCCTTCATCCGGCCGAAGACCTTCATGGTGTCCAAATATCCCAGAGTTTGGTTATATGCTAGGGTTTCAGGCGATAGGTCAAAGAGTCCGCCCAGAGGCATGGAGTACTTGATATTGACGATCGTAGCATCGGCAGGATGCACCGGGCGCACTAGGCCTACGCCGCCGATGTCCACGGTGATGATATGCTTACAGCCCCGGCGCAGCAGCATCCGCACCGGCATATTATCGCCGATGCCGCCGTCGATGAACTCATTTTCCCCTATATGCACGGATTTGAAAATGGGAAAACAAGCGCTGGCCATGATATAGTCGATCAGCTGACCCCGGGGGATCTCTTCCACAAAAATTTCCGTTGTGGAAAGATCCGTCTTGGAGAAGGTGGTCATGCCGTAATCAATCCCAGACGCACGGATGCGGTCCTCGTCCAGGATGGCGGCCAGCGTATCGCGCAGCGGCGTGTTATCCAGGCCCCTGCGCACGATCATCTCCCGGGTGATGGCGGCTAGATTGCGCGGATCCAACAGGTTTTCCGTAGCGTCCGATATCCCGTCGGCCTTGATGATCTGACTCATGCGTACGCTGTGCCAGGCATCCAAGGCAGCTTGAAAGTCGCCCTGAGCCAGCAGCGCGCCGTTGATAGAGCCGATAGACGCGCCGGTGACAGCCTGAATGGGAATCTCCATCTCCCGCAGGGCCTGCCAGACGCCCAGCTGATAGGCGCCTTTGGCGCCGCCGCCCATAAATACAAGCCCGAAGCCCTCCGGGGGGATGAGGATATCCCCTTCCCGGCGGGGGAGCAGGGGCTGCCCCATTACAGGATCTTCTCGGGCTCGCCCACGTCCTCCGCATCCACGGTGATGCGGGCGATGCGCATATCGTCCAGGGGGCGGTCGCGCATATCGGTCGCCACGGAAGCGATGCGGTCCACCACATCCATGCCTTCAATCACATGGCCGAAGGCGGCGTACTGGCCGTCCAGATGGGGCGCATCCGCGTGCATGATGAAAAACTGGGAACCCGCCGAATTGGGATGAGCGGCGCGGGCCATAGAGATGACGCCGCGGGTATGGCGCAGCGGGTTGTTATATCCGTTGCTGGAAAACTCTCCCCGGATGGTATAGCCGGGACCGCCCATACCGGTGCCCATGGGGTCGCCGCCCTGGATCATGAAGCCGGGGATGACCCGGTGAAAGATAAGGCCGTCGTAAAAGCCGGCTTTGGCCAGCGAGGCGAAATTCTTTACCGTATTGGGGGCGTAGGTATCATCCAGCTGGATCTTGATTACGCCGCCTTTTTCCATTTCAATGGTTGCGATCATGCGATTCTCCTTCGCCGGCGCCGGCATATGCCGCACCGGCCTTGATCTTGTGTGCTGTTAATAATACGCCATAGGGGGCCAAAACCCTTCCGGTCAACGGAAAAATCTCAAAGAAGGCGCCTTATATCTCCTCAATTTCCCATTGAACCGCCCCATAATCCCCGTCCATGGGCGGGAGATACAGGCCGGCGCCCATGAGCGCGGCGCCAGAGAGGGTCAACCCCGTATCGCCGATGCGGTAGCGGGCCTGGGGCTTGAGCCCCTTCAAGCGGATCCGGAAGCCGGGGGAGGCGGCCTGGGCATAGCGCTGCACAAAGTTAAACAGCGCTCGGTCTTGCGCCGGGCTGACAAATAGCCAAGCCGCGTAATCGGACTGGGCCATTACATCGCTGAGCCGGTAATAATCACCCTGGTTGATGAGGGTATAGTTGCGCTTATAGAGGGCCACCTGAGCGGAGACTTCCTGCTTTTCTTCCTCGCTCATGCGGCTAATGTCCAGCTCATATCCAAAGGTACCGGCCATAGCCACTACGCCCCGGGTGCGCAGCGGGGTGGTGCGGCCGGTTTGGTGGTTGGGGCATACGGAGACGTGGCTGCCCACCGTGCTGATGGGATAACCGAAGCTTGTGCCATATTGGATGATGAGGCGCTCAGCTGCGTCGGTATCATCGCTGCACCAGATCTGGGGCGTGTAGTAGAGCATGCCTGCATCAAAGCGGCCGCCGCCGCCGGAGCAGCCCTCAAAGAGGATATCGGGGAAGGCGGCGGTCAGCCGATCCATCAGCCGGTAAACGCCCAATATATGGCGATGACCGGCCTCGCCCTGCCGACCGGCCGGGAGGACCGCGGAGCCCACCTCCGTTAGGTGGCGGTTCATGTCCCACTTGACATAGGCGATGTTGGCCGACCGGAGCACATCGCTGATGGAAGCTAACAGATAATCCTGCACATCGCTGCGGCCCATATCCAGCACCAACTGATTGCGGCTGCGGCTTCCGGCCCGGCCGGGGATATGCAGGCACCAATCGGGATGGGCGCGGTAGAGGTCGCTGTCTTCGCTGACCATCTCCGGCTCGATCCAGATGCCCAAGCCAAGGCCGCATTCGTTCACCCTGCGGGCCAGCTCGGCCAGGCTGCCTTTGAGCTTTTTCTCGTTCACCACCCAGTCGCCCAGCCCGGAATTGTCATCGTCCCGCTTGCCGAACCAGCCGTCGTCCATCACCAGCAGTTCCACGCCCAGCGGCGCCGCGCTGCGGGCAATCTCTACAAGCTTATCGCTGTCAAAGTCAAAATATACGGCTTCCCAAGAGTTGATCAGCACCGGCCGGCGGGCCGTCCGGAATTTCCCGCGGCACAGATGGTCACGGAAAGCACGGTGCAGCCGATGGGACAGGCCGGTCAGCCCCTCGCCGCTGAAGGTTAGGCATACCTCCGGCACCGTAAAGACGTCGCCAGGCGCGAGGGACCAACGGAAGGTATCCGGATGAATTCCCATCACCAGGCGGGTGGCACCGGCCTGATCCACTTCGGCCTGGGCCAGGAAGCTGCCGCTATATACCAGGCTGGCGCCGTAGCAGCAACCGGCATCCTCGGAGGCGCTTCGATCGCAAAGAATGATGAATGGATTATACTGATGGCTGGAGGCGCCGCGAAGCGAATCGACCCGAAGCTTGCCATGGGGGAGCGGCGTCCGCTGAGGGATCCGTTCCCGGCAGTGGCGGCCGTGGAAGGTATATAGATCGTAGTCACTGGTGGGAAAATCCAGGCAGAGCGATAGCGCGCGATCCAAAGACAACGGGGCTGTGCCGCGGTTTTCAATTAAGGCGGCCCGGGTGATCACGTCCTCCTGCTCCAGGACGCCGTAGAGCAGCGTAACCCGCAGGCCCGTATGCGCGTCGATCAAGTATAGCTTCAGGGTGTCAAAGCCTTCGCCATAGAGCGCTGGAAGCCCTTCCAGGCCGTACTTTCCTGCGCAGCATTCAAAACCATCGTAACGAAGGTCGGCATAGGCCGCGCCGTCGGGCCCGGTCACCTGGAGGGCGCTTTCCCTATAATCGGTAGCGCCATAGGTCGCGTACTCCTGCGGCTGGCTGTCCATGGAAAAGCTCCGGTCGCTGCCGGTGTCGGCGGGATTGGCCGAAAAGGACATGGAACGGCGGGGCAGCAGGTAACTGAGATCTTCGCCGTCAATCCGTGGGCCGTAGTAAGTATGCAGTACAAAACCATAAGGCCCTACCTTTATCTGATAGGTGGAGGAGTGGGTATGCAGGGTAAAAAGACCTAAATTTTCATCGATGACAATAGACATGCGGGGCTCCTTTCCGCGTCGTTTATTTTCCGGCCTCCGCGATCGCAGCCAGAAGCGCCTGGCGGCTGGCATCACTGAGGGTATCCTGCAACGTTTCGTAGGTCATTCCATCAAAGGAAGGGCCGGCGATGTAAGGCCCCTGGCCCTGGGCATAGCATACCAAGGCCGCCCGCTGTGGGTCCAGGGCCCGGTTGTACTCGCTGAATAGCTCATTTTCACAGAAGACGAGGCGATAGGGGCCTAAGCAAAGGGTATCGATCCGGGCGTCGGCCTGCAATGTCTCCGGATGAGCGAGATTTTGTTTGGAAAACGCGATGCCATATTCCAGCACCTCCCGCTCCCGGGGGCTATAGTAGTCAGGGATAACGAGGCGATCCGGATTTTTCAGGCTGTGGGAGAGCTTAACCAGCCGCTCCCGATAGGCGAGGGTCAGGGGATGAACCGGGGAGGATTGCGCCAATAGACGGTCAAACTCATCCGCCATTTTTAGGCCGAAGGCCTCCATCTCTTGCTCGGTCTGCGCCCGGCGGGTGAAGCGGGTGCTCACATCGCCGGCCGCGCCCTGCAAAAAGGCGAAAAATTCACCGCTGTGGCGTGACTCCAGCGCCCGTAGGGCTACGCCCGGATATTCGCCGGTGAAAAAGGGTGTGTCGCCGCCCAGCACCGTGGGATGGCAGTTGTAGATGCACAGCGAAGCGACCCGCGCCGGACCTTCATAGAAGCAGAGCGTATGAGCCAGCACCTGATCCGTTTGCCAGTGGCTGATGCGGCTGTCGCCCACCTGGCGGTAGGGCTCCCAGGCATAGCCGCAGGTGAGTTGCGCCGTTCGGGGCTTCATGGCAAGGATGGCGTCGGCAAGCTGCCGGAGGACCAGCGTTTGATAGGCCTCGTCATGGATATCGGGCCCGAAATGGGTGTGGGTGCAGCTGATGATCACATGGACGGCGGCACCCCAGCGGGTTTCAAGGGTCTGCTGTAGCTGACACTGCAGGCTGCGCGGGCTATAGCACAGATCCAACGCACACAGGACAAACGCCTCGTCCCCCTGCCGCAGCAAAAGGATACGCCCATAAAGAAAATCCCGTATTCGCTCCATGGGCTGAGTCTGCTGGGCATAGCCGATGGCCTTAATCGGGGCCTGCGGATTGAGGCAGACCTTTGTGGTGGCAATTTGCATGAGTAACACCTCCCCAGGGCAATTCCCTCCTGCGCCGGGCACAGAAAAACGCGCGTCAGGCTCCCGGCGGCGGGGGTGATCCTTGTGCCATTATACCATAGGGGAAAATCTCCGCCAAGGTTTTCAGAAGAGGATAAAGGCTGGAAAAGAAGGCGAAGCGAATGCAAAAAAGGCCGCCTACTGAGGCGGCCCATCGGCCGATAAGCGTGACGCACTTTTCCCTTATCTTGGTTTTCGGGCCGTTTCAGGGTTGGTTCACCACGCCCATGAAAAGGATCATGCCGTCAGCCCCGGTGACGGCGAACAGGAAGGGGCGGTTAAGGATAAAGTCCACTTCATCCTGGGGCATAGCGGCTCCGGCCATCATCATCACCGTATAGGCTGCTGCTGCACAGCCTTCTTCGTCAATGGATACGCGGATGCCCTGCTGGGCCTGAGAGAGGAATATCCCGTCCATCGCGCCGGTCATGGGGCTAAAATCGGAGACGTCGGGCCGGAATACGTCGGTGATGCCCAGCGCCTCTAGATCCTCCCGGAGTGTGAGCTGAGCGCTGATATCGAACTTCGGCACCACCAGATTAACCAGCGTGGACTTCTGATTTGACCAGTTGTTTTGGCCGGATGTGAGAAAGGTCATAGCCTCGTCATCCTGAAGCAGCGATGCGACGTCCGTGCCTTCGTCGGGCAGGACAAACCACATTGCCCCGCCATTTTCCAGCTGTTGGGCTACGGCGGAGAATCCTTCCCCCCAGTAATAGGTGTTTATGGAGGACTGCCGCATGTAATCTACCGTTTGGTTTCCGGATGCGCCGTGGAAAGGGCCCGGCTCGGTCATGGAGGGGTCAAACTCGCTGCTCCACTTGGCCCGGAAGTATACGGTGGTAGCCAGGGCCATGACCGTCCCCGCATCAAGCCGGAGCGCCGCGGCCTGCTCCTTTAGCAGGCCGCCGGTCTGTTCGTCAAGCCAGCTTTGAAAGGCGTCGTTGAAGGCGTCGGAGCCCATCTTGCCCTGATAAACGGAAGCATAGTAGTACCGCGCCAGGGTGTCCAGCGTTTCTTGGCGGAAGGGCACATCCTGATCCAGCCACAGGGAGCTGGCCAGAACGCTGGCAACCGCTCCGTCATCCCGGTAGGCGCCGTTCCAAAGGGCCGATGCCTGGGTGCGCAGCGCCTCCATATCGGCTACACCCAGCAGCGACAGCACCTGCTGCCGGCTTTCGCCTCCGGTCAACTCCGCCAGCATGCCAAGGGCAATATACAGATTTAGGGGGGAATAAGCAAGGTTCTCCGTTTCAGATTTGGCAAGGAATTGGCGGGCGGTAGCGGAAAAGAAGTCCGCCATGCCCTGCGTATGGCCTTGAGACTGACTGCGCTGATGCTGTACGTCACGCCACCAGGCATCGCATACCTCCTCGTAGCCAGCAAGGTATTCGCCGGTTTCCTGGTCAATATAGGCCTCTTCATCCGGATAGGGGGCCATTTGGGGATAAATAGGCTGAGCTAGGGCAAAGGCCGTAAGGGGGGAGGGGCTGCCCTGGGGCCATAGCAATACGACCGCCAAAACGGCGGCAGCCAGCAGCGCGGCGCAGGCCGCCTTTAAGGCCGGACGCCGCACAGGGAGGGACTGGCTTGCGGCCAACGTCCGCTGCTTTAGCGCTTCGGGCGCATGGATCTGTTCAGTGGCCTTTCGATAGCGGTTCATAAGTCTACCTCCTTCAGGGATGCGCGCAGTAGATCGCGGCCCCGGCTGAGCCGGGATTTGATCGTCCCGGGAGCGCAGCCGCAGGCTGCGGCGATCTCAGATACGGACAGCCCCTCGAAATAATACAGGTGGATTACCGTACGGTAGGATGCAGGAAGGGACAGTACGGCGGCGTATACAGTCCGGTCTGGCTCGGGGATCGATACCTGCGCAGCCAGTTCCATGGGCAAGGTCCTGCGCCGCCAGAGGGCGGCGGTCAGGCTCTTAGCGCGGTTAATGGTGCAGCGGATCAGCCAGGCTTTCTGATGCTCGGCGGTGCGCAGCTGATCCTCATGGCGGAAAAAGCGGAGAAATACCTCTTGAAAGATGTCCTCAGCATCTTGGAGCTTACCCGTACGGGCTAGCGCCAGCCGCCAGACCATATCGCCCCAGCGCTCTACCAGGCAGGCGCGCTCCTGTTGATTCATGACCCTTCCTCCTTCGTTACACCGGCGTTCATCTATAATACCCTACAGAACGGCGAATGGTTGCGTCCGAGCGTTTTTTTGTTGGCGATGCGTTCCCCTGATCCTAGCGGACATAACAGAGCCGCCGGCTACCTGAGAAGTAGCGCAAAAGGCGCTGGTGGAGAAATGATCCCTGTGCAGCTTTATTTGCTCTGGCAGGTGCGCCCTTAAAGCCTTATTGGGATGGCATGGAAAATCAAGGCGTCGATCAAAAACAAAAAAAGCGCCGGAATATTCCGGACGCTTGTCCTCAACTTTGCTATTGCCGGTCATCGTATCCCAAGTCACGCAGGACGTTGGCCGAATCCCTCCAGTTGTCGCGTGCCTTGACCCAGAGCTGTAGGTTGATGGGACTGCCCAGCAGCGCTTCCATGTCGGCGCGGGCCCGGGTACCGATCTTTTTGAGCATATCGCCCCTTTTGCCGACGACGATCCCCTTATGATTTTCCCGCTCCACGATGATGTCGGCATGAATATCGACGAGCTCGCTTTCATCGCGCTTTTTCATCTGCACCACCTCCACGCCGATGCCGTGAGGAATCTCGTCGCGCAGCAGCGAGAGGGCCTTTTCCCGGATAATTTCCGCTACGATGACCCGCTCGGGCTGGTCGGTGTACATTTCCTCAGAGAAGTAGCGCGGCCCGGGCTTCAGCTGGGCCGCAATCAGCTGCTCCAGTAGATCAACGCCTTCAAAGGTACGGGCTGAAATGGGCACGATTTCCGTGATAAAATCGTATTCCCGGAAAAGATCCATGGTCTTAAGCAGCGAGGTTTTGGGCACGAGGTCAATCTTGTTAAGCACTAGAATGACCGGCGTGTGTTTCAGCGTGGCGAGCCGATCCATCACAGCCCGGTCGCCTCCGCCCACGGGTACCGAGGCGTCCATGACCGCCAGCGCCACGTCTACGTCCTCCAGGGCTGCGCCGGCGGAACGGACCATAAACTGCCCCAGACGGTTGTGGGGCCGGTGCAGGCCGGGCGTATCGATGAAAACGATTTGGTAATCAGGGCGGTGTAACACGCCCCGGATCTGGTTGCGGGTGGTTTGGGGCCGGTCCGATACGATGGCTACCTTTTCGCCAACCATGGCGTTGACCAGCGTGGACTTGCCCACATTGCTTCGGCCAATCAGCGTAACAAAGCCGGATTTATACTCTTGTTGCATATTATTCTCCTTTGAGGAAGGCTATCAGGATTGAAGATACCAGCCGCCATCCCGGCGGCCGTACAAGGGACAGGGGGGTGGACTGGGAGGCAACTCGGTGCAGGCGCAAGCTAAGGGCTTTATGCCAGCGGGCAGCTTGGCCAGCGCGCCCTGCAGGGCGGCGGCGCCATCCGCTCCCGAGGATACATAGAGCGTGCCGTCATTGCCCAGCACCGCCGCGCCGTGGGGTGAAGCGGCATCGTCCGCTCCGCGGGTGAGTTCAGCCAACGCGCCTTCGGTGACCAGCGCCGTCCGGGGCAGCCCCAGGGCCAGCAGCGTCTTTTCTTCCAGGGAGCGCATCAGCGCCTTGTCTTCGTCGGTCTCATGATCATAGCCCAGCAGGTGCAGCATGCCGTGCACGGTCAGATAAGCTAGTTCCCGGGCCGGGCTATGGCCAAATTGACGGGCCTGACGATCGGCCGTAGGCATAGAGATGACAAGATCGCCCAGCATGACCTCCCCGGTCAGCGGATCCTTTTCCAACTGCAAGGATGCGTCTTCCTCCCAGGGATCAGCGCCCTGCTCATATCCGTCGCCATAATCGATCATGGGAAAGGAAAGCACATCGGTAGGCCGGTCAATCCCTCGGAAGCGCTGATTGAGCTGGCGGATGGCATCATCGTCTACCAGCGTCACGCCGACCTGGGCGTCGGCGACGCCGCCGTGCAAGGATAGAACCGTCTTCACCGCCCGCTCAAGCAATGCCTCGTCCACGGGAAAGGCCTGCTGCTCGTTGTTAATCATAATGGTCATGCCTTTTGCTCCTTTTCCATGGGCGGATACTGGATCCGTTCATGATAGATGCCGCTGAGGACCGACAGGAAGACCTGGGTGATATCTTCCAACTGGCCGAAGGTCAGGTCGCAGTAATCCAACTGGCCATCCTCGCGTTTGCCTTTGATGATGCGGCGTACCATTTCCTCCATGCTCTGGGGCGTATGCTTGGGCATGGAGCGTACCGCCGCCTCTACGGAATCAGCCAGCATGATGATCGCCTCCTCTTTAGTAGCGGGGACGGGTCCCGGATAGCGGAAATCGGCTTCGTTCACCGTAGCGGGATCTTCGGCTTCCTTCTGCGCTTTTACAAAGAAGTAAGCGGTCAGCGTGTCGCCGTGGTGGCTGGCGATAATATTGATAACCTCCTTAGGCAGGCGGAATTTACGGGCCAGCTCTTGGCCGTCCAGCACATGGCTAACGAGGATGCGGGCCGAAAGCGCGGCGTCAATCTGGTCGTGGGGGTTTTCCATGCCCACTTGGTTTTCCTTGAAAAAATTGGGCCGGCGCAGCTTCCCGATATCATGATACAGTGCGCCGCAGCGGGCCAGCATGGGATTGGCCCCCACCTCTTCGGCGGCGGATTCGGCCAGGTTACCGACTACCACCGAATGATGGTAAGTGCCCGGTGCTTCCAGCAGCAGCTGACGCAGCAGCGGCTGATTGGGGTTGGTCAGCTCCAGAAGCTTCATGGGGGTGACGAGCCGGAAAAGACCCTCCCACAGGGGGAAGGAGCCCAATACGATGATGGCCGAACCCAGTCCGTTCCCCAGGCAATACAGCGCGGTAGCCAGCAGCCGATTCTGCACAAAATCCATGATTTCCATGCCCATCATCTGGCAAAGGCCGAAGACGGCCAGGCAAACGGCCGATACCGCCGCGCCGCAGAGCATAACCGTACCCCGCTGGGCGCTGGTGGTCATCATATTGATGGATAGGGTGCCAGAGAGCAGCGTGGCCGCGATGACGGGCAGGGCGTTGGCCGAGAGGGGAACGCCCGCTTCCCCGGCAAGCATGCCGGCGAAGATGGCCAGAAGCGCGTTCATCACGTAGGCGACCCTGCGGTTTAGCAGCATGGCGTAAAGCGTAGCCGCTACGGCCATGGGCATCAGTTGGTAAGACACTTTTCGCCCCAGCCAGCACAGGGCCACGGATAGCACCGCTACCATGACAAGCAGGGCATACCGGGGAAGATCATCCCATAAGGGCCGTTCAAACAGCACAAGATACATGCCGCCTACCGCAAAGACGATGACAATAAGCAGCGCAATACCCCAGTACAGGGGAGCGTCGTTGCGCTCTTCCTCCAGAATGCCCAAGGCGCTGAGCATATCATATTGGGCGTCGGAGATCACGTCGCCTTTTCGCACAATGGATTGGCCGCTCATAATCATAACAGGCGCTACCTTGTCGGCAGCCTGCTGCTTGGCGTTTTCTGTGGCCTCCTCATCATAAATAAAGTTGGGCTGCACCAGCGCCCCCACCACTTCAACAGCAATGCGCTGGGCATCCTCAATCAGGCCCCATTCTTCGCTTCGCAGGGCGCGCCCAATAAAGACAAGCTGTTCGTTAAGCTGATCCTGCTTGATGCCGTTTTCCAGCGCGGTATTGACCTGCTGAAGCGTCACCTCGCGCATGGTGTCAAAATCCTCCTGCCGCATATCCAGCAGGGCGGTCAGCGATTGGTTGGAAAGGGAGACGCCCTGGATGGTTTCGTTGCAAGTGGCGAGAAATTCGGCGGAATATTCCATGCTGGCGGTAGCGCCGCCGGGAAGTGAGGCTTGCTGCATCATGCGGGAACGCTCCTGCTCGCCCAAAGCCCGAACCTGCTGCATTTGGTCGAAGCAGGTGTTCATAGCGCTCATCACGCTCTGGGTAACGGAGGTATCCTCTGAATAGCTCATGCCTACCGCCTCCCGAGCAGCTTCCCGAGCCGCCTCGGTCTTGGCAGTATCCTCCACTGTGCGGGGCGCATAAATATCTTCCGTGGCCACCATGCCCTTTTCTACTGTGTGCCGCTGGGGGGTGATGACCGTCTCAATCATCATGGCATAGACCAAAAGCGCCGCTATAAACGCGATCAGCGCCCGAAAAAGTACGCCGCTGGCCCGCTGCCAACCGGCCAAAAAGCGCTGCCAAAAGAGGGCCTTATTCTGCGCCTGTTCCATATCTTCATCCTTCCTCATCCGGCCAGTATGCCGTTTTTTGCCTATTTCCTCGGCGATGGGTTATGTCTAACCAAATTATACCCTTCTTCGGCTTTTCTGTATAGTAGCTGTTTTTCCTGAAAGGATGCGGATTTCGGCAGATCTCGTTACGGCGCCCCTGGCAGCCAAGCGCTATCGGCTATCAGGCCGATATAGGCCTATTTGCGCTTAAATCTCCCGAAAAACAGCAGGTCGCTTGACATTTTGCATGTGAACTATTATGGTATACCCAAGAATAATGCAAAGCGGGCATAAGGTCGCATGATCGTTATGCGATTTGGAATTTTCCATAGTCAAGCCTACATGATCTATGCTATAATAATTGGGCTTCTGACAGCACATAGCGAATTTGGCTTCATGGAAGAAGTATCCTATTTTATCCTTGGATACCAAAGATTGCGTTGCAAAATGCCATAGGCGGCGGAATAATTTCGGCCTCCCTTCGTCTAATAAATGGCGAAGCTGATTCTCAGGCCGGCCGCCGTGTGTTATAGGAGATATGTAATATATGAATATCTGGTTGATTAACCACTATGCGGTTCCGCCGCAGTATTATCCCCTGGCCCGGCAGACGTATTTTGCCAAATACCTGATGGAGATGGGCCATACGGTGACAATCTTTGCGGCCAGCACGGTGCACAACTCCAATCAGAACCTGATTACCGACGGCGCGGCCTATCGGGAAGAAACGGTTAACGGCGTGCATTATGTATATATACGCTGCCGCAATTATACGGGTAACGGCTTATCCCGCATTTATAACATGGTCGAGTTTGCCTGGAAGTTGCCGGGCGTATGTAAGCGTTTCCCTCGGCCGGATGCAATTGTGGCTACCTCCATGCCGCCGGTGTCCTGTGCGGCGGGTATTCGGATCGCCCGCAAGTACGGCTGCCGGGGTGTGGCGGAGATTGCCGACCTTTGGCCCGAATCCATCGTAGCCTATGGGATAGCTGGAAAAAACAATCCGCTGGTGGTGCTGCTGCGGCGCCTGGAGAAGTGGATTTACAAAAAGGCCGACGCCATTGTGTTCACCATGGAGGGCGGCTACGACTATATCATCGAACAGGGCTGGGAGAAAGAGATTCCCCGTTCGAAGGTATTCCATATCAATAATGGAGTGGATTTGATATCGTTTTGTGATAATCGCAAAAATAACCGCATTCAGGATTCGGATTTATTAGATCCGCATACGTTTAAAGTAATTTACACAGGCTCAGTCCGGCGTGTAAACAATCTGGGCTTACTGCTGGATGCTGCTAAAAAAGTAAAAAGTCGAAGGATCAAGTTTCTAATATGGGGAGATGGCGACGAGTTCTTGGGGCTGAAGAAGAAGGTTGCAGACGAAAAGATTGAAAATGTATGCTTCAAAGGAAAAGTAGATAAAGCTTGCATTCCCTATATCGTCAGCTGTGCCGATTTGAATATTGTGCATAACACCCCGACAAAACTATTGAGATTTGGTATCAGTATGAACAAGATTTTTGACTATTTTGCCGCGGGTAAACCGATGGTAGTCGATTTCCCTTGCCGGTACAATCCTGTAATACAATATCAGGCCGGTATCATGGTGGAAGACCCTGAAGCATCGAATATTGCGGCTGCCATAGAATCCTTTGCCAGTATGGACAAATCAGAATATGATGAATATTGCGATCATGCGTTGGCTGCGGCCCATGAATATGACTTCAAACGGCTTACGCAGAAACTCATGGATGTAATAGAAGGCGGGAGTAGATGAGTATGCAATTTATTGACTTAAAGGCGCAGTACCGTGCGCTCAAGGATGAGATCGACGCTGGAATCCAGCAGGTGGTGGACGCGGCACAGTTTATCAGCGGGCCCCAGGTCAAGGAGCTGGAGGGTAAGCTTGCGGCTTTTGTCGGCCGGAAACACTGCATCAGTTGCGGCAACGGAACAGACGCGCTGCAGATCGCTTATATGGTGTACGGTATTGGCCCGGGCGATGCGGTATTTTGCCCGGACATTACCTTCGTTTCGTCCACGGAGCCGGCCAAGATGTTCGGCGCTACCCCGGTATTTTGCGATATTACGCCGGATACCTACACGCTTTGCCCGCGGAGCTTAGAGGCCCAGATCAAGGCGGTGCTGGCTGAGGGCAAGCTGACGCCCAAGGCAGTGGTGGCTGTGGATATCTTGGGTAATCCCTGCGATTATGATGCCATCGTGCCGCTGTGCGAGAAGTACGGCCTGGTGCTCATTGAGGATGCGGCGCAGAGCTTTGGCGCCAGCTATAAAGGAAAACGCTGCTCAAGCTTCGGGCAGATTGCTATCGCTTCCTTTTTTCCGGCCAAGCCCCTGGGCTGCTATGGCGACGGCGGCGCCGTCTTTACCGATGACGATGAAATTGCCGATATTTGCCGGTCCATCTGCGTGCACGGCAAGGGTCCCGGCGGCAAATATAACAATATTCGGGTGGGCATGAATTCCCGGCTGGATACAATCCAGGCGGCGATTCTGCTCCCCAAGCTGAAGGCGTTAAAGGACTATGAGATTGATGCCCGTCAGCAGGTAGCCAAGCGGTATAACGAGGCCTTTGCCGGACGCTTTACTGTGCCCTATGTGGCGGAAGGCTGCGTATCCGTTTACGCGCAGTACGCCATACTGGCGCCGGATACGGCCACGCGTGATCGGGTCATTGCCCACCTGAAGGAGAAGGGGATCCCCAATATGATCTATTATCCTACGCCCCAGCATGCGCTGCCGGTGTTTCAGGATGAGCCCCGCTATGGGGAGCGCTATACCCATGCCGACGATTATTGCGCGCGGACGCTTTCGCTGCCCATGCACCCCTATATGGAGGCGGACGAGCAGCAGACGATTATCGACGCCGTGCTGGAGGCCTTGTAATGGACAAGGCCTATTTTGTGCATGAGTCCAGTTATGTGGACGAAGGCTGCGAGATCGGAGCGGATACGAAAATCTGGCACTTTTCCCACATTATGAAGGGATGTGTTATTGGAAAAGGATGCAACATCGGCCAGAATGTGGTCATTTCCCCAGGCGTAATCCTGGGCGACGGGGTTAAAATTCAGAATAACGTTTCCGTCTATACGGGGGTGATCTGCGAGGATGGCGTTTTTCTGGGGCCCTCCTGCGTATTTACCAACGTAATTAACCCCAGGGCCTTTATTGAGCGTAAAAGCGAATACCGTAGGACGGTCATTCATAAGGGCGCCAGTATCGGGGCGAACGCCACCATCGTCTGTGGACATGATATTGGACGTTATGCGCTGGTGGGTGCTGGGTCTGTTGTAACACGGGATGTCCCGGATTACGCTATGGTTTACGGCGTCCCGGCCAAAGTTCATGGCTATGTCTGCCAGTGCGGTGAACAGATTGCTTTCACGGCCGGACAGGCCATATGTCCGGCTTGCGGAAAAACATATCGAATGGACGAAAACATGCAAATAAAGGAGTGCGAACGATAAACCATGAGCATGAAGGAAGAGCTGATTGCTAAAATTCAAAATAAGACGCTGCGGATGGGCGTATGCGGCTTGGGCTACGTGGGCCTGCCGCTGGCGGTGGATAAGGCGAAGCACGGCTTTAAGACCGTAGGCTTTGATGTGCAGCAGAGCAAGGTGGATATGGTTAATGCCGGTCAAAATTATATCGGCGATGTCGTAGATTCCGACCTGAAAGAGCTGGTGGATTCCGGCATGCTGCGGGCCACCACGGACTTTTCCCAGATCTGTGACGTGGACTTTATCGCCATCTGCGTGCCCACCCCGCTGGATGCGCATCAGCAGCCGGACATCAGCTATGTGCGCGACTCGACGGTAGCCATCTCCAAATACCTGAAGAAAGGCACCATGGTAGTGCTGGAATCTACCACCTATCCCGGCACCACGGAGGAACTGCTCAAGCCCATCCTGGAGGAAGGCAGCGGCCTTACCTGCGGCGAGGATTTTTACCTGGGCTTTTCGCCGGAGCGGGTTGATCCTGGCAACCAGATCTATAAGACCAGCAACACGCCTAAGGTAGTGGGTGCGATCGGAGCTGATGCGGCCGAGGTTATTTCCATGGTCTATTCAGCCATCTTGGACGGTGAAATCCATACCGTATCCTCCCCTGCCGTAGCGGAGATGGAGAAGATCCTGGAGAATACTTACCGTAACATCAACATCGGTTTGGTCAATGAGCTGGCCATCCTGTGCAACCGTATGGGGATCAATATCTGGGAGGTTATCGATGCCGCCAAGACCAAGCCCTATGGCTTCCAGGCCTTTTATCCCGGCCCTGGGCTGGGCGGACACTGCATCCCCCTGGATCCTTATTATCTGAGCTGGAAGGCCCGCGAGTACGGGTTCCACACTTCTATGATTGAGGCCTCCATGATGATCAACGACCGGATGCCGGAATACACGGTGGAGCGCGCGGGCAAGATCTTGAACCGCTATAAGAAGGCGCTTAATGGCAGCAAGGTGTTGGTGCTGGGCGTGGCCTATAAGCAGGATATTGACGACTATCGGGAGAGCCCGGCTATCCGTGTCATTGAGGAATTTGAGAAGACCGGTGCCCAGGTCAGCTATTATGACCCCTTTGTGCCCAAGTACCGCCATAACGGGCAGTGGCATGAGGGTATCGCCGCCATCAGCCCGGACGTGATCGCCCAATATGACCTGGTGGCCATTACTACCGCCCATACGACGGTGGATTATCAGATGGTGGCCGATGCCGGCGTACCGGTCTTTGATTGCAAGAATGTCATGAAAGACATCAAAAACCGCGAGAACATCGAGGTACTGTAATGAAGAAAATCTGCTCCGTGGTAGGGGCCCGTCCGCAGTTTATCAAACTGGCGGTGGTTTCCCGGCAGCTGCGCAAGCGGTTTCACGAGGTCATTATTCATACTGGACAGCATTATGATCCCAATATGTCCGACGTGTTTTTTGAGGAGATGGATATCCCTAAGCCGGATTATAACCTCGGCATCTCCGGCGGCACCCATGGCCAAATGACCGGCCAGATGCTGATCAAGATCGAGGAGGTTTTGCTGAAGGAGCAGCCCGATATGGTGCTGCTCTTCGGTGATACCAATTCCACCATGGCGGCGGCTCTGGCGGCGGTGAAGCTGCATATCCCCATCTGCCATGTGGAAGCGGGCAATCGTTTCGGTACGCTGGAAAGCCCGGAGGAGGTAAACCGTACTGTAACGGATCACGTATCTTCTATCAACCTGCCCTGTACCGAGTCCAGCATGGAGTTCTTGCGGCGGGAGGGATTGGAGCATACTGCGGCCGTTGTGGGCGATCCCATGTACGACGCATTTTGCTATTATACCCAGCGGTTGGACGGGTCAGAGCTCAAAGAGATTACCGATTTTGACGGCCGCCCAATAAACCTGCCGGAAACCTTCTATTACATGACCTGCCACCGGCAGGAGAATACTGACACAGACGAGAAATTACGAGAAATCCTCTCTGCGATGGAGGATTTGGACGCACCGACCGTGTATCCGGTACACCCCAGGAACCATGCTCGGGCGCAGCGGATCTGCCAGGCGGCGGGTTTCCGCAATATTATGTTAACCCTTCCCGTCGGTTATCAGAGCTCCATCTCCCTCGTAAACCGTGCCAAGAAGATTGTCACCGATTCCGGCGGCGTGCAGCGCGAGGCGTTTTTTGCTAAAAAGCCCTGCGTAACAGTGCTGGATTTCGTGGTGTGGCCGGAAACGATGAAGGACGGCTGCAACCAGCTGGCCAAACCGGACAAGCGGGATATCCTGGCCAAGCTGGCCGCGACCATCGCCTTTGACCCGGCGTATCAGCCCTTTGGCGACGGCCATTCGGCCGATCGGATTGTGGAGAAGATCCAAGCATATTTGTGGAATGGTAATAGATAATTTAACGGAGGAAGGGCATGCGAGTTCTGCAGATTGCAAATGGATATTTGGGAAATAAACTATACCAAAATATGTTTGAACATTTGCAAGATATTGATGTTCAAAATCTCGTATATGTGCCCATTGATAGGCATGCGGATATACCTGAACTAGTTCCAAACGATGTATATATTTCGCAATGTTTTTCGCAATTAGATCGTGTTTTATTCTTTCGTAAACAGAGACGTATTTTGAAGGATATTAGGACGCACTATGATTTAAATACCGTTGACGTGATACATGCTCATACCGTTTTTTCTGGCGGTTATGCCGCATATCAACTTTATAAAAGATATGGTAAGCCATATTTAATAGCAGTGCGGAATACGGATAAAAATGTTTTTTTTCGTTATATGGTGCATTTGCGAAAAATAGGTGTCTCTATCATGGAACATGCTGAACAGATAATATTTCTTTCACCGCAGTATCGTTCCAGTGTAATTGAAACTTATATACCAGAACATCTGAAGTCAGTGGTTTATAATAAAAGTTTGATAATCCCAAATGGTATTCATGATTATTTTCTCGAAAATTTGGGAAGACCCCGATTAGTACCGAATAAGCCTCTGAGGCTAATTTATGTGGGAGAAGTCAGCTCCAACAAAAATATAGAGATGACACTTAAAGCTGCGGAGATTTTAAGAAGCAAGGGGATTATGTGTGAAATAGTTGTAGCGGGAAAAATCCTGGAGGATAAATATCGATTCATTTCAGAAGGTTCTCCTTTTATTTCTTATTTAGGACAATTGTCTAAAGAACAGGTTCTTTGCGCTTTGCGAGAAGCGGATATTTTTATTATGCCATCGCATACCGAAACCTTTGGTTTAGTCTATGCAGAAGCGATGAGCCAAGGAGTACCGGTGATTTATACTCGTGGACAAGGATTTGACGGCCAATTCCCAGAAGGAACCGTGGGCTATGCTGTGTCAGATCATGATCCTGAAGATATTGTACGAAGAATTTTCGATATTATAGATAAGTATTCAGAAATTTCAAATCAGTGCGTTCAGCATGTGAGTAGGTTTAATTGGTCAACAATCGCTATGCAGTATAAGGATATATATAACAAGATAGTGAAAGTGGGGAAATAGTATGAAGTACGCCTTAATCGGCTGCGGCCGTATATCCACCAACCATATCAAGGCGGCAGTCGCCAACCATTTGGAGATTGCAGCCGTCTGTGACGTTGTGCCGGAACATATGGAGGCAGTGCTGGCAAAGCATGGCCTGGAGCAGGATGGCTCCATCCATCGGTATACGGACTATAAAGAGATGCTGGATAAGGAGAAGCCGGTTTTCGTAGCGATCGCGACAGAGAGTGGTCTCCATGCGGAAATTGCCTTGTACTGCATTGAGCATGGCGTACATGTCATTATTGAAAAGCCTATGGCCATGAGCATGGCCGATGCCGACCGCATAGTGACGCTGGCAGAAGAAAAGCATATAAAGGTCTGCGCATGCCACCAGAACCGGTTTAACCTGTCGGTACAGGAGATGCGGCGTGCGCTGGAATCTGGACGGTTTGGCCGCTTATCCCACGGATCCATTCATGTGCGTTGGAACCGAAACAAGGATTATTATACGCAGGCACCATGGCGTGGTACTTGGGCGCAGGATGGCGGCTGCCTAATGAATCAGTGTATTCACGGTATCGATCTGCTGCGCTGGATGATGGGCGACGAGGTAGACGAGGTTTATGCGCAGACCGCACAGCAGTTCCATGACTATTTGGAGTGCGAGGATGTGGGGATGGCCGTAGTCAAGTTTAAGAACGGCGCGATCGGCACCATTGAGGGCACGACCAATGTCTATCCTAAGAATTTGGAGGAAACACTGTATCTGTTTGGCCAGAAAGGCACCGTAAAATTGGGTGGGAAATCCTGCAACGCTATCGACGTATGGGAGATGCAAGATGAAACCGAGCATGACGCACGCCTGAAGCAGGGCTTCTTTGAGCATACGGAAAACGTCTATGGTAATGGCCATACCTCGGTTTATGCTGATATGATTGAGGCGATTGAGCAGGACCGCGCGCCCTATATCGACGCAAAGGCCGGTCACCGCGCACTGGAGATGGTGTTGGCAATTTATCAGTCTGCGGCGACGGGAAAACCGGTCAAGCTGCCGCTGGGGGATGTGGCTTCAACGGATTTTATAGGAAGGTTTTGATGGAAAGGTGTATTAAATTTGATGTCACGGATAATTGACTTAAGAAATAAAGAAAAGCTATTGGTTGATAAGCTTAAGCAGTTTAACCGAGGTGTGATACAGAAATCCGCACTAATTAGTTGGTTTATACAAGTATTGGGAATATGTCAAAAAAATATGTATTCCATGCAAGTAATCTTTACTATTGGATATCGACTAGCCCTTGATATTTTATATGTGGTACTCATTTCCCCGATTTTTAGTTATAGCGGATTTACATTAGATATATCACCATTAAATTACTTAGCCAGCTTAGTAACCATAGTTTGTTTTTCTCCCTTTATAGGAAAGCTATTAAATGATGATAGACCTTCGTCGATAATAGTGACATGTATTAATTATATTTATTTTATCCCCTTGACATCATATATAGGATGTAAAGGAACAGATATTTGGTTTTTTGCGATTGCGATAGGATATTGGGGATGGCTTCTTATATTGCAATCTATAATTCCATCTATCCGGCTTAGGCCCTTAAGAAAAAAGCATACGAAACATATATTTAGTGCATTAACTTTAGTTGCAATTGCATTTGTGCTATTTATTTCTGGAAAGTATACTGGATTTCGTATCAACTTAAACTTTATCAACGTATATGACATACGTCTTACAGCAAGGAATTATGAAATCTTGCCAATTTTAACATATATTTTAAATATGATGCCGGTTGTTCTTTCTATATTAATACTATATTGGTTGAAACGCAAAAAATACCTAATAATTGGGATTTTGATCATAACATATTTGTTATATTATTCTATATCGGCGCAAAAGTCTGTATTTTTGCTACTATTTATGGTTTTATTTGGATATTTCCTTTATCATAAATGGATGTTACGTGGATTACCAGGGTTATTAATTCCAGTAACAGCGTTAACATTTCTTGAAAATTTAGTTTTTAATACACAGTATCTCGTTTCACTATTTTTTAGAAGGATGATGTATGTTCCAGCGAATCTATCCGAAATTTACTATCAATTTTTTCAAGATAATCCGCTAAATCTATTTCGAGATGGGATAATGGGGAAAATTTCTTTTGAAAATATATATTCAATGGGTATTCCCAGGATTATTGGCGAATGGTTTTTTAATCCGCAGAATAACGCTAATAATGGACTTTTAGGAGACATGTTTGCCAATTTGCCCATTCCAATTGGTATCATTGTAATGCCAATTATTCTGGTTATTTGCATTAGGATTTTGGATATGGGGACCGCTCGTCTGGAGTCAAAATTTTATATTGCGCTCTGCATTTACTTTGCGAACAGTTTTATTAATACATATTGGAGTACAGTTTTATTGAACAGTGGGTTTTTGCTTGCATGTTTGCTATTATATTTATTTCCGAAGGAAGGGAAAAATCAAGATGAAAGAGTATAATGTAGGACTATCGCAAATTTGGAAAGCCTTTCGTAGCCAAATAAGATTTCTTATAGTATATGTGTTGTCATTCCTATTGCTAGGAGTGGGAGCTGGTTTTTATTACGATACTCGTTTAGCCGCTTCCGAAGGAGGATCAGCGGATATAATATCAAATGTTAATTTTTCATCATTAAACATGGACCAAAATTATTATACTTCTTGCAAAACGCAGTTAGAGTTATCATATAATGAGACTCGTTACTATCTTTCGACGTTATCATCGATAGCTTCGGATGAAGAAGAAAAAATGGCGGTGACTTGTCTTCAAGATAAGTTGGAAGATTTATATAATGAAGATTTGCTTCCAATAAAAGATGATTTCGAGAATGCGCTATCGATTTATATACCAGATTCGGCTAGATATGATGCAATTACATATTACGAACAGATGCTGGAAAATACTGAATATAGTATTATTAAATCTAAAGCAGCAGCAGATTTAATAAAAAATGGCCAAATACCAGCTATACAGACTGATGCTATAACGAAAACATACGAAGATATTTTGATATTAGCGGCAAGCTATGGTGAGGACAAAATGAATCTAGCGATCTATAGAGAAATATTAGATCGCCTCCAAAATGATTATGATAATATCAAACTACAGAGTGATAGAATAAATACACAGTTGATAGCTGTTTCTGATAAACTAAATGGTATTATTGATGAATCTAATAATATGGCTACTACTCTTGCTATAAATAACGCATGCCAAATAGTAATAGAAGA
Source organism: Candidatus Parachristensenella avicola (assembly GCA_904420205.1). Taxonomy (GTDB): domain Bacteria; phylum Bacillota; class Clostridia; order Christensenellales; family UMGS416; genus Parachristensenella; species Parachristensenella avicola. The sequence goes on along the minus strand of CAJFUN010000039.1, from coordinate 103,843 downwards.
TAAAGGCAGAGACATGGACAACAATATTGAAATAAGCGTTTTGCATACGCATCACAAATTACCTGCTGGCGAAGTGAAGCAGATCTTTATAATATTTTTCGGGATGTTTGGTCTATGCAGTGGTATGTTTATCGCAATTTGCAAAGGTTTACATAGTAAAAAGAATGATGTAGAAGCAAATTAAAAAATAAAAAGCGATTGAAGGCATGCGCATTATTAATAAATGTAAGGAGGAAGTTAGTGGTTGAAGAAAAAAGTTATGTTTGATATGATATTAAATATTGTATCTGCAGCCATACCAACGGCGGCTTTACAATTAATTATTTTGCCATCAATTGCTTCATATGTTGGAGAAGAAAAATATGGTTTAATTATTACGATTATAGCTGTGCTTAACGTTATTCCTAGTACCATGGGAAATGTTTTAAATAATATAAGATTAATGTATGAGGAACAATATAAGCAAGAAAATTACAAAGGAGATTTTTCCCTTATATTGGTTATATTGGAAACTATAAATGCAATTATAATTTTTATATGTTCTTGCTACTATTATAACTGTTCAGGTATTCTGGACATTATACTTGTTGTATTTACAGCAATATTATGGTTAGGTAGAGAATATCATATCGTTGTATTTAGGATAAAATTAAATTTTCGGGGTATCCTTTTTAATAACTTGTTTCTGGTAGTAGGTTATTTAGCAGGATATTTTCTATTTAGATTATGTGGATATTGGCAGCTAATATATATTTTCGGGATTCTTATGAGTTATGCATATATAATAAAAAATAGCGAGATATGCCAAGAGCCTTTGCATAAAACAAAATTGTGGAGGCTGGTAACACGAGATACAATGCTTCTTTTAATAGCGGCTATATTAGCGCGGGCTATTAGTTATGCGGATAAAATGTTGTTATATCCACTTTTAGGTGGAACAATGGTATCAGTTTATTATGCAGCTACAATTTTAGGAAAAATAGCTTCTATGGTTATATCTCCGATGAATAGTGTTGCTCTTAGCTATTTATCCAAAATAAGCAAAAAGCCTGATGCTTTGTTCAGATGGGCTTATTTAATAGGAGCAATTGTTTGCGTAATAGGATATATTCTCATAATGCTTATAAGCCAACCTATTTTAGCTTTTCTTTATCCAAACGTTGCGAATGAGGCTATGAAATACGTCCATATAACATCTGCAACAATTGTGGTAGAATCGTTAACAACAATTATTACACCATTTGTTTTAAAGTTTTTTGATGTTAAATGGCAAATCTGTATTAATGGATTTGCAACCATTAGCTATATTATGCTGTCATTTATTTTATTGAAATATTTTGGCTTAATGGGATTTTGTGTCGCGGCATTAATTGCAAATGTAATTAAACTCATGGTTACAACTTGCATTTATCTTTGCACAAAGGAAAAGACAATAGTGTAAGGGGTGTGTGTTATGAAATTCGATGTAAAAGACATTCAGAAGATTAAATTGATTATATGGGATCTGGATGAAACATTTTGGGAAGGTACATTATCAGCAATTGACAGTTCGGTAAGAAAAATTGAAAAAAATATAAATTTGGTCAAGACCTTAGCTCACCGAGGCATTATAAGTTCAATATGTTCAAAAAATAATAGAGAATCAGCAGAAGAGAAATTGAGAGAATTTCAGGTGCTGGATTATTTCGTGTTTAGATCAATTAACTGGAATCCTAAGGGAGAAAGAATAAAATCAATTATATCTGAGATGGCTTTACGGCCTTGCAACGTATTGTTTATTGACGATAATCCTTCAAATTTAGGGGAAGCTGAATTTCTAATGCCAGACTTAATGGTCGGTGACCCTACGGTTATTCCTATAATATTAGCCATGACAGACCAAATTGGTAAAGATGATTCCGGGCTTAGTAGGTTAAATCAATATAAAGTGCTCGAGAAAAAATTTCAAGATGCACAATCATACAGCTCCAACTTAGATTTCCTCAGGAGCAGTGGGATAAAGATTTTTATTGGCAATGATGTTAGTGAACATTTAAACAGAATTCATGAGCTAATCATTAGAAGCAATCAACTGAATTTTACTAAAAAGCGAATAACGATAGAAGCTTTGGCTGATTTAGTGAAAGATAAAACTGTGAACTTTGGATATGTAAAGGTTAAAGACAATTATGGCGAATATGGAATTGTTGGATTTTATGCAGTGCGCAATAATTGCTTAGAACATTTTGTATTTTCATGTCGAACAATGGGGATGGGAATTGAACAGTACGTATATGCTATGCTTAATTACCCAGAACTTGAAATAGTTCCCCCGGTATCTGGAAGCGTATCTAATACATTAGGAAAACCTGAATATATTGAGCAAGTGGATGACATTTCTGATACCCAAGTTGAGAAAAAAGATGTGACTATTCTAATAAAAGGCCCATGCGATTTGCAAGTTATGGCTTCTTATATTGAAGCGTTATCTAATGATGTTCAAACAGAATTCAATTTTATTGATAGTATGGGCAATCAAGCGGACTTTTATAATCATACTGTTAATATTATTAACACTATTAATGTATCTCGGCAAAAACTCTTTAAGCTTTCGGAACAATTTAGTTTTATATCCTCAGAAGCATATGAAACCGGATTATTCCAAAATAGTTATGATTATATTTGTATTTCTCCTCTAATGGACGCAACATTATCTGTATATAAACGCAAATCAGATGGTTTGTTAGTGCCATTTGGATTATATAACAAACCAATTACTGATCCCAATAACTGGGACGATTATATGAGCAAAAAAGTTATGACAGCGCGCAATATGTTTACCATAAACGATTTGATAAGATTTGCAGAAGAATTTGAGGTCATAGACTATACACCTGAAATGATTGCTAACAATCTTGAGTTTATAATTAACACTGTAGTTAATAAGAATAAAAATACTATAGTCGTAATAGTCTTACTACCTGAATTGGCCTATAATGGTGATAGCAATTTTGAGGGTAAAGAAATCTTGCATAAACGAATAAATGATTTGATTAATGAGAGATTTGCAAATAATCAAAGCGTGCGCCTGTTGGATGTAAATCAATTCATTAAAAGGCAATCAGATTATTTCGATAATATTAATCATTATTCTAAGCTAGTATATTATAAAATGGCAAAACAATTGATATCATACATGACTAAAGATGGCGAAATAGTTTTATCAACTAAACCCAAATTGATCGCAATATTTGAAAATTTTAAGCGCATGATTTATAAGAAATTAGCGCTTCATAAATAATGGGTTGCATGGGCTAAATATAAAACTTATTCATTTAACAATGCATTATGTTTTTCAAAATCAATTCCGCCTTTGCTCCCTTTCCCGCTTTTTATCCCGCTTCTCGTAGGCCTGGATGATGGCTTGGACTAGCTCATGGCGGACGACGTCCTTGGCGGTCAGCTGGCAGATCTCAATGCCGGGGACATGGGCGAGCACGTTGGTAGCGTCGACAAGGCCGCTGGTCTTGCCGGCCGGCAGGTCGATCTGGGTAACGTCGCCGGTGATGACCATACGGCTGCCCTGGCCCATGCGGGTGAGGAACATCTTCATCTGCTCGGGCGTCGTATTTTGGGCTTCGTCCAGCACAATGAAGGCGTCGTTCAGCGTGCGGCCGCGCATATAGGCCATGGGCGCCACTTCGATGACGCCCTTTTCCTGCAGGCGGGCGTAGCTTTCCTGCCCCAACATATCATAAAGGGCGTCATACAGCGGCCGCAGATAGGGATCCACCTTGTTCTGCAGGTCGCCCGGCAGAAAGCCCAGCTTTTCACCGGCCTCCACGGCCGGACGGGTCAGCACAATGCGGCTGACCTCTTTGTTTTTAATGGCCAGGCAGGCCATGGCCATGGCAAGATACGTCTTACCCGTGCCCGCAGGGCCTACGGCAAAGACCACAGCATTCTTGCGGATGGCGTCGATATACTTTTTTTGGCCGACGGTGCGGCATTTAATCTGCTTACCCCGATGGGTGACCAGCACCACGTCGCCCATCATCTGGGAGATGAGGTCGGCTTGCCCTTCCCGGGCCAGGGATACGGCATAGCGCACCCGGCTTTTATCGATCGGTTCCTTTCGTGCGATCATTTCCAGCATTTTATTGAGCACGGCGACGGCTACCTGCACGTGTTCGTCCTCGCCCTCCACCGACAGCTCCCGGTCGCTGACGCGGATCTTCACGCCGCACTCTGATTCCAGCACCTGCATATTTTCATCAAAGCTTCCATAAAGGGCGATCATCGCTTCCTGGCTGGGCACCTCCACGGAAGCGATGACCGTTGAAACATCCTGTGTCATTGCATCCTCCTTGATATGGGCCGCCGAACTCGGCGAACCGACCAAAGGTCATGCGGCATTATTCTGCGCAGCCTCTATTTTTCATTATAGCACAGGATTACGGCCATTGTCACCGGCTGCTGGGACATGCGGGATAAAGCCGAAACAAAGACGACGCGCCGCCTGAAGCCAGGCGGCGCGTGACACAGGGAAGGCCTTATAGGTCGTCGGCATCCTGCACAGGATGCTGATCTGCAACCGGGGCACCGGTATAGCTTCCCTGCACATCGGAGGGCACATCCCGGCCGCTTTGCCGGGCCAAGGTCGAGCCGGTTTTTACCCCTTTCTCGGTGGGCTTTTTGCGGCCGCAGCCGCACTTGGATTTTTCCTTCATGACGTTCACCTCCGCCGTTAGTATGGCGGACAGAAGGGGTTTTCATCCCTGGGCGGCAGGCAGCTGGGACGGTAACCCTGGCAGCTATCCTCAGGCCAAGGAGGGCAAGGTGGCATAATGCGTTCGTTGATAAAGTCAATACCGCATACCGGTTCATTTTTCAGCGTCACAACATATCGATTACAGCCGACGCTCTGCCAACCTTCCCTGGGCGCCTCGGTGATTCGGTAGCGTCCACGGGGAAGCCCGTCAAAGCAATATCTGCCGCGGCAGTCGGTAACCTGGGAGCGGAAGGGCGGCGCATCCTCCCGATCCTGCTCCCGGTGCAGCAGGATTCGCCAGCCGGGTACTGGACGGCCTGTAGGCGTGCGCTTCATACCGCTGATGGACGGCCCTTTACGGAATGTATTGGTAAAGACCGGTACGCCGCTGAGCAAGCCTTGAGGTCCGTGATAGATTACAGTATGATCGCAGGTGCGAACAAAGACCTGATATCTAGTGCGGTCCAGCTTCCAGCCGGGCGCGGAACAACGGGATTGGACCTCGCGCATGACCAGCCATTCCCCCTGAGGATGCAGCGCGATGCGGGGGATAAAAGTGAAATGCACCCAGCCGGCGCTGTCATTGCTGCCCCGCGCTATGGTGAGTCCATCGCTGCGCTCCAGCACAAACTCGAACTGTCCAGCCCGAAGCGTACCGCCGCGCACCTGCTTATAGGCGCGCACCTGCAACGTGCCGGGCGGGCAGGGCGGAGGCGACGGAGGACAGGGTGGAGGCGACGGAGGGCAGGGCGGAGGCGACGGAGGGCAGGGCGGAGGTGACGGAGGACAAGGTGGAGGCGACGGAGGACAAGGCGGAGGCGACGGAGGACAGGGCGGATCCGAAGCCCCTCCTCTTGGGCAGTTTACAAATCGCGCGTAAGGGGAGGGGAGAAGCTCAACCGAGAAGCTGAAAGCTTCGCCGGGTGCAGCTTGGCGCCCTCTTTGGGTAAAGGCGGCATATCCTTCCAGCGTAAAGGGGCTGTTAGCGGGCGCATAGTCGGCAGGCAGCATAGCCACGCAGTGGCCGGGCCGTGCGGCAGAGGCGTCCGGGATACGGGCGCCGTTCAGGGTGAGATTGGTCAGCGAGATCCCCGCCGCCTCCGGCAAAGTAAAAAGAAAGCTCACGGCGTCATAGCGGCCTTGTCCTTGCGGGATGTTGATATGGCTCTGAGCATCCCCAAACCGCGCGGTTAGGCAGAGCTGCTCCTGGCCGGAAAGCCCGGTTTCATAGCACAGTTCCACGCGGAAGGGCACGCGCTGATCCAATGGAACCGCCTGATTGACCGGGGGCGCAGCATATTCATCGGAACATGCCTTTAAACCAAAGAAATCTCGGGTAAAAACAGCCCGGGCAACGGGATACCCGCGGCGGTAACGGAAGACGACGCAGTCGCCCTGCGCCGTCAAGATGTTTTGCCCGGGGCAGCCGTTGTCCACGCGGATGGCTTCCAGACGGCTTCCAGGAACGGACTGCTCCCGGATGGTGATGGGGAAGTGATTCCCGTTCCAGGGAAAATCCGGGTGTCCCTGAGCAAGCAGGTCGGCGATGGTTCGCCCCGTGCCGTCGTCCAGCGGGGTATCCTCCACCTGGAAGCAGCCGCCGGGGCCGGTGGAGGTGTTCAGGCAATAAGCCTTGCCGGCAAAGGAAAAATCCAGCTGGAAGGGCCAGCCGCGGGCCGGATTGTCCAGCTGCCAGGGGGAAATAGGCGGTTCCTCCAACACTTTGCAGATTCTGCTGGGCGGGAAGCGCTCCTGATAAAACCCATTGATACCGGTCATGGGATCGATCTCCTTTCCTTGGGGTACGCGCGCAGGGATAGCGCGCATCCCTATATCCTATGATCGGAGGGAAAATGCGGTTCCCAAGGCGGATTTGCCGTGCCAACGGACGGGCAGTATGGTATAATCGCAGCGGGATCAGATCCACAAGGAGGAGAAAACATGATTCGTCAGGCAGCTTTTACCCACGGAGCCAAGCTTCTTAAAGGGGCGCTTCATTGCCACACCACGCGATCAGACGGCGCCGGTACGCCGGAGGAGACGATCCGCTACCATGCGCAGCACGGCTATGATTTTATGGCGCTGACCGACCATCGGGTGTATAATTACGCTAACTTTGCGCCAGATGCCGGCGTTACCATCATTCCCGGCATGGAGATGGACCGCAACCTCCCGGGCCCTGGCATCCACTGCCACCATATCGTAACGATCGGGCCGGAGAAGGAGCGGGGAAACGGCTTTTTACAAGATCAGCGCTTTGAAAGCGCCCAAATCACCACAGCTGCTGAGTGCCAGCAAATGCTGGATATGCTCCATGATAACGGCAACATGACGATCTACTGCCATCCCCAGTGGAGCGGTGTGTCAGCCCGAGAGTTTGAAGGCCTAACAGGGAACTTTGCCATGGAAATATGGAACAGCGGCTGCGCCATGGAAGACGGCGTGGATACCAATGCCGCCTATTGGGACGAACTGCTGGCCCAGGGCCAGGTGATTTACGGCGTCGCCACCGACGACGGCCATCAGATGCATCAGCACTGCAATGGATGGGTGCGGGTGAACAGCGCCAATACTGTAGACGATATTCTGCAGGCGCTAAAGGCCGGCGCGTTCTATTCCTCCTGCGGGCCGGAGATCTACGATTTCCGGGTGGAGGATGGGCAGGCGTATATCGAATGCTCCCCGGCTCAGCGCATCCAATTCCGCCATTTCCGGGCGCCGTATCACCTCATTGAGGGCGAGGACGGGGCAAGCGTTACTTCGGGCTCCATCAAGATTTGGGAAGGCACCGGCTATATCCGCGCCGTGGTGATCGATGAAGCTGGGCGGCGGGCTTGGACCAACCCCATTTTCTTTGAATAAAAGGCAAGAGCCGGATCGTCCCCTATAATCAATCGGACAGAAAGGTCAAGCCGCAGGAATTTAAACTCCTGCGGCTTGTTGCTTTCTTCGGGCGAATGGGCGGGCCCTGAAACATCGGCCTTGCCCGCGACGGGAGGCCTATTCCTCCGCTAAGTCCGGCGTTAAGGGGGAAGCGCCAAAGATCAACATATCGGGGATGCGACGTGGGCCGCTGGTGGTTTCCCCCTCGTGGGCATTGAGTTGCTTGCCCATGAAGGCCATGGCTGTAGACTAGCCGCCGTCCAGGTTATAGGCGGTCACGCAGCCCTGGTCTACGAATTCCTGGGGCTAGGCGCTCCAGCGTAACGCCGCGACTTATGCCGGGTTTGCGACCATCCACCAGGATACCCACGTAATGGCCGTTCTCCACCATACCAAAGGCGCTGCGGGGATTGTTGCGAAAAAGCTTATGGTCAGGCAAGCCGTCCACAATCCGGCCACCCGCCACCAGGATAGGCCCAAAGCTGAAGGTGTTCTCAATGCCCAGCGATAGAAAGGCGTCTATTGAGTAGTCGTTGCGGCCGCGCTGGAAAACCCGCAGAGCGCCGTCCGGCATGAAGGCCATGGTATCCGGCCCCAACTTTTCCTTGTATACGATTCCGTTGCAAATGTCCGGCCCCAGATCCTCGTTCCAAGAGTCGTGAAAATGGTTGGCGTTTTGGCCGTAGACGGCTCGGTACTTTCGGGCCAGCTTCTCGGGCATTCCGGTGGTGCGCCCTTTTTTCATCGAGTAGTCCAGCGATTATGTTCCGCATATCCCGGCAGCAGATATGCGCGATATAAAACCAGCTGCCGCAATCCTCTTGATAGGCCTTTTCGATAAATACCCCCAGCGAGGGGGCTTTATAGCGCCAGGACTGCCCCCTACGATGGAGACTTCCTCCTTCTCGGAGAAGAAACCGGGCCTAGGGATCGGCTGTGAGCGTAGGGCCCGGCGTAGGCGTGGCGGATGGCGGGACCGGTATCATCGGGCATGTGGCGGCGGGCTGCGCGACGCAGCCCGCAAAGGCCATCGCGCCCAATCGCATAAGGCAAAGGAGCGTTTTTCCCATCCGTCGATCTTCCCTTCTTCTCTCCTGCCGTTTTGAATGGGAAAATAGGGATTTTTCACCGAAAAAGTAAGATACAGAGAAAAATGCCTGCCGGGGTGCGGAAAAAAGAAATAGCCGGGCAGCGCCCGGCTCATCAGCAGACTTTTGCGGAGTTACACGTCATAATTGCACAGAAATTGCGCATAACGGGTTTTCAGCAGGTTCAGCTCGTCCTCCGGCAGCTGACCGCGGCCTTTCAGCGCCACCTCGACTACGCCACCCATGATCGGCTCAAAAATGGGACGCCGTACGGGGGTCTGGGGTTGCACGGCATGGATCAGATCAGCAAAGTGATCAAACATCACCGGCGCGCCTTTCCAGGCCGAGCCCGCAATAATGACCGGCACGGCCGGGTCGATCTTTTTGTTGCGGTACATGGCAAGACACTGGCGGGCGAGGATATCCGCGGCGTCCTTATAGACCTGGATGGCCGCCTCGTCGCCCATGCGGGCAGCACGCCCCACCAGAGGCGAGAGCGAGGAGAGCTCCACACGCATAGAGCGGCCATGAAACACCCGGGGCACCACGCCCCACAGCGCATCCAAGTTCCATTCCTTGATGATCATTTCTTCCAGTATGGTGGCCGGGCCCCAGCCGTCGTGTCCGGCGATGGCCGCGCTGACGCCGTGCTGCCCGATCCAGCAGCCGGAGCCCTCATCGCCGATAAAGCCGCCCCAGCCGCCGGTCACATATTTGGCCTCGCCGTCCACATAGTCGACGCGAGAGCCGGTGCCGGAGAGCACCGATACGCCGCGGCTGGCAGCGAGGCCGGCGTATACGCCGTTAAATCCCTCGGAAAGCGCCTCAAAGCCGCTGCTATGTAGCGTAGCTTTTTCCCGCAGAATCTTCTCTGCTTCAGGATAGGGGCCGGGGCCGGCGATAAAGAAGCGGTCCACCTGGCTGACGCCGGCGGCCGCTAGACAGCCGTGGATGCACGCGGACAGGTGCTCCTTGACCACATCCATGCTCTCAAAATTGGTGTTCATTCCGCCGCTGCGGCCCATACCCAGCAGATTAAGGTCTTCGTCAAAAAGGATGGCCAGCGTTTTGGTGCCGCCGCCGTCCAGCGCCATGATGGTAGACATATATTTCTCCCCTGTTCTTCTTGCGCGGCGCTCCGCGCTTTACTTGGATTTTACCCCAACAAAGGGTATCATGTCGCCGCCGCGGCGTCAATGCCTGCGCGCCGCGAAAACATTCATAATATTGACCATTCATTCACAGCTTTGACGTTGGCATCTAATTTCATGACTCAGCTGCAGCGGCATTTCGGCAATCCTTGGTATAGGGAAGCGGGATTTCTGCTGATATACTGGAAAAAAGGAGGGTTCAGGGTATGAAAAAGCTATTGCTGGCAGAGCGGGGGCAGGCGCGGCTGCCCATATCGATTACGCGAGAGGCATGCCCAGGGCAGGAGCGGGCGGCCGGAGAACTGGCCCGCTACCTGCGGCGTATCACGGGCGCGGATTTTGCCATAGCGCGCGGAACGCAGCCCGAGGGAGCGATCGCGCTGGCCATAGAACCGTCTTTGGAGGAGGAAGCCTTTTGCCTTGAGATAACCGACCGGGGTATATCCATTGCCGGCGGCAGCCTGCGGGGGCTCTTCTATGGCGTATACGGGTTCTTGGAGGATGTGCTGGGCGTGGGATTCTATACCCACGACGTGACAAAAATCCCCTGGATCCCGCATCTGGAACTGGAGGCGGCTACCCTTTGGGAAAAGCCGGCCTTGGAATACCGGCAGCTGGATGGAACCCTGGAATATCTGCCTGACTGGCGGGCCCATAACCGGCTCAACGCCGCGCGGACCGAGGCGGCCGGCGTGCCGGTGGCGCCCTTGGATCGTTATGGCGGCGGCAAGTCCTATGCGCTCTTTGTTCACACCTTCGATACCCTGGTACCGGCGGCGCAATATTTCGACGAGCATCCGGAATATTTTGCTATGATCGACGGGAAGCGGCAGCGGGAGGAGACGCAGCTATGCCTGACGAATCCCGAGGTGCTGGCCCTTGTGATTAAGCGCGTGCGGCAGACCCTGAGAGCGCATCCGGAAGCTGCGATCATCTCCGTCTCCCAGAACGACAGCTTGGGCAATAACGGCTGTACCTGCCCAGCCTGCGCCAAGGTGGACGAGGAAGAAGGTAGCCATGCGGGCACGCTGATCCGCTTTGTCAATGCCGTGGCCGAGGCCATCGAGGATGAATTCCCCCATGTGCTGGTGGACACGCTGGCCTATCGGTACACCCGAACGCCGCCGAAGATCACTCGGCCCCGGCGCAACGTGTGCGTGCGGCTCTGTTCCATCGAGTGCTGCTTCGGCCACCCGCTGGAGGAATGCAACCGGGTTGTAGGCCCCTTTGCCCGGTGGCATACGCCGGGCGCGCCGACCTTTCAAGACGACCTTATCGGCTGGGGAAGGATCTGCGACCGGGTCTATATTTGGGACTATGTGACCAATTTCGCCCAATACTGGCTGCCCTTCCCCAACTTTCATGTGATTGGCCCGAATATGCGGTTCTTTGTGAAAAACGGGGTCAAGGGCGTCTATGAGGAAGGCAACTACCACAGCCCAAGCCCCGATCTGAATGAGCTGCGCCAATGGCTGCTGGCCAAGCTGATGTGGAATCCGGATTTTGACGTGAAGCGGGGCATCTATGACTTCACGGAGGCCGTATACGGCCCGGCAGCGGAGGAAATTCGCGCTTACATTGACCTGCTGGAAAAGCGGGTGACCGAGGGGGAGATCCACTTTGGCATCTACGAGCGGGCCGACGTGGCCTACCTGGATGAAGAGACCCTATCCCGCGCCCAGGAGCTGATGAGCGCGGCCCGGGCCAAGGAGCTGACGCTGTCCCAGCGGAACTATGTGGAAAAGGCTGCGCTTTCGGTGGAATACGCCGTGGTGGCCCAGGCGCTGCTGCGAGGGCAGCGGGACGTAGAGCGTATCGATGCCATGATGGACAAGGCCCGCGCCCTGGGCATCACTGAGCTGTGCGAATTTCTCCGATGGGACGAGGTGTATGACCAGATGCTGGGTTACGGGCATTACGCCCGGAACCTGTTCACGCCCACGCGCTGATGCGGCGGCGTTGGCGCGCTATGGAGGCAGTTACCGGGGATGGTCAAAATCTTCATCTTGTGGCCGAGCGCGCCTGGGGTGTATACTGAGCTTGCCCCTTAAGGGGGTAAGCGAATAAAAAGAGGTGAAGAATATGACAAAGCTTTTGCTTGCAGATCAGGGGCAGGCCAAGCTGCCCATCCTGCTGGAAGAGGGCGCCTGCCCGGGGCAGCATACGGCGGCCGGGGAGTTGGCCCATTACCTCAAGCGGATCACGGGTGCGGATTTTGCAATTAAAGAGGGGGCGGCCCAGGGCGGAGCCATCGTCTTAAAGGAGGACAAGGGGCTGCCGGAGGAAGGGTTCCGGCTGAAAACCGAAAACGGTGGGCTCACCATTGCCGGCGGCAGCCTGCGGGGGCTCTTCTATGGCGTATACGGGTTCTTGGAGGACGTGCTGGGCGTAGGATTCTATGCCCATGATGTGACCCGAATTCCCACGGCGGATCGCCTGGAGCTGGAGGAACTGGACAGGAGCGATCAGCCGGCCCTGGAATTCCGGCAGCTGGATAACCCCATGAATGATTATGCCGACTGGCGGGCCCATAACCGGCTCAACGGACCCGATCATAACCATGTGACGGCGGTAAAGGACGGCTTGAACCATTTTGGCGGCCTGAAGTCCTATTCGCTCTTTGTGCATACCTTTAACCGGCTGGTGCCGGTGGAGCGGTATTTTGACGAGCATCCAGAGTATTTTTCCATGGTAGACGGCCAGCGGATCCGAGAGCGGACGCAGCTGTGCCTGACCAACCCGGAGGTGCTGGCTATCGCCATTGAGAGCGTGCGGCAGAATCTGCGGGCCCATCCGGAGGCCACGATCATTTCCGTCTCCCAGAACGATTGGTACAATCCCTGCCAGTGCCCGGATTGCGCCAAGGTGGACGAGGAGGAGGGCAGCCATGCCGGTACCCTCATCCGTTTTGTCAACGCCGTGGCGGAAGCCATTGAGGATGAATTCCCCCATGTGGTGGTGGATACGCTGGCGTATCAATATACCCGTATGCCGCCAAAGATTACCCGGCCCCGGCACAACGTGTGCGTACGGCTGTGCTCCATCGAGTGCTGCTTCGGCCACCCGCTGGAGACCTGCGACCGGGTTACCGGCAGCTATTCCCATAACAGCAAGACCAGCGCGGCCAGCTTCCAGGAGGACCTCGTCGGCTGGGGGAAGATCTGCGACCGCATCTATATCTGGGATTATGTGACCAATTTCCGCCATTACTGGCTGCCCTTCCCCAATTTCCACGTGTTGGGGCCCAATATGCAGTTCTTCGTGAAGAACGGCGTCAAGGGCGTCTATGAGGAAGGCAACTATCAGTCCATAAGCCCTGATCTTTTCGAGCTGCGGGGATGGCTCATGGCTAAGCTTTTGTGGAACCCGGATTTCGACGTGAAACAGGGCATTTACGACTTCACGGAGGCCGTATACGGCCCGGCGGCGGAAGAGATCCGCGCCTATATCGAGCTGCTGGAAAATCGGGTGACCGAGGGGAATATTCACTTTGGCATCTATGAAGGGCCGGACGTGGCCTACCTGGACGAGGCGACAATGGCCCGTGCCCAGGAGCTGATGGCGGCGGCCCAGGCGAAGGCGCTGACGCTGTCTCAGCGGATCTATGTGGAAAAAGCGGCGCTTTCGGTGGAATTTGCCGCGGTAGGCCAGGAGATCCTGAAAGGGCGCGTGGACGCCGCGCGCATCGATGCGATGATGGATAAGGCCCGCACCTTGGGCATTACCTACATCAGCGAGGGCTGCCCCTGGGATCTGGCCCATGAGGGTATGCTGCAGGGTAAGCTATACCGGTAAGCAAAGCGATGGAGCGCGCAGGGGCAGCGGCTTAGCCGCCGCCCCTTTGGCGCTTTTGCCCGGCGGTGCGGGCATATGAGCGGATAGGCAGAGGTATCGGCAAGACGATATCGGAGGAGGATCTTTATGGCCCTAATGACCTTGAACTTTGAAAGCCAGTATCTAATGAATAATCATGCGGTGAGCGTCATCCTGCCGGATAAGCCCCGAGGCATGACGCCGGCGGACTTTTACGGCAGCGAAAAACGCTATCCAGTCCTTTGGCTGCTGCACGGCACCTTCGGCGACCACAGCGACTGGATCCGCAAGAGCAATATCGAGCTTTATGCCTGCGAGAACGACCTCATCGTGGTGATGCCCAGCGCGATGAACAGCGATTATCTGGATTGGCCAGGGTTTGGTACCGGTTACCAGGGGTGGGAATATCTGGAGAAGGAGCTGATGCCCCTGGTGCATCATTGGCTTCCTGCCTCTGCGCGGAGGGAGGATAACTATATCGCCGGGCTGTCCATGGGCGGCATGGGCGCGATACAGTACGCGGTGGGGATGCCGGAGCGGTTTGCAGCGGCGGCTGTGCTTAGCTGGGCCCCGACCAATCTGAGAGCGCGGCTGGCCCAGGGAAGATTGCCCGATTCGCCCCGGGAAGCCAACCGCATTGCGGCGGCCGGCGGCGTGGAGAATTACCTCAACAGCGCGGTCAACGTATGGGATCGCCTGCCGGATAGCATCCGAGAAGGCAATCTCCCCCGGCTGTATTTCGCTATGGGCAAGGATGATTTCCTCTATGAGAACTTCCAAGAATTCCGTCAATACGCCCGGGCACTGCAGCTGGACGCGGTTATCGAAGATTTTGACGGCTACGCCCACGAATGGCGATTCTGGGACATGGCGATCCAGCGGGCGCTGGCATTTTTCGGCTTTGCCGCCCGGGATGGGGGCAATCCATTTTAGCGGGCCCGCCCATCAAGCGCATAGCCAAAAGGCCTGGCAGGCGTTGTACAACGCCTGCCGGGCCTTTTGCTTTCTATGGATTTGATTCCACCAGCGCGCAGCCATAGGGCGGCAGGGAAAGGATCAGCCCCTGCGAGCCGGGCGCCATTGGGACGGGTTGGTCATATGCCTGGCTGCCGATGAAGCGGACAAGGGCCTGCTGCGGCCAGGGGACGGTTAGCGGCATGGCCCGATCGGTATGATTGGCTACCAACAGAGCCCGCGCTTGGCCGTCCGTGGCCGCGCAGGCATAAAGGCCATCACCCTGCGCTTCCACCGGCAAGGCGGCGCCCAGCCGATAGAGCCGGTCAAAGGCACGGAATACGTCATAGGCCGGGAAGGGCGTAAAGGTGATAGGGTTGAAGAGACCGCCGTAGCTTGTCATCACCTGGCCGTCGTAATACATCAGCCGGTCGACCGGTTCCCGCTGCATGGCGCACATCATTGCCGCCACATAGGAGGCCTCCTGGGCCGTGCCCCGCAGCTTGGGCCCTGCGCCCCACTCGTTGAGGATGCTTTCGGTATGGATGAGGCCATAGGCATCCAGCCGCTGGCGGGCATGCCGGGCGTAGGCCTCGGAAGCGGGTACGCTGTCATAGGTATGCCAGGAAAAGAAGTCCAGGGGCGCGCGGTGGGCATCGGAGGTAATATAAGCGAGGAAGGCTTCAAAGAACGTTAAGAAATAACCGGTCCGGGGCGATACGTTGGCTGTGGCGGCCGAAGCCCGTTCCAGGATGGCATAAAAACCGCAGCTGGCGTATCCACCGATCTTCAGATGGGGGAAGCGGCGCTTCAGATAGTTGGCCGCTGTTTCATACAAGGCGAAGTAGTCCTCCATGGACCCCTTCCACATGGGGTTATCGGCCACGTCGGGCTCGTTATCGGGCTCGTTCCATATCTCCCAGTATTCAATGCCCATATGATAGCCGTTGGCCCAGCCTTCGTTGTAATGACGGATGATGCCTTCGCAAATCTTAGCCCAACGGAGGTTATCCCGGGGCGGATAAATATGGTAGGCTTTGATCTTTTGGTCGTTCTCAATGGTCGCGCCCAGCCGGTAAAAGGGCTTAACCCCCTGGCGCGCGAGTGCGCACAGTAGCCAGTCGGTGAAGGCGAAATCATAGCTGGACGGATCCTCGGGATCAGCGTCGAAATTCGGAAAGATGTTCTCGATATCCACAAAATGCGTCCCGCCGAAGCCGCCGCCTGTATCGTGCAGGCGGGCACTGGGGATACCCGCCTCCCCCAGATAATGGAACATGCGGTCATCCGCGCCTAGAATCGGCGCGTTGTTGATGCAGTGCAGAGGCTTGATGGCCCCTGAGGGATGGTCAAAATCAATCTGTAGGCTTGCCATGGATACAACCTCCTTTGCCGTACGTGTCAGGATAGGCATCCCGACGCAGGCATATTTCGCAGACACGGGCGACGGGATTTTTGATTCATCAACGGCCTGTGCGCATTGCGCTCCTCCGGCGAGCGCCGAAGAATATCCGTTCCGGTACAGGCGCTCTAGCGCCTGCATGCTGCGGTGATAATCTGCGTCGAGGGGTCGAGCGCGCATACCGGCGCCCAATCACGGCCGTCATGGATCTAGATGGAACCAATCATGTTATTCCCGAATTCGATCCCGCTGTGGATGGGGATTCGCAGCATTTTTTCAGCGGAAGTTTTTGGGCTAGGCAGATGAGGATATGCCCGGATATCGCATTGACGCTTCCGATATTCAGCAGCGAGCAGTCGCTTTCGTGAATCATGCATGGCCTTCGGGCATAAGCGCGGCCGCTATCGGGACAGGCTGCGGTTTTTGATGGTCACAAAGGCCGCATCCGCAAGATCGGTTGCGCGTTCCAGCCGATCGTTTGGAGCGCTTTATAAAGGCGGGTTTCTCCAGCGCCAAGGAAAGGGCTGGATGAAAGGATATGCCAGCGGCTTACCCCGATGAGGCAGATGCGGATCAGCGCGTAGGCAGCAAGATAGCGGCCATGGAGCAGGCCGCCTTGGAGGCGACGCGGCGGCAAAACGCCGCCAACCCATCCGCGTCAGCCATAAGCGGCTGAAACACCGGGGCCGGATATGGAAAGGAATCAAAGTCAATCCTGCCATCGCCTGGGAGCCGCTCGGTCTCCTCGCCGTCGTTACAGGCGATCTTCACAGCGCGTCTTTGCTTTTTTGCAGCCTACCCCTTACGGGAGATCATATCATATTTATTGTCACGCCGCTATGCAAAGGGACCCAATGCCGGCAGGAACAAGAAAAAAGCGCCTGCCGGCCCCGTTCAGGGCGGCAAGGCGCAGAGGACCCAAGGTGAAGGTCATGGAGCTGGTCTTGAGAATCGGGCGTCAGCCTTTGGGCGGGGTAATCTGCGTTGCATAACCCGCCGCTTGGTAGCGGGCCAAGGCCTCCAGAAAGCGCGTGGTCATCTCCGACTCAAGGGCATCCAGCCCCTGGGTGGAAAGCTGCTGCTGCAGCTGCCGCCACTGGTCGGTCAGCGCTTCGTCAGAGGGCGATTTGACCATCTCCTGGATAGCGGTAAAGAATAGATCTTCCATGGCCAAGTACTGGTTATAGGCCGTCTGGTTGCTCCATGCGTCGGGCAGGGCGAAATGGAGAGGCGGGCAACGGTTTTCCCGGAGAGATTCCTTATAGGCAAGGCCCGCTTCCAGGCGCATAGCGTTGAGCGCCGCCTGGTCGGCGCTGTCGCTAGAGGCAGTGACGGAAGCCGCCATCAACCCCTCGACTTCGCCGCGGTCCAGAAAATTCCACACCCCGATTCCCGCTTGGGTGCGGGGATTTGCGCCGCTGGACTTTTCCGGATCCCGGTATTCGGGCTGGTAGACCGGCAGACCCTCTTCGTTGAGGGTATAGTGCTCGCCCTCCACCCCCCAGCTGGTCAGCCGCGCACCCTCGGGGCTCTTCAGGAATTGCAAGAAGAGGATCGCGCGGTCGGGATGGGCGCAGGTGCGGGCGATAAACAGACCGCCCACCTGATCGGAAGGACCGTTGGCGCCAATGGCGATATCCATGGCCTGGAGCTGAACCTCTCCCTGGTAGGTGAGGGGCGCGGGGATAAGGGCATGGGCAAAGGGCTCCTCCGGCGTGCCGGCGCGCAGCCCGTAAAGCGGGCGGAGCATCACCGGCATATCGCCGATGAGCGTATAGTCGGCCCCAGTGGCAAAGGCGCCTGCCGTGGTTTTTTGAATATAGTCTAATAAAGCGTTATATCCAGGCATAACCACTTGTTCGCTGCCGGTATTATACTCGATGTTGTCATATAGCTGGCTGAGCCGCCAAGGCAGCGCCGCATCCGGCAGCACCAGCACTCCATCGCGGTACCACTTGCCCATCAGGCGCAGGTAGTCAAGCCAGGCCTCGTCGGTGAAGGGTGTGCGGACCTTCTCCGCAGATTCATCCCATCTTGGCTCACGGGGAGCACCCATCCATTCGGCCACCGGCGAGGCCGCTACGTGCAACAAGCGCAGCGGCTGCACGATCCCCAGCTCCTGGGCCCGGTCTTTGGCCAGGTAAAGGATTTCCTCAAACTCCTCCAGAGAAGCGGGCATGGTGCGCCCCAGCGCCTCGAGCCAATCGCTCCGCAGGCTCAGCACCCGGGGCACGGAGACGGGGATCCGGTCGTCCTCATAGACCGCCTGGCTGAGATATCCCCGGCGGAGGGTATATACATGGCCGTCAGCGCATTGGTTGTTGAGCTTCTCCAGCGGGTCAAGGCCGGCCCAAAAGTCAGGGCAGTGCTGGGCCGACAACTCATCCAGGGCCAGGGATACGTCGGCGTTCTCCAGCTTGCGCAGGTTGATCTCGTCGTAATAGGCGTAAACCAGGTCGCCCAGCTCCCCGGAGGAGAGCAGCACCTCCAGCTGGGGCTGCGACTGGCAAGCCAGGGTAACCCCGGTCAGCTGGGTGATAGCCTGAGAGATCCCGTCCGATCCCCAGGGATGGTCGTTTCCCTGCTGGGGGCTGCCGGTGGACAGGGTGAGGGTGACCGGTTCGGTTTGGGATTGCCAAGCGGCGCTCGCGGCTGCAGGAGCATCCGGTTGCGGCTGATCGACCGGTGGAGACGGCTGGGGTACTGCTTGGCAAGCGCTGCAGCACAGGGCCATCAGCAGGGGAAGCAGATAACGGATCGCTTTCATGGTGAGACCTCCTTTCCCGGATTGGGCAAATGGAGTGGGCGCGGTCGTTACTTTCAGTATATCCAAATCGCCGCCAGGCCAGGATGGATCATTTTGACTGATTTCGAGAAAAACGAAGCATTCCATAAAGAGCAAAAAAACACCCCCGCATATGCGGGGGTGTGAAAGATCTACAGCCGCTCGTAGGCCCTGACGCCCCAGGTGACCAGTAAGCGGTAAAGCAGCAGGTTTACGGCAGCCAACGCCAAGGCGGCCGACGGAGGTAGCCATACTGCCTGACTGGGCGGCAGGCGCATGGATATAATAAGCGGCGGAATGGACAGCGCAAAGGCGACCAGCATAGTAAGCAGCACAGGTATACTCTGCTTGATAACCGTGACCTCGCTGGTCCAGGAAAAATTGGGCAGCCGCAGGTCAAACAGCAATCCCGCCTGAGCGCTGACGAGGCCATAGAGCAGAGGGAGCACCCACAGCCAGAGGGCTTCCAGCGGCGCGGGGCGCAGGGCGATGGTCAGAACCAGGGCGTTCACCACGGTGGCGCCGCTGGTCAGCACGGCCGTGACCGACGCCTTGCTCAGCAGCACGGCACGGCTGCTGACGGGCAGAGACTTTAGGATGGGCAGGCTTTTTCCCTCCAGCGACAAGGCGCAAGCGCTGGGGGCGGTCATGGCGTTCATCAGCCCCAGCAAGAACGGCAAAGCCGTCAAGAGCACGGAGGAGAATCCCGGTATCTCCAGGATGATCTCCAGCTGATCGGCGCCCGTCGCCACCAGCGCGATGGTGGTTAGGGTCATCAACAAAAGGCCTGCGCCACCGTTGAGCACATAAAGGGCGCTGGAAAAGAAGCGGCGCATTTCCTTGCCGAATAGCGCCATGGCCGGCGAGCGGGCTTTGAGCGCCCCCGGGCGGTATTCGCTTCGGATCCGGCGCGCCATGAGAAGCGACCGCAGCGCGCCGAAGTGCCGGCCCAGAAGCCAGACAGCCAGCCCCGACGGTATGGCGGAGACCAGCACAAACAGCGCCAAAGACCAGCCAAGGCCGGCCAACGCTTGCTGATAGAGATGGGCCGGCAGCACCGCCCGGGTGATCGCCCCGGCCGCTATTTGTGCGGCTGGACCGAAGGTATCGCTGGACATCGAAGCATTCAACCCCATGATGCCCACCATGAGAAGCGCAAATGCCGCCAGGGAGAACAGGATGGTTAGGGCGTTGCTGTGACGGAAACGGCTGGCAGCCAGGGAGATGACCAGGCCCAGCAGCGTACCGGCCAGCACCGGAAGCAGCGGCACGAAAAAGAAGGATACCGCCGCAGCCGCCCAGAAGCCTGCGCCCGGCGCGGCCATGACGCCGTATACCGCCAGGGCTGGCGCCAGAATCAGCGCCATAAAGCCTAGGTTTGACAGATAGAGCATAAGAAAGCGGCTTCCCAGCAGGACGAAAGCGGGGACGGGCAGCGCCGCCAGGGTATCGTAATCACGGAAGGTAAAGAGCAGATTGACCGACTTATAGACGGCCGTTATCAGCACGACGATGGATGCGACAAACATCATCAGCACAGGCAGCTGATCCAGCGCGCCCAAAGGCTTGAGGGCATAAGCCAGCATCACCGAATACATGGCGCTGGTTCCCAGAAGAGCCGCGAGGACGAAACAGGCGCCCAGAGCCGCCAGCACAGCCTTGCGCTGGGCCCTGGGGGAGCCGCGATAAAGGCGGGGGTTGAGCCCCGGAAGATTCAGGAACTGCACGCGCAGCAAAAGCAGCAGTTTATTCATGGTCGATAAGCTCCATAAACACGTCCTCCAGGCTTTGGTCGCCGGTCACCTGGCCCGTGGGGCCGCTGGCCACCAGCTGGCCGTTTTTAATAATGGCTACCTTGTTGCAGAGCTTTTCAGCTACCTCCAGCACATGGGTGGAGAAGAAAATGGCGCTGCCCCGGCCGGTCAGCTGCTGCATCATCTCCTTGAGGGTGTGGGAGGCTTTGGGGTCCAGGCCCACGAAGGGTTCATCCAGCACCAGCAGGCGGGGCGCATGGACAAATGCCGAAATCAGGGCCAGCTTTTGCTTCATGCCGTGGGAATAGCTTGAGATGGGGGAGCCTAGCGCTTCCTCCAGCTCCAAAGCGCCGGCAGCCTCGTCGATACGGCGGCCGCGATCGGCCTGGGATACGGCAAAAATATCGGCGATAAAGGTCAGATACTGGATCCCCGTCAGATGATCGTATAAATCGGGATTATCGGGAATATAGGCCAGGCGGCCCTTGGCCGCCACCGGCTCCTGGGCCAGGTCGATTCCATCGATGAGGATCTGGCCCGCATCATAACTTTGGGCTCCTACCAGGCATTTGATGGCCGTGGTCTTTCCGGCTCCGTTATGGCCGATAAATCCGAAGATATCCCCATCCTCTACTTTCAGGGAGAGATCGCGAACCGCGGTTTTCCCGCCGGGATAGGTCTTGGTCAGGTGTGAGATTTCGAGCATTTTAGCGTTCCTTTCTTGCACAAGGCGCATCGCTATGGGCGGAGAAGCGCCTGCCGCGGGATGATCAGCGACTGGTATGGCGGCGGTGGTATATAAAAGAATAGAGTGCCGGCAGCAGCAGGGCCAAGGTGAGGATGCCAAAGAAAAGCCATGGAATGCGAAGATAAGCGGTAGCGAGGACGAGAACCCCTGCGACGCTCATCGACCATCCGGCGACCCGGTGTGTCCTTCGCCAGTTTTCCGGATCTTGCAGCGTCCAAGGCAGCCGAACGCCCAACGTATGGTTTTGCTTGCATTTGGGCAGGCCGTTGCCGATGGCGATAAACATGACGCCCAGCAACAGCATGACAAGAAAACCGACGTTAACCGGTGCGCCTAAAGCGTTTGCATAGGTTATAGCGCTTAGCAGCAGCGAGGTGATAGGGCAAATCCATAAAAGGATGGCCACCATTTTACGGTCAATGTTCCGCCTCCTGCGGTCCAGCTCCAGGGCGGCGACGGCAGTCCAGTGGAGCGCCAGCACCACACAGGGCCAACCCAGCACGGCGAAAGGCTTGCTGCTCCAGCCGTTGGGCTGGTTATCCACCCCAAAATGGGTGGCAATCCGGTTAGGCAGGGCCGGCCAGAGAGCAAGCCCGGCCGCGATAGGCAGCAGGATCAAAACCGAAGTAAGCCATAAGGCGCGTTTGTTCGCTTTAATCATGACGCCGTCCTCCTTGAAGATCGGTCAGCCAAAGCATGATTTCCTCCAGCACGGAAGCGTTCAGCTCATAAAAGATATATTTCCCATCCCGTTCATCTCGAATTAACCCTGCTTCCCGTAAGATGGATAGATGGCGCGAAATGGCCGCGCCCGATATTTCAAAGCGGTCAGCAATTTCGCCGGCCGGCATCCGTCCGCCTTTCAGCAGGTTCAGGATTTCCCTACGGGTTGGATCAGCCAAAGCCCGAAGGGTTTGCTGCATGCTCAAGCCGATCCTCCCCTTTCTACGTTTAACCAAAATGTTAAATGAATTGTAACTGCTTTTATCCGCCTTGTCAAGGGCATGCTGGCCTTGGGATCCGCGCGCTTATACAAAAGAAAAAGCCGGACGATATGTCTCCGGCTTAATAAGAATATGTAGTTATTGGCCAGTCAGAATCCCCGCCGCCGGATTTTCCAAGAAGGCGGCGATCAAATTGGAAACCTCTGCCACTTGGTTCTTTCCCTGTTCCTGCCCCTGCGCTTTGCGGAAAGTTAATGATAACCGTGATATTTTGCTCCGAAAATAATCAATTCCTTGGTTTGCTGAAATCGTGCCCAAGAACAAAGGCGGCGATATAGCCCAACCTTAACATCGGATCTGTATAAAACCCGGTACTCTACTTCAAAGCGCCAAATTCAAATGCTAAATAGGACAGGTCGCCATACTGTATACCGGGAAAATCCGATACCCCCTGTGCAACACGATTTTTTGTCTTTATCCAACAGATACTGCCCAGATAGAATGAACGTTCTTGCGTCATATAGGATTGTACGCACAGGACGTAATCGACACCGGCTTTCATCATTTACATGGGGCGCCGGGCAACTTGTCCGTCAGGACGCCCGCCTTGCCCGCGGGAGCAGGCGTGTCCACAGCGCTTTAGCGTTTTCAAAAAGCATGAAAGTGGGGCCGCATGCTTAGGGTAAGCATATGAAATGTTACCCATTTCTAGGTGAATCCGCCGCCTAGCGGCCCCGAAGCATCAGCGCCCGAAGCTGGGAAAGGCTGGCAACCTGGATATCCGGCGCCTGAGCGCTGCCCAGCGCCTTGCGGCCCCGGTTTATCCAGGCGGTATTCATGCCCAGCGCCTTGGCGGGCTCCAAATCGTAGCGTAGGGAATCGCCTACTACCAGCACCTCCTCCGGCTTAAGCGAGAGCTTTTCCAAGGCAGCCTGGAAAAGTTCGGGCCGGGGCTTGTAGCTGCGCACATCCTCGCTGGTGATCAGCGTTTCCACCGGCAGCTGTGTGGTTTTTAGGGCATGCTCCACGTCCGCCCGGTCCCCATTGGTCATCACTACGCCGGGCAGCGGCAAGCGCCCCATGAAAAGGCGGCTATCCTCATAGAGATTGGGCGTCAGCCGGTCGCGGAATACAGGCAGCAGGGCTTCCTTGGCCGGCAGCTTAGCCTGGAAATGTTCCACCGTTTCGGTCAGCGCCGTCAGCTCCAGGTCCTTCAGGCCGATAAAATCTTTCCCGTGGTAGCTTTGGTAGCACTGGTTGGTAACCTCCCACCAGTATCGGGCCACTTCGCCCGGCTGGAAAACCGAAGGGGAGGATTCCATTACCGCCCGGCAAAGATCCACCACAAGCCCTTCATCCTCTTTAGCCAAGGTGCCGAAAAAGTCGATAATAAGTCCTTTAATGGCCATATGGCCACCTCCTTAGAAAAATACGCCGCTAAGCGTTAAAATGCCAATGACACAG
Organism: Candidatus Parachristensenella avicola; assembly: GCA_904420205.1. GTDB lineage: Bacteria > Bacillota > Clostridia > Christensenellales > UMGS416 > Parachristensenella > Parachristensenella avicola. Next base: position 80,107 of record CAJFUN010000039.1, on the reverse strand, counting down.
GTATAGATGGCAAAGGCCCAGAGCTTGCCCTTTTTCACCAGGTTCATCATCCATTTCAGGGCGAAGAAACCGGCTAAGGCTGCCATCACCATTCCCAAAATTACGCAGGCGGTGCTCATATCGCCCATCGCAACGATAAAACCCTCCTCCACCACATCTTTCGCTTGGAACACAAGCGACCCTAAAATAGCGGGGATGCTCATCAAAAAGGAGAAGCGGGTAGCCTTCTCCCGGTCGACGCCCGCCAACAGGCCGGCCGAAAGGGTGGAACCGGAGCGCGAGATGCCGGGCATAATCGCGACCGCCTGGGTGCAGCCCATGATGAGGGCTTGGGTCCAGGTAAGGCTTTCTAGGTTGGGGCTTTCGGCGGGTGCGCGCAGACCGTGGCGGCCGTGGGTCGCGGGCCACAGCCCCGCCACCAGCAGCACCACCGTGGTAACGAGAAAGCCAATGCCCAGCCACAGCCGGCTGCCGGCAAAGAGCGCGTCCAGTACGCTCTCCAAGGTGAGGGCGGCGATGACCGCAGGAATGGTTGCCGCCACCAATAGCCAAGTTATGCGCCCCAGCGGCTTCTTCAGCATCTGGCGAATATCCGGCCAGAGCACGACAAAGACGGCCACCAGGCTACCTACATGCAGCAGCGTATCGAAAAGGAGCATTTCGCCCTCGACATGGAGAATGTTCTGCAAGAGCACAAGATGCCCGGAACTGGAGATGGGAAGAAATTCAGCCAGCCCTTGTACCAAACCCAATAGGATTGCCTGCCATATATTCAAATGTATATCCTCCTTATGGTGATGATCCTATTTATTATAGTAGACATCGGGCCGTTTCACAACCTTTTGCATTCACCGGGATGGCCGATGGCAGAGGGAATCTCCATTTAGACGGAAAAGACGGGACGAATGACGCTGGAAAATTTCGGCGAACGGAAGATTTTTTTCGGGCTGGGTTCTTTCAGGGGGCAACCGCATATAATGAGGGGGAAGGGGGGGGATGGGCATGGCCAATCGCTGGTTTTCCCGGGTCGTCCAGCGGCTGCAGATCCCGGAAGATATTGCCCTGCACCTGCCGCTGGTGCACCTGACGGGAAGCTGCCGGGCCCGGGTGGAGAACCACCGCGGCATCGCCGAATATACCCCGGAGCTGATTCGTATTGAATCGGCGGCGGGCCTGGTGGTCATCCGGGGGCGGGAGTTGATGGTTAAAGAGCTTGCCCGCGACGACCTGATCTGCGTGGGTAAGATCCTGGCCGTAGAATTCTATGAGCAGCCCGGATCTGGGCGATAGGGGGGCTAAGCGCCATGCAGTTTAAATGGACGCTGGGATATGTATCCCTGCGCATATCAGGCTTAGGCATGGACGGGCTGATCAGCGAGGCCCGCCGCAGTGGCCTTACCCTGTACGATATGAAGCGCCCGGGCCGCACGCAGATGGTCTGTGCGCTCAGCTTCCGGCAGGCCCGGCGGATGACGGCCATGGCCGAGTCCCGGGAAATGAAGGTGGAGGTGGTGGGAAGCTGGGGACTGCCATCGCTGGCGCTGCGGGCGCTGGCCAGGCCGGCGCTTATCATTTCGCTGGCGGTATGCTTTATCATGATGATCTATGCCTCAACCCGGATATGGGAGGTGAGGGTTATAGGCGCCGAGGGCGCCGAAGCCCGCCAGATCCAGGATTTCTTGGCGGCCCGGGGGCTGTATTTCGGCGCGCCTAGCGGCGCAGTGAACGTGAACTCCCTTGAATATCAAACCCGGCTGGAATTCCCCAAACTACGGTTTGTGGGGATACGGCTGGCCGGCGTGCGGGCCACCGTCACCGTGGCCCAAGCCATGGATACCAGCGGCACGGTTGCCCAACCGGGCGCCAACGTGGTGGCCCAGCGGGCCGGCGTTGTGGAGCGCGTAACGCCCAGCCAGGGCACGCCTAGGGTTAAGGCGGGAGACGTAGTGGCTGCGGGGCAGCTTTTGATCGAGGGCGTTATGGAATATGAGGACGGACGGGAGCCTAGGGTGGTGGCCGCCGCCGGGGAGGTTATGGCCCGGGTATGGGTCAGCGCCAGCGCCACCGGTAGTCTGACCCGGGTGGAGGCTGATCCGGAAGGCGCTGTTTGCCAACGGTGGACGCTGATCTTGGGCAGTAGACAGCTACCCATCAGCCTGGGACGGCTGGGAGACGATATGGTGCTGGAGGAGATAGAGGCATGGCGCCTGCCGGGATTTGCCGCTTCGGCCCCCGTTGCCTTGGAAAAGCGCCAGTATCGGCAGGGGAGGCTGACCACCGTATCCTATGACGAACTGGTTCGGCAGCTGAAAAGCCAGTCCGGCGCAGAAGCGCTGCGGATTATGCCAGAAGACGCCCAGGTGCTGGACCGCAGCGAGCGCATTGAGGTGGATGGCGATACCATAACCCTGACGACTACGCTGCAGGTGCTGTGCGATATTGCCTGCCAGGATCCATAAGCAGCCCAATAGGCTGCGGATAGACCCTCCGCTACCAAACGACCCCATAAAGAAAACCGGCTGTACAGCCGGTTTTCTTTATGGACGGCGCGTGTTCTTTGCATGCTTCTACTGAACCATGCCCGTGCGCATGAGCCTACGGCGCAGCACGTACCCTACGGAGGCGGAGGCGGCAATCTTGACGACATCGCCAATCAAGAAAGGCAGCACGCCGGCGGCCAGCGCCGCGCCGAAGCTGGAGTATCCCCCTACATACGCCAGCCAGAGGGTGCCGGCCAGGTAACAGGCCGCGGTTCCGGCCACCATGCCGGCAACGTTCCAAACTGGACGGTTCCCAAAGCGCTCCACAAAGAAACCGGTGGACAAGGCAATGATCAGATATCCAAGGAAATAGCCGCCCGTAGGCCCCAGCAGTTTATCGAGCCCTGCGGTATATCCGGCAAAGACCGGTAAGCCGGCCACCCCCAGCAGAATATAAAGCGCTACCCCCAGGCAGGATTTTTTCCAGCCCAGTACGCTGGCGCATAGGTAAACCATCAGCGTAGCCAGGGAGATCGGGACGGGCCCGACGGGTACGCTGATCGGCGCGACAATGGCAATAAGCGCTGCGCATAGCGCCGTTTGCGTCATAAACCGGATCGGTGATTCCTTCATGGTTCCTCCTTTGGGGCCGTCGCCCCCCTCTTTCTATCGACTTTCTGATTGTAATGGATGAAAGAAATGTTGTCAACCAAAACATAATAATTGGTTTACAACTTGGGCGCGGCAGGCCATGACCGGCGAAAAGCGCGGTGGACAAGAAGGGTTTTTCAGCTTTATAGGGAATACTTATACCGTGCATAGGGCAATGAAAGGCTGAAAAGGAGGTAACAGATGCATATTGTTATTGTAGGCGCGGGCGCGGCAGGTGCTGCCGCCGTGAAAAAGCTGCGCGCGCTGGATAAAACGGTACAAATAACGCTGATCAGTGCCGATCAAGAGGCGTATTCCCGCGTCATGCTTTCCAAAGTGGTAGGCGGTAAGAAGACGGAGGAGCAGATTGCGCTCTTTACAGCGGAGGATATGGAAAAACAGGGCGTCGAGTGGCTGCGTGGGTGCCCGGTTCAGTCGGTCAACTGTGAGCGCAAACAGCTTTCGCTAGCCGATGGGCGTACGCTGAACTATGACAAGCTGCTGCTGGCCACCGGCGCACAGGCGGGTAAGCCGCCGGTTCCGGGATTACGGGAGGCAGAGAACAGCTATGTACTGCGGGATATGCAGGACGCACGGGCCATACGGGCAGCGGTGCGCGCTGGCAGCCAGTGGGTAATCCTGGGCGCGGGCCTGGTGGGCATGGAAGCAGCCGAGGCTTTATGCAGCCTGGGTGCGCGGGTTACCGTGGTGGAGATGGCCGACCGGGTCATGCCGCTGCAGATGGATCAGCGTTGCGCCGGCGATTATCAGCGGCTTTTTGAGGAAGCGGGCTGCTCCTTTGCGCTGAGCGCAAAGCTGGCTAAGGTGGAATTGGACGGCAGCCGCGCGGTGGCGGCGGTGCTGGAGGATGGACGGCGCTTGGCCTGCGACGGGCTGGTGACGGCTGCCGGCGTTTCGCCCCGCTGCGGGTATCTGGAGGGCTCGGGCCTTGCGTGGGACCCCAGAGGAGGCGTAAAGGTGGACAACCATCTGGCCGCTTCCCAGGGCGACGTATGGGCGGCGGGCGACGTGGCCGGATTGACGGGCACCTGGATGCCGGCCCAAGAGCAGGGCGAAGTTGCGGCCGTCAATATGCTGGGCGGCGATCAGACCTATGACCCGCCCAGGGTACAGCGGCATATGGCCAGCTATTACGGGCTGAGCACCGTTTCGGTGGGCGAAGTCAACGGAGAAGGCCAGGCGCTGACCGAGGGTGAAACCGGACGCTATAAGCGCGTGGTGCTGCGGGAAGGCCGCGTAGTGGGCGTGCTGGAGCAGGGGGGTGCAGCCCGGGCGCTCCGCTATCAGAAGGCTATCGAAGAAGGGCGCCCCAGCGTAGATTGATTTTTGCCTTCGCGGAATGGGGCACAGAAGCCGGCTGCAGCTGGGCTTTCTCATAAGGCTAAATAAACATGGCTGCCGGTTTTTGCCCGGCAGCCGTGATTTTTGCTGCCAAGTGCGCGCCCTTATAGAGAAAAGCGAGGCCAGAAAGTCATTATTCCATATGGCGCCCGTGATGCGCGCTTGCTATACTGGGCAAAAAGACATGGGAGGAACAACATGGGAAACAAGCCGATTGCCAGAGGCATCTACCCCACAATGATTACGCCCTTTGACAGCTGGCACCGTATTGATGAAGAAGCGCTGCGGCGCATGATGCAGTTCTACCTGGAAAGCGGGGTGCAGGGTGTATTTGCCGTATGCCAATCCAGCGAGATGTTTTACCTTACCCTAAAGGAGCGGGTGCAGCTGGCCCGGGCAGTCGTGAGGCTGAACGAGGAGCTATCCGCGGGGATGGGCCGTGCGCCGCTATGCGTTGTGGCCTCGGGCCATATCAGCGAAGCCCTGGAAGATCAGCTGGAGGAAGCCAAACAGATTTATGACACGGGGATTGATGCCTTCGTGCTGGTCAGCAACCGGATGGATTTGGACCGCCAAGGGGATGATGCGTTTAAACGCCATACCGAAGCGCTGCTGGCGGGCACGCAGGATATGCCTTTGGGCATCTACGAGTGCCCCTACCCCTACAAGCGGTTGCTTTCACCGGCGCTAGCCCGTTGGTGTGCCGATACCGGCCGCTTTTTGTTTTTGAAGGATACCTGTTGCAGCCTGCCGGCGCTGAAGGAAAAAATAGCGGCCTTAAAGGGCACGGATATGGGGCTGTTCAACGCCAACGCCCAAACGCTGCTGCCCAGCCTTGAACTGGGGGCGGCGGGCTTTTCCGGCGTAATGGCCAATTTCCATCCGGATCTATATGCGCGGCTGTATCAGCTTTTCTGCCAAGGCGACGCCCGCGCCCAGGCGCTGCAGGATTTCATCGGTTTCGCCGCGCTCAGCGAGAAGTCGGCGTATCCGGTCACAGCCAAATACCATATGAACCTTGTGGGCGTGCCGATGGAGCTCGTCACCCGTACGCGGCCGGCTTCCGATCTGGATGAGCAGGCTAAAATTGAAACCCGGGCGCTGATTACGCTGGAGAACCAGGTTCGCCGCCTTTTGGCCTAATTGGGGACGCCAGTTCTTTGCAGAATCCGCCGCAAGGCGGATGATAGGAGGAGAAGATGAAATATCAGCTGGAGGAGATGCCCTTTCTCTTTAAGGATGAGTGGTGGATCAGCTGCCAGGAACCCGTAGCGTTGCCAGGCGGCGGGGAGGCGTGCTTTTTCCGCCTTCCATTCCACCTGACATCCGTTCCGGAGGAGGCGAACCTGTACATTACCTCGGCCGGCCGATTCCGGTTATATGTCAATGGAAGGCCGGTCATCTGCGGGCCCTGTAAAGGCGACCGATGGAACCACTATGTAACGGCGGTGGAGCTGTCGCCCTACCTTACGGCGGGGGATAACGTCCTCGCCGTCCATGTGGTTTGCTGGCCAGGCCGGGACGAACTTCGGGGTGTGCCCGGGCCGGTCAGCGTAATCCCTGCCCGCACCGGCGCGGCGCTTTTGACGGTGGGCGTGATTGGGGAGACGGACCTTTCTACGGCCAGGGCGCCATGGCAGGCGCTGGCCGACGAGGCCGACGCCTGGGAGGGCGTCGGCGCTTATGACGACGAGCATACGGTGATCCCTTATATAATTGCTACCCAGCGGGTAAAGGCTGAACGGCTACCGGAGGGATGGAACCTGCCGGGCGAGCTGGGCTGGAAGCAGGCTAAGCGACGCTGGCGGGTGGGGATGCAGCCCGGCGGCGAGCTTGTGCCGCTGCCGCTGAAAATGGCCCCTATTCCGCCCATGGCAGAGCAAAGCCGGCGTTTTGCCCAGCAGATGCCCAACCGGCCCGATGATTTGCCGGCTGTGGCGCTTTCGGAAGGCTGGGTAGAGGCAGGAAGCCATGTAGCCCTGCATTTAGACGCCGGAGCGCTGACCACAGCCTATCTGCCCATCCAGGTAGAGGGTGGCGCGGGCGCGGTCATCACCGTGACCTATGCGGAGCGCTACATGTCCGATGCCCCCGAGGGGCGGATGCGGGACGACTGGGCCCATGGCCGTATACCCGGCGGCCAGCAGGAGATCTATGAGCTGGACGGCCGGAGCCATGTGCTGGAGAATTTCTGGTTCCGTACCTTCCGGTATGTGCGCATCGAGATCCAAACGGCGGAACAGCCCCTGCGGTTTGGAATCGATGGATACCGGGAAACAGCCTATCCCCTTGAGGTGCGTGCCCGCATAGAGCTTCCGGAACCGCAGGATGCGCTATGGCAGGCCAGCCTGCGCACCCTGCGCCTTTGTATGCATGAAACGCATGAGGATTGCCCCTATTATGAGCAGCTGCAATATTCGCTGGATACTCGCCTGCAGCTACTGTTCACCTATGCCGTGTCGGGCGATACGCGCATGGCCCGGCGCGTGCTATGGGATTTCCATTGCTCCCAGCTGCCCGATGGGATTTTACAGTCCCGGTATCCCTGCGACCTGCCGCAGATCATCCCAAGCTTCTCTCTCTATTTTATCTTTATGCTGGAGGAGTATTATATTCAAACCGGGGATGAAGCCATTTTGGCCCGCTACCGGCCGACAGTGGACGGCGTATTGGACTATTTTGACCGGCATATTGGCGCGCTGGGGTTGGTGGAACACCTGGGCTATTGGGACTACTGCGATTGGGTAACCGAATGGGGCAAGAACTTTGGCGTGCCTAATGCGGCCCTGACCGGGCCCTGCACCTGCCACAACCTCGTCTATGTCCAGGCGTTGCAGGCAGCCGCCCGCATGATGGATCTGACCGGCCGGCCAGGAGTGGCGGAGGAATACACCCGGCGGGCCCAGCAGATTCAGGATCGGCTGATGGAGCACTGCTACGACAAATCGCGGGGGCTGCTGCGGGAGGGGCCGGAGCTGGAGGAATTCTGCCAGCATGACCAGGCGCTGGCAGTGCTTACCGGGATGTTCACCGGGCTGGATGCCCGGCGGATAATGGTCAGGACCATGGAGGAGCCCATGCTTCAGTGTACCTATCCCTGGATGTTCACCCTGTGCCGGGCGCTGGAGAAGGCTGGGCTTTATGATAAAACTCTGACGCTATGGACGCCCTATCTTAAGGCAATGGACTATCACATGACGACGCTGCCGGAAACGCCTGAACCCACCCGGAGCGATTGCCACGCCTGGAGCAGCCTGCCGCTGTATGAGTTTACCCGCTGCTGGCTGGGCGTGCGGGCCGGCGCGCCGGGCTGGCGCACTATAGAGGTGACTCCCCAGGGCTGCGGCCTTCCGTCGCTGTCGGGGACGGTGCCCACGCCCCAGGGCGACGTCCGGGTGGCCTGGCAGGTGAAGGACGGCGTCTGGAGCCTGCGGGCCAGCGCGCCCGCCGTGCCGGTGCAGGTGAGGCTGCCCGACGGGACCGAGGGCTTCTTCCCCCGGGGCGGCGAGATAATCCTGCCCTAGAAATATTGTTGATATAGAATATCCAAGATTCACTTGTGAACCTTGGATATTTTTATTTTTTCAAAAATTTAGAGAATGAAAAATTTTAGTTGAATAATCTCGTTTATTCTTTATATTTTTCTAAAAATTGTGAATGTAAAAATAGTCCATATTGTTTTTTGAATAAAGAGTATAAGATAAAAATCAATGGAGGTGATTTGATGGAAAGAAGATAGGGTGAATTATAAACTAAAAACCAACCACTAACAATTTAGAAAGGTGAAGAAAAATAAATAAAAAAATTTGGAGCTTGTTTGTTGTTCTATGTATATGCTTCACATCAATTTCAATGATATCTGCGTATGCTTTACAAAACGATGTGTTGTCAGAAGAAACAACGGGGATAACTGAAGGTACAACGGCCCTGCAATCAGAAATCCCCGAAATAACTACGGTGATGATTCAGGACGATGATGAGGATATGGAATTGCCAACGGTTCCTATCCTAACAGATCAGACAAGCATAACTCAACAGACTGATACGGTTGACATTCAACCTACTGAAAGCGAGCCGGCGATTGAATCAAATTCCCAGAAAAAATCGACGATACCGCATATCGAGACGTTGCCGGAGGAACCAACTACATGCCATCATGAGGAGCATTTGGTTGTCCCTATGGATGTGGGCTCTGATTCAAAGGTATGCCCCAATCATCCTAAAGGGCCGTTCCAGTATTCAAAAGCTCCTGATTTGCCCGGCCGTTATGATACGGTTCATAAAGTAAAATGTTTGGGTAACAACGGTGCATGCTTTTCATATGATTATGTACCGCATTCAAAACGCACCTCGCAATATAACGCGACGTATCATAAAAGCTCATGTTCAAAATGTGGATGGTATGGTCTATATAGCCATAGTTTTATATATAATGGTGGTGAGATTCGTTGTTCCGTTTGCGGATGGGTTAAGTAGCCGCATGTATGGGAGGAAAGGGGTAACGTGTGAATAAAAACATTTGTATTGTTGCGTTGTGCTGCGTTATTGCATGGTTAACGGCCGGGTGCGCCACACAGGTATCTCCTGGAAGCTCGGGTAAAGAGCATGCCATATTCGATGTTTCTATTTCCGTGCCGGAAGATATGGATATAGCCGAACGCACTAATTCTATCACGATTCAGGCAAAAGACGCCTCTGGAACGGTGCGGGAAGACGCGGCGCTGATGCTTACCTGTTTGACCAGCGACTCCACCATTGATATGACCAGTGAAGCGTATGTTAACCAGGCGGATGTAGATCTTATCAAAATGTACTCCCAGGAATTCACTTCACCCTTTTCGGACATAGAGATGCAAGTGGCTAAGATTGAACAGCAGGGAGAAGTATTCTTGGTGCATTTGGCCTATGAAGGTACAGACAGTCAGGGAATGAGGCACTATCGTGAGGATCGGGTTTTTGTGTATAAAAACCGGCAATATACAGTCCGGTTTGGTTGGCTTACGAATTGCCCCAAAGAGGCGGTCGATCAAATTCAATCTGTTTACAACACGTTAACCTTCCGGTAAAAGCTAAATGACGTAAGGACGCCGCAGGCTTTCGCGGCGTCCTTTTCGCGTTCCCCTGTATCCTGGCTTGTCCTTTGGGGGAGCGTCTGCTGCCTAAGGAAAATCGGCATCCCTGTGCATGGTTTGGAGCAGCTTTTTCCATATGCAGGGGTGGGGAGGGTTTTATAATGAAAGAAAACGGCGGCGATAGCCGGGGACAGGAGGATCAGATGAGGAAGCGGGATTGCGACTTTTCCCAGCTGGAGGCGGTGCTAAGAAGGGAGCGGCCCGACCGGCCGGTACTCTTCGAGCTGCTCTTTGATTACCCGATCTATGAAAAAATGGCGGGGCGCGCCGCTTCGGATGATACGCCCCTGGAACGGCTGAAGGTGGTGGTTGAAGCCTTTGCCCGGTATGGGTATGACTATGCCTCCAGCTATGCCTGCGATATGCCCTTTCCCACCGGCCAACAGAAAAAGGCTAAAACGGTTTCGGCCAACGACGGGTTTGTCATTACCGATTGGGCCAGCTTTGAGGCCTACCGGTGGCCGGATCCGGAGGCCTGCGATTATTCCAGGCTGGAGGACATCAAGCCCTATCTGCCCGATGGCATGAAGCTGATGGCCATGGGCCCCGGAGGCGTTTTGGAGAATGCGATGGCGCTGGCCGGCTATGATAACATGTGCTACATGCTCTATGAGGAGCCGGAGCTCTTGGAGGCCATCTTCCGCGAGGTGGGCTCCCGGCTGGTGCGATATTATCAGCTGGCCGCCCAGTATGACACGGTGGGCGTTATCATGTCCAACGATGACTGGGGTTTTAACACCCAGACCTTCCTTTCGGTCAAGGATATGCGCCGTCTGGTGTTCCCCTGGCATAAGAAGATCGTAGAAGCGGCCCACAGCCACGGCAAGCCGGCGGTGCTGCATTCCTGCGGCTATTTTCAAGACGTAATTGAGGATATCATTGAGGATATGGGATATGACGGCAGGCACAGCTATGAGGATAACATTATGCCGGTGGAAGAGGCCTACCGCCGCTGGGGCGGGCGCATCGCCATTTTAGGCGGGTTGGATATGGATTTCCTGGTGCGCTCCACGCCCCAGGCTATCGGCGCCCGGGCCCGGGCTATGCTGGACATGGCCCGGGAGAGGGGCGGCTATGCGTTGGGCTCCGGCAATTCGGTACCCTATTACCTTCCCTTTGACCATTATGAGGCGATGATCGCCCCGGCGCTGGAGGCATAGGGCGGTACGGGTGCATGGGGCATAATCTGCCGAAAAATCCAAACATTATTCCATCCAAGGTGGACACATGCTATAATGGAATGGGTTAACGGCGAAGAATCCTGGCCTGAAAACCGGGGATTGGAGCCGAAAGGAGATACACAACCATGCCGATTACCCGCCACCAATACCCCATCCTGGAGTACAGCAGCCAAGAATCGGCTGTGATTAACCCACGGCCGGCAGACGCTCCTTTTCCCCGGCTGTGCCTGATGACCTTTTTCCGCGAACCCTTGGCGCGGCTGGTTGAGCAATACAGAGGCCGGGTAATCGGAACCTATCGCTCGGAGATGCGGCCCTTTGAGGTATATGCTTTGCAGGATGGCAGCCGGGAGCTGTGCGCGGTGCAGGCGGCTGTAGGCGCTGCAGCTTCGGCCATGCTGGCCGATTGGCTTTATGGCAAAGGCGTAGAGACAATCCTTTGCTGCGGAAGCTGCGGGGTGCTGGAGGATATTCCGGCCGGGGATGTTATCCTGCCGGTGCGGGCTCTGCGAGACGAAGGGGCCTCCTACCACTATTTGCCGCCGGCTCGTTTTATCGAGCTGGACGAAGGACCCATCCTGGCAGCCTGCGCGGCGTTGGAGGAAGCGGGCGCGCCTTATATCCGCTGCACTACCTGGACTACTGATGGCTTTTACCGGGAAACGCCCGAAATGGTGGCGTATCGCCGCTCCGAGGGCTACCAGGTTGTGGAGATGGAATGCGCCGCACTTGCCGCGGTGGCGCGGTTCCGCGGTAAGCGCTTTGGCGCTTTGCTCTATAGCGGGGATATTTTAGCCAACCCTGCCGCCTATAACGACCGCAACTGGGCTGGCAATCATTCGGCCCGGGATAAGCTTATGATGCTCACGCTTCGGGCCCTGATGAAGCTATAAAGAGAAAAGGGACGGTTACGCGTCCCTTTTTTATCATTTTGCTCCGAATGTTATCCGAATGATTCCACATAATATTGGGCCTGCGCCTCCCAAAGCTCTCGGTATTTACCGTCCGCCTGTCGAAGCAACGCCTCATGGCTGCCTCTCTGCACCAGCCGTCCCTGATGAAATACGGCGATATCATCGCAAAAGCGGCAGGAGGAAAGCCGATGGGAGATAAATATAGCGGTCTTATCGCCTACAATCTCATGAATGCGGGTATAAATCTCATATTCTGCCACTGGATCCAGGGCTGCAGTGGGCTCGTCCAGCACCATGAAAGGCGCGTTTTTGTATAATGCCCTGGCTAGGGCGATCTTCTGGGCTTCGCCTCCGGAAAACGTTACGCCCTGGGAATCATAATCCTGGCCCAGGCAGGTATCCAGGCCCCGTGGCAACGAAGCAAGGCGATCACCGAAGCCAGCCTTTTCCAGGCAGAGCGCCGCCTGCCTGTCGCAAGCCTGCAGGGAAGCGGCCACGTTTTGCTTAAGCGGAAGTGGGAGCAGTTGAAAATCCTGGAAGACCACGGAAAAGATCGCAAGATATTCTTCATAATCGTATTTGCGGATATCGATGCCATTCAAGGTAATTCGGCCCTCGGTAGGGTCGTAGAGGCGGCAGAGCAGTTTAATCATGGTGGTTTTGCCGGAACCATTCATTCCGACTACAGCTAGCCGCTTACCTACACGAAAGGATAGAGAAAGATCGTGAAGCGCATCCTCCGAAGCGCCGGGATAACGGAAGGATACATGCTCGAAAGCGATTTCATATTCATTGTCCACCCGCTTTTCCACCGTCAGGGATCCAGCACGCTTGTGGTCGGGCAGATCCAGGTATTGGTAGCATTCCCGGAGGTAACGGGTATTGGTCGCAATGCTTGTTATCCGGCTGACAAGCTCTGTAAGCGTGCCTGCCAGGCTGGTAACGGCTCCCACATACTGCAGGACACTACCCATTCCGTACATACCTGCCAATGCCCGCAGGCCGATTATGAGATAAACCGCTCCGCTGAGCAGGCCGTTAACCAACCCACGGAGGCCCTGGTTTTGACCGGTGATTTGGAAATACCGCTGCCACATCCGGCCATTGAGCCATTGGTCAAGGAGGGCCTGGATGGCAGGCTGTTGATGATAAAGGCGAATATCCTTGCCCGCCTGATCGGGACGGGTATATCGTCCGAAAAAGTGGAAAAATGTATTTATTTTCGGATTTTCGGAAAAGGCGATCTTCTCCTGCGCCTGCTGCCGGACTCCAATGGCGAAGCATAGCATCACGCTAAGGAGGAGCAAGACTGCCAGAAGCGCCGTCCCCCAGGGCGAAGTTATGAAGCCCTGACGGTATACCGGGGCGACCTGGAATAGACCGACCAGAAGGAGGATCGAAGCACATAGCGTGACAGCCTGCTGTACCAAGTCGGGGAAGTCCCAGAAAAGTCTGGGTATGCCTAACCCATTCCCATTGATCTTTGCTTCCAGATCGCTCAGCCTTTCGTTGGTTTCATTTTTTTCCACCTCATCGAAGTCCAACTGCATATAGCGTTCGCCCAGGTAAAAGTACAAGCGGGCATAGAAGAGGGCTTCTATGGGGTGAATCTTAAGGATAAGCAGGGCTTTGAGGGCGGAGAGGAGAAAGACGGTGCCTACTGCCAGCGCCACATATAGCCAGATGCGCTGGAGCTGCCGGGCGCCGGCGAGCTCATTGAGAACCTGTGCGGAAAAGAACAGCGGAGCAAGGGGTTCTAGGGCCGATGCAGCGCCCCAAACAGCGGATAGCGATAAATACCCCGGACAAATTTTTCGCAGAATACCGTAACCCCGCAGGTTCAGACGAACCATCTCCCGTAGCCTGATGAATACGGATGCCTTTTCTGCAGACTCACGCATGGCGTTTCGCCTCCTCTTCGTTTTCGTTTTGGTAGTATTGCGCCTGTAGGCGGAAGAGGCGGGCATATCCGCCCTCCTGGGCCATTAGCTCATTATGGGTGCCTACTTCCGTGATCTGTCCGTTTTCTAGTAGCACAATCCTGTCGCAAAACCGGGTGCTGGCCAGCCGGTGGGAGATGTAAATCGCCGTTTTTCCCTTTGTCAGCCGGGCGAATTGCGCATAGGTGTTGCTTTCTGCAATGGGATCCAGGGCAGCGGTGGGCTCGTCCAGAATCATGACCGGCGCGTCTTTGTAGAGCGCTCGGGCCAGGGCCAGTTTTTGAAGCTCGCCTCCGGAGAAATCCACAGCTTCATCGCCATTGACCTCCCGCACCAGAAGGGTATCCGGGCCACCGGGCAGCTGGGCCACACGTTCCCATAGTCCGGCCTGCCTCAGGCACTGCTGAACCTTAGCGCGATCGGTATCTTCCGGCGGACGCTGGGATACGTTGCCCGCCACGGTGGTGGGCAGCAGGTGGATATCCTGGAAGACCGAGGAAAACAGGGTGAAGTATTCATCCCGATTGTAGGCGGCCGCGTCTTGGCCTGCCAGCAGGATACGGCCCTGTTGGGGATGGCATAATCCGCAGATCAGTTTGACCAGCGTAGTTTTTCCAGCCCCATTTATGCCGACAACAGCCAGCCGTTCCCCGGGATGGATGGTCAGGTGAATGCCGGAGATGGCGGCTACCTCGGACTCGGGATAGCGAAAGCTTACTCTTTCCAGACGGATCTCGGGAGGGAGCAAGCTGCCGTGCGGCAGCGGGGCGCCCCTGCCTGTGTTGCTTTGGTTGGGTATATCCAGATAGGCACGGATATCGGAAAGCTCGCTGATCCCTCGCGCTAAGTCGCTAGACTGAACAAGGATGCCGCCCATCCAGCCAGATAGCGCGCCAATGGCTGAAAACACCAGGGTAAAATTTCCCAGCGTGATCTGCCCGGCCAGCAGCAAGTGGATAAGATACCCATAGGCCGCGCCGTCCCGCAACAGGATGAGCAGGCAATCCACCAACCGCGAGACCATGACGCGGCGGGCAACCTGCCCTTCCGCTGCCACAGCTTGCCCACTATGCAGGGCGAACAAATCTCGGAGCCACCCGTTCAGCCCATATAAGCGGATATCCTTGGCGCCCCGTGGGTCTTTGGCCTTTTGATACAGGCAATAGAGCTTGCTCCAAAGCAGCGATCGTTCTTGCCGGGTAGCGGCCTCATAGTGCCGCGCCCAGAAGAGCCCGCCCCAGCTGATGGCCGCGGAGAGCGCCAGCAGCAGAAGGACTGCAGGGTGAATAAGGGCAATTACCCCGCCGTAAAGCACGAAACCCAGCGCCTGGACGGATAACCGGGTTAGTGTACGGGGTATGTTGTGGGCGGGCGTATGGTTGCTTTGGCTGGCCCGCGAGGCCTTCTCGTCGAGACTCTTTGTTTGCTTTGTGTCTGCCAAGTCATAGTCAAGATCGATCAACTTCTGCATCATTTTCACCGGCGTATCCCCGCTGGCAGTGGTACCCACTTCGTCCTCATAGATGATCCGGACGTAGCCGTCAACATAACGAAGAAGAGCCAGCAACAGTCCCAGTCCGCCCACGCTGAACGCGAAATAGCCTGGAGATACAGCGGACTCCAAGTTGTCAATCACGAGCTTAGGCATCAGCATCCCGATAAAGGGGACGAGCACACCAGTGACCACGCCGACAGCGCAGCAAACGAGAATCGCTCGATGCGCCCGCCACTGCACCTGCAGCGCGTAGCGAATATTTCCGAATGCGGAATAGATCCTTTCTTCTTTTTTCATGGCTTTCCCTCCTTGGCATCATCATACCGGATACGGAAGCTGCGGCCAAAGCTAGCGCGCCAAATGTAGCCTGTAAGCGCGAAATGCAAAAAAGCGGAGGATGAATCCCCCGCTTGTCAGCCGACCGGTCCGCCTTCAGCAGGAAGCGGCAGCAAAACCTCTGTAGAAAAGGCGCCGTCCTCATCCCGGCGTTTGACGTATCCACCGTATTTCTCCACAAGAGCATCTACCCGGGCAAGCCCAAGACCATGAAAGCCGCCTTTGGTGGTGACATACCGCCCACCATGTTTAGCAGGCCGCCCCTTGGCCGTATTGGTAACGGAAAGATACAACGATCCCTTTTTTACGTCTACGTATACCCGAAGCAGCCGCTCCGTCTCTGGCAACTTCAGGGAGGCCTCCACTGCGTTATCTATGAGGTTGCCCAGAATGACGCATAAGTCAAGGTCAGAAACATTCAGCCTTGCAGGTACGATGGCTTTGGCTTTGATCGGGACATGGCGGCTCTGGGCCAGCGATAGCTTGGAGTTCAGGATAGCGTCCACCATGATGTTGCCAGAACGAATAAGGGTATCGACCTGCACCAGGTCGCCGTCCAGTTTATCCAAATATTGATTCAGCTGCTCATATTCACCTTGTTGCTGATAGGCCTTCATAATTTGAATATGGTTGTGATAATCATGCCGCCAGCCGCGCATCTGGCGGTAGATATGCTGTACTTCCTCCAGATGCCGGGCCATCAGCTCGTTCTGATAGCTGGCGATGCTGCGATGCATCCGCCGGCGCAGCCAAGCACGGAAAGCCAATGCCCCCGCGCTGACCACAGCCACCAGCGCCAGCCCCATCAGGCACCAACCCCACCAGGAAATACTAATCATCACGGTTTTCTCCTTCTTCTCTGTAACAGAACCGGATTAGCCTGTCATTGGCTTCTGCATAAAGCCCGCGGGCTATCGGGATAGTTTCCCCCGTATCCAACACCAAGCCAGCGCGCGTTACTTGATATACATGGGCCATATTTACAAGATAGGAGCGGTGACAGCGGAAAAACGACGGGCCAAGCAACGCCTGCAGGTCCTTTAAGCGTATCTGCAAGCTGATGGGTTCATTTTGGTTTACATGCAGCGTCATGCTGTGTGAAAAAGCCTCGGCATAGAAAATATCCTCGACCCACAGCCGGAGGCTGCCTCCGGAGTGGGGGATCAGCACCCTACGGCCTGCGGCCTGCAGCCGCTGGCGAGCTCGATCCAGTACCGGAAAAAGCTTATCCTGACCTACAGGCTTCATAAGGTAATGCAAAGCCGCTACATCATATCCCTCGGCCATATAGTCGGGAAAGCCAGTGATAAAAACGATCTCCAAACGTGTATCGGTCTGCCGTATGCTTCTTGCCAGGGTTATGCCGTCCAGGGGACCCATTTGTATATCTAGAAGGAGTAAGTCAGCCTGCGGTCTGCCATTTTGGGCAAACAGCAAGGCCTCCGCCCCTGAGAAGACGCATAGCTGCAGCGGGATTCCCCGAGCCTTTGCCCATTCCTCCACCAAAGCGGCCAGATAGCTCCGCTCCACCTCTTCGTCGTCGCATAACCAGATTCGCATAGATGCTAACCTCATGCAGGCCCATAACCAAAGCGGGCGGTTTGGCGGCTGCGGGGATTGGCCTCGGAGTGGACGGGATCGGAGATGTGCAAAAGCGTTTCCTGCACGGGCTCGTAGGCGATCCATGGGGGAAGGCCGGGGCCATTGGGCGAGCCGGACGCGGCAAAATGATACCACCAGCGCTGGAAAAGCTGCTGCATGGTTTCGTCCCAGTCCACCCAAGGGCGATCGTCCCAAGGATTGATTGCGCCGGTGTCCCGGTTGCCAAAGAGGTAAGGAAGTTCGCAGGAATGGGGCGCACCATAAAAATCCGCCTTATCGTGGGGAATAGGGTGGCTGAAATAGTAGACATAGGTGGGCGCAGCGCCAATCGCCGCCCGGGACGCGGCCAGACGCAGATTCATGGCCAGCATCTCGTCGGATTCCAGGCGAATCAGCGTCCGCATCCGATCTACATCGGTTTCGTCCGGATACAGCGGCCGGACGTCATCGGGCGTAAGGCCAAAGCAGGCTTTGAGCTTATCCGCATAGCGCTGAAAACCAAAAGGCTTCTCAGGGTTGTAGAGCGTGGCGAATTCGTCGCTATTGGAGCCGATGATGAGGCTGACCTTTCGGGAAGCGCCATGGGCGATGGCGTCTTCCACCGGCTCGGGCAGCAGCACGCCGTCCACGATGGGTGACAGCGTCATGGGCGTATAGGCATCCGGGTAAGTTTGGGGATCCCAGGGGCAGGTTAAAAGCTGGGCGACGGAGGCCGACCGCAGCATCCGGAGCGACCCGGCCCCCAGCCGGCGGGCAAAGGCTTCGCCGTCAGCCTCCTGCTGGGCTAGGCTGCGGGGGCGGTAGAAGGTATGGTTAAACAGGCCGCTTTCCACAGCCGCGCCCCGGAACAGCCCCTGAGCCAAGGGCGAAGCCATCAAGGTGAGCACGCTGCCGCCGCCGGCCGACTGCCCGCCGATCGTAACCTTTTGAGGGTCGCCGCCAAAGGCGGAGATGTTGTCCCGTACCCATTTGAGGGCAAGAATCTGATCATAGAGGCCATAATTGCCCGAGACGCCGCGCTCCGATTCGGCCGACAGCTCCGGATGGGCGAAAAAGCCCAGGATGCCCAGCCGATAATTGAGGGTGACGACGACCATACCCGTAGCGGCTAAGCTGGCGCCGTCATAGAGCTGGCCGCTGGATCCCCCCATATATCCGCCGCCGTGGATGAAGAAAAAGACAGGCAGCCCTTCATCCGCCGTGTGGGCGGGCGTCCATACGTTCAGATACAGGCAGTCCTCGCTGCGATGGCTCTCCAGCGTATTCTCATCATCCGGCACACCCTGAGGTGCAATAGGCCCCCAGGCGTCGGCATAGCGGACGCCCAGCCAGCCTTGCGGCGGTTGGGGCAGCCGCCATCGGTTTTCACCCCAAGTGGGCGCGCCGTAAGGAATGCCAAGAAAGCGTTTTATGCCGCCGGAGAGGCAGTCCCCCCGTACCATACCGTAGACGGTGGGAGCATAGCCCTCCGCCAGCCCTTTGACAGCCACGATTACCTCTCCAAGAGCACGGCGCAGCGGGCCATATTCTCAGCCACCGGAACATGGAAAGGACAGCGCTTTTCACAGGCGTGGCAGGCGATGCAGGCCGAGGCCTTAACCGGCAGGGCGTCATATTTGGCCTTCACGGCGCCGGGATCGCCCAGACGGGCCGAATCGTACAGCCGTGTGGTAGCGGCGATGTCGATCTGCACAGGGCAAGGCAGGCAGTGGTTGCAGTACATGCAGTCGCCCTCGCCGGCGAAGGAAAAGGCGGCCAGGGCATCGGCGTAATTTTTTTCTTCTTCGCTAGCCTCGTAGTAGGCCAGAGCCGCCATGACTTCCTGGGGGGAGCGGCAGCCGGGCACCGCGCAGGTGACGCCGGGCTGGCTTAAGGCGTAGTGCAGACATTGCACCGGCGTCAAGGTCAGGCCCGGGCTGCGCTCCTGCGAAAAGAGCAGACCAGCAGCATAGGGCTTCATGGCTACCACGCCCACACCCTGCCGTTCGCAGGCTAAGAAAAGCTCCCGGCGCGAGGTATCCGCACCGTCGCGGGCCAGGATGCTCTGGGTGCTCTCCTGGAAGAACACGTCCAGCTCCAGGTCGCCGTTCACCCGGTCAAAAGAGGGGTTAACGGGGAACATCAGCCCATCCAGGAAGCCCGCTTCCACCGCCAGCAGCGAGGGCGGTACCCGGTGGCTGCTCATGGCGACAGCGCGGCATTTACCTTCTTTTTTCATTTTGAGGGCAATTTCCACCAATCCGCCGGGCTCCATCTGGCGTTTAATATCCTCTAGCTCGTCAAAAAAGTGTAGATACAGCACATCCACTGTGTCGCGGCCCAAGCGGCGAAGCATATCCTCCACATGCGCGACGCAGCCCTTAGGATCCCGGCCCCGGGTATACTGGCCGTCGGCGGTCAGGCAAGAGCCAAGATGCGTGGCGACCAGGCACTCCCGCCCCCGATCGTGGGCCCGAAGCGCCCGGCCCACCCGGTCGCGCACCGGGGCGGTGGCCATGAACATGTCAATGTAGTTAACGCCATGGTCCAGGGCGCAGCCCAGCGTGGCGTCGATCACTTCCTGGGAGGCGTGCTCCAGGTGTTCGCAGCCTAGGCTGATTTCCGTAAGCATGAGGCCGGATCGGCCAAGGGGACGCTTTTTCATGATGAAGTCTCCTTTGTCGTAAATGATACCGGGGATATCATCAGTATATCGCGATTGGCTTATGAATGCACCAAAAAATAACGGCGCTTGGAAAGCTAATTTCGCCGCGCATGGGTAAAATAATCCCATCGCCAATCGAAGGAGGCATACCATGCGAAATTATCCCAATTGCCTGCTGGATCCGGAGCAGTGCGTATTCCTTTTTATTGACCAGCAGCCTCAGGATTTCGCCGCAGTGGACGGCGTGCCGCGAGCACGTATATTGGACCGCACAGCGGCGCTGGCCGAAACGGCCGCCATTTTTCATGCGCCATGTTTGATTACAGCCATGGGCGAAGCCGTGAGCCCTATGGCGATGCGTTTGCACGACCTTAATCCAGATATCCCCACGCTGCTGCGAAGCGGGTATAATGGTTGGGAAGACCCCAAGCTAAAGACCGCTTTAGAGGGGACGGGCCGTCGGCGGTTGATCCTGGCGGGGATATGGACGGAAGCTGCGCTGTGCTTCCTGGCGCTATGCGCTTCAGCCGGAGGTTACGAGGTTTTCGTAGCGGCTGACGCCTGCGGCGGCGTTTCCCGCCTAGCCCATGATACGGCGATGGCTCGGATGATCCAGGCAGGCGTGCGGCCCGTCACCTGGCCGCAGGTAATCCTGGAATTCCAAAGGGATCCTGCCTACCGGGATAGCTATAGCGACATGGAGACGGTCATATCCCGTCATGCCGGGATTTGGGGCGCACAAAAATAGCGGCCCCGGCAGAAGACCCGGGCGTGCGCAGGCAGAACAAGCGCAGGATAAATCCGATTTCCCTCTGTGAAAGCGGTAGCGTGATGCTCAATCCTAAGCTATAATACGCTTAAACCATGAAGCAGCAGGTGAAAAATGGAAAGATATGGATACGACTTGCGAGATCTCGTGCGCGCCCTGCCCTTTGAGGATGGAGCATATCAATCCGGGATTGCGCATGTCACCATCTATCGATCGACGACGGAAACCATTGCGATGCCCCAAACAAGGAACCCTTACCTGTATGTGGTGCTGGACGGCACGCTTCGGCTTCATACCCCTTCTGGGATGATGGACTATATGGCAGGGCAATACGCCATATCCCAAATCAATACGCCGATTTCAGGCGCTGTGACCGCCTTTTCGGCTTAGCACGATTTTCTTGCGGCCGCCCTGGAATTTTCGGTGAACGAGATTATATCGGTCGTTTTAGACTTGGATGACAAGCTGACTGAAAAAATAACGGGCGCAGGCATGGATGAAGATAGCATGCTCCTCGCAGATCATCAGGTCATCGAATCGGTTTACAGGCTTTTTTGCGCGATGAAGCAACCGGTTCCATCGGAATTTCTCCGCAAAAATAGGGTGCGGGAAATTATTTATTCTATCCTTTGCGGTTCGTGTGGGCGAGCATTCCTGCAAAGCGCTGCAAACGTGGCAGAGACAGAGGAAATCTATAAGGCCAATAGCTGGATAAAGGCCAATTTCCGCGATTCTTTTTCAGTAGAAAATCTGGCTGGGCAAAGAAATATGAGCATTTCACAGTTCCACCAGAAATTTAAAAGCTTAGTGGGCATGGGGCCGCTTCAATGCCAAAAACGGCTGCGGCTAACCGAGGCCAGGCGGCTTATGCTGGACGAGAACAGGAATGTAACGGAGGCCTCCGCAGATGTTGGATATGAGAGCCTATCGCAGTTTATTCGGGATTATCGGAGAATGTTCGGCTTGGCGCCAAAGGAGGATATTTTAAATATACGGCGTTAGCTGAAGCAATAGGCAAGTTTTGCAGAGAAACGGGCAAGCGCCCGTCGGAACTTTGCGCTATGCTGTAATCGGTACGAAACGGACAGGCCTTTCGTATCGATTCATAGCATGGGAGGAATGCCATATGATTTTGACAGATGAGCTATGCGACAGGCTCTGCGACGCTGCAAGGGAAAAAAGCAAAGCGGTAGGCATTGATATCAGCTTCGCCATTTGCGATGAAGCCGGATTGCCAAGGGTATATCGTCGATATAAAGATGCACTGGCGCTGAGCGTTACCCTTGTGCCGGGGAAAGCGTATACAGCCGCCGTTACCCAGTGCAGCACCAAGGATGTTGCCGCCTGCGCTGGAGAAGGGGGCTCTCTTATGGGCATTGAGACCAATGATCCCCGCATTACATTGGTTGCCGGCGGGTACCCTTTATTTGTACAGGGAAAAATCGCCGGCGGAGTCGGCGTTGGAGGCGGAACAGAAGCCCAGGATTGCGAGATTGCAGCATATGTGGTCTCTCTTTTTGAGAAGCTGACAAGCCAGCCGCAGGCGGAGGACCAAAAGCCATAGCATGGGACAGCAGGGCGCATGGCGCCGGAGGAACAATGAAACACACTTTGGGACGGCGACCCCCTCCGGGTAGGCGCTATTGCGTGCCGCCCTCGGGGAAAAGCATGAACAGGATAAAACCGGCATGACGGACATCATGCCGGTTTTTGTGCGCGTGCTGTGAGGCGATGGCCGCGCTGAATCATATGTGCAGCCCCGGGGAAAGACTACGCTTGAGCCCAGATGCGCTTGAGGTTATCTAAAGATACCCGGGTACCGTATTCGCAGTCTTCCATGCCCTCATATTCGATAAAAATATTGCCGTCAAATCCGGCGTGCTTAATGGTTGCGATTACACTGGGAATATCCAAATCACCCTGGGCCAGGATGGAACCGCGCAGGTAGCTGCCGGCTACGGAGCGGAACCAGGAATTGGAGCAGTTAAACTGGCTGGCGTCGCCGGGATCGCGGTTTTCGGGCCGAATGTAGAAATCCTTCATGTGGACGGTGGTAGCGTAACCGATGTTTTTCTTAACGGCGACCTCAGGGCGCTCATCTACGCAGACAAAGTTACCGCAGTCCAGCTGGCCACCGAAATTTTTCCCCTTCATGTGCTCAAAGACGATAGCCGTGCGCTCAGAGCCGTTTACATGGAAGCCATGATTTTCCAATAAAATGGTGATGCCATACTGGGCGGCATAGTCGCACAGCTCATGATAGGTTTTTACGATGGTGGGCAACTCTTTGAGGAAGTTAGCGGTGGTGTTGGTCTCGATGGGGCGGCGGAAGCCGGCGCAGTCCACCCGCATCGTGGGCACACCCAGACGGCCGGATACGTCGATAAACTGCTTTACGCGGGCCACCTCGGCCAGATATTCCTCGTCGGTCAGCTGCAGGAAGTTAGCGTTCAAGGAGAAATTCTCAATCCGCACCTTGGCGTCGGCTGCGGCGGCCAGGCACTTGTCGACCATATCGGGTTCACCAAGAAAGTCGATCCCAAAGGGCACAAGCTCGATGGCTTCGGCCCCCTGCTCCGCCAGCCAGCGGATCCCCTGCATGGGCGTCCATTCCTTGGAGTAGAACTTGCGGCAGATGCTGTAGATACTTACACCGAACTTAGGCATGATGAATTCCTCCTTTTTTTCTATACTTTTACTATAACGCCAATGATAAAATAAAGGCAAGCATAGAAATTGCCGGAAAGGACGGGAAAAAGGATGCAAGAGAGAATAATTGGGCTACAGGATTGCTACCATAGCGGGGCGACGCTGGAAGCGGATTTCCGCCGCGGCCAGCTGGAAGCGCTGCGCCGTGCGGTCAAGAAGCGGGAAGCCCAGCTGACGGAGGCTTTGCAGGCCGACCTGGGCAAAGCGCCCTTCGAGGCCTACGCTACCGAGATCGGCATGGTGTATGAGGAGATCGCCCTGGCGCTAAAGCATCTGAACCGTTGGATGCGGGATCGGAGGAGGCCGACGCCCATTAGCCAGTTTCCAGCCCGCAGCTGCATCCACTACGAACCCTACGGAACGGCGCTGATCATAGCCCCCTGGAACTATCCGGTTCAGCTATCGTTAAGCCCGCTGGTGGGCGCGCTTGCCGCCGGCAATGCGGCGCTGGTAAAGCCTTCAGAGCATGCGCCGGCAGTGGCGCAGGTTCTGGAGGCTGTGATCGGCGATATGGCGTCGCCGGCAGCGGCTTGTATGCAGGGCGGCCGGGAAGAAACCCAGGCGCTGCTCAAGCAGCCTTTTGATTTGATTTTCTTTACCGGGTCAGTGGAAGTTGGAAAAGCGGTCATGGCCGCGGCGGCCCAAAACCTGACGCCGGTGGTGCTGGAGCTGGGCGGAAAAAGCCCCTGTATCCTGGCGCCGGACGCGGATCTTCCGTTGGCGGCCCGGCGCATCGCCTGGGGCAAGTGGCTGAATGCCGGGCAGACCTGCGTAGCTCCGGATTATGTGCTTTGCCCCAAGGACAAGGTGGAAGAGACGGCGGAGCGGCTGCGGCAGGCTGCGGTTCGCCAGTTCGGCCCGCAGCCGCTGGAAAGCGGCGATTATCCCAGGATCATCAATGAGAAGCATTTTGACAGGCTTACCCGGCTGATAAAGGCCAGCGACGTAATCTGGGGCGGGGAAAGCGACCGAGAGCGGCTGCGCATTGGGCCCACGGTGATCGCTGCCGGCTGGGACAGCCCCGTCATGGAGGAAGAAATCTTCGGACCGCTGCTGCCGGTGGTGGCCTATGACCGGCTGGAGGAGGCGCTGGATCAGGTGCGCCTCCGGCCGCGTCCGCTGGCGCTGTATTTTTTTACCGGCAGCAGGCCTCTGGCCCGGCGGGTGATGCGTTCTGTCAGCTTCGGCGGGGGCTGCGTGAACGATACGGTGGTGCACTTGGTCAATCCACATCTACCTTTCGGCGGAGTGGGAAGCTCCGGCATGGGCTGCTACCATGGACGCCACAGCTTTGAGGCCTTCAGCCATAAAAAGGCCATTATGACCCGGGGCGCGTGGCTGGACCTGCCGGTGCGCTATCCGCCCTATCATGAAAAGGCCGAGCGCGTGGTGCGACGGTTGATGAAGTAATGCCGGAAAAAAGCGCGGCGTCCAAGCCACTTATTGGGGCCTTGGACGCCGCGCTTTTTCTTTGCCTAGGAAAGCGGCTTTTTCTTCGCTCCGATTTCCACCCAGGCGGGATAAAAGCCGCTGTTGATCGCGATATTCCAGGAGTGATAATTGGATAGGCTGGTGCCGTAAAAAGGGATTGCGCCGCGGGCGATAATTTCGTTTTTCAGCAAGGCAACAAGATAGGTGCCCACGCCGCGGGAACGGTAAGCGGGCATGACATCCACGCCGATCTGCAGCCAACCCGGCGCATCCTCGGAGCAGCCGGCCATTCCCATGATGGCCGTGCCATCCAGGGCGCATACGGCGATCCGGTCGGGCCGGGCGCAGTTTTTTCCATTTAGCGCATTCTCAAATCCCGCCTTATCATAAAAGGGATGAATCGCTTCGCCATAGAACCATTGCACGGGATAACGGGACTCGGGGCGCACGTCATGCTTGGGCAGGAACATATGAAAGGAAGACATGAGCGTATAGCCATACTGCGAAAGCTCCCGCTCTAGGGGCAGCAGACTGGGAAATTCAAACAAGGCCCGCCCCTTTTCGCGGGCAAAGATCCGAAGAAAGGGGTGCAGTTTCCGATCCGCCGTAATAACGGCATTCTGTCCCAATGTCGCCATATGGAAAAAGGGTTTCTCGTCGCTGTAATGGCGCCGGTTTTCCCGGAGGCATGATTGGGTTACGATATTGTCGGGACGGAGAAAATCCCCAGGCGCGCAATTGTATTCCAGGGCGAGCTGTTTCAGCAGGGGTTCCAGGTATTTTGACGGCATATTTTCCTCCCGGCGGTAGATTTTGTCAGGCGGATCGCCCGCTTGCGTCTGATCCGCTCCCTTTTTAGTATAAGGCTTTGCCTGAAAGCTGTCCATCGCGCATATGCAAATTTTGCAAAGTAAGCTTGACATAAAATGCAAAGTATGCTATACATAAAATGCAAAGTTAACTTAGCAGTATGGATGGTGACACCGTGAAAACAAAAATCAAAGAGCTTCGCAAGGCGCGAAAGCTATCCCAAGAAGAGCTTGCCGAGGCAGTAGGCGCCACCCGGCAGACGATTACGTCCATTGAAACGGGCAAATATATTGCCTCGTTGCCGTTGGCATACCGTATCGCCCGATATTTCGGGTTGACCATTGAAGAAGTATTTGATCTTTCGGATCAGGAGGAGTGAACATGGAAAAACAGCTGGAGCAATACAGAAAGGCCCTGAAATTGCAGAATATCCTTTATCTTGCGGCGGCTGTGGCCGTTGCGGCCTTGATGGCCCTGAGCTTTGTCCAGGTCATAACCCCCGCCGTCCCCAGCGAGCGATGGGCGGGGGCTTGGAACGGGTTTTTAGGCGGTATAAGCCTGGCGACGTTTGCCATCATGGTGTATGGATTGAGCGTAAACCTCCGAGCCCTGCGGGATGATCAGCGCCTTCGGAAGCTGTATATCCGGGAACACGACGAGCGAGCCCAGGCCATCAGCCGCTGCGCCGGGCATATGTCCTATTGGTTTGAAACCATGGGCCTTCTGCTGGGCGTGCTGATCGGCGGATACTTTAACCCGGTCGTCTCCTTCGTATGCCTGGGCTGCTTGATGTATATCTGCCTGGTGCGCCTTGGGCTGAAGCTATACTATAACAAAAAGCTATAGCCGGCGGGCGGAAAAAGATCAAAAAGGCAAGATTCGGGTTGGCGTGTCTTGCCTTTTGCGGCGTCCGCACGATGGTTGCCTATTGCGGCGGGGTGCCGCTTCTTCCGCCGGCGTCCGAAGGCCCTTCCTATCCTGTGATCTTTTTGGTACAATCATAGAAAATCCTTTGCAAGGAGGCCGATCCCATGACGTCACCCATTCCTGTTACCCGGGGCGAGGCCCGGCGGTTTATGCTTTGGTATCAGGGCCTCTTGGGCCCCCGAAAGGGCGATGTGATGAACTGGGTCGGCCGCCTGGGCGCGGTGCAGTTCGACCCGCTGAATCCCTTTATGCGTAGCGCCGAGCTGACGCTGGCGGCTCGGGTGGAGGACTTTACGCCGGAAAAGCTGGCCCGCGAACTGTATGGCACGCGGCGGCTGATGGACGGATGGGATAAATGCATGTGTATCTATCCAACCGAGCGCTATCCACTCTTTGCCCAGGAACGGGCACGGATACGTGCACAGATTCCTCCGGAGCGAGAGCCGCTGCTTCAGCAGGCGCGCGTGCTGCTGAAGCAGCGGGGTGCGTTGACGGCTGCAGAGCTGACCGATTCGCTGCGCCTGACCGGCAAAGCGCCGGGCCCCGGCAATGCTTGGAATTCGGGCAGCCTGGGCAAAGTGCTCCTGGAGACGCTCTATACCACGGGTGAGGCGGTGATCGAAGGCAAGCAGGGGAACGCCAAGCGCTATGCGCCGGCGCAGGGCCGGATTCCCCAGGACGTGCTGGACGCGCCCGATCCCTTTAACGGCGATGAAGAGGCTTGGCTGGAGCAGCGGATCTTCGACCGTATCCGTGGGCTGGGGATTTTATGGGACAAGTCCGGCGACGGCTGGCTGGGGATCCATGGGGCGGGCCGGGCAGGCGTTCGGCAAAAAGCGCTGGCCAGGCTGACGGAGCAAGGGAGGCTTGTCTGCGTATCTGTGGATGGTGTGACGGCCTATGTGCAGGCGGGCGACGCGCCGCTGATTCCCTTGATCCCCGGTGGTGGCGGCCGCGTGGAGCTGTTGGCGCCCTTGGATAACCTGCTATGGGATCGCAAGTGGACGGCCTGGCTCTTTGACTTTGATTATACCTGGGAGGTCTATAAACCCGCCCACCAGCGGCGCTACGGTTACTATGTGCTGCCCATTTTGGCGGAGGATCACTTTGCAGGGCGGATTGAGCCCTGGCTGAACCGGGATACCGGTTTGATGGAGGTGCGCGGCTTGTGGTGGGAGAGCGACCGGGATCGGATGCGCTACGAACAGGCGCTGCAGATGCGGCTGGAGGAGCTGGCTGCCAGCTGTGGCGCTAAGGGCGTATGCTGGCCCCGATAAAGAATGGTGGAAAACTATAAGTTCGACAAATGCAAAACTCCGGAGGCAGCGCCTCCGGAGTTTTGCATTTTGCCCGCTATGCTTCCGGGAGAAGCAGGCGTACCGGCCCCAACAGCCCCGGATGCTATTTATCCATCATAGGGATTACCGTGACAAGCATTGGTTACCTCGATGATGAGGCGGTGGGCTTTCGCCTGTAGCAGCCATCCGGCAGTTCCGCCAGATAAGGCAGGGCGACCATTTTGGGCAGCACATGGCTGTTCGCCATGACTTCGGCCAGCTTCCAGCAGGCAGGCCCCTGCCGCGGACGGTCAAAGGTCAACTCGTAGCAGAAGATGCCGGAAAGATCCGGAAGTAAATCCGGTGCAGATAAATTGACAAGCCCGGGGAATTCCATGGACATAAACACTGGATAACGCTCGGCCGAAGTGCAGGAGAGGGGCCATGCGCCGTTCAGTGGCTCGGTATGCCGGCAATCCAAAGCCTCCGCGGGGCGGACGCGCAGGATGTTTCGCCGAAAATGACAAAGCGCGCAGTATTGGGCATAAGCCATAGCGCCTTACCCTCCATGGGCGCGGCCGATAGCCGGCCGCTCGCGGGATCATACAGCTTGGCCGGGTTTTTTAGAGGGAAGTATACCGGCGTATCCACCGGCTGCTGGCGCGTGCTTTGGTTGAAAAAAGATAGAAATCACGCCCTAGTTTTGCCCGTCATTATAGACAAGATTAGGGACGCCCTGGGTGCAACGAATATCGGCTGCGCCTAACGGAGGAAGCAGGCCGGGCAGCATCTGCATAAAGCCCTGACGGAAGCCGTCGGAAATCAAAGAATTGATCTTTCCCTCCTTGCCGGATGGGGCGTGTGGGGCAAGGTTGGACCTCCAAATCCCAGAATAATCTTTGTATATTCCCTTTGACGGCGGCGGACGATCCAGAATCTTGGGCTTTTGTATCAGAAGGTTGCCCTCCTTGCCAGCTTCTTTGGTGGAAATGACGCCGCCGCCATGGTATGATAGGCCCGTAAGGAGTGATCGATGTGATTTCATGCGTGATGTTTGATCTGGACGGTACGCTCTGCGATACGCTGCGAGACCTGGCCGAGGCGACAAATTATGCGCTCCGGCAGGCCGGGTATCCGGAGCATCCGCTGGAAAAGTATAAGCAGATGGTGGGGAACGGGATTACCAAGCTGATTGAGCGGGCCCTGCCGCAGCAATCGCCGGATCCTGAGGAGATTGCCGGCTGCCGCGCCGCCATGCTGGCCTATTATCAGGCGCATCTTTTGGATTATACCCGCCCTTATCCAGGCATGGAAGCGCTGATAGAGGCGCTCTCCCGCCAAGGCGTTGGGCTTTATGTGGTGACCAATAAACCTCAAGCTCAGGCTCAGGCGATCGTGGAAGCCCTTTATCCGGGGCGCTTCGCGGGCGTGGCGGGCCAGCGGATTGACCGGCCCACCAAGCCCGACCCCTGGGGGGTCCATCTATTTCTGACGCAGGGCGGCTACCGCCGGGAACAATGCCTGTTTGTAGGGGATTCCAATGTGGACGCCCAAACAGCAAAGGCGGCCGGGGTAAGGTGCGCAGGGGTGACCTGGGGATTCCGTTCCCGCCAGGAGCTGCTGGAAGCCGGCGCTCAATGGGTGGTGGACAGGCCCGAGGCGCTGCTTGAGCTGGTTAAATCGGAGGCATAAATGTGTCATGCTGGACAGCGCCCATTCATATCCCTGTTGGCCTGGCTGGATAAAGATAGCCAGGACCGGATCGCAAGCCTCGCCGGCACCCGGATGCTGGATCTTCCTGCGCATCTGTCCCTGGGCTGCTTTGCGCCGGAAAGCCTGGCGGAGGTTCAGGCGCGGTTGGCATCGATGGACCGCTTTGCGCCCATACCAGTATGCTTTACCTCACTGGGAATCCTCCCGCCGGACGTGCTCTATGCGGCCCCGGCTGCCAGCAGCGGGTTAATGGCCCTGGCCCGGGCGGCCTGCGGACAGGCGCCCGATCCCGGCTGGACGCCTCACGTTACGCTTTTTACGCGCAGGGAAAAGGATATAACCGAAGCCGTTCACCGGACGGTTGGGCGCTTTGCCGCCTTTCAAGGGTGGATTACCGGGGTTTCCCTTTACCGCTTTTGGCCGGCCGAGGCAGTGGGCGGCGTTTTGCTGGGCACGGCGGATGCCGATGGGATCGCGCCCATGATGGAGAAGGACTACGACGAAGCCTATGCCCTATGGAGAGCGACGCCGGGCATGGGCCTGCGAAGGCTGGACGACAGCCGTCAGGGCATTGCCGGCTTGTTAGCCCGCAACCCGGGCATGAGTTTTGTCGCCCGCCGGGACGGCCGGGTGGTCGGCTGCATTCTGGCAGGGCACGACGGACGGAGGGGATTTTTGTATCACGCTGCCGTGGCGGCCGAATATCAGGGCAGGGGATTGGGCCGCGCGCTGGTACGCCGGGCGCTTCGCGCTTTAGATCAAGAAGGGATCCCTAAAGCCAATCTGGTCGTGTTTGCCCATAATGAGGGCGGGAATGCTTTTTGGTCGCACATGGGCTTTGCTGTCCGCACCGATATTGTGTATCGCGACAAAATCCTTCGCGAGGGTAACGGATCGGAGGAATTTTAGGATGGAAAAAATTCGGATGGCTTCCCCGCTGTATATTCTGCGGGAAGCCTGTGCCCGGGACCTATTCGGCGTGCTGGAGCGCTTGGCTGACCTGGGCTTTGACGGAGTGGAGTTTTTGGGATTTTTTGGCCATGGAGCTGCGGCGGTGCGTGAAAGGCTGGAGGCGTTGGGCCTTCAGGCGCTGGGGAACCATGTGCCATATAGCGAGTTAGCCGCCGAACCGGAGCGGACGCTGGACTTTCACCGTCAGGTGGGTTGCAGCTATCTAACGGTGGCGAACCTGCCGGAGGGGGAGCTTGAACCGCTGGCAGGTTCGCTGAAAAAGGCGGCGGAGCTGGCTGCCCAGCGGGGGATTCGCCTGCTATATCATAACCATGCTCGGGAACTGGCGCGTATGCGCGGCGGGCGAAGGGAGCTGGATGCGATCCTGGAAGCGGTGCCTGCACCGGTGATGGCGCTGGAACCGGATCTAGGCTGGATGGAAATTGGCGGCGGTGATCCAGCGGAATACCTGATCCGCTATCGCGACCGATGCCCGGTTATTCATCTTAAGGACTATTATGCGCTAGGCAGCCTCCCGGGCGATATTCAGGACAGGATACCGCAGCCCGGGGATCGAACGATGGGCTGCTTTGAATTTCGCCCCGTCGGTTACGGCGTGCTGAATATCGCCCGGCTCATGCCATTGTGCCTGGCATGCCGCCCGGACTGGCTGGTGATGGATCATGACATGGCCTATGACCGAGACCCCTATGGAGATCTGAAGCTGTCGCTGGACTATACGCGGGAGCTGCTGAGGGTAATGGCGGCTGCGGAGGCTTACTCATAGTACTTTGCCCGGAATTTCCCGCTTTGGGGGATATTGCCTGGCGGTTTTAGCGGCCAGGCGGGCAAAGCGTGTTGCTTTTTGCGGCAAAATTGGCTAAGATAAAGAAATCAGAGCTTTCGTGTCGCCTGAGCAAGGCGGCCAGGAAATTGGGAAAAGGGGGAGGTTCCATAGATGGCCCAGTTTTGGAGTGAACCGCTGACCCGGGAAACGCTGCCGGAATTCTTTAACGAGTTCGCAGAGGCGGCATACAGCTATATCTATTCGATAACAGGTGACGAGGCGGCCACAGAGCGCATGGTCGAGGACGCCTTTGTGCGGGTATATCGCCAGCGTAAGCATCTGCAGCCCAATCAGCTCATTTTGGTGCTGGGGGCGGAATTGGATAAGGCAAGCGGCGCGCTAAGCGGCGCGGAGCCGTCTTTTGAAGCGATTACGCCGGACGTAGCCTGCATGGCCCGCATGCTGAACCATGTACTGCATAAGGCGGATTCGATCATGGGCGGCTGGGGAGCGGCCATCGGCGGCGCAGCGGCTGGGGCCGGTATGGCTGCCGCCGCGACGAAGACCGCAGACGGAGCGGAATCGGAGGAAGCGGAAACGTCCGCTGAAGCGCTGGAGGACGGCCAGGAGGAAGAGCCGCTGCAGGAGGTGCCAGCGGAGCCAGAGGAGCAGCCGGCACAGCAGGTCGGCTTTGAGGATGAGGTGTTCGACGGGGAGGACGGCGGCCTGCCGCCAGATCCCCCGGATAATGGAATCAAGCGCAAGCGCGTGGGTATCCTTTTGCTGGTGCTGTTGGTGCTGCTAGGGGGCACTGCGGTGACGGCGGCATTGTGGGGCAGAACGCCTGCTTCAAACCCGCAGGTATTGACAAGCCCGCCGGAGCTGGTTACGTCAACCCCCACGCCGGCAGGCGTGATTTTGACGCCTACACCTACGGTGACGGCCACGCCAACCCCGACGGTTACGCCTACCCTTACCCCGACGCCAACCCCAACGGTTACGCCTACCGCCACGGCCACGTCCAGGCGGACGACTACGGCAACCAGGCGGACGACCACCCGAGCTACGGAACCGGTCACCACGACCCGCCGCCCGGCAGTGACCACGCGGGCCACGACCACGCGGACGACGACCACACGGACAACGACTGCTACGCAGCCAGCTACCACAACCCGGCCTACAGCCCGGCCGACACCGACACCTACACGCACGACGGCGCCGATAACGACGCCTGCGCCGAGCCCCACGCCGACGCCGAGCCCCACGCCGACGCCAACCCCGACGGTTACGCCAACCCCGACGGTTACGCCAACCCCGACGCCAACGCCTTCGCCGGAACATCCCGAGCCCAGCGAACTGCCCAGCGCAGCCCAGGCCGCGTATAAGCAAGCGCTTAAGGAGGGGATGGCCTTAGCCTACGACGAATCGGACGGTACCTATGTGCTGGCAGGAACCGCCTTCTTTTGGGATGCGGAAACCAAGTCCAGCCCCTCGGGGCCGGCTCAACTGTTTGCCGGTTCGGGCGATACGAAATTCCCTGTGACCTACGACCCGGCCAAAGGCGTTGTCTACTCAGCAAGCGGAAGCCAGCGGCAGTACTATGATATAAACGGGAACCCGCTGAGCGTTGATGAAGCCAAACTGCCCGATATCGGCGAGTGGTATATGCTTTCGGCGGTAAACGGGACGGAGTATACCTATATCCATGCGCACACCGGCAAGCAAATCGTATACTCCACGGAGAATCGCACCTTCACAGAGAAGGAATCAGGCGCGCCCTATACCATGAAGGATACCGACCCCTACCGGCCGGACGATGAGGGTACGGGCGCCTGCCAGCCCCGATATGATGCTGAAGGTAACTTGTACTGGCACAATACCGTGGATGGGGTGGATTTCAAGGCCAAAGGCGACGGCACCTGGCAGACGCTGGATGGTAGCGACTATATCTTGAAGGTTCAATAGATCTATGAGAGGCGAGGGCTACGGGCGATGCCCGTACGCCCATCGGGCAGGCTGCGGCCTGCCCGTATTTTTTTTGCGGCGGCAGCGGTAAAAGGGAAAAGCCCCTTGATTCGTATGCCATACCTCGATACAATAGGTACATATGCCAGAAAAAAGGAGGATTCGCCATGCAAATCGATCTGAGCGGGCTGTCGACGGAATCCGTCAATCCGGCGACAAAGCAGCTGGATTGCCTGAGCGCATATGACATTGCCCGGCTGATAAACGAGGAGGATCAGAAAGTAGCCCCAGCAGTCGGGACACAGCTTGGGGCCATCGGGGAAGCGATTGAGGCCATTGTAGCCCGCATGCGCCGGGGTGGGCGGCTTATCTATGTGGGCGCCGGTACCTCCGGAAGGCTGGGCGTGCTGGATGCCAGCGAATGCCCGCCGACCTATGGGGTGAGCGACCAGCTGGTGATGGGTTTGATTGCCGGCGGCCGGGACGCCATGTTTAAGGCGCAGGAGAATGTAGAGGATTCGGAAGCGCTGGGCGAATCGGATCTTAAGGCCGTGGGGTTGGGTGAACAGGATGTGGTTTGCGCCATCGCCGCTTCGGGACGTACGCCCTATTGCATCGGCGCGCTGCGTTATGCCCAGGCCATCAAGGCCGAAACGCTGGCAGTGACCTGTAATCCGGGCTCCCCCATGACGCGCATGGCCCGGATTGCCATCGTGCCCGAGGTGGGGCCGGAGGTAGTCAGCGGATCTACCCGCATGAAAGCGGGAACAGCGCAGAAGATGGTGCTGAACATGCTTTCGACCGGCAGCATGGTGATGATGGGCAAGGTGTACGGCAACCTAATGGTGGACGTGCAGGCCACAAACCAAAAGCTGAAAGTGCGATGCGAGAACATTGTGATGGAGGCTACCGGGCTTGACCGGGCCGCAGCCCGGACTGCGTTGGAGGCTGCGGGCGGACAGGTAAAGCTGGCCATCTGCATGACGCTGACCGGGCTTGACCGGGCCGCAGCGCAGACCGAGCTGGAAGCTGCGGGCGGCCGGCTCAGGACCGTATTGGAGAGGAGATAAAGATGCAGTATGTGGTAGGCGTAGACGCGGGGGGAACCACGACCACCGCAGCAGCCTATGAATATGATTCCGGCCGGACTTTGGGAAGGGGCCGCAGCGGCTTTGGCAACGTGGTAATGCATTTCGAGGAAGCGGTGGAGCACCTGAAGGAGGCGGTAGCCCAGGCAACCGAGGGACTGGAGGGAACGTGCCGGTTGATTTTTGTGGGCGCGGCCGGAGCCATTACCGGCGGCCTTAACCAACAGGTGATCGCAGCGCTTTCCCAACGCTTTGGGTGCCCGGTGACGGTGGATACCGATGCGCGGCTGGCGCTGGAAGGCGCGCTTAAAGGCGGCGACGGAATCCTCGTGATCTCCGGCACCGGTTCCATCGCCCAGGGACGAAAGGGCGGCGAATTGCTCACGGTGGGCGGCTGGGGCTACCTGGTAGGCGATGAGGGCAGCGGCTATGATCTGGTTGCGCAGACCATTCGCCAGATGATTCGCGACTGCGACTACGGCTGGCCGGAGAAACCCGTATGCCGGGCGGTGCGCGAGTTCTTTGGCGCGGCGGACGCCAGGGAAGTTATTAAATATATCCACAGCCACGTGAAGGCGGACATTGCGGCCGCCGCGCCGGCGGTCGTGCGCTGCGCCGCCGAGGGGGATCCGGATGCACGGGCGATCTTGACGAAAGCCGGTGAGGAGCTGGCTAAGCTTGTGGTGTGCCTGGCCCGCAGGATGAAGCTGGAGCCCGGCTTCACCTTGGCGCTGCAGGGATCTATCCTGCGCAAGGTGCCCCAGGTGCGGGAGCGGATGCTTAAAGCCGTGGAGGAGGCAGGCGTTAGCTGCAAGCTGGCTCCGATGGACGAGGAGCTCACCCGGGGTGCCTGGTATTACGCCCGGATGATGGAGGATTAAGCCGGGGACGGCTGAGATAAGAGGAGGACAACGATAATGAAGGCTACGGTATTCAACGGGATTGACCAGATTGAATCGGTGGACGCGCTGCTCAAGGGCAAGCGCCTGGGCCTGATTACCAACCCGACGGGTACGCGCAAGGATCTGACGGCCACCATCGATTTATTGAATGAGCGCTATCAGCTGGCCGCCCTGTATTCTCCGGAGCATGGCGTCCGGGGCGACGCCCAGGCCGGGGTAAAGATCGCCGACCGGATCGATCCTTTAACCGGGGTGATGGCCTATTCGCTCTATGGCGAGGGCGACCAGCTCACCGAGGAAAACACCAAGGATGTCGATATGATTGTGGTGGACATCCAAGACGTGGGCGCGCGGTTTTATACATACCTTTATACCATGAGCTATTCCATGGCCTGCTGCAAGAAGCTGGGGCTGCCCATGGTGATTTTTGACCGCATCAATCCCATTGGCGGCGTGAAAGTGGAAGGGACCATCCTGGACGAGCGTTTCCGCTCCTTTGTAGGCGATTACGGGCTCCCCACCCGCACCGGCATTACCATCGGCGAGCTGGCCCGGTATCTGGCCGGCACTCGGCCGGAGGAGTTCGCCTGCGAGCTCACCGTTGTTCCCTGCAAAGGATGGAGCCGCGACCTGTACGCCGACGAGACCGACCTGAGCTGGGTGATTCCCTCGCCGAATTTGCCCACCATCGACGGGGCGGAACTCTATATCGGCACCTGCGTTTTTGAAGGCACCAACGTTTCCGAGGGCCGCGGCACCACGATTCCCTTTGAGATTATCGGCGCGCCGTGGCTGAAAAGCTACGAGGTGGTGGAAGCCATGCAGGCTAAGAACCTGCCCGGCGTCAAATTCCGCGCCGGATGCTTTACGCCGACCTTCAGCAAGTACCAGGGAGAGCTGTGCTATGCGGTGCAGCCCCATGTGACCGACCGCCGCGCGTTCCGTTCTTTTGAAACGGGGCTGTATCTGCTGGAGGTGATCCGTGACCTGCATCCGGATCGCTTTGAGTACCGCTTTGTCGACCGGCCTCAGGATGGGCGGCGGTATTTCCTGGACAGCCTGATGGGGACCGACCAATTCCGCACCGGCGCGCTCTCCTGCCAGGGTGTGCTGGAAGCGAATAAGGCGGGCTTGGAAGCCTACAGGAAAGCGGTAAAACCCTATCTGCTATACGAGTAAAGCGCGACTTTATCAGACCGGGGCGGCTTTGTGGCCGCCCTCTTTGCTTGCGGCGGCTTGATTTTGCCCATTGAGCAGGGACGGCCCGATATGGTACAATGCCCCTATATCCCAAGAAAGGCAGAGAGAGTAGAACATGACGCATCGTGAACGAGTGAAGGCGATTTTGCATTATCAGGATTATGACAAGATGCCGGTGGTGCATTTTGGCTATTGGACCGAGACGCTTCAAAAGTGGGCCGACGAGGGGCATATCAGCCAGGAGCTGGCCCATGCCTGGACCGACGGCAATGAAGCCGATAAGGAGATCGCGGCCCGCCTGGGCTTTGACTTCAACTGGAACGAATGCTTCGGAGGCAACGCGGGGCTGATGCCCGGCTTTGAGCCCAAGCTGTTGGAGGAATATCCCGACGGAAAGCGTAAGGTGATCGACGAGAAGGGCAATATCAACATCATTAAGCCCGGCGTGGATTCCATACCCGCTCAGGTCGGCACGCTGATGACCGGCCGCGAAGCCTGGGAGGAGCTTTACAAGCCTCGCCTGGCCTATAGCGATGAGCGGATCGACTTTGTAGCGCTGAAAAAGCTGGCGGAGGAAGATGGACAGCGCACGCTGCCCAAATGCATCCACTGCGGCTCGCTTTACGGCGCTATTCGTGACATGATCGGCGTGACGGATCTGGCCTACCTGCAAGCCGACGATGAGGAACTCTACGACGAAGTCATTGACACGGTGGGCGAGCTGGCCTACCGCGTGGCCGAAAGGATCCTTGCGGTTTATGACGGCTTTGATTTTGCCCACTTCTGGGAAGACATCTGCTTTAAGAACGGCCCCTTGGTCAGCCCGCGGATTTTCCGGGAGAAGGTGGGCCCCCACTATAAGCGGATTACCGACCTATTGGCTGCCCATGGTATCGATATTGTATCGCTGGATTGCGACGGATGCATTGATAAGCTTGTGCCGATCTGGCTGGATAACGGCGTGAACACCATGTTCCCCATCGAGGTGGGCGTGTGGGATGCTTCCATCGCCCCCTGGAGGGCGCAGTACGGCGCGCAGGTTCGCGGCGTAGGCGGGATGAATAAGACGGTTTTCGCTCGGGAACGGGCGGATATCGATGCCGAGGTGGAACGGCTCAAGGGGCTGATTGCCCTGGGCGGTTACATCCCCTGCCCCGATCACCGTATCGCCCCCGACGCCAAGTGGGAGAATGTGCAGTACTACTGTGAGAAGATGCAAGCCCTGTAGGGGTCGGCACAAAAAAGGAAAACGGATAAACTCAAACAAGCATACGCCCTTCGGAAAAGCCGGAGGGCGTTTTTCTCTGGAGGGAATGCAAAGGATTTCCGTTGTTTCCGGGAATTTTTATGATACAATGAAAGCAGCATCAGCGGCTTGTGAGGGCGGCCGCGAAGAAAGGGACGTGCCGGCACAGCCGGACAAAAGAGGACAATGAAGCTGTTGGTATGTATCAAGCAGGTTCCTGCCACCCAGCAGGTGGAGGTGGATCCGGAGACCGGCGTCTTAAAGCGAGACGGCGTCTTATCCAAAATCAATCCCTATGACCTATACGCCTTGGAGGCGGCGCTTACGCTGCGGGAGCGGCTGGGCGGTTCGATTACCGTGCTTTCCATGGGACCCAACCAGGCCGAGGATGCCCTGCGCGAAGCGCTGTGGATGGGCGCAGACCGGGGCGTACTGCTATCGGACCGGCGCTTTGCCGGCGCGGACGTATTGGCGACCAGTTATACCCTTTCCCAGGGGATCCGCGCTTTAGGCGGATTTGACCTGATTCTAATGGGACGGCAGACCACAGACGGCGATACCGCGCAGGTGGGGCCGGCTGTGGCCCAGTGGCTAGGCATACCTCATGCGGCGTGGGTCAGCCGTATCGACGAGGCCGATGCGTCGCATCTTACCGTGAGCCAGGAGCTGGCCCGGTCGGTGGAGACTGTGCGTATGAGCTATCCCTGCCTAATTACCGTGGAAAAGGACAGCTTTGAACCCAGGCTCCCCAGTTATCGCCGCCGCCTTGCAATCGGCCGGGGGGAGATCGATGTGTTGGGGCTGGACGATTTGGAGGACAAAAATCCGGAGCACTACGGCCTTTCCGGCTCGCCCACGCAGGTGGAGCGTATCTTCCCACCCAAGGCTGCCGGGGAAAAAGTGCTGCTGGAGGGTGCGGATGCGGGACAAGCTCTGGCGGAGCTGCTGATCCGCCAGCGCGTGCTATAGGAGGCTGGCATGGCTGGATTGGTATGGAACCGTGAGGCCTGCACGCTGTGCGGCCTGTGTGCGGAACAATGCCCCTTTGGGGCGATTACCCTGGCAGATGGAAAGGTGGAGATCGGAGCGGGCTGCCGGATGTGCCGCCTGTGCGTGAAGGGATGCCCTCAGGCGGCGCTGGCCCTGGAGGATACGCCCAGGAAAAAGGTGGACAAATCAGCGTGGAAGGGGATCTTGGTCTTTGCCGAGGTGGAAGAAGGGGCGCTGCATCCGGTAACGCTGGAACTGATCGGCAAGGCGCTGGCCCTTTCCGCCGGACGGCATCCGGTTTATGCGGCGCTGGCCGCCCAGGACAGTGCGCTGGCCCAAGAGCTGACGTATTACGGCGTAGACCGCGTGCTGCAGTATCC
Source organism: Candidatus Parachristensenella avicola (assembly GCA_904420205.1). GTDB lineage: Bacteria > Bacillota > Clostridia > Christensenellales > UMGS416 > Parachristensenella > Parachristensenella avicola. The sequence continues at coordinate 41,225 of CAJFUN010000039.1, read as the reverse complement.
GCAGCAGGAGCTTAAGCACTTTATTTGCGAGCGGTATGCCGCTATGCTGGAGGATGCCGTCGCCCGCCTTTTGCCGGCGGTGGTGTTGGTGGGTGCCACGCCTTTGGGCCGGTCGCTGGCCCCAAGGACGGCGACACGGCTGCGGACGGGCCTAACGGCGGACTGCACCCAGCTTGAACTGCGGGAAAACGGCGACCTGGTGCAGATTCGACCCGCCTTTGGCGGCAACATAATGGCCCAGATTTTGACGCCCCATACGCGGCCGCAGTTTGCCACGGTGCGCTATAAGGTGATGGAGGCGGCCCAGAGAAGGCCTGAAGCTGCCGGTAAAGTGGAGATCTGCCGCCTGACATCGGAAAATCTTTCCACCCGCGCCGAGGTCGTGTCGCTGAAGGCCAAGCCTCCGGCGGCTGACATCGCCCAGGCTGATGTACTGGTGGTCGGCGGCCGCGGGCTGAAGAAGCGGGAGGATCTAGCGATGCTGGAGGATTTGGCCCGGCGCCTTGGCGGCCAGCTGGCGGTCACCCGGCCGCTGGTGGAGGCCGGGTGGGCAGATCAGTCCAAACAGATCGGCCTATCGGGCCGTACCGTGCGGCCGCGGTTGATCCTGACCTTTGGCGTTTCAGGCGCGATTCAGTTTGCAGCCGGCATGAGCGCAGCGGAAACCATTGTGGCCGTCAATACCGACCGCGAGGCCCCGATTTTCTCGATCGCGCATATCGGGATAGTAGGGGATCTATACGAAGTACTGCCCGCTTTCGAGGCGGCGCTCAGAGAGGAGGGCATCATCCATGAATAGGCTGACAGAACAGCAGCTGGACGAGCTCCGGGCCCTCTGCCCCGGTAGGGTGCTGGCCGGGGCGGATATTCCTACCGACTATGAGCATGACGAGATGCCCATCTATGGCGCCGGGCATCCGGATGCGGTGGTGCTGGCAGACAGCAGTGAAACCGTATCCCAGGTCATGGCCTGGGCTTATCGCCAGGGGATCCCGGTGATTCCCCGGGGCGCGGGGACAGGGCTTTGCGGGGCGTGCGTACCGGTAGGCGGCGGCATCGTGCTGGCGCTGGCCGGGATGAATCGGATCCTTGAAATCGATAAGGAAAACCTGACGGTCACCTGCCAGTGCGGCGTATTGCTGATGGAGCTGGCGCAGGCAGTTGAGGCCGAGGGCTTATTCTATCCGCCGGATCCCGGCGAAAAGACCGCCACCATCGGAGGCAATATCATGACGAACGCCGGCGGCATGCGGGCGGTGAAATACGGCGTGACCCGCGACTATGTGCGGGAGCTGAAGGTGGTGCTGCCCGACGGGCGGCTGGTTACCCTGGGCGGCAAGACCGCCAAAAATTCCTCCGGCTATAGCCTGATGCAGCTGATGATCGGCTCCGAAGGAACGCTGGGTGTGGTGGTGGAGGCTACGCTGCGCCTGATTCCGCTGCCGCGCTTTTTCCGTTCGCTGCTGGTGCCCTTTCCGGATAACCGGCTATGTATGGAAGCGATGACCAAGCTACTCGCCCAGCGCATTACGCCCACGGCGGTGGAGTTCATGCAGGAAGCGGTCATCGCCCTATCCCAGGAGTACCTGGGCAGGCCCTTCCCCGACCATTCGGCCCAGGTGTACCTGCTGCTGCGCTTTGACGGGCGTACGCTTGAAGAGGTAGAAGGGCTTATGGAGGAGGCTGCCCGGCTGATGTTGGAGGCCGGGGCCATCGACGCGCTGATTGCCGATACCGACGAGCGCCAGGGCGGACTATGGACGGCCCGCGGAGCCTTCCTGGAAGCCATTAAAGGATCGACCAGCCAGATGGACGAGTGCGACGTGGTGGTGCCCCGGGACAGGATGCCGGATTACTTTGATTTCTGCGCGGCGCTTTCCCAGGAAACGGGGATGCGTATTATCTCCTTCGGCCATGCCGGCGACGGGAACCTGCACAGCTACGCTCTACGGGACGGGCTGGACGAACAGGCGTGGCCTCGCACGCTGCAGGCGGTCATGGATGCGCTTTACGACAAGGCTCGCGAAATGGGCGGGCAGGTTTCCGGCGAGCACGGCATCGGCCGGGCCAAACGGGCTTACCTGGCCCAGTCCGTGGGCGAGGATGTGATGGCGCTGATGCGGGGCGTTAAAGCGGTGTTCGATCCAAAAGGGCTGCTGAACCCGGGCAAGGTGCTGTAAGATGCGAAAGCGCCCCGGAGGGAACGGTTCTTGCAAGAGGTAAGCATACGAAAGGATATCCCCTGACAACGCGCACGCTTCAGTTGGAGCGTGCGCGTTTGGCAATCATCCGGCCCTGCAGACCTTTAGGAACGACTCGAGGGATGGGGAAAGATACTTATGCTTATGGAGGATCAGCGAAAAGCGGCGGGTAAGACGCCGCTCCTGCAGGGGAAGGCGCACCAGCAGGCGCTCGTTTAGCTCCCGCTGCACCAGCAGGCGGGAGATCACGGTGAGCCCTTGGCCGCCGATCACCGCGTTCTTGATCGCTTCCGAATTGTTGCAGGTCCATTTTTCCTCAATGCGTACCCGGTAATCCTTTAAATATTGCTCAAAAAGGGCGCGCGTACCGCTGCCCGGCTCCCGCAGGACGAAATCCATGCCCTGCAGGTCGTGGGCGGTTATCACGCCCCTGGATGCCAACGGATGTGCGGGGGATGACACTAGGATGAGTTCGTCTTCCCGTGCGGGCACGGACCGGATATCGGGGCTCGACGCCTCCCCTTCAACGAAACCCAGATCCAGCCGGCTGGAAAGCACGCGTTCTTCGATGCTTCGGGTGTTGCCCACCCAGGCATTTACCCGGGTATCGGCATGGTCAGCCTCGAAGCGTGAAAGGATCGCCGGCATCAGGCAGGTGGCTACCGTAATGGTGGCGCCGACCCGCAGAAGCGGGCGCCCCGCCGCGTCCTGCAGGCGGCGCTCCATCTCGTCCACGGATGCTAGGATATGGCGGGCATATCCCAGCATCTCCTGACCTTCCGGCGTCAGGTAAAGGCGGCGGGAGAGCCGCTCGAAAAGCCGCACCTGATAGGTGTGCTCCAAGTCCGCCACCGCTTGGCTGACGGTGGGCTGTGCGATGTACAGGGCATGAGCGGCTCCGCTCATGCTGCCGTGGTCGGCCACGGCAACAAAGATTTCCAGATGGCGTAGCGTCATGGAAGGCTCCTTATCCATATAGGTAAAAACCTATGGAATCAATTATAGAATGGTATTTTACACTATACATTATCCCATGTATAATAAAAAGACAAAATTCACCATAAGGAGAAAATGGGCATGACGGCGGAAGAAAAGAAGGCGTTAAAAGGCGAAGGTTTCCTATGTAACCGGGATGGCGCACGGTTCAACGGCCGGGTAATCACCGGCAACGGCGTGATTACTGCGGAACACTTGGCGGCAGTGGCTGAAGCGGCGCAGCGCTATGGCAACGGCCAGGTGGCTTTGACCTCCAGGATGACCCTGGAGATTATGGGTATTCCCTATGAGCATATCGAGCCGCTGAAGGCGGAGCTGGCTCAGGCGGGCCTGGAGACAGGAGGGACGGGTGCAAAGGTGCGGCCGGTGGTGGCCTGTAAGGGTACGGTATGCGTATTCGGCCTGATCGATACCCAGGCGCTGGGGCAGGAGCTCCATGAGCGGTTCTATAAAGGATGGCGGCAGGTGAAGCTGCCGCATAAGTTTAAGATCGCCGTGGGCGGGTGCCCCAATAACTGCGTAAAACCGGACCTTAACGATATTGGCATAGTAGGCCAGCGGGTGCCGGAATTCCACAGCGATCTTTGCCGGGGCTGCAAAAAATGCGCGATTGAGGCGGCATGCCCTTGCGGCGCGGTAACGCGCGACGGGGACGGCCGGGTGAGCATCAATCGGGATGCATGCAGTCAGTGCGGCCGGTGTGTGGGGAAGTGCCCTTTTAAGGCTGTGCCGGACGGCCAGGTAGGCTATAAAATTTATGTGGGCGGGCGTTGGGGCAAGAAGACCCGCATGGGTACGGCGCTAAAAGGGCTATATACCCGGGAACAGGCGGTCGATATGGTGGAAAAAGCGATTCTGCTCTTTAAGCGGGAGGCGGCGCCTGGGGAGCGCTTCGGCAGCCTGGTAGACAGGCTGGGCGAGGAAAACGTGCAGGCGTTGCTGGATTCCGACGAACTGATGGAGCAGAAGGAGGCGATTCTGGCCCGTGAATAAAAACCGGATTTTTCGAGCGGCCTGCGCAGCCTTGATGGCGCTGCTGCTATCCGGATGCGCAGGCGCGCCCCCAGCCGGTTCGACCGCATCCTCATCGCCCGACGCACCGGAGGCCGATACGACCGCATCCTCATCGCCTGGCGCGCCTGCAGCCAGTCCGGCTGTACTCCCTTCGGACAGCGCGCTGACGATTACCGACAGCCGTGGGCAGACAGTCACGCTGAGCGCCAAGCCCGATAAGGTCGCCGCGCTGATGGGCTCTTATGCCCAGGTGTGGCTGCTGGCTGGCGGGGCGTTGGCCGGCACCACGGAGGACGCCGTGGAACGCGGGATCGACCTGCCGGCGGACACCGAGGTGATCGGCTCGGTTAAGGAACCCAATGTGGAACGGCTTTTGGCCATGGAGCCGGATCTTGTGCTGCTTTCCACCGACATTGAAAGCCATACGCAGGTGGCCGAAACCTTGGAGGCGGCGGGGATCCCCTGCGCCTTTTTCCGGGTGGAGACCTTTAAGGAATATTTGGACATGCTCAAGTGCTGCACAACGTTGACCGGCCGGGCGGACCTTTATGAGGAAAACGGAGAGCGGATCGCACAGCGCATCGAAGCGGTCAAGGGCAAGGCTTCAGCGGCGGATGGGCATCCCACCGTACTGCTGATCCGGGCGCTGAGTACCAAGGCCAAGGCACTGCCTGAAGATAATATGGTCAGCCTGATGGCGGCGGAGTTGGGCGCGGATAGCATCACGGCGCGGCAGCCTTCGCTTTTGGAGGAGCTGAGCATGGAATCGATCCTTCAGGAGGATCCCGACTATATCCTGGCGGTGCCCATGGGCGATACAGAGAAGGCCAAAGCGGCCCTGGCTGCGTCCATAGAAGCCGATCCAGCCTGGAGCAGCCTTTCCGCGGTGAAAAGCGGCCGGTATATCGTGCTGGACAAGGAGCTTTTCCACTATAAGCCCAATAACCGGTGGGCCGAGAGCTATGAGACGCTGTATGAAATCCTCTATTCCGATGACGGGCAATAAGCGGGCGGCTCTGAAGCGGACGCTGGCATTCAGTTTAACGGGATTGGGGCTTGCGGCGCTGGTCATGATGAGCCTGGGGCTGGGCGCGGTACCCATCCCGCCGGCGCAGCAGTGGGCTGTTGCTACCGGGGGCGAAGCGCCGGAGACAGCGCGCCAGATCTTGACGCTGGTACGCTGGCCCCGTGTGCTGGGTGCGGCGCTGGCAGGCGGCGCGCTGGCTGTGGCCGGCGCGCTTTTGCAGGCCGTGTTGGGCAACGGTTTAGCGGGCCCCAATATCATGGGCGTCAATGCGGGCGCCGGGCTTTCCGTGCTGGCGCTTTCCGCCTTTTTTCCGCATCTAACCCGCTGGGCACCGTTGGCGGCTTTTATTGGCGCGTTATTGGCGGCGTTGACAGTCTATCTGCTGGCGCTACACAGCGGAGCGGGGCGCATGACGCTGGTATTGGCGGGCGTCGCGGTATCCACCATCTTAGGCGCGGCGACCGACACCCTTCTGACGTTGTATCCGGAAATTCAGGCAGGCAGGATGGACTTTATGATCGGCGGCTTCTCGGGCATGTCGATGGCCCGCATCACCCCCTGCCTCTTTACCGTATCCGGGGGTATCCTGGCAGCCTGGATCCTAGGATATGACTTAAACGTGCTGTCGCTGGGTGATGAAACGGCGCGGTCATTGGGCATGCGGACGGGGCTGATGCGGTTCGTCTTTCTTATGTTGGCAGCCCTTCTGGCCGGAAGCGCCGTCAGCCTAGCCGGTTTGGTGGGATTTGTGGGGCTGGTTACCCCCCATGCAGTCCGCTTCCTGGTGGGACCCGACGCGCGCTACCAGCTGCCGCTGTGCGCCCTGGCGGGGGCGGCGTTTGCCCTGGCTTGCGATCTGGTCGCACGGCTGCTCTTTGCGCCCTACGAGCTGCCGGTCGGAATCGTCATGTCAGCCTTAGGCGGCCCCTTTTTCCTGTGGCTGCTGCTGAAAAGAAGGGAGGCGCCCTTCGGATGATGGAGCTTCGGGACGTAAGCGCCGGTTACCGGGGGCGCCCGGCGATTCACCATATTGACCTGCGATTGACGCGGGGAAGTCTGACCGTGCTGATTGGGCCCAATGGCAGCGGCAAAAGCACCCTGCTGCGAGCCATGGCAGGGCTGCTTTCCCCGCTGACAGGCGGGATATGGCTCGAAGGGCGGGAGGCGGCCCGGTATACGCCCCGGCAGTGGGCCCGGCGGGTGGCTCTGCTCCCCCAGATGCGGTCCGTTCCTGCGCTCACGGCAGGCCAGCTTGTGATGCATGGAAGGTATCCTTACTTGGCCTTTCCCCGTACGCTTACCCAGCAGGACCAACAGGCGGCCCGCCAGGCGCTGGAGCGCGTGGGCGCGGAAGGTCTGACCGACAGGCCCCTGCAAACCCTGTCCGGGGGCGAACGCCAGCGGGTCTATCTGGCTATGCTGCTGGCCCAGCAGGCAGACCTTTTGCTGCTGGATGAACCGGCCACCTATTTGGACATTGGCCATCAGCTGGAGATGCTGGCCTTGATCCGGACGCTCAGCGATGAGGGCAAAACGCTGGTGGTGGTGATGCATGATCTGACCCATGCGCTGGAGCTGGGCGGCCGGATTTGCCTGTTGGAGGAGGGCCGAATTACCGCCCAGGGGGATGGCAGGGCGCTTTTGCCGGCGATCGAGCGGGCTTTTACCGTGCGCGCGCTGGCTCTGCGCGATGGCCGGGGACGGGATCGAGTCTTGTTTGAAGCGCCCGAACGGGTAAAAGAGTAAGCCGCGGTACAAACCGCGGCTTTTCATTTTACCTTTAAGACATGGGAAATTTTACATAAATCACCGGGCGCAAGCGGTGGGGAAACAGGGGAAAGTATGCTATAATGAGAAAAACTGGCCGCATGGCTGCGGCAAAGCAGAAAGGAGCGTCGTTCATGCTGGATCCGGCGTTATTGATAAACCGGGAACTGTCATGGCTCAATTTCGACCGACGGGTGCTGGAGGAAGCCAACGACCCCCGCAACCCGCTATTGGAGCGGTGCAATTTCTTGGGCATTACAGCCTCCAATTTGGATGAATTCTATATGGTGCGCGTGGCTGGGCTGAAGCAGCAGATCGCAGCCAACTATACCCATCCCGACCCTGCGGGCCTGACGCCCAAAGAGCAGCTCAAGCAGGTGGCCATTTCCGCCCATGAGCTTAACGAGCAGCAGTACGCCTGTGGGCGGGAGCTCATCAGGCTCTTGGAGGGCGAGGGGATTGAGATCGCTTCCTGCCGCGACCTGACGGGAACACAGCGGGATTATGTGAAAGATTTTTACAAAAAGCAGGTTTTTCCCGTGCTGACGCCAATCGCGCTGGATCCGGAACGGCCGCTGCCCTATCTTTCCGGCCGCCGGTTGTACGTGGCGGTGCGGCTTCTGACCAAGAAAGAAAGCCGGGAGAAGCTGGGCCGCGGGCTGCCCAAGGTGGCGATGGTACAGGTGCCCAGCAATCTGGATCGGTGGGTTCGCGTGCCCAGCGGCAGCGACGGCCATGCGCTGTTCGTCATGCTGGAGGACGTCATTGAGATGATGCTGCCCAAGCTCTTTGATAAATATAAAGTAGCGGGTACGCTGCTGATGCGCCTGACAAGGGACAGCGATCTGACTATCGATGACGACGCTGAGGACCTGATGAGCGAAATTGAGAAGTCCATCAAAAAGCGGCGCTGGGGCAGCCCCGTGCGGCTGGAGTGGGGGATCTCTTTTGCCGGGCGGCAGGCAGATCCCTGGCTGCTTGACTTCATGATCTCCAAGCTGGGCATGCGCAAGCGCGACCTCTTCCCCCAGCCGGGACTGCTGGATCTGACGGCCTTCTCCAAGCTGGGCGGCCAGGTGGATGCCCCTCATCTAAAGTATCCCAAGCAACCGCCCCTGCCGGTAGCGGATTTCCCTGAAGGAGAGAGCATCTTCGACGTTATCGCCCGCGGCGACGTGCTGGTGCACCACCCCTACCAAAGTTTCGATCCCGTGCTGACCCTGCTGCGCAGCGCCGCTCAGGATCCCCAGGTGCTTGCCATCAAGCAGACGCTATACCGGGTAAGCCGCAATTCGCCGGTGGTGGAGGCGCTGGTGGAGGCGGCGGGCAACGGCAAACAGGTTACCGTGCTGGTGGAGCTTAAAGCCCGCTTTGACGAAGAAAACAACATTGGCTGGGCCAGGGTGTTGGAACAGGCGGGATGCCACGTGATCTATGGCTTGCCAGCGCTGAAGGTGCACTGTAAAGCGCTGCTGGTGGTGCGGCGGGAGAATGGCGCGCTGCGCCGCTATATGCATTGGGGCACCGGCAACTATAACGATGCTACCGCCCGAATTTATACGGACATGGGCCTATTTACCGCCTCTGACCAGCTGGGAGAGGATGCGACGGAGCTCTTTAACCTCATCACCGGCTATAGCCGCCCGCCGCATTTCCAGCGCCTTCATGTAGCGCCCAAGGGGTTGCGAAGCTTTCTATATGAGCGGATCGATGCAGAGATCCGCCATGCCCGGGAAGGCCGTCCGGCCCGCATTGCAGCAAAAGTCAATTCGCTGCTGGATCCCGGCGTGATCGAGCGGCTGTATGAAGCCTCTCAGGCAGGCGTCAAGGTGGATCTTGTGGTGCGGGGTATCTGCGCCATCCGGCCGGGAATTCCAGGGATCAGTGATAATATTCGGGTCATATCCATCGTAGGACGCTATCTGGAGCATCACCGGATCTTCTATTTCTTTGATGGTGGGCGGAACCGGGTATACCTTTCCAGCGCGGATTGGATGCCCCGAAACCTGGATCGCCGGGTGGAAACCTGCTTCCCCATAGATGATCCTTCCCTGCGGGAGCAGGTGCGCCGCACGCTGGAGGCTGCCCTGGCCGACAACCAAAAGGCCCGTGAGATGGACGCTGAGGGAAACTACCGTCGGGTACGCAGCCCGGGGCAGCCGCCGCTGGATTTCCAGAAGTGGTGCTATGCGCAACTGCAGCGCAGCGGCGAGGAACCGGAGGCCGCCCAGCCGGTGCCGGACCGGACGAAAGCTCAAGAGGCTCAGCGGGAGAGCGAGGAGGTCTCTCCCCCGCAGCCCTTTCCGGAGGCCGAGCAGGCTGGGCTGGCCCAGGGCCAGGCGATGGAGCCGGCGCCTCTAGGCGAGGAGGATCGGCGACGGCTGGATGCCTTCTTCAGAGAGGCTACCTGGACCATGAAGGATGGCGGGGATGATATTTTGGAAGACGATCCGCCCCTGCCGAGGCCCGATAAATAGAATAGCGACAAAGAGGGCGGGAAGCGCCCTCTTATTTTGCATAAAGCCCCGATGCGCGGCGAAAGCAAGGAAAACGATAGAAAAGATGCATTTCTCCATAGGGTGGACGCTGCCGCTGTGATACAATAGGGGCATCCTAACCATGAGGGGAGGTATATGATGCGTTCGGTTGCTTTGCCCCATTTTCCGCATCCCTGTTTGGCTGTCGTCTGGCGGAACTGGAACCGGGTGCCAGTGGCTCGGCTGGCTCGGGTGCTCCAGGCGCCCGAGGCGGAGCTAAAGGAGGCCGCCGGCCTGATGGGGTTGGACGGCGGCGCCTGCGACGGGCGTTGGCTGTCCCGCGGCTATTTGACATTGATCCGCAGCAATTGGCACCTGCTGACGTATGAAGGATTAACGGAGCTCTTGGGGATTACCCGGAAGAAGCTTGATTTTATCCTAAAGGAAGACGACTTTATGTGGGTGAAACTGGGCCGGCAGAAGCCGGAGACGGAGCCGCCCCTATGGAAGGATCTTCCGGAGCAGTGGCGCCGGCAGGCCCAGGCCGTCGGCCAAAAGGTCATGTCTTTCCCCCAATATCGAGAGAACGCCTTTGATTTTCTGGACGCCTTTTACGGCCCCGCCCAGCCAGTGGATCCAGTGGCTGGCGGCGGTCTGCGTATGGTCTATTCCTATTTTGCAGTTTATGGCGACCCGCTGATGGACCGGGAGATTGATCCCTACCCGGAAGCGCTGTTGGCACAGTATGCGGCCCAAGGCGTGAACGGGATTTGGCTGCAGGGAATCCTCTATCAGCTGACGCCCTTTCCCTTTGCGCCGGAGCTTTCATCCGGCTGGGAAAAGCGGATCGAAGGGCTTCGTGCGCTGATAGAACGGGCGGGTCGGTATGGGATCGGCGTATATCTCTATCTGAACGAGCCCAGGTGCATGGACGAGGCCTTCTTCCGCGCTTATCCGCAGCTAAAGGGCTATGTTGAGGGAGACGAGGCCGCCATGTGCACTTCCCGGGCCGAGGTAAAGGCATATCTGGAGCATGCAGCTTACGCGCTGTTCTCCAGCGCGCCGGGGTTGGCGGGCTTTTTTACCATCACCATGAGCGAGAATCTGACGCATTGCTACTCACATAATCTAGATACCACCTGCCCAGCCTGCGCGGCCCGTTCTCCGGCTGAGGTAGTAGCCGAGGTGAATAATTTGCTGGCGCGGGGGGCGCGACGGGCGAATCCCGAGGCTCGGTGTATTGCGTGGAACTGGGGATGGAACGAGGAATGGGCCGGCCAGGTGGTGGCGGCGCTCAGCGAAGGGCAGAGCGTAATGTGCACCAGCGAAACGGGGCTGCCAACCCATGTGGGCGGCGTTCGCGGCAGCGTGATCGATTATACCATCTCCAACCCAGGCCCCGGGGAGCCGGCCCAGCGGCTGTGGCAGCTGGCCCGGAAAGCTGGGTTGCCTGCATGCGCCAAGGTGCAGTTCAACAATTCGTGGGAGATGTCGGCGGTTCCATATCTGCCGGTATTCGATCTGGTGGCCCAGCATGCGCGGCAGCTCAAGGCATGCGGCGTCGAACATGTGATGCTCAGCTGGACGCTGGGAGGCGCTCCTACGCCCATGCTGAAGCTGGCCGCGCGCATGCTGGATGCGCAAGCCGGCGAATCAGCGCTTCAGGACTTCCTTGAAGAGGAATATGGCGCGCAGGCCGGTCTGGTGAACCGGGCTCAGCAGCTGTTTTCCGAGGCTTTCCGGCAATTCCCCTTTGACGTGGGCGTATTGTATCTGGGACCGCAGAATTACGGGCCCATGTCGCTGCTGTATCCGGAACCCACGGGCTGGAAAGCCACCATGATCGGTTTCCCCTATGACGATTTAAAGGGTTGGCGTTCGATTTATCCGGAGGACATTTTTGAACGGCAGTTTGGCTTGCTTTGCGAAAAGTGGAGGCAAGGCCTTGCGCTGCTGGAGGGGGAAAAGGGCGGCGCAGCCTTTGAGGAGTTTGTGCGGATGGCGCATACCTGCCTGTGCCATTTTTCCAGCGCGCTGAACCAGATTCGGTATGTACGGGCACGGGATGCAGGCGCGCCAAAGGAGGTCCTCCTGCCCCTGCTGGAGGAGGAGCGCCGGACGACTCAAGCGCTTATGGCGCTGCGGGCTGCCGACTCCCGGCTGGGTTTTGAGGCCAGCAACCATTACTACTATGGCCAGCGGGAGCTGATGGAAAAGCTTCTAAACCTCTGGGATCTTCAGGCCCGCCTGGAGGCATAGGAAAAACAAAAAATGGCGCGTATGCGCCATTCCCAGCCGGATTATTTCATAGGTTTTAGCAGCTGATCCGCCGTTACGGAAAAATATGCGGCGAAGGCCTTGAGTTCGATATCGGTGACAAAGCGCCGGCCGCTTTCGATACGCTGAATCGCATTCTTGTCCAGCTCCAGCCCCAGCAGCCGGAGATCATCGGCCATTTGACGCTGGGATACGCCTTCGGGCAGGGACTCCCGAAGGCGGCGGATCGCAAGCCCGCAGAGGTTATTGCGGCCGGGTATTTTGTTTTTGTACATGATGCCCTCCTGTAAGCCGGTGGATGTATTATACGCCGGGGCTTGATCGCCGTCAACCGCGGCAAGCGGGAGGGGCATAATAACTGACGCGCCGAAAGCGTGGAAGGGAGGAACCAATGGCAGGATTGAGTCGTTGGATCGGCGTCGACCAGGGATGCACCAAAATGCTGATGACCGCTCAGGTGGAGGGCGGGTATATCGACAAAACGGTGCCCACCGGCATGGATGTAACGCCCGATTATCTGGTGCGGGAGATCAGCGCCTTCATCGATGGGTTACCCTATCAGCCCGAGGGGATTGGCATGGCCACCGTCGGGCTGGTGGAAGGGGATACGCTAGCCAGCAGCCACTTGCGCGCGCTGGAGGGGATGAAGACGTCGTTGTTTGCCCGGCCAGGCTGCCCATGCAGTTTCATCAACGACGTAAAGGCGGCCATGGTAGCGGAAAGCGAGGCTTATCCGAACGGTGAAAGCATGGCCCTCATCATGGCCGGTTCGGGTTTTGCCATGAGCGTGCGAGATCAGGGCGTGTTTGTGTCCGGCCGTCACGGCTGGGCCGGCGAGCTGGGCAGCAATGTCTATCCCTATCACGGGGAGATCCGGGCGCTGGATAAAATTTCCGGAGGTTATGCGATCCTCGAGGCGGCCGGCTGCCCGGTTGAGGAGCTTTTGGCGGCATTGGAGCGGGAGGAGGGCTGGGCCCGGGCGATCATTGAAGAGGCCGGCTTCTATTTTGGCCTTGCGCTGGTGGATGTGCTGCACAGCTTTAACCCGGAGGTATTGGTGGTGGGCGGTAGCACGGCCACCTATAAAGGCTATATGGAGACGGCGCTTCGGACCGCCGAATCCTACACCTATCCGGACATCTGGCAGGACTGCAGGATTGTACGCCCGCAGGATCCCAAGCGCATTGTTGCGCTGGGCGCGCGGCTGTTTGCCTACCGGCAGCACCAGGCGGGCGGCGAAGCATGACCCATAGAAAAAGGAGTATATCATGACAATATCCCAACAGGATAGAGAACGGCTGCGGGCCTTAGCGGCCCGGCAGGCGGAGCTGGCCCACAGCCCGGCTATGGAAAAGCTGCGGGGCGAGTGGGAGCGGCACGGACGCTTTGAAAAAGGTGCGCGGCCGATGATCCGGATCGAGCTTTGGACCTTTGAGCAGGATGTACTGCCCCCGCTGATGCGCTGCCAGGGAGAGGACGCGCGTAAAATTGAGCGGACGCTGTTGGCCAACATGGTCAACCATGAGCTCTTTGACGATGATACGCTGGTGCCGGCTTATTACACGGTGGCAAGGCGTCAGCGGTTTACGCCCTTTGGCCTTGCCGTCAGGCGTCAGGAAACCAGCGGTGTAGGACATCATTTTATCCCTTACCTGAAGGATCTGGATGAGGACTTCCACCTGCTGGGCCCCTCGGACTTTGAGGCCAGCCCTCAGGCCGAGAAGGATGAGATCAGCCAGCTTCAAGACGTCTTCGGAGACCTGCTGCCCGTGCGGACGGCGGGCTATAGCCTGGTGTGCTGCCCCACCCAAGATATTGTGCATATCATGAACATGGAAGATATGTATCTGGCCATGTTTGATACGCCGGAGCGCTTTGGGCAGATGATGGATCAGCTTACCGCCGACTATCTTAAGTTCTTTGAGATGCTTCAGCAGCGCGGGCTGCTGCAATCGGCGGCCAGGGACCAGCACCTTTGCCAGGGGAGCTATTGCTTTACGGACCGGCTGCCAGATGAAAAAGAAGGGGCTTCCCTGGACGAGCTGTGGCTTTACATGGATTCCCAGGAGACGAGCGGCATATCGCCGGCGCTGTACGCGCGCCAGGTGTTCCCCTATTATCAGCGGGTGATGGAGCGCTTTGGCCTGGTTTCGTATGGCTGCTGCGAGCCCGTCCATGCAATCTGGGAGCCTTGCCTCAGCAAGGTGAAAAACCTGGCGAAAGTCTCGATTTCACCTTGGTGCGACGAGCATTATATGGGAGAACGCCTTGCCGGGCGGGATATCGTCTACCTGAGAAAGCCGACGCCGAACCTGCTGGGCGTAGGCTCGACTCTGGATGAAGACGAGGTGCGCCGGCATTTTTCTGCGACGGCCCGGGCAGCCCGGGGATGCTGCTTGGAGATCGCGCAGCGGGATGTATACGAGCTGCACAATACGCCGGACAAAGTGCGCCGGTATGTGGAACTAATCCGGCAGACGCTGGAGCGCGACTGGCAATAAAAACGCGAAACGGGCGGACCTGCATATGGCGCAGGGTCCGCCCGTTGCCTTTGCATAAAAGGTCAAAAAAATCTTGCTGCCATGCGATTTTCCTGTAAAATGTGGTATAATGAAATAAAATTTTGCAGCATCGCCCTGAAAAGGGCATTTTTACTGCAAGAATCCGGAGATAGTATTGATGTTTGGAAGACGATCGAAAAGCTACGAAATGGACATGTGCAACGGGCCGCTGCTGTCGAAAATTTTGGCATTTTCCTTTCCCCTGATGCTTACGGGCATCCTGCAGTTGCTGTATAATGCGGCGGACATCGTGGTGGTGGGCCAGTATGTAGGCAGCGTGGCGCTGGCCGCGGTGGGCTCTACCGGCTCATTGATTAACCTGATTACTAATCTGTTTATTGGGCTATCCGTTGGTACCAGCGTAATGGTGGCGCAGTATTATGGCGCGAACGCCCATAAGGATGTCAGCGAGGCTGTGCATACGTCAATTGCGGTAGCCGGTATCAGCGGCGTTATTTTGGGCGTATTTGGCATCGTGATGGCCAAGCCCCTGTTGCGCCTCATGGGCTCGCCCGACGATGTGCTGGATCATGCGACGCTGTATATGCGCATTTACTTTGTGGGCATGCCGGCCTTTATGCTGTATAACTTTGGCGCCAGCGTGCTTCGGGCCATCGGGGATACCCGCCGCCCGCTGTACTTTTTGACCATATCGGGCCTGGTGAACGTATGCTTTAACCTGCTTTTTGTTATCGTATTTGGTATGGGCGTAGACGGTGTGGCATGGCCGACCGTCATCAGCCAATATCTGTCGGCCGCGATGGTGCTGTACTGCCTTATGCATTCCAGCGGATCGATCCATCTGAATATTAAACGGCTTACGGTCAAGAAAGATAAGCTGCTAAGCATGATCCGCATCGGCTTGCCTGCAGGCCTGCAGGGATCGCTGTTTTCGATATCGAATGTGTTGATTCAGTCAGCTATCAATTCCTTTGGATCCGTGGTTATGGCGGGCAACGCCGCTGCCGCCAATATTGAAGGGTTTGTTTATACCTCCATGAACGCCATTTATCAGGCTGCCGTGACCTTTACAAGCCAGAATATGGGCGCGAAGCGATATGAACGGATCAACCGCATCGCAGGGCTTTGCGCGCTTAGCGTTACGACCATCGGTTTGGTTATCGGTTGGCTGGCATATCTCTTTGCGCCGCAGCTGTTGGGCGTCTATTCCTCTGACCCGGAGGTAATCCGGATGGGCATGCTGCGAATGGAGATCATTTGCACGACTTATTTCACCTGCGGGCTTATGGATATGCTGGTGGGTGTGCTCCGGGGTCTGGGTTATTCCGTGGTGCCCATGATCGTGTCGCTGGCCGGCGCCTGTGGCCTGCGTATTCTATGGATCTATACGATTTTCGCATGGCATCATGACCTGACTACCTTATATCTCTCCTATCCGATTTCCTGGATTATCACCGCAGCCATGCACTTGATCACGTATATTTACGTGAAGAAAAAGTTAAACCGCCAGATCCGTGAGGGAACGCTCCAGACGGCGATCTAGCATGAGAAAAGAGCCAAGTTGCTACGACCTGGCTCTTTTTTGCGGCTATCCTCTGGAGAGGAAGAAAGGGGCGTGTTAGTTTCCCATGTCGGCCGTTACGACCGTTTGCCCCAGCGTGTTGTTACTGATCTGGATTGTCATGGTCTGGGTAACCGTACGGCCTTGCCGATCGGTAATGGTAATGGTCAGATGATCGGTCAATTTCTCCTCCGGATAACCATCCAGCAGGATATGGCCGGCGGCCGAGGTGCTGCCGCCGCCGCTGGCAATCGCCAGCTTTTCTTCCTCCGAGGCGTTTTCCAGCCGCTTTTCCGCATCAGGATCGTAGCCTTGGATATGGGCGTAATTTTGCTGTGAGGCCCAGTTGCGCAGATTCCAGCCATACCAGGTATACCAGACCTTATCGTATTGGGTGAAACCCTTCGGGAAGGTAATCTCTAAACGAGGCGCATAGCCGCTTTGAGCAGGTACGTATTGATAGACGACGCCGTCAATCTCCGTCTGCTTATAATACAGATCAGGGTTCCAGTACCGCTCGTCCAGCGTTTTAGTCCAATCCTTGGCTTTGACCGATTCCTGCTCACAGGTGATCTCCACCTTTGCGATATCCTCGCCGGTGATGGAAAAGCGAAGCTCCGGCCCACTATCCACATAGCTGATCGATGGGCGGCTTCCGCCGTCTTCCGGGTCGATTAGCGTGGCGGAACTGCCGTCGGGGACGCCGACGGAGAGGGCAAAGGCGGTGGGCGCATCCGTGAAGATTAAACCCACTATCAAGGCGGCGGCCAGCAGCAGGCAAGCGGCCGCCATACGAAGGCCCAGCATCCGTCCGATGGGACGGCGTTCCCGCCCGGCTTGAGGCTGACCGGCGCGGCGTATGGCCGCCAGCATCCGCTCTTTTTGCTGGGCATCGGGCTTCATGGGGTGGAAGGCTGCGTTAAGTACGTTCTTCGTCATCGGAATCCTCCTCCAATTCAAGTCTGAGACGCTGCCGGGCACAGCGGATACGCGTTTTAACCGTGTTAAGATTCAGTCGAAGCATGGCCGCAATTTCGCTGAGTTTATATCCCTCGTAGTAATGCAGATACAGCAGTATGCGCTGATTCGGCGGTAGCGCCATAAACGCTGCGGCTAATATGCCGGGCTCATAAGCGGCGCTGGAAGCCGCGCTGGCTTGCTCCGAAAGCCCCGTCGTCTTCCGGCGCCACCACTGCCGGTGCATATCCCTGCAATGGTTCCGGGCGGTTGTAATCAGCCATGCCTTTTCGTGTTCGGAATCGGAGAAGGGTGTCCGATCCTTCATCAGCTTAACGAATACGGCCTGCACGGCATCCTCGGCGTCGGAGCGATTGCCCATCAGCGCAAAGCAGACCCCGTAAACCGTCCCGACATGGCGATGATAGATCGTTTCGACCTCCTCCATGGTTCGGCCCCGGGACCGTATCTTCTCGACGGGCCCGGCACGCAGGGCCGATAGATTTTCCATCAGGCTTCACCTCCTTTATCGATAACACGATTGAAACGCTGGTAAAGTTTGCTGATCATACGCTTCTTTCACTATAAGAAAACCGCCGCTGAACGTAAGCTTTAGCGGCGGTTTTCGGTATACATAGAAGGCGACAGCCAAACGTGGGATTATCCTTTTTTTCGCTGAAGGCGCACGTCGCGCCCCTCCAGACGAAGCACACGGACAACGCTGCGGTCCATAAGGCGGGAGGCCATTCGGGCGCCATAGCGATCATGCAGCTCAGAGGGCGTAAGATTGGTGGAAAAAACCATGGGCTGGAGGCGGGCCATGCGGTCGTTAATCAATGCGAAGAGCGTCTCGATGGTGATCTTCTGATAGAGCGGTTCGCTGCCCAAATCGTCGATTAAAAGAAGGTCGGCATCGTTGTAAAGCGCCAGCGAGTTGGGGCCTTCCTGCCGGTCGAGGCTGGCGCGCACCAGCTGGTAGGCTGTCGCCATCATGACGGTAAAGCCCCGGTCGACCAAAGCGTTGGCAATGGCATGCATCAGGTAGGTCTTGCCCAGGCCGGTGCCGCCAGTAAGCAGCAGCGAGCGGCCTTCGCCGCCGGGGAAAGCCTCGGCAAAAGCCAGGCACTGGTCCCGCCGCGCCTGCATCAGCTCCCGCTGGGTGCCCTGCATGGTCGGAAGGGGTTCTTCGGGAAAGATGGAAAGATCGAAGCGCTCAAAGGTGAAATCCTCGCGAATCCCGGTGGCTTCCCGCAACGTAAGCGCCGCGGCGTTCAGCACACAGCTGCAGTAGCGCTGCGCGCCTTCCCCGATCATGCCGAGATCGCCGCAACGGGAACATAGCGGGCGGTAGGCAAAGGTTTCACCGTCAAGCCCTTCCCGCGCCAATGTATCGGCTAGCGCACGGTGAAAGGCCGCGCCAGCCTCGCGCCGCCCGGCAGGCTCGCCTTGCGCGGCGGCCCGGGCGGCGGCCATGTTCTCCGAAACCCAATCCGACCACTTATCACGCAGGGCGGGATGGGCAAATACATAACGCTTCATCGCCTCATAAGCCGCGGCTCCCCCTGCGATCCGGCGGTTACGCCGTTGGGCGGCAATTTGCTCCAGAATTTGTCCCCGGGTCATGGCAGGCGATCCTCCTCATCGTCAAAGTATTGGTCATAGGCTGAAGCGTCCCGCTCAAACTCCAGCTTCCCGGAGCCGGCGGCGCCGGAACGGGATGGGCCATAGCCGGCGCGCGCAGCCTCCGGCGTGGCGATCCCCTCTTCCTTCCAGCGGGCCAGGATGGCGCTCATATACCGCACCCTGTCCTGGGCGCTTTGCGAAAATTCGGCAGCCAGGGCGATCAACTCAGGGCTATGGCCAGCCTCCCGCCAGCGGCTCCAGGCGCGGCGCTCCCGGGCCGTAGGGGCCCGGTCGTCGCCCCAGGCGGCTAGCAGCTCGGAGAAGGCGGCGCGGGATTCGGCCGCATCGGCCAAAAGCCGGTCCACTGCTTCGTCGGACACCGCGCCGGCTTTCCCCTGCCGCCGTACCAGCGCATCCAAATCCTCCGGCCGGTTGCGCCCCTCCCGGGAGAGGGAGGCAGCCAGTTTCTCCAGCGCTCCCTGGGAAAAGCCTAAAGCAAACCATTCCCGGGCCATTTCGCGGATCTGCGGGCTATGTGCGCCGCGGTATCCCAGACTACGCAGAATGGGGGCGAGCCGGTCGGACTCTTCATCCTGCCTTAGATAATACTGCCGGATATCCGCTGTGCGGGTGATTCCCTGCTGATGAAGCGTTTCCAGCATCCGGTCTAAATAGCGGAAGTTAGGATTGGCAACATGGGACATATGCTTAGCAGCCAGCAGGATTCCCTGCCGGTCGAATTTCATTTCGCGGGTCCATTTCGCCCAGAGGGAGCCTTCCTCCAATGTGGCGTTACGGTGGATATTCCAAAGCGCTAGCACGTCGCGGGCTGGGCGGCACAGGGTTTCGCCATGGATGTATTGCTCCGCCTGCTGCAGGGTGGTGATTTTTTTCTCTTCTACCAGGCCGCGGATGGCTTTATCCATATATGCGAAGGAAAGCTTGCGATTATGCTTGGAATCCATGAAGAATTCCACCAAAAGCGGGATAGCGTCGGGCTCTACCCCCAGCTGTTCCACCCACTCGTAGACCATTTGAAAATCCTCATGGGTGATGAGCCGCTGCGCGCCTACGACCGCCTGCAGGTTCTGGTTCAGTTCCTGATACCGGTAGAGCTCCCGATGTTCAACCCGGTTCTGGAATCCCTGCTGCACCGGGAGGTATTGCACGCTGAGCGGCTCTTGACTAACCAGCTGCACGATGCCCGCCCGGTCCCAGTAACAGAAAGCGTTGATCACTACATCCGGCTCAATGTGCAAGGCTTTGGCGAAATCCTCGCAGGTCAGCTGGCTGCCCTCCATGGGGAAGAAGGCAAAACGCAGGCCGTATAGATAGACCTTAACAAACTCGCCGGGCGCTTTTACCATGAATTCCTCAATAAACAGGTTCTCCACCGGCGTGGATAAATAGGTGGGTTGAAAAATGCTTAACATACGGGCGGCTACCTCCTACCGCTATCTTACCACAACTTGGCCTGCCAAGAAAGCGTGCGCCGAGAATTGAGCAAGGATTAGATGTACCCGGCGGCATTGCATGGTATAATAAAAAAAGGAAATGTTACCGGGCAATCAGGAGGGTAAAAATGTTCAGGGTATTGGCAATCGGCAACAGCTTTTCGCAGGACGCGATGGCATACCTGGTGCAGCTGGCTGCAAGCGGGGGTGTCGAAATGGAAGCGGTCAATCTGTATATCGGCGGTTGCTCGCTGGCAACCCACTGGGAGAATATGCAAAGCGGTGCGGAGGCCTATGAGCGGGAACGCAACGGCATAAGCGAGGGGCGAATGACCTCCCTTGCCCATGCGCTGGACGAGGGAGGCTGGGATGCGATAACGTTGCAGCAGGCTAGCCATGACAGCGGCCAGCCGGAAAGCTATTTCCCATATATTGGCCTACTGGCCGGAGAAGTGCGCGCCCGTGCGCCGCAGGCACAGTTGTGGGTGCATCAAACTTGGGCCTATGAGCTGGACAGCAGCCATCCGGCCTTTGCGCGGTATGGGCACAACCAATCCGCCATGTTTCATGCGCTGGAGAGCGCATACCAGCAGGCGGCTTCGGCCATCGGCGCGCCGATCATCCCCTGCGGATCCGTTATTCAGCGCTTGCGTGCCCTGCAGCCCTTTGATTATGCCCATGGCGGGCGCAGCCTGTGCCGCGACGGATTCCATATGGATCTGCTATACGGGCGGTACGCCCTGGCGGCTGTGTGGTATGAACGCTTAACGGGAAGGGATGTGCGGGAGACGGCCTTTACCCCATTGACGGAGGCGGATGAGGGCCTGCTGGCGCTGATCCGGGACACAGCGCATGAGGTATGTGCGGGAGGACAGGGATAACTGCCTGAAAACGATGGAGGGCAACGCGCATGGGAAGGAAAGGGTGGAAAACCGCAGTAACGCTGGCGGTTCTGGCAGGGATTTTATTAAGATGCTTTGTCCAGAATCGCGAGAATCGCCTGCCTCTAATTTTGGAGCCGATCTTGGAAGCGGAAATACACGAGCCCATGGGCCGGGCGGCGCAGGCGCTTGCCATGATGCCGGATAGCCCGTATTTTGCCGAGGAAATGCAGCGCCTTTATGGTATGCGTATCCAGATTACCAAGGAATACAGCAAAGCGCGCCTTTGCACGCCCTATCAGGGCTTGAAGATGGCGGTCGACCGCTATAGAAACTATCGGGGGCGGGGCCAAGGATATTGGAGCAGGCAGGCTACCGTAAGCGTGATAACCGTCCCGCTGGATAGCCGTGAGCAGGCCTATATGGTTTATGGGCCGCCGGGAGACAGCATACAGGTTTCCTTTGACGGATCATGCAGACCCCTGCGGGTCAGCCTTGCCTATTGTGACCATGTATATGTGGAGATTGAACTTTCAGAGATGGAAAGGAGAATCAAGACAAGATCATGATAATGCAGGCGCTTACAGCCACGATCCATGAATGTTGATGGGCAGCGCCTTTTGATATGGATCTATATGGTGCAGCCCATATGATCGAATAGGTTATGTTTGCATATTTTTCCGATTGCGCGGTGCTAGAAACGGTTGAGTATGCAACAGGGAGAGGGTATTTTGATTTGACTACGATGATGGAAAAAGATTTGAATCCACGCTTATGTGAAGTAATAGACGAACCGCACTGCATTTGTTCGTTGCAGGAGGTAGGCGCTGTAACAGAAGCGAACCATGCCATAAAGGTTATCACCTTTGAAATGGAGCAGGCCTATAGCTTCGGGTATCTGGAAACAAAGGATGGCGTATTTGATTTAATAATAGATGAAACAAAGATTTCCTGTACGGTTCAGTTGGATTCGGTGAGTTTAGAGGGTGCGGTTATTCATCTTTATCCATAATAGGGAACCAAATTTGAAAGCCGCTCGCTCCATGGTTTATCCATGGAGCGAGCGGCTTTTAGGGCAGGGCAGGTGCTCACGGCTGTTCGCCATTTTCCTGGCGGGCCATATATTCCACCCATTTGGCCAAGGTTGTGTTGCTGATGACATGTTCCATACGGCAAGCGTCGGTTTCGGCGGTAGCCTCGTCGATCCCCAGCACATCCGTTAAAAAGTGCTTCAGGGTGCTGTGACGGAAGGCGACTTGACGGGCGATGCGCTCGCCCTCCTCGGTCAGCCAAAGGGTACCATAGGGTTCCTGCTCCACCAGGCCCGCTTCCTTGAGCACGCCCATGGCCTTATTGACCGAAGGCTTAGATACCTTCAGCCGCTGGGCCACCTGCACGGAATGGACGTGGGGCTCTTCCTTAAGCAGCTGATGGATAGCCTCCAAATAGTCTTCGTTGGACGGGGATAGCTGCATGCCGCTCACCTCCTTTGCGCGGTCAGGATCCAATAACCGGCGTCCCGAGCGATCACTTGGCACTCGCCGTAGATCCGAACCAGTTCATTCTTTACCGAAGGCGCCCCCTGCTTTTTCTGCACCACGCAGGCGAAAAGCCCGCCGGGAACCAAATGATGAAAGCTTTGCTCAAACCAAGGATAGTACACGGACTTACCCGCCCGAATGGGCGGATTGGTCAAAATGGCGTCAAAGGTGCCCGTCACGGCGCTGAAGCCGTCGCTTTCTAAGATATCGGCCTTTACACCCAAACGAACAGCATTCTCCTGGCAGAGGGCCAGCGCCCGGCGGTTTATATCCACGCAGGTCAGCGACAGGCCTGGATAGGCCAAAGCCAGCGGCAAGGAAAGGGCGCCCCAGCCGCAGCCCAGATCCAGGACGCGCCCCGACAGGGGCGGAAGGGTTTCCACCATGAGCCGGGTGCCAAAATCCACCGCTTCGCGGCTGAATACGCCTGAGTCTGTGACAAAGCTGAGGGATCGGCCGCGGAGCACAGCGCTGACGTGGCTAACCCGGTGCTCGCTGGCAGGGTCCGACGTATAGTAGTGCTCCAAGCACGCCACCTCCTTTAAAAAGGATGATAGCATGATTTCCCGGCCTTTTCAAGGGAAGCCGTTTCCGGTATAATAATAGACTGGCCAGTTGACATGCAGAAAATAGCGAGGAGGCGGGAATATGCTGCAGGGAGATACCATCGCCGCGGTAGCGACGGCACCGGGCGAGGGCGGCGTAGCGATCATTCGCATCAGCGGCCCCGACGCGGGCAAAGTGCTGCAAGGATGCTTTTGCGCCCGAGAGAACCCGGTAAGCTTGCCCCGGCGCATGGTCTATGGGCGGTTTGTGCGGAGGCGGGAGACGGTCGACCTGGGCCTTGCCGTCTACCTGCCGGGCCCCGGCTCCTTTACCGGGGAGGATACGGCGGAGCTATACTGCCACGGGGGCCAAGCGGCGACCCGGCGGGTGCTGGAGGCGGCGCTGGAAGCCGGAGCCAGGATGGCGCAGCGGGGCGAGTTTTCGCGCCGGGCTTTTCTCAATGGGCGTATGGATCTAACCCAGGCCGAGGCGGTTATGGATATGGTGGCGGCCCGGACGGACCGGGCGGCGGCCCAGGCGCTGGCCCAGCTGCGGGGGCGGCTGGGCCGGGAGATCACCCAGATGGCCGATGAGCTGTTGGATCTGATCGCCATGATTGAGGTAACCTGCGATTATCCCGAGGAAGATATTGAACAAGAGCAGGTGGACGTATGGGTGGAACGGCTGCGGCGAACGCAGCGGCGCCTAGAACAGCTGCTGGCTACCGCGCAGGGCGGGCGCGTGCTGCGTGAAGGGGTGCGCTGCGCCCTGGTAGGACGGCCGAACGTAGGTAAGAGCAGCCTGATGAACGCGCTGATGGGTGAGGAACGGGCAATCGTGACGCCCGTGGCCGGTACGACCCGGGATACGGTGGAGGCCCAGGCTGATCTGGATGGGCTTTGCGTTACGCTGATCGACACGGCCGGGATCCGGGAAACGAAGGACCCGGTGGAAGCGCTGGGCGTGGCCAGAAGCCGGCAGGCGCTGGAGGAGGCCGACCTGGTTCTAGTGGTGCTGGATGCGTCGGAAGGTGTGACGGAGGCCGACCGGGCGATTTTAGCGCAGACGGAGGGAATGCCCCGGCTGGTTGTTGCCAATAAATGCGACCTGGCCGGCGCGGCGCCGGCAGGCTGTGAGGATGCGCTGGCGCTTTCAGCTAAGACAGGCCAAGGGCTGGATGGACTGATAAAAGCTATGGCCGACCTTTGCGGCGCGGGGAAGGTGCAGCCCGGCGAGGCCGTGCTGACGCAGACACGGCACAGAGACGCAGTACGCCGGGCGGGATTAGCCGTAGGCGAGGCCTGCGAGGCATTAGAGGCCGGTTATCCGCTGGATATGGCCACCGGCGGGCTTCGGGCTGCTTGGCGGGCGCTGGGCGAGGTAACCGGCGGTACGGTCGATGAAGACGTGATCGATCGGATCTTTGAAAAATTTTGCCTGGGGAAGTAGGGATGATGATGCGGTATGAGGCGGGAGAATTTGACGTAGTGGTAATCGGCGCAGGGCATGCCGGCTGCGAAGCAGCGCTGGCCGCCGCCAGGATGGGGCGATCCACGCTGGCACTGACATTGCAGCTGGACGCGGTTGCCCTGATGCCGTGCAATCCGGCCATCGGCGGCACCTCCAAGGGGCATTTGGTGCGGGAGGTGGATGCGCTGGGCGGCGAGATGGGCCTGAACGCCGACGCCACCTGTATCCAGGTCAGGCTGCTGAATACCTCCAAAGGGCCGGCCGTGCAGTCCCTGCGGGCGCAGGCCGATAAGAAAGCATACCAGGCCCGGATGAAAGGCGTGCTGGAGGACGCGGAAAACCTGACCCTACTGCAGGGGGAGTGCGCCCGGATCCTTACCGAAGGAGGCCGGGTATCGGGCATTGAAACCACCTCCGGCGCCCGATACCGGTGCCGGGCAGTGGTGGTGGCCACCGGCGTATATCTGCGCAGCCGCACCTTTACCGGGCCCAAAGCGGTGGAAGGCGGCCCCGCGGGCCTGATGGCGGCCACCGAGCTGACGGGCGACCTGCTGGATAAGGGCGTCCGCATCCGCCGCTTTAAGACGGGTACGCCGCCCCGGGTCAACGCCCATACGGTGGATTTTTCCCGCATGACCGAGCAACCCGGCGACGAGACTGCGCCTCTTTTTTCTTTTGTGAGCACTGGGCGCGATTGCCCCCAGATGAGCTGCTACCTGACCTGGACCAATGAAGCGACTCACCGCATCATTCGGGAGAACCTGGACCGTTCTCCCATGTATGCGGGGCTGATCGACGCCACGGGCGTACGCTACTGCCCTTCTATCGAGGATAAGGTGGTGCGCTTCGCGCACAAGGAGCGCCACCAGGTATTCCTGGAGCCGGAAGGCGCCCACACCAGGGAATACTACGTGCAGGGGATGTCCACGTCGCTGCCGGAGGACGTACAGATCGCTATGTTGCATACCATTCCGGGGATGGAACGGGCTCAAATTATGCGCTATGGCTATGCGATAGAATACGACTGTATCGATTCGCTGCAGCTTACATCCACGCTGATGATGAAGGATATGCCCGGCCTTTTCATGGCCGGGCAGGTCAACGGAACATCCGGCTATGAAGAAGCGGCAGCCCAGGGGATTGTAGCTGGAATCAACGCCGCCCAATACGTGCGGGGCGAGCCGCCGCTGGTGCTGGCCCGCAGCGACGCCTATGCCGGCGTGCTGATCGACGACCTGGTGACCAAAGGGGCCAGCGAACCCTACCGCATGATGACGAGCCGCGCTGAATACCGGCTGCTGCTGAGGCAGGATAACGCCGATTTGCGGCTAACCGATATGGGGCGCCGTGTGGGGCTGGTCAGCGACGCTCGATACGACCGCATGATGCGCAAACGGGAAGAGACG
This sequence comes from Candidatus Parachristensenella avicola, assembly GCA_904420205.1. Lineage (GTDB taxonomy): Bacteria > Bacillota > Clostridia > Christensenellales > UMGS416 > Parachristensenella > Parachristensenella avicola. Next base: position 15,505 of record CAJFUN010000039.1, on the reverse strand, counting down.
GAGCGGCTGGTTCGCCACCTAAAGGAGACGGTCCTGCCGCCCGGCGAAGCGCTGAACCGTTTTTTGGCGGCCAAGGCGTATCCTCCCGCCGCGACAGGCTTGACGATGGCCGAGCTGCTGCGGCGGCCGCCGGTACGGCTGGCTGAATTGGGCGGGCTGGATCCCAACCCGCCTCATGTGGGAGACGACGCCCGGGAAGAGGCGGAGATCCAGGTAAAATATGAAGGATATATCCAGCGCCAGCAGCAGGAAGTGGAGCGCTTCCAGCGGCTGGAACAGATGGCCCTTGACGAGGATATCGATTATAGCCGGATCGAGGGATTAAGGCTGGAAGCGCGGCAGAAGCTGGCAGCGCAGCGCCCCGCGTCCGTCGGGCAGGCTGCCCGCATCCTAGGGGTCTCCCCGGCGGATATCGGCGTGCTGCTTGTATATGTAAAGAGTAAGGGGAGGCGGGCGTAATGAGCGTGAGCGCGCTGATGAAGGAACAGGCGCAGAAATGGGAGTTGGCGCTGGCTCCAGAGGCTTTCGAGGCTTTTGACCTGTACGCCGCACGGCTGAAGGAGGCCAATCAGACCATGAACCTGACCGCGGTAGACGATGACGAAGGCATTGCTCGACGCCATTTTTTAGACAGCCTTCGGCCGCTGGTATTGGGATGGATCCATCCGGAGGCGAGCCTGGTGGATGTGGGCACCGGTGCAGGCTTTCCGGGGCTGCCGCTGGCGATTGCCCGTCCCGATATCCGGGTGACGTTGGCCGATTCACTGGGCAAGCGAGTGGATTTCCTCCGCCGGATGGTAGCGGAATTGGGTTTGGAGGAGCGGGTGGAAATGCTCTGGATTCGGGCGGAAGAGCTGGGCCGAGATGCGCAGCGCCGGGAGGCTTATGACTTTGCCTGCGCTCGCGCGGTGGCGGCTCTGCCTACATTGGCAGAGTATCTGCTCCCGTTGGCGCGCCAGGGCGGGGCTATGCTGGCCTGGAAGGGGCCGGGGCTTGGGGAGGAACTGGCCCGGGCTCAGCGGGCGATGGATCTATTGGGCGGCGGCAAGCGGACGCTGGACCACTATACGCTGGGCGGCCAGCCGATGACCCTGGCGCGAATTGAAAAGTCGCGCCCCACACCGGCGGCTTATCCTAGGCGAAACGGCAAACCCGCGCGCCAGCCGCTGTAAGAAATTGGCGCCACAGGAGGGAAACATGCGGATATTTCATGTTAGCGAGGAGGCGGATATTGCGGTATTTGAGCCTCGACGTCCAACCCGGACCGATCTTGATCAGAATGTCGGACTGGTGTGGGCGATTGATGAGGCGCGGCTGCCCAATTATCTGACGCCCCGGGATTGCCCTCGGGTTACGTATCACGTGGGATCCGGCACCACTATGGCGGACAGGCGCAGGTTTTTTTCCTGCTCCACGGTGCATCATGCCTTGGTGATCGAGAGAAAGTGGTTAAAACGGCTGCGGGAAACCGTCCTATATATGTATGAATTCGATCCGGCGCCGTTTACGCTTCAGGATGAGGTGGCGGGATACTATGTGGCCACGACCACCCAGCGCCCGCAGGCAAAGTACCGAATCGACGACCTGCTGGACGAGCTTGTCCGGCGTAATGTGGAGATTCGGATTACCGATACCCTTTGGGATATAGCCGAGGCGGTTCAGTCTTCCACATTGAATTGGTCGCTTTGCAGGATGAGCTTTGCCCAGCCAAGAGAGGATCTGTGACAAAGAATGAGCGCGTATCATGGTAGGCAGGGCGATGAAGCTTGAAATGCGCCCGGCCGGGATCGCCTTTGCCGCCAGGCATGGCAGGGAAACGATGCCGCCGCTGCGCCCCAGGGAGGATGTATCCAACGCGCCCGAACTGATAAAATAAGAAAGCACTGTTGAATAGCTCCAGTAAAAACAGACAGTGGCAAAACACCCCATGGTGTAGGAAAATATAACTACATCAGGGGGATTGCTATGGGCAAGAGAAATTGCACACATGTGCAGGAATTGTTTCCGGAAAAGTGAATTGTCAAACTAAATGCAACAGGAATTGAGCTCGAAGCCCCATAATTCCTGAGCAGAATGGAAGTTCAAAACTTTGCGAGGCTTGGCGTTGATCAACGCTAGGTTTCGTTTTAATGTGGCGGGAGCAACGCGGGAAAGGTTCCTTCCCTTGGGATAGAACTCCCGGAGCAGGCCGTTCAGATTCTCATTTGTGCCTTTCTGCCAGGCACAATACGGGTCGGCTAAATAGGCCTCGCAATGCAATCGTTCTTCCATCTGGCGCCAGCTGGCAAACGCCGTGCCCCGGTCGCAGGTAATGGTCTTGACCAGCTGCGGAGGGAAAGCGGGCAATACAGCGACAATGGCGTTTTCTATGGTCTCCGCCCGTCGGTCCGGCATCTTCACAGCAATGTAAAACCGAGTCTTGCGTTCCACCAAGGTGGCAAAGCAGGCTTTGCTTTTGCCCTGGCCGCTCACCAATGTATCTGCTTCCCAATGCCCGACCTTCTGGCGGCTGTATACCGGCTTGCCCCTCTTGCGGATCAACTTTCCCTCGCGTTTCTTTCACTCCGTGGCTCTTTCCCTTGCAGCGAAGCACTTTCAGATTGCCGTTTACCGGGTACTTCTCGTAGATCCACCGGTAGATCGTCCGCCAACTTGGCAGCTTCAGCCTACAAGGGGTACAGGTAATCTGCTCCGATGACCAGGCTGCCCGCAACCATTTCTCTATGTAGTCGATCACTTCCTGTGAATGGAACATCCCGCGGTGGCAGTAGGAACGGCACAGCAGATACTTCTTCTGCGCTGTGTGCGGGTAGTAGGTCGGGATGTCGTACATGTGGGTGCAGTTCCGCCGTAGCTCCCGCGACACCGTACGCACATTCCTCCCGATCAGCCGGGCAATCTTTCGATAACTCAATCTATCCGTCCACATAATATTTCCGTATACAGCTGCGCTTTTCTATGGTGAGATGATAGTAGTTCATATAATTCTCTTTCCATAGTTTGGTGTGTGGTGACTTCGTTCTACCAGGGTTCTGTATGAACCTCTTTTTATTTCCCTAAAGCCTTGCTCTTGATAGTATAATTCACTCCCCGAAAAGCCCCGGACGATTCGCAACGCATCACGCCGACGGCCAGATAAAAAAACAAATGCAATAGGATTCCATGTCTTTGGGCACACTAGCGAAAAAGAAATGAGGCGAAGACATGGGTATTTTTTCTGCAAAACCGGCGCGAGTGATGGCCCTGGCAGCGCTCTTGGGCATAACCCTCGCGCTGATATTTTCACGGCAAAGCTCCATGGCCGGCGCGGATGGGGGCATTACCATTTGGGAGCTGTGCGCCTCCAATCACGGTTGCCTAACGGATGGCAAGGGCGCCCACCCGGATTGGATTGAGCTGACCAACACCGGCGAGGAGGCGGTGAACCTCAAGGGTTTTACCCTGGGGGACAGCAAGCGGAAGCTGGATCTCGCCGTGCTGCCTGATTATATGTTGCAGCCAGGGGAGTATTTGGTGCTGTGCGCTTCCGGAGGCGAGGGATGGGACGGCCACTATTACCACGTGCCCTTTCGCCTTTCCGCCCAGGGCGAGTTCCTAAGCCTGGCTGACCCGAGCGGGCGTATTTTGCAAGCGATTTTTATGCCGGCCATGGGCGAGGATGAAAGCTATGGTATATCGGAGCAGGGCGCGATGGTCAGGACTGCGCAGCCTACGCCGGGCGCCGGTAACCAAATTGACGGGTATAGCGGGCAGGCCGCGCCCATGGGACTGGTGGAGCAGCGGCGATAACGCATAGATAAAAAGCAAAGAGCGGGCTCCCCGCTCTTTTTTGCGCCAATGGCGTGCCGGATGCACATCGTTAAAGATATTGATGTCATTCAGCCTATTTTGCCGATAAGGAGGTAGAAGATTTTAGCTTCCTGTACCCGGCTTCCGTCCCTAACTTTGGCTGATCCAGGGGCAAGGTTCTTTTTAATCAGCAGATTCAAAGGTTCAGCGGTTAGCTCCATTGGGTTGACGCAGGCTTTCATTAGAAGAAATCTCTGATGCATTCACGGCCTTTGCTTTCCCTTATTGTTCTTCCCGAAAAGATTGCCCGCCTCGTTGTCGCAAGGGGCAAAACTCATCCCGCTGCTCCCTCTCTCTACAAAGTCCCGCGGCTTTGCGGGGTTCCCCACAACCGCAGTGTGTTCCAGCGTTGGCACGCTCCCGCGACTTCGCGACATTGTGTCCCGAAGCCCGCTCCCCGCGGTATTTCCCCAGCCAGGCATCTTTTGGGGATAATCATGCTATTTTCAAGCTGATGCCCATTGATCAACGGCCCTAAGCCTACTCGGAAAAATGCAATCTCAGAATTTTGAGTGAATGGCATTTTAATGAATTTTCTACTTTGAAAATTGTGTTTTTGCAATCGCTCTGTATAATGAAAATATGCGGAGGCGGCGCGTATCTATTGCTTTACCCGAAGCGCCCGAACAGCGGATTCCCGATCGATGAAATGAGGACCACCTCCCATAAGAGAAACTGGCGGAGAAGCTCGGCGATTCCATTGCCGAGCTGAGCTGCATTGCCGGTCGGGAAACGAGAACAGTCAGCAGCGATATGCGTATGGATGTGGCGGAAGCGTTCAAAGTATCAATGCACGACATACTGGGTTTGTCCACCGTGGGCGTTCGCAAAAGCTATGATATTTCTGAATTAGGATTGTACCGGGGAGAAGTGAAGGGTGTTCTGTGCTGTCGATGTGCAAGATCTCCATCGCTTGATGAACCACTGGAATCTTCCTAAACAGATAAATTCCATACGGATTTATTTTCGGGACACGACGGCGAAGGGAATAACGGCACAGAACCAGCTTATCGCGAGGGCAACCGCTTCCCTGTCCGACCTGATAGGAGAACATACGGAACATCGAGAAGAAGCAAATGATAATTTACAGCTTTTTGACCGTGCAGAGGATGGGGGAATAAAAAAACAAGGGTGTGCGCCTTTGGCTATTCCCAAGGATATGAAGAAAGATATTGATGACGGGAAACAGCCGGGCGAAGTTGTGATCGCTGCTATGTTCCAAACCATGCCGGACATACCGGCGGAACAGAAACAGGCATTTCGCACAACGGACAAGTTGATCCGATGGGAAAGCGCATACCGTTTGATGGGGAAACCGCCAACCAATTTAAGGAAGAAAATGGTTGGACAAGCGGGAAAGAAAACGAATTGATGAAGTTTTTTGTATTGCAAAGAGCAAATAATGAATTCGCTATTTAGGGGGAAGAAAAGATGAGGATGGGATTTGCGGAAGCGGATATTACGCCTAAAATACCTGTTACGCTGATTGGATTTAATCGCACGGACAACACCTCTAGAGGCATATTGGATTCTTTGATGGCATAGGTCTCCGTTTGGGAGCATAAAGAGATCTGTTGTTTGGTGGCGATCGACAATATTGGTTTTAACAAAAAGGAAGCGAATTTGCTTCGGGATATGATCGGCGCAACCATCGGCACATCCAGAGAAAAGGTCATGCTATCATTTTCGCATACCCATGCGGCTGCGAATGTTGATGTTGAAAAAGCGTATTATGATAAACTTTGCCAAAAGATTTGTAGCGCTGCTGAGAGAGCAAAAGCTTCGATGAGCGAAGTTTCCGTTGGGTGGGATAATGTTCAAGCAGATATTGGGAATAACAGGCGTGAATTGCTTAGGATCACAAAAAAGCAGCCGAGCCTCTTGAGCGATTGGCCGTATTGTTCACCTACTAAGTGGGACAGCGGGCAATGGTCAGAGCCGGGTGTAGGCGTAAACTTTAGTCTTAATGGTCGCCCGCTGTCCTGCTGCTTTTGGGGCGTGCGGCTACATATTTGGGATGGTTTTTTCGCCGGTTAAAGCGTAGGGCGAGGGAAGGGGCACTCAAATATGCCCTGTCTCTGATGAAACCCGATTTGCATTTGCGCTTCCACGCCACGCAGTCACAAGTCTTGTTTCATTGCCACTTGAAATGGCTTTGCTCCATGGCGGCAGTGGCGTTTCGTGACAATGCCGACAAAGCATAGCGCGATACTTTGCTTTGCAAAGTCGTGTGTCCAGTGAAGCGGCTGCGCTCTTTGCTCCCACAAAAAAGGCGATATGGTGCCCTTCCACGGGGCGCATACCGTCTTTTCTTGTTGTCCAACCGTCCGGCTATATCGGTTGAGCAAAGGCCAGCGTGGGATAGCGTGGTATCCTATCTGAGCAAACTGCGGGTATCGCATCCTCCATATTGTAGGTCACATTTTTCAATGGACAAATCCAAAAATTTTCTATACCATCGAGCATAGGATAATTTGTCCCTGGCCGGCAGGGATATGCAAAAAAAGAGCGAATCAAAAGAGGGCAACCAAAGCGGCGGGGCGTCCGTCCCGCCCAAGGAGGGAGAGCATGGGAGATCGGCTCATGGGGAAGGAGCAGGCGCGTCCCATTTTGGTGGATACGGAGGGAACATGTTCGGCGGCTGAGGTATATGCGGCCCAGCAGCTGGTTCGGTATGCCAAGCAGGCGTGGGGCGGCGGCATTGTAGCGGAGGGGGAAGACGGCCTTCGGATCCGGGTGGGTACGGCGCAGCGTTTAAAATTAGCGGATGCGCCCGAAGGCGACGGCTTTGTTATCCGCCGCGACCAGCAGGGCGTCGTCATTGCGGGCGGATCGCCCAGGGGCGTGCTGTATGGCGTTTTCGCCTTTATCGAGCGCTTCATGGGCGTTCGGTTTCTTACGCCCGATACGGAATATATCCCGCATAAAGCACCGGCACCGCTGCCGGAGAAGATCGATATCCGCGAACAGCCGGCCTTCGCCTTCCGGGAGAATCAATGGTATGAAGCTTGTATGTCGGGGACGGATGAGCAAAATGCCGATTTTGCAGTAAAAACCGCCAATTTAGGGAGCATGTGCGCGCTGGACGAGCGCCATGGCGGCAATGTGGAATATCCAGGCAGCCATACTTTTGACACCCTTTGTCCGGCGGCGGAATATTTCCACGAGCACCCGGAATATTTCGCGCTGGTGGATGGGGAGCGCAGAGCGGGCCCCTTTACGGCACAGCTGTGCCTCACCCACCCCGACGTGCTGGCGATCGTGACGGAGAACGTCCGGCGGGACCTCCGGGCCCATCCGGAGAAGAAGATCGTCGCCGTGGCGCAAAACGACTGCTATGGTTACTGCGAGTGCCCCGCTTGCGCCCAAATAGATGCGCAAGAGGGGAGCCATGCGGGCACGCTGATCCGCTTTGTTAACGCCGTGGCCGAAGCCATTGAGGCGGAATTCCCCGACGTTATCGTCGACACGCTGGCGTATGAATATAGCCGCACGGCCCCGGCCCAAACGCAGCCGCGACATAACGTGGTGGTGCGCATTTGTACCATTGAATCCTGCCTGTCCCATCCGCTGCGGCTTTGCCAGGAGCGAAACGGCAATTATGCGCAAACGCGGGATGGAAAAAATGGTCGGTTCGGTTTGCTCAATAAAGACCTGGCGGATTGGGGGAAAATATGCACCCATTATAATTGCTGGACCTATGTGACGAATTTCGCCCACTATATGGCTCCGGTGCCCAACCTGTGGGTTCTGGCCGACAATATGGCGTTTCTAAAGGAAAACGGCGTAACGGATCTGCGGCTTCAGGGCAACAGGCAAAGCCGCTCCGGCGAAATGGGCAGCCTGCGGGCCTATTTATCCGCAAAGCTGCTCTGGAATCCCGGCCGGAGTACCGACCAGATTCTGCTGGAGTTCTGCGCCGGTTATTACGGGATGGCCGCAGGCCCTATCTTGGCCTATCTGCGCATGGTGAATCGGGAGGCGGCCGCGCCTGACGTCCATGCCGGGCTCTATGACGCGCCGTGGAACGCCCCATATCTAGCCGGGGATTTCCTGCCCAGGGCGGAGGAGTATTTCCGCCAAGCCCGCATGCTGGCCGACAATGAGACGGTGTTATGGCGGGTGGAGAAAGCGGCCTTATCGGTGGAATATGTGAAGATAACCCGGGGCTTTGCTTCCATGCCGCGGGCTGAGGGACGGGCTGCCCTGGCGGCCTTCATCGAGAAGGCCAAAACTTTCGGAATCGGCTATTTGCGCGAGGTGGGCGGCGATCCTGATCCGGATGCGGTGCTGGAGGATAACCTTCATAGCATCCTGAACAGCTATTACGGGAGCGCGGCAGAATGATTGCGCCGCAAGAGATCGCTATGGAGGTTACCGGAGATACCATCATCGTCGTTCCCCAGCAGGCCAGTGAGACGGAAACCTATGCGGCGAAGGAGCTTAGCGATTATATCTTTAAGATCAACGGGGTTCGGCTGACCGTCTGCACCGACGAGACGCCTCAGCAGGAAAAGGAAATTTGCCTGGGGGATACCAACCGGGAGCCAGAGGGCGTCGAAGAGCCGGAGCTATATAACGACGGCTATTGGCTGCTGAACCAGGATGATAAACTTTTTATTGCCGGCGATAACGACAGAGGCGTATTGTACGGCGTATACGGTCTGCTGGAAGAAGTGTTCGGCTGCCGGTTCTATACGGCCCTGGTGGAGAAGGTGCCGCAGCGCACGCGGCTGACCGTGCCTGACGGCCTGAATCTGGTGCGTAATCCGGCCTTTGAATTCCGCGATACCAACTGGCTGTCGGCGCAAACGGCGGATTTTGCAGCCAAAAGAGGCTATAATGGCCAATTTAGCCATCTTACTCAGCGGGAAGGCGGCGCGATTACCTACTTTGGCAACTTTGTCCATACCTTCAACGATTACGTGCCGGTGGAGCGGTATTACGAAACGCACCCGGAGTATTTTTCCATGGTCAATGGCGTTCGCCTGCGGGAGCAGACCCAACTGTGCCTGACCAACCCAGAGGTGCTCGAAATCGTGACCCAAAGCGTATTGGATAACATTAAGGCTAACCCAAACCGGAAGATTTTTTCTATCTCCCAGAACGACTGCTACAATCCCTGCACCTGTCCGGAATGCGCCCGGGTGGACGCGGAAGAGGGCAGCCATGCCGGCACATTGATCCGCTTTGTCAATGCGGTAGCCGAAGAGGTGGAAAAACAGTATCCTGATGTGATCATCGATACGTTGGCCTATCAGTATACCCGCACGCCGCCGAAGCTTACGCGCCCGAGGGATAATGTGGCCGTGCGGTTTTGCACCATTGAAGCCTGCTTCTCCCATCCGCTGAGCCGGTGCACCGCCGTTTCCAAGGATTTTCAGGGCCGAGTGGGGGAGGCGACCCTGCAGCAGGATCTTAAGGGATGGAGCCAAATCTGCAACCGCATCTACATTTGGGACTATACTACGGATTTTGCCCATTACCTGATGACGTTCCCCAACCTATACGTCTTAGGGGAAAACATCCGGTTTTTTCAGGAGAATTCGGTAGCGGGGCTTTTTGAGCAGGGCAATGGGGAGTCTGTGTCCGGCGAGTTTGGCGAGCTGAGGGCTTATGTGCTTTCCAAACTGATGTGGAACCCTGAGGGCGATGTGAAGGCCTATATCCGCGATTTTCTCAAGGGATATTATGGCGACGGGGCCGGCCCCATCGGCGAATACATCGACAAGGTATGCACACGAGTGGAGCAGGAGGGGATCCACGTGTCGATCTATGATGCGCCGGGCGTAAAGCTTTTTCCGCCGGAGCTTTTGGCGGAGGGGGAAGCGCTTTTTGATCGGGCGCTGGAGCTTGTTGAAGGCGACCGGAAACTGGAAGCCCGGATCCGGCGCAGCCAGCTGCAGATCCGCTATATGCAGCTAAACCGCATGTCGGTGGCTGACCCTGAAAAAGCCGGCCTGGTAGATGCCTTTGCCGATGACCTGGACCAATATCAGATCACCCGGCTTAAAGAATGGATCCCACTGGACGATAGCATAAGAAGCATGCGGGGTCGGTAACCCCGATGGCCGGCCGCCGTAATGGGTGGCTGAAAAGGAGGAGCGCATGATTACACTGGCAAACCATGGCTTGGCCCAGACGGAGATCCTTATTCCCGCCGCCGCCAGCGAGACCAATCGTTTCGCCGCTCAGGAGTTGGCCCGGTATCTAAAGGCCATCGGCGGCGCGGCATTTTCCATCCACCAGGACGATTATCCCTTCTATAGCTGCGCCGACCGCCTTGAGGTCTGCGTGGGTCCGGTGAACCGGGAGGGCGTGCCGGATACAAGCGGGCTGAAGAACGACGGCTATATCCTGCGTACGGAGCATAACCGCCTTTTCATTGCGGGAGAGAATGACCGTGGCATCCTATACGGTGTATATGGCTTTCTGGAAGAAGTGTTGGGCTGCCGGTTTTACGCTCAGGGTGTGGAGAAAGTTCCCACGCGCAGCCTGCTTCAGGTGCCCGAGCTGGACGAGGCCCATGTTTCGCCTTTTGAGTACCGGGAAACGTCCTGGAATGCGACGCTGCCTACCGATATCGCTTATAAACGGGGGCTGAACGGCTACCGGCACGGCCTGTGCAAAAAGCGGGGCGGCGGTATCAGTTACGACGGCTTTGTGCACACCTTCAGCCGCGATTATATCAGCCCGGAGGAATATTTCGACGAGCATCCCGAGTACTTCTCCATGGTGGATGGCAAACGCATCCGGGATCATGCGCAGCTGTGCCTCACCAATCCGGAGGTGCTGGAGATCGTAATCCGCAAGCTCCGGGAAAAGCTGGCAGCCAATCCGGACGCTACGATCTTTTCCATTTCCCAGAATGACTGGTATAACCCCTGCCAGTGCCCGGAATGCGCCCGGGTGGATGAGGAAGAGGGGAGCCATGCCGGCACGCTGCTGCGCTTTGTCAATGCCTGCGCCAACGCCATTGCCGAGGATTATCCCCACGCCATCATTGATACGCTGGCCTATCAATACACCCGGCAGGCGCCCAAAATCACCAAACCCGCGCCCAACGTATGCATCCGCATCTGCTCGATCGAATGCTGCTTTTCCCATCCCTTGGCCGAATGCAATGAGACGGCGCATTTCAAGGACCGTACCCGGCAGGGCGCCACCTTCCAGGACGACATGCGGGATTGGGCCAAAATATGCCGCCGGATGCACGTATGGGATTACACGACCAATTACCGGCATTATCTCAACCCCATGCCCAATTTCCATGTGCTCCAGCCCAATATCAAGTTTTTCCTGGAGAACGGCGTGACGGGCCTCTTTGAGCAGGGAAACGGCGAATCGCCCTCCGGCGAATTCGGTGAACTTCGGGCTTACCTAATCACCAAGCTGATGTGGAATCCCGATCTGGACGTATCCGAAGCGATGAACGACTTTTTAACCGGATATTACGGCCGGGCGGCCGCGCCGATCCGGGCATACATCGATATGCTGCGCGAGCATGTGGTGAAGCAGAATATCCACGTGGGTATCTACTGCAGCCCCCAGCAGGGGCATATCCCCGAGCCCTTGCTGGAAAAGGCCGAGAAGCTCTTCGACCGGGCGGAGGCCCTGGCTGACGACGAGGATGTGCTGGCCCGGGTGCAGCGCTCACGGCTGCAGATCCGCTATGTGCGGCTCAATATTACCCCGGCGGAAGATCCCGCCTATGGCCCCATGGCCGAGGCCCTGATCCGGGATCTCGCGCGCTTTGGCCTTACCCGTGTGCGGGAATGGGAGCCCATGGAAAAATCCGTGGAGAAGCTGCGGGCCAACACGGTGAACGATAATCCGATGAAGTAGGAGGGACGGACGATGCTGATTATCGCCAATGGGCGCGCGCAGGCTCCTGTCGTGATCCCTGCCGGCGCCAGCCAGACCAACCGCTTTGCCGCTGAAGAGCTTATTCGATACCTGAAAAAGATGAGCGGCGTTGCGCTTACGCTGTATGAGGACGGCTATCCGCTGGAGAGCGCGCAGGAGCGCTTTGAGATCTGCATAGGTCCGGTGGACCGGGAAGGACGCCCCGGCACGGACGGGCTGAAAAACGACGGCTACCGGTTGACGCTGGTGGGCAACCGCTTCTTCATCCAGGGCGAAAACGACCGGGGCATTTTATACGGCGTATATGGCCTGCTGGAACGGGTGCTGGGCTGCCGGTTTTTCGCGCCGGGCGTGGAAAAGATCCCCGCGCGGCGGGAGATTGACCTGCCCGCCATGGATCGCGAAATCATTCCGCCCTTTGAGTACCGGGAAACCTCCTGGAACTGCTATTTTGACCCGGACATCGCCTACAAACGCGGCCTGAATGGGCACCGCCACGGGATCGATCCCAAACGGGGCGGCTGCATCAGCTATTATGGCTTCGTCCATACCTTTGCCCGTAACTATATCAGCCCGGAGGAATACTTTGACGAGCATCCGGAGTATTTCTCCATGGTGGACGGCAAGCGGCTTCGGGACCGCAGCCAGCTGTGTCTGACCAATCCGGAGGTATTCGCCATCGTTCGGGATAAGCTGCGCAGGAATATTGAGGAGCATCCGGAGGCCACCATCTTTTCCATCTCTCAGAACGACTGGTATAACCCCTGCCAGTGCCCGGAATGCGCCCGGATTGACGAGGAGGAGGGCAGCCATGCCGGCACGCTGATTCGCTTTGTCAACGCGCTGGCCCGGGATATTGCCGAGGACTATCCCCATGTGATTATCGATACGCTGGCGTATCAATATACCCGTCAGGCACCGAAAATTACCAAGCCCGAGCCCAATGTTGCGGTGCGCATCTGCTCCATTGAGTGCTGCTTCACGCATCCCTTGGCCGAATGCGATGTAATGCCCGAATATTTCAAAAAGGATACCCCGGAAGGCGTCAGCCTGCAGAAGGACATGGCCGACTGGGCCAAGATCTGTAACCGTATCCACGTGTGGGATTACACCACCCAGTTCCGGCACTATCTCAACCCCATGCCCAATTTTTACGTGTTGCAGCCCAATATCCAGTTCTTCATTCGCAATGGGGTTACTGGCCTGTTCGAGCAAGGGAACCGCGAATCGGTTTCCGGCGAGTGCGGCGAGCTTAGGGCTTATCTCATCAGCCGGCTCATGTGGGAGCCGGATATGAACGTGAGCCAGGCGATGAATGAATTCCTTTCAGGCTACTATGGTCAGGCCGGAGCGCCAATTCGCGAGTATATTGATATGATTGCACGCCATGTCGAAGAAAACCATATCCATATGGGCATCTTTGATAACCCCACCCATGGGCACATCACCGATGAAATGCTGGATGAGGCCGATCGCCTCTGGGATGAAGCCGAAGCGCTGGCCGACGATGACGACGTGCTCTACCGGGTGCAGTGTTCCCGCATGCAGGTACGTTACTGCCGATTGAACCGGATGGCCAAGGACGATCCAGCGCGGGCGGAGGTGGTGGAAGGATTTATCCGAGACCTGCACCGTTTTGGTTTCACCCGGACCCGCGAAGCCCGTGACCTGGAGAAAAGCATTGAGCAGATTCGCGCCGGGCAAACCAACGACGTCTGGTAAGGACGTCCCCTATTACGAACCTTTTGCCGCTGGCTGCGGCTTAAGCGCATATCCTATGCACAAGGAGATAAAACGTACATGCACATTGTAGACAACCGCCTAACCGACTATGTAATCGTCATCGCTGAGGGCGCCACCGAGGCCCAGCGCTATGCGGCCACGGAGCTGGCAGGCTATACCGCCCGGATAACCGGCGCCGTACTTCCCGTGGTATCCGACGCCATGGACGCACAGGAAAAGGAAATTGTGATCGGCCGCACCAATCGGCCGGGCACGCCCTGCGGCGATGGATTGAAAAATGACGGGTATATCTTAAAGGCGGAGGGGAACCGGCTGTTCATTCTAGGCGAAAACGACCGGGGCACGCTGTATGGCGTATACGGCCTTCTGGAGGATTATCTGGGGTGCCGCTTCCTAACTCCCGAGGTGGAAAAGATCCCCCGGCGGGCGGATCTGATCCTGCCGGAGCTGGACGTGATGCGGATCCCACCGCTGGAATATCGAGAGACTTTCTGGCACGGTCCGGAGACGAACCCGCTTTTTGCCGTTAAGCGCGGCCTGAACGGATCCATCTTCAACAATTACCCGGAAAAAGTGGGCGGCGGTATTCAATATTATTATTTTGGCCATTCCTTTTTCGAGTATGTCAGCCCGGAAGAGTACTTTGACGAGCATCCGGAGTACTTCTCCATGGTCGATGGCAAGCGCATCCGGGAGCAGACGCAGCTTTGTCTGACGAATCCCGATGTGCTGGAGATCACCAAGAAAAAGCTAAGGCAGAACATTATCGACCATCCTGAGGCGAAGATCTTCTCCATCGCCCAGATGGACTGGTACAACCCCTGCCAGTGCCCGGAATGCGCCAGGGTGGACGCCGAGGAGGGCGCCTATTCGGGTACGCTGATCCGCTTTATCAACGCCTGCGCTGCTTCCATCGCCGAGGAATTTCCGGACGTGATTATTGATACTTTTGCCTATCAGTACACCCGCCAGGCGCCCAAGACGCATCCCCTGCCCAATGTGTGTGTGCGCATCTGCTCCATTGAATGCTGCTTCACCCACCCCCTGGGTGAATGCAATGAGACGGCCTCCTTTAAGGACCGCACCGTAGCGGGAGCAACCTTCCAGGCCGACATGGATAACTGGAAGGCCATCAGCCCCCGCATGTTCGTGTGGGACTACACCACCAACTATAAACATTATCTGGCCCCCTTCCCCAATTTCCATGTGCTCAAGGACAACGTCCGCTATTTTGTCGACCATCATGTGACGGGCCTCTTTGAGCAGGGCAACGCGGAAACGGCTTCCGGCGAGTTCGGCGAGCTCAGGGCCTATGTGATCTCAAAGCTCATGTGGAACCTGGATCTGGATGTAGAGCAGGCTATGGAGGAGTTCATGACCGGATACTATGGCATGGCGGCTGCGCCGCTGGCCCGGTATATCCGGCTTTTGCGGGATTCGATGCTGGAACGGGGTCTGCATGTGGGCATTTACCATAACCCGGATCAGTATATTCCCGATGAACTTATCCCGCAAATGGATGCGCTTTTTGACGAAGCTGAAGCCTTGGCCGACGACGCGGAGGTACTGGATCGGGTGCGTAAATCCCGGCTGCAGGTGCGTTATGTGAAGCTGCACCGCATGCCTAAGGACGCCCCGGATCGCGACGCGCTGATCGACGCCTTTGAGGCGGATGTGCGCCGTTATGGCATTGAAAAGATTCGCGAAGGCATGAGCCTGGAGCAGAGCATCCGCCGCATGCGCAACGGTACGCTGAATGTGCGGCAGCACGACCCGGAGCTGGACTAAGCGGGCAGAAGATAAAGAAGGAGAACAGAACCATGATACTAGCCAACCATGGCGCGACCCGCGCCCATATCATCGTGGCCGACGAGGCCAGCGCCGCCACCTGGCGGGCGGCGGAGGAACTATCCCGCTATCTCTACGAGATGACGGGAGCGAACCTGACGATCCACCCGGCGAGCCGGGGGACGATCGGGAACCAGGACGCGGCGGAGATCTGCGTGGGGCAGACGGGGCGCGCGGGGGAGCCTGAGCTGACGGGGCT